>CAJTGF010000001.1 GCA_910575585.1 Clostridiaceae bacterium
ATGATCAATATCAACTATGGAAAGAACGAAAGCCTTTTGTCATCCTGCAGGCCGTTAGAGGAATACTCGTGGCTGGTAGCCCGGATCCGCAAAAACCGGCAGACCATGAAGATAGAGCAGGCGGTAGACAGCGCGATCCAGGATATGCCGGAGGATTTTGAGATCCGGGAGTTTCTGATCGGGCACAGGGCGGAGGTGAAGGATTTGTGCATTACAGAATATAACGAAGCGGAGACCATGCAGATGATCCGTGAAGAGGGCCGCGAGGAAGGCCGAAGGGAGGGGCGTGAGGAGGGCCGTCAGGAAGGCCACAAGGAGGGCCGTCAGGAGGGCCGCGAGGAGGGTAATATCACAACTCTGTATGATTTGTACAGAGATGGAGACATTACTTTGCAGAGAGCCGCTATAAAGGCCGGCATGTCTGAATCCGCTTTTCTCGAAGCGGCAAAAGAGCTTATAGGAACGTAAATTTAAAAGAAGCCCCACAGATATCGGGGCTTCTTTTTATCCACTAATTTACAACTTTTATCAGGACAGAACAATTTTTGATCCTGTTTATTATCTGTTTTTGTTTCAATCACCGCTCTATAAGCCTGCCCAGATCTTCATAAAATCCCGGATAGGAAATATTTACGCACTCCGCCCCAAGGATCGACGTCTCCCCGTCCGCGCACAGCCCGGCCACGGCAAAGGTCATGGCGATGCGGTGGTCCAAGCAGCTGTCAATGACCGCCCCGTGGAGCGGCTTTCCGCCGTGGATGATCATCCCGTCATTGGTGGCTTCCACATCGGCCCCCATGGCGGAAAGATTCCGCGCCATGACCGCGATGCGGTCCGACTCCTTCACCTTAAGCTCCGCCGCGTCGCGGATCACCGTATCGCCCTGGGCAAAGCAGGCCATGGCGGCGATCACTGGCAATTCATCGATTAAGGTGGGGATCAGGGCCCCCTGGATGACCGTCCCGTGAAGAGAGGAGGAGGACACCAGGATATCCGCGGCAGGCTCTCCGGAAGCCGTATGTTGATTTAGGAGCTGTATCTGGCCGCCCATGGCTTTTATGACGGTAAGAATCCCTGCTCTGGTAGGATTGATCCCCACATCCCGGATCAGGATCTGGGAATTTGGCACCATCAGTCCGGCGCACAAAAAATAAGCGGCAGAGGAGATATCTCCAGGCACAACTACCTTGTTGGCATACAGTTCCCGGGCCGGTGAGATGACGGCAGTGGTCCCCTCCCTGGAAACATGGGCCCCGAAATGTTTCAGCATGATCTCGCTGTGATCTCTGGACACCCAGGGCTCCGTCACCCGTGTCTGTCCGTCGGCATACAGGCCGGCCAGAAGGATGGCGGACTTTACCTGGGCGGAAGCTACGGGGGACGTGTAATGGATGCCGCAAAGAGCGCCTCCACGGATCGTAAGGGGAGCGCAGCCGTTGTCAGGGACGCTCGTTATGGCGGCTCCCATAAGGGTCAAAGGCTCCATGACCCGTTTCATGGGCCGCCTTTGGATGGAGGCGTCTCCCGTAAGGGTAACGGAAAAATCCTGGGCTGCCAGGATGCCCGAGATAAGCCGCATAGTGGTCCCGCTGTTGCCGCAGTCCAAGGCCGAATCGGGACACGTAAGCCCCCGCATGCCTTTGCCGTGGACCAGCACTGTATCTCCTTTATTTTCGATGGCGATCCCCATTTTTTGAAAGCAGGAGATGGTGGACAGACAGTCCGCTCCCTGAAGGTAATGGCAGATCTGAGTGGTTCCGCTGGCGATGGAGCCGAACATCACGCTGCGGTGGGAGATAGATTTGTCCCCGGGAATGGAAATCTGGCCGCGAAGTCTTTTTGCTCTGGTAAATTTCATAAAATCTCCCCCTAAAAACTAAGATCGTAATGGTATTTTTCAAGCCGTTTCCAGGCTTTTTCCATGGCTTCCCTGTCATAAAAATCGATTCGCAGAGCCCCTTCTCCCCGCTCCCGGTTATGATTGATCCCGATATTTCGGATGCTGATGCCTCCGGCTGCCAGAATGACGGATATGGTGGAAATAGATCCCACCTCGTCGGCAATATCCACCGTAAAGCTGTACTCCGGTTCCACGGACCCGCGGGTCTTCTCGGAGAAGGTGCTGCGGTACTCTCTGGAGCTTTCAAACAGCCGGTAGATGCCGTCGGCGTCCCTGGCCTCAAGCTGGGCCAAAACAGCGTGAAGAGACTCCAGGTAGCGCCTTAAAATATGGGACAGATTGGCGCTGTTGGTCATGCAGATCTGCTCCCACATCCGGGGAGAGGAGGAGGCGATCCTGGTGATGTCCTTAAACCCTCCCGCAGCCAGACGGTTCATAAGGCCGTCCTCCATGTCGCTGTCGCGCACAAGGTTCACCAGGCTGGAAGCCACGATATGGGGAAGATGGCTGATAGCCGCGGTGATGGTGTCATGGCGCTCATAGTCCAGAACAATGGGGATGGAACCGATGGTCGAGGCCACGGCCACCAGGCGGTCGATATTGGTCCGGCGGCTTTTGGCCGTAGGGGTGATGATATAGTAGGCATTTTCCAGAAGGTGGTCGGAAGAATGTTCGTATCCCGTCTTCTCCGACCCGGCCATGGGATGACCCCCTACAAACACTTCCTCCATCCCAAGGCGGATCACATGGTTGTGGATGTCGCTTTTGGTGCTGCCTACATCCGTCACAAGGGCGCCCGGCTTCAGAAAGGGCTTCACTTTTTCCAGGTAAGCCGCGTTGTACTCCACCGGAGTACACAAAAAGATCAGATCACAGGAGGACAGTTCCTCACCGATGCCGGGAAGGATCACGTCAACGATGCCCTCCTGTTTTGCCTGCTTAAGCTTCTCTGTGGTGCGCATATAGGCCATAACCGTAATGTTTGGGTCAGCGCGCTTAAGCCCTTTGGCGATGGAGCCGCCTATGAGGCCGAAACCGATAAAAGCAATGGAGGTATCAGCCATTACATGCTCCTTCCCACCAGTCCGGCAAAGGGCCGTAAGTCGTTCATAAGGGTCTCAAACTGGTCAAAAGTCAGGGACTGGGGACCGTCGGACAGGGCGCAGGAGGGACATGGGTGTACCTCGATCATCAGTCCGTCGGCGCCCACGGCCACAGCGGCCTTGGCCAGCGGTTCCACATAGGCCCTGACGCCTGTGGCGTGGCTGGGGTCTACGATAACGGGCAGATGGCTTTTGGCCCGGATAACAGGCACCGCGCTGATATCCAGGGTGTTGCGGGTGCTGGTCTCGTAGGTGCGGATGCCCCGCTCGCACAGCACGATGTTGGGGTTGCCCTCGGAGATGATGTACTCCGCCGCGTTAAGCCATTCGTCAATGGTGGCGGAAAGGCCCCGCTTTAACAGCACCGGCACCCCTGACTTGCCCGCCTCCTTTAACAGCTCAAAATTCTGCATGTTTCTGGCGCCGATCTGGAGCATGTCCACATACTTTACGGCAGCTTCGATGGCGTGGGCGCTGGTAACCTCGCAGATGACGTTAAGACCGGTGGCCTCCCTGGCTTCCTTCATATACGTAAGCCCTTCTTCCTCCAGCCCCTGGAACGAGTAGGGGGAGGTCCTGGGCTTGTAGGCGCCGCCCCGCAGAAACGATGCCCCGGCCTTTTTGACGGCTGCGGCGGTCTCCATAAGCTGGTCCCTGCTCTCGATGGCGCAGGGGCCGGCCATGACGGTCACATTGCCCGGGCCGATGAAGGTATTTCCCACAGGGATGACGGAATCTTCAGGATGGAACTTTTTGTTCACCAGCTTATAGCTCTCCGTTACGTTGACCACCTTGTCCACGCCCTCGGAGATCTCGATGTTGGAGCCGTGAAGCTTTGACTTATCGCCTACAACGCCTACAATGGTCACCTGGTCGCCTTGGGATAAATGGGCATGGAGCCCTTTGGACTCGATAAGACGGGTTACTTTTTGGACTGCTTCCTCGGAAGCGCTTGGTTTCATAATAATGATCATGGCAAATGTCTCTCCTTGATTAGCTCTGAAATTAGCAAAATGCTTTCCTTATTTTAAGACAAACCCAAAGATTTGTCAACGCTTTTTTGCTTTAAAGTTTTGGAGTTTAAAGTGAGAAAAATCCTGCTTTTTGGCCCGGATTACCGAAAAATAAAAGAAAATTTTTTCACGGTTGGAAATTTTATAAAGAGAATATAAAGAAATTATAAATAACTGATTGACATTGTCTGGCTCATCTGGTAAACTATACCTGTAAACAAACGAATAAATGTTGGATTGTTACTGACAAGCAGGCAAAACCAGTTTTGAATGACATGCAAGCACGCAAAAGAAGTCTGTCATTTCAAAAGTGGCTTTTTTATTTTCAAAATCCCCCTCACAGGGGCAGATGGTGCATAACAGTAATATGAGAATTGACAAAGTGATCAACAATAATGTAGTGAGCGCGCTGGATGAGGACGGCACAGAGGTGGTGGTCATGGGCCGCGGGATCGGTTACCACATGAAGCAGGGCATGGAAGTCTCCAAGGAGAAGATTGAAAAAGTTTTCCGTCTGGAAAGCCCCGGGACAGCGGGCAGGTTCGGAAGCCTTTTAGAGAAGATCCCTTTGGAACACCTTCAGATCTCCACGGAGATCATCGACTATGCCAGGAATGTGCTGAATCGGAAGCTGAACGAGAGCATTTACCTGACATTGACAGACCATATCAATTTTTCCATTGAGCGCTTTCACATGAAGATGATGTTCTGCAACCCCCTGATCCGGGAGGTGAAAAGCTTTTACAAGGAAGAGTATCTGGTAGGCGAGTACGCCATAGCCTTGGTGGAGAAAAAGCTGGGCATCCGATTGCCGTCGGACGAGGCGGCGTCCATAGCCCTCCACATCGTCAATGCGGAGTATAACATCAAGATGCGGGATACCATTGACATTACCAACCTGATCCAGGAGGTTTTGGGCATCATTGAAGGGTATTTTCAGATGAAGCTGGAGGAACATTCCATCAGCTATGAGAGGCTGATTACCCATGTGCGTTTTTTGGCGGAGCGGATCTACTGCAAGGAGCTGTTGGACGAGGGCAGCCCGGAGTTTTGCCAGATGATCGCAAAGCTGTACCCGGAGGAATACCAGTGCAGCAGGAAAGTCCGGGAGCACATTGCAAAGCAGTACGAACATTCCGTGACAGATGAGGAGGTATCCTATCTGGCGGTGCATATCAAGCGGGTGCGGATGTAGAGCGTTGGCGCGTTTTCGTTTTGGGCTGTAAGGTCAAAGATTCGGGGACGCTGGTTAATAAAAGGAGGCGGTTAGATTGTTTGGAGCGTTAAAGAAGATGTTGGGAGGCGGCCAGGAAGCCAAGAAAAAGGAGATCCTGGCTCCGGTTTCGGGGACTGTGATCCCCATGAGCCAGGTGGCGGATCCTACGTTCAGCCAGGAGATCCTGGGTAAGGGCGTGGCCATTGTGCCGGACTCGGGGACATTTGTTGCCCCGGCGGACGGGGAGGTGACGGTGATGTTTGAGACAAAGCACGCGGTCAGCATCAAGGCGGACTGCGGGGCGGAATTTATCATCCACATCGGCATGGACACGGTGAACCTTAAGGGGCAGTATTTTACGGCTTGCGTGGCCCAGGGGGACCGGGTTAAGGCAGGAGATAAGCTGGTGGAGGTGGAACTTGACAAGGTGAAGGAAGCAGGTTACGACGTGACCACTCCCATTGTCATCTGCAATACGCCCAGTTTTCCGGCTATGGTATGCCGCACCGGCATGGAAGTGAAGGCCCTGGACCCAGTGATCGAATTATAATATAGAACGTTATGGAGAGCAGAACATTTGTTTTGAAAGATCTGGAAGGGCTCCATGCCAGAAATTCGGCGAAAGTCGTTATGGCAGCGCAGGATAACGGAGTCCAAAAGATAACCGTCGGGTGCGGGGGCAGAGAAGCCGACGGGGAAAATATTCTGGAGCTTATGTCTTTGAATGCCAGGTACGGCGCCGAGATTACGGTGACGGCCTGGGGGGAGAGGGAGCAGGAAATTTTGGAAAAGGTGGAAAAAGCAGTAAATGGCAGTATGATTTAAATCCATTCCGGGTTTAAATAGACGAGTCAAACGGCCATTGGCCGGAAGAAAGGAGCTTTTATTATGATGAAGTATTTCCAAAAACTTGGCAAAGCGTTGATGCTTCCCGTAGCGTGTCTGCCCATCTGCGGTATTCTCATGGGTATCGGCTACATACTGGCGCCGGCCGCCATGGCAGGCGAGGTTCAGGGCTTTACGGCAGCAGGATTTCTCTACAGCGTAGGTCTGTTTCTGATCAAAGCAGGCGGCGCATTAATTGACAACATGTCATGGCTGTTCGCCGTCGGTGTGGCGGTAGGCATGTCGGACGACAACGACGGCGCGGCAGGACTGGCAGGACTGGTATCCATGTACATGATCACAACCCTCTTGAGCAGCGGAACCGTTGCAGGCATCACAGGCAAAGAGGCTGATCCGGCATTCGGCAAGATCGTGAACCAGTTTGTAGGTATTATCTCCGGTCTTATCGGCGCAACCTGCTACAACAAGTACAAGACCGTGAAGCTTCCCGACGCCCTGGCATTCTTCAGCGGCAGGAGAGCGGTAGCCATCTTTACGGCTCTCTACTCCATCGCGGCGGCTTTGGTTCTGTTCTTTGTATGGCCTGTTGTTTACGGCTTACTGGTAGCTATGGGTATGACATTTATCGGTATGGGCGCTCTGGGCGCGGGAATCTACGCATTCTTCAACCGTCTGCTGATTCCCTTCGGTCTTCACCATGCCCTCAACTCCGTGTTCTGGTTTGACGTGGCCGGTATCAACGACCTGGGCAATTTCTGGGGGAATACCGGCGTTCTGGGACAGACCGGTATGTACATGACAGGTTTCTTCCCCTTCATGATGTTCGGACTTCCGGCAGCATGTCTGGCTATGTATCACACGGCAAAACCGGAGAAGAAGCAGATCGCTTACGGCCTTTTGGCATCTGCGGCATTCTGTTCCTTCTTTACAGGCGTTACAGAGCCCATCGAGTTTGCGTTTATGTTCCTGGCTCCCGGCCTTTATGTGGTTCATGCCCTCCTGGCAGGTATCACGGCAGGCATTACCGTGGCTCTTCCCATCCGCGCGGGATTCTCTTTCTCCGGCGGCGCGGTTGACATGGTGCTCAGCTCCTTTACGCCTCTGGCTCAGAACCCATGGCTTCTGATCCCCATCGGCCTGGCGGTAGGCGTTATTTACTACGTTGTGTTCAGATTTGTCATCACCAAGTTCGACCTGAAGACTCCCGGCCGTGAGGACGACGACGACGAAACGTCCGTAGTTCTGGCCAACAACAACTTCACCGAGGTTGCGGCGATTATTCTGGAGGGCGTAGGCGGCGCTGCCAATGTAACTTCCATTGACAACTGTATTACAAGGCTTCGTCTGGAGGTAAAAGATTACACGGCCGTGGATGAGAAGAAGATCAAGTCCGCGGGTATTGCGGGAATCATCCGTCCGGGCAAGACCTCGGTTCAGGTTATTGTAGGAACACAGGTGCAGTTTGTGGCCGACGAATTTAAAAAGCTGTGCAAATAACCTTTACAGCCATATTTACAAATGAAGTGGACAAAATGACATTGAATTTCCGTGCTTTCCCCTCTATAATAGAGGGGAAAGCATTTTTAGGTCATGAGATGCGAGAATGGAGGGAAAAGATATGGCGATTTTGGTGACCGGCGGAGCCGGCTATATTGGGAGCCACACCTGTGTGGAGCTTTTGAACGCAGGGTACGACGTGGTCGTTCTGGACAATCTGTGCAATTCCAGCAAGGAATCTTTAAACCGGGTGGAGGAGATCACAGGAAAGAAGGTGACCTTCTATGAGGTGGATCTTCTGGACCAGCCAAAGGTGAAGATGGTATTTGACAATGAGAAGATCGAGTCCGTGATCCATTTTGCAGGACTGAAGGCTGTGGGAGAGTCGGTGTATAAACCTTTGGAGTATTACCATAACAACATTACCGGCACCGTGATCCTGTGCGACGAGATGAGAAAGCACGGAGTCAAGAGCATTGTGTTCAGCTCCTCGGCTACGGTATACGGCGATCCGGCATTTGTACCCATTACGGAGGCGTGTCCCAAGGGCGAGATCACCAATCCTTACGGCCGCACCAAGGGGATGTTGGAGCAGGTGCTGACAGACCTTCACACGGCGGACCCAGAGTGGCAGATCATGCTCCTTCGGTATTTTAACCCCATTGGAGCCCACGAGTCCGGAAAGATCGGGGAGAATCCCAAGGGCATTCCCAATAACCTCCTTCCCTATATCACCCAGGTTGCGGTGGGCAAGCTTGTCTGCCTGAGCGTGTTCGGCAATGACTACGATACCCCAGACGGGACCTGCGTAAGGGATTATATCCATGTGGTAGACCTGGCCGACGGCCACGTAAAGGCGCTGCAGAAGCTGGAGAAGAGCCAGGGCGGCGTATGGATCTACAACCTGGGCACCGGGACAGGGTACAGCGTTCTCGATGTGATCAATGCCTTTGAGGAGGTTAACCAGTTAAAGATCAACTATGTCTTCAAGGATCGGAGAGCCGGGGATGTGCCCCAGTGTTACGCGGATCCGGCAAAGGCTAAGGCAGAGCTTGGATGGGTGGCCAAGAGAGGGATCAAGGAGATGTGCCAGGATTCCTGGAGATGGCAGAAGAATAATCCGGAGGGGTATGAGGCGTAACTTTTTCGGACGGGATGAGAAAGGAAAAGCAGGGGGCAAGCTCCCTGCTTTTTGCAGATCATTGGAGGCGGTCCGGTCTCAGGTGTAAAAATAAGATATGTACATCAGGTATTGCCCCACAATATATCGCCCTATAGGTAGATTTTGCTAAAATCGTTAAAAATAGACAAATTTCGATCAAAAATTTTTTCAAATCCATTGACATAAAAAAATCTATAGTGCATAATTAACATACAAAACGTAAAAAACTGCATCCGCAGCTTGCGCGGCGGCAGTTGCTTTTGCAAAATGAGAAAAGAAACCAGAGGATAGAAGTTGATTTTCAAACAGAAAAGTGCTATTATAATTAAAGTTCGGTCTCAATAAAGGTTGATACCAGTTATTTACTATTGCAAAAATTTGGACTTTCATGGAAAATAGAAGGAGAGAGGAGAGTATTTTATGTCCGAGATGTACGGTAATGGGCTGGCGCTGACAGAGAAGGTGTTGGATTTTTTATGGCAGCGGCAGACCATATCTTTGAACAATGTGGCCAATGTAGACACGCCGGGGTTTAAGTCCCAATACATAACGTTTGAAGAAGAACTTGGTAAACGGATAAACGATGCCAACAAAACCAGGCGTTCTGCCAGACGGTCCGTGTATGAGGCCATCGGCGATGCCCAGTCATGGCTCAATACTACCTGGGACGAATCCAGCAGACTGGACGGCAATAATGTGGATATGGACCAGGAACAGGTGGAGATCGTCCGGTCCGCGTATGAATACCAGTACATGTTAAACTCCTTTAATAATGATATAAACCGTCTCAAGAGCGCAGCCCGGAACTTCTGATCATTTCCGGGCGGGGACGCCGGATGGGGATAGAGAACAGATTTTAAGACGAGGGGATGGAGATAGTTATGGAAGGAGTATCATTTATCACTCCTATGCAGCTGTGGAGCATGGGAAAGATGGGGGGAGGTCTGGACGAAACCCAGACCATGCCTTCGCTGAACGCCGAGGCGTCATTGTTTAAAGATGTTTTTAAGAATACGGTCAATCAGGTGAGAGAGACCCAGGCGGATGTGGAATATAAGCAGTATCTTTTGAGCACAGGCCAGCTTGACGATGCTCACACCCTGCCCATCGCGGAGGCAAAAGCCAGCCTTAGTCTCGATGTGCTCATTACGTTGCGGAATAAAACGTTGGAGTCTTACAACGAATTGATCAAGATGAATGTCTGATCTGTGATCAGGGCGCGCGTAAGGGGTATGGATAAGGGGCTGCGGTAAAGAAAAAATGACAAAAGGTTGGATGAAGAAGTGGATAAGTTAAAAGAAAGCTGGCAAGGTGTCCCGGAAAAGACGCAGAAGATCATCAAAGTAATCGCAGGGGGAACGGCTGCGATTGCTTTGGTTGCCATTCTGGCCCTGTATTTTCTGGGCGGTAACTCGAACTACTCTACACTGTTTACAGGGCTCAGCCAGGAGGAGGCCACACAGGTGGTAGGCCTTTTGCAGGATGAGGGGATCGAATATCGCTATGACGCGAACAGCGGGGCTATTAGAGTTCCGGAGGCTATGGTTGAAAAGACCAGGGTGGATCTTTTAAGCAAAGGATACCCCAAGAGCGGTTTTGCCTATGATATGTATTTGAACAATACGGGGCTCATGACCACGGAGTCAGACAAGAAGCTGATCACCAAGTATGAACTGCAGGACCGTCTGGGAGCTACCATCAGGATGTTTGAGGGCGTTCAGGACGCGAAAGTCACCATTACCGAAGGGACGGAGGCTTTGTACGCGTGGGAGGACGATTCGGATGTGGACGCCTCGGCTTCGGTCATGATAACCATGAAGGGCGGCAGCACTCTGACCGCAGACAAAGCCCAGGCGGTGAAAAACTTAGTGTCCCATGCCGTTAAAGGGATGAATTTTACCAATGTGGCGGTTTTTGACGCGGAAACCATGATGGAAGTTGCCGGCAGCGGCGACGGGACCAGCACTACCAGCGCGGCATCGGATCTTGCCAGTCTGACGACTTTGGTGGAGAACAGCATCGCGGCTAATGTGAGACGGGTTCTGGAAAAGCTTTACGGCACAGGCAATGTGGCCGTATCGGTAAAAGGCACTCTGAATATGGAACGCCTGATCCAGGAGAGTACCCAGTATACGACTCCGGAGAAGATCAACGAGCAGGATAAGACGGGCATCCTGGAGCGGGAGGATATCACCAGCGAGGGAAGTTCCGCGGCTAATCAGAATGCCGGCGGACTGGTGGGAGCCGACGCCAACGCGGATGTTCCCAGATATACCAACGAAGACGGCACAGGAGCCGCTGAAGATACATACAGCAATTATACGGCTTCCAGGGAGTGGCTGGTCAATGTGCTCAAGGAACAGCGCCAGATTGATCCGGGTATTCTGGAGGACACCACCATCGGCGTGGTGGTCATCACGGGAAGGACGGACAGTCCCACACAGGAACAGCTGATCAGGCTGGTGGCCAATTCCGCAGGTATCCCGGTAGATACGGCGGCGGATAAGATCACGATCATCCGGGATGCCGGCGTGGTGGTGGATGTGCCGGAGCCGGATGAAGGAAAGCAGACAGGAGGCGGAGTGCTGGAAGTTGTCCGGACCATACCGCTGCCGATTCTGATCGCCATCGGAGCAGGTATCCTGCTGTTGTTGCTGCTGCTTGTGCTTCTCCTGATCCGGGGCAGAAAACGCAGGAGAGGGGAAGTCATCATGGAAGGCGGTGACTTTATCGACGGCGACGCTCTGTCAGCCGACGGGCTGGAGGGCGGCGAGAACCTGGCCCTTGCGGAAGAGGGCGCGGGCATGGTTCCTGCCATGAGCGAAGAGGAAGACGAGTTTACGAAGAATGAAGAGATTATGAACCTTCGGATGCAGCGCAGCCTGCGTCTGAAACAGAATATCGGAGATTTTGTGGATCAGAATCCGCAGATCGCGGCCAAACTGGTACAGAGCTGGCTGAGAGGAGAGGAGGTAGACGGCGATGGCGGCAGAAGCAAACGTTCCGGCTCAAAGTAGTCCGGCAGGAAAGCCTGAAGGCGATGCTCCCTTGACCAGCCCCAAAAGCAAGGCGGCTCTGGTGGTGGTGTCTTTGGGGGCGGACAGAGCGTCCCAGATCTATAAGTATCTGAGCGAGGAAGATATCGAGGAGCTTACATATGAGGTAGCAAAGCTTGGCAAGACCAGCAACACACAGGTGGAAGCCACGCTGGATGAATTTTATAAGCTGTGTCTCACCCACAAGATGATGACTGACGGCGGCTTGGATTACGCCAGGAACGTACTGGAAAAGGCGTTCGGCGAATCCACAGCCAGAAACCTTTTGGAAAAGGTATCAAAGACACTGCAGTCCAAGCCTTTTAATTTCTTTATGAAGGGGGATCCCAAGGCGCTTTTATCTCTCTTGCAGAATGAGCGTCCTCAGGTCATAGCCCTGATCATGGCTTATATGGAGGCGGAGCAGGCGGCGCAGGTATTGGAACAGCTTCCGGATGAAAAGCGTATCCTGACTGTGGAGAGCATGGCGCGCATGGACCGGGTATCTCCCGAGGCTATCGCGATCGTGGAGGAAGAGATGAAGAGAAAGTTTGCTACCATCATCACCAGCGAGGACAATATGAACCTTGGCGGCGTGGACTATGTGGCGGATATGATGAACCATATCGACCGCGGAAGCGAGCGGAAGATCTTCGAGGAACTGGACAAAAGGAATCCGGAATTGTCCCAGAGCATCCGGGAGAAGATGTTTGTGTTCGAGAATATCCTGGATATGGACGACAGATCCGTACAGCGTTTTGTAAGAGACTGCGACAGCAAGGATGTGGTGTTTGCCCTTAAGGGATCTTCCGAGGATATGAAAGCCACGTTTTTCCGCAATATGTCCAAACGTATGGCAGAATCGGTCCGCGCTGATCTGGAGATCACTACCAATGTCAAGAGAAAAGACGTGGAGGAAGCCCAGCAGCGTATCGTTAATATCATCCGCAGACTGGAGGATCAGGGTGAAGTGATCATCAAGAAGGGAGGAGCGGATGATGATATCATCCTCTAAACGGGTGATCAAACGGCCGGATAAGTCCGGCAGCGTATCTGTGGAGGCGTACCTTCCCCCCACGGAACAGCTTATCAGCAGTCATGCGGTCCCCCAGGCTCCCGTATTTCCCCGATACACTCCTGACGGGATGAGGGAAGATGATCTGCAGCTGGCTTTAAAGGAGACGGCCTCCTCCATGCCTTCCGACGAGGAAGACATGGAGGGGCTTTCGAAGGTTTCGGAAGAAGGAAACGGCGATAACAGGAGCCAAGGTCCGGGAAGCTGGCGGGAGGAAGAGGCCAGGATCCTGGAGGATGCCAGAAGAGAGGCACAGCAGATCCTGGAGGATGCCGCAAGGCAGGCGGACCGGGAAAGGGAAAGGGCCTTTGAGGAAGGCCGTCAGGAAGGGTATGCCAGAGGGTATGACGAAGGCTATCAGAAGGCGGAAGAGGAATTTCGGGGCGAGATCCGGGAGCATCTTCAAGAATTTGAGGATGACATGAGGAAAGCTTTGGACGCCGTGGATACGGCCAGAAAAAATTGTCTCCACACTTACCTGGAGGAGTTGAAAGACTGCGCCATCGCCATAGGCGAGAAGGTGATCCATATCAGTCTGCGCTCCAGCGGCGAGGTCATCAAACAGATGATTATCTCCGCTACGGAGAAGCTGAAAAAAACGGCATGGGTCAAGATTTACATGGATAAATATGACTATGACATGATGATGGAGGCGGACGCGAGGGTTATAGACGAACTGTCTCATCTGTCAGACAACATCAAGTTTATTGTCATGGATAAAGAAGACAGAGGGAGCTGCATCATAGAAATGCCGGAAGAGATCGTTGATGTCAGCGTCAATACACAAATCGAGAACATCAAGGATATACTGGAGAATGTAAGGATATAGTACAAAGAAAAGCGGGGAGCCTTTTATGTTTGAAAAGATACCTCAGCTGGTTGCCAAGTCAGAGACAGTCAGCCACATTGGAAAAATTGAAAATGTAGTGGGAATGTCTATGGAGGCTTCCGGCGGACGGTCCAGCATCGGGGATATCGTCATGATATACAATGAGGAGCAGAACCGTCAGATGCCTGCGGAGGTAGTAGGGTTTAAGGACGGCAAGATCCAGCTGATGACCTATGAAGCTACCAGCGGCATTGCGTCAGGGAGCTTTGTGCGCAACACCCGCCACAGACTGAAAGTGCCTGTAGGAGATTTCCTTCGGGGCAGGATCATCAATGCCATGGGAGAACCTATTGACGGAGGACCTCAATTTCAGTCTGTGAGACATTATACGGTACAGAGTCCTTACATAAATCCCTTAAACCGTCCTCCCATACGGGAGAGGCTGGAGTTCGGCGTTAAGGCCATTGACGGCCTTAACACCATAGGAAAAGGACAGAGGATCGGGATCTTCGCCGGATCCGGTGTGGGAAAGAGTACCCTTATGGGCATGATCGCGAAAAACGTAAAGACGGATATCAATGTGATCGCTTTGGTAGGCGAGCGTGGCCGAGAGGTGCTGGAGTTTATTGAGAAGGACCTTGGCGAGGAAGGCATGAAACGTTCCGTGCTGGTGGTGGCAACTTCCGACCAGCCTGCTATGCTTAGGATGAAGTGCCCTTTGGTGGCCACCACCATTGCCGAGTATTTTAAGGATCAGGGGTATGATGTGCTGCTGATGATGGATTCCCTCACCAGGTATGCCATGGCCCAGAGGGAGATCGGCCTTGCCATCGGAGAACCGCCTATCGCCAGAGGGTATACGCCGTCTATTTACGCGGAGTTTCCAAAACTGCTGGAGCGCAGCGGCAATTTTGACAAGGGATCTATCACAGGGGTTTACACGGTGCTGGTGGAAGGCGACGACACCAACGAGCCTATATCGGATACCGTTCGGGGTATTTTGGACGGCCATATTGTTTTGAGCCGCCAGCTGGCCAACGAAAATCATTTTCCGGCCATTGACATCGGAGCCAGCATCTCCCGTCTTATGGTGGAGATCGTGCCGAAAGAACACCAAAAAGCGGCTTCCAGGTTCCGGAACCTTTTGGGGATCTATCAGAAGAATGCGGATCTGATCTCCATCGGGGCGTATAAGAGGGGGAATAATCCGGCGCTGGATGAAGCTGTTTCCAGGATTGAGGCGATCAACGGATTTTTACAGCAGGGGATTGGGGAGAGTTTCAGCTATGATGAGACATTGGAGCGCATAAGAGCCATCACAGGCTGATCCTTATACCGGAGGAGTATGAAGTGAAACAGTTTCAATATCGATTGGAAACCGTACTGGACTACAAGACCCAGGTTTTGGATAATCTAAAGTCAGAACATGCGGTGATCATACAGAGCGTCAACCGAAAGCAGGAGGAGATCCAGGGCCTGCACCAGGAACTGAATGGGATAGAAAGTGAATTTGACAGAACGAAAGAAGCCGGTGCCACCATACAGAACTACCGGCTATTTGATATGTGCATCGGCCGCATGGAGGAGATCATTGACGAGGAAAAAGAACGGCTGAAGGTTCTTAGAAAGCAGGAAGAGGCTAAAAAGCAGGAAGTGATCACCGCAAAAGTGGATACCTCCAAATTTGAAAAGTTAAAGGACAGAAAATTTAAGGAATATCAGAAAGAGGCGGCCAAAGCCGACGAGACATTTATCGAGGAGTTTGTCTCCAACACATCCCTGCGGATACGCCATCAGCACAGAGGGTAAGCAGAGGATTGGATCATAACTTGGATGGTCGCAGCCATGTGCTGATGATCATAGATATTATGCAGAAGAAAGGAGGGAGATAGCATGGAGGCAGTTAAGATGCCAAAGGTTGTCCAGCCGAGAGGCCAGGCAAGGAGCGTATCCGGCGCATCTTCGGATGCTGCAAAGGGGAGCGATGAATTTATGAAACTCCTTCAGGTCAAGAAAGACCAGCCGCAGCCGGATAAAGCCGACAATAAGCAAACAGAAGTCAAGGACAGCCCAAAGGACCCTGCAGAAGAAATTCCCCAGGATAAGCAGGAAGACACTGGGGATACGCAGGAGCAGATTCCGGCGGAGGACACGGCGGGGCAGGACGCCCTTTTGCAGGCAGCTATGCAGCAGGCCGCAGCCCAGATGACAGGGATCGTCACCGTGGAGTCGCCTCAGCAGCCGGAAGTTGTGGAGGCAAAGATGGCCGTTGCCATGGAGACGGAGGACGGCAAGGAGGCTTCGGCGGAGGTTTCCTTTACGGATAAGGGAATACAGACGCAGCAGCCGGAACAGGGATCCCCAAAGCCTGCCCAGCAGCCGGAGGATCTTCAGCAGAGATCTGACGGGGAGCCAGGACAGGAAGAGACCGGGCCGAAGGAAGACATCCGGAGAGCCGCCGCAGATAGCAGCGCTCCTAAGGAGGATCCGAAGATCCAGTCCCACAAGGCGGCCGAGACCCAGCAGCAGCCCCAGAGCGCATCAAAGACAGAGGAAAAGCCAGACAGCATAAACAGTCTTTACGGCGACAGCAAGGCAGATGCAAGGCAGGCTTTTGAGGCTCCAAAGACAGAGGAGGTCCCATTAAAGACCAGCCAGGAGAATCTGCCGCAGGATCTGGGAAAGATGCTGGCAAACCGGTTTCAGGGAACCGGAAGGGAACTTACGGTGGAGCTTGAACCGGCGAATCTGGGAAAACTTACCATCAAGCTGGTCTATGAGGCGGGAAAAGCGGCAGTATCGATTATGGCTACCAATCCCAAGACCCTGGAGATCTTAAACCAGAAGGCGGCAGAGATCGCAAGCATTTTGGAGGAAAAGACAGGCCAGGAGACTATGATCTACACGGAGTCGCCGCAGCAGGAAAGCCAGGAGGAAGATCCCGGCCATAACCACGGCGGACGGGGACAGCGCCAGGGCCAGGAAGAGAAAAACACAGCCGGCCAGGAAGACCGCCGCGACGCGGAGACTTTTGCCCAGCAGCTTCGGTTAGGTCTTGTGTAAGAGAAAGAAGGAGGATATATGGCAAAAAGTTTAGGGGCCGTTAGCGGAACCGATAGTCCTTATAAGACAGGTGCCTACACGGTAGAACAAAATGACAAGAACACGTTATCCATGACAGGGTATTTTCAGCTTCTGGCCACACAGCTGCAGAATCAGGATATGAACAATCCCATGGACAACAGTGAGCTTATGGCCCAGATGACCCAGATGGCCATGGTGCAGTCCATGACATCCATGACAGAGGCCATGAAGACGTCCACAGCGGTGAACACCCAGACCTACGCAGCCAGTTTGGTGGGTCAGGAAGTGACTATGGCGGTGACAAAAGAAAATTCCTATGGACAAGAGACGCCAGTAGATGTAAAATATGCTAAGGTGGAGTGGGTTGACTTTACGTCCGGCGATCCTACCATCAAGCTTGAAGACGATCCAAAGAAGTATTCCCTGACTCATTTGGTAGGCATGGGAAGGGTTCCCAATCCGTTTAAAGATCAGACGGGAGAGTCCTCCGGCACGGATACGGATGGGGATAAGACGCCGGGTACCGGAGACGGGACCGATGCGCCTGGAACTACCACCAGGCTGGCTAATCGTTCCAAAAGCTACACATCCAGGCCGCCTATGGCAGGGGATGTGGATGAGTCGGACGACAGAAATGACAGGAGCATTCTTTCCAATGTAAGCCGGGCAGTGGCTATGACCGCGGGAGTTAATCTGGCGGATTTGGATAAGGAAGACCTGAAAGAGCAGCGTCAGATGATAAAAGAGCTGGTCAGCAGCGGCGCGTTCAGCAGACCGGATGAGATCCCGGATCTTACCATCAGACGCTAAGGATATTTGAGGCAAGGGCATTTGGGAAAGAAGGAAGTAATATGGGAGTTAATGGGGTAGGCTCTTTTGAGCGCAGACTATCCGGCATCCCCGGCCAGAACACCGCAGCGCCTGGAACGGGGGGGAATGATGCAGGCTTTATGACGCTTCTCCAGGAAAGGTCAAAGGTGGGCCTGAATTTTTCCAAACATGCCGCAAAGCGAATGAACGAGAGGGGCATCGCGGTTGACAATCAGCTGATGAGCGATCTGGAACATGCCGTGGAAGGCGCCAGAAAGAAGGGCGCAAGAGATGTGGCAGTCATCGGAGCGCAGGGGGTATTTATTGTTAACGTGCCCAACAATACGGTGGTTACCACCATGGCTCAAAGTGATATGAGAGAGCGGGTTTTTACTAATATTGACAGTGCTGTCCTGATGTAGCAGGACCTCGTATGAGGGTGTTAGTTTCCCCTGCCTGACAGGCAGGGGAAGGGACGCAAGAAAGGAAATGGAAAAATGTTAAGAGCAATGGATTCAGCGGTGGCAGGCCTTCGGTCTCACCAGAACAAAATGGATGTTGTGGGTCACAATATCGCGAACGTAAATACGTTTGGATTTAAAGCCCAGACCTATACGTTTAAGGAGGCTATGTATCAGACTTCCACAGCGTCAACGGCAGGCGGTCAGGCCGGTGGCGTCAACGCGGCTCAGTATGGTTACGGTACTTTGATGGGAAGCATCGGCATGGACATGACAGCCAGTACTCCGTCCTATGTGGGAGGATTCAATGCCAGTATAGATGGTGAAGGGTTCTTTATTACAGCTCCATCAAGATTGGGACCTGATAGTGGTGATGGCATAGAACCTAAAGATTTGAAAGAATATGATTTTGATTATACCAGAGTAGGCCAATTTTTGTTAGACAGTAATGGTTATGTTGTTGACGCTAACGGAAATTTTGTTTATGGATTTAGATTAGACCCGGCTAATGTGGGACCGAATGGTGAAGAAAAATATGATGCTAATATGAAACCCTTACGTGTTCCGAAACTTGATAAGGACGGTAATCCAACATTCCATACGGATGACAATCAGGACAATGCTTCTACATCGGTTACGATTCAGATCAATAATGCCGGAATCATCACAGCAACAGTTAAATATGAGAAAAAGGCTGCCACTGCAACTGACCCTGCGGAGATGGACACGAAAGTTTGTACCTTGGGAAAGGTAGCCATCGCTACGTTCCAGAACCCTAATGGTGTGAGTAAATCCGGCGGTAATTACTATAAAGCAACTAAAAACGATAATACGGGTCCAGGGATTGCGGCAGCGCCTGGCGACGCGGGAACATCTACGCTTATGGGCGGCTTCATTGAGGCATCCAACGTAGACCTTGCCAAAGAGTTTGCCGACATGATCACAACCCACAGAGGCTTCCAGGCCAATTCAAAGATGATTACGGTCAGCGACGAGATGCTTTCGGATCTTGTTGCTATGAAGCGGTAATTGTCCTGACAGCGCGGTTGTTTAACTCTATGGGCAGGCGGTTTTTAGGCCAGCATCAAAAGAGATATTGTCCGGCTTGGCAGCAATGAAGCGTTAACAGGTAACAGAAAAAGCGAAAACGGGAAACAGAGTATGAAAAGGCGCAGAAGCAACGATCAAAGGATCATGGACAGAGCCAGACAGGCCCGCAGGGAGAGAATCAGCGGGGAGAGGAAGCGGGAAAACTACGACCTCTCCCCCCGCAGCGGAGTGAGCCAGGAGGAGCCGGCTGGAGGGCAGAGAATGATAAAGGTGACGCGGCTAAGCGGTGAGATATTGTATTTGAATATTTTTCAGATTGAATCAATGGAATCAATACCCGAGACCAAGATCAAGATGATGAATGGCTATTATTACCTTGTAAAAGATTCCGAAGATTCGGTTTTAAAGCAGATGAGAGAATGGTTTGGATATTTTGGCGCTTCGGGAACACAAGGATAAAATAAGCGTGTCAGTAATTTTATGTAGGAGGAGAAAATGTAATGGATATATCAACGCTTATCGGCTGGGTCATGGCCGTAGGATTGGTTGTTTGGGGAATTGGTTTTAGTAAGCTGGGAAATTTCTGGGATCCACAGAGTTTGGCTATCGTTTTAGGCGGAGCTATCGCAGCGCTTATTGCCAGCTACCCATTCCGTATCTTGAAAGAAGTGCCAAAACATATTCTCATATGTTTCAGAGGCGGAAAATACAATGTTCCAAAGCTGGTGGATCAGCTGGTGGATCTTGCCATGCTGGCCAGACAGAGCGGTCTTCTGGCCCTGGAGGAAAAGGCGGAGGAGATCAAGGACCCGTTCTTCAAGCAGAGTATCTTGAAGATCGTAGATGCTAACGACCCGGACAAGGTTCGCGAGATGCTGGAAAAAGAACTGGACGATATGGCGGCCAGACACGACGAGGGCGCGGGGCTTTATGAAAAGGGTTCCGCCTATGCGCCGGCTTTCGGTATGATCGGTACTCTGGTAGGTCTGATCAACATGCTGAAAGGTATGAACCTGGGAGACAGCAGCGGAGCCAGCAACTTAGGTCAGGATATGTCCGTGGCTTTGATCACTACATTTTACGGCAGCGCTCTGGCCAATGTATTCTTTCAGCCGATAGCTAAGAAACTAAGGGTGCGTCAGGCGGAGGAGGAGCTTTACTGCTCAACGATTGTGGAAGGCGTTATGGCCATTCAGGCAGGCGTGAATCCGCAGATGCTGAGAGAACAGCTTCTGTCCTGTATGAAACAGTCACAGCAGAAGAAACTTCTGCTGAAAGCGGCTAAGAGCGGCGGCGCCGGCGGAGGTGAAGGCTGATGGGTAGGAAAAAGGCTGGCGGAGGCGGCGAAGACTGCGGAAGCTGGATGGATACATATGGGGACATGGTTACCCTGCTTTTGTGCTTTTTCGTAATGCTGTATTCCATGTCCGACATTAATCAGCAGAAATGGGAGATGTTTGTAAAGAGTATCTTCCCTAACTCCGGGGATGTGGAGCAGGTGGCCATCAACGAGGAGATCTCGGAGGGCGAGTTCGATGTGTCCGGCAACCTGGAAAGCGACGAGGAATTGCCGGAGGATCTGGAGGAGCTGTGGCTTACTCTGGTAAATAAGCTGAACGAAAAAGGCGTGGAGGACGTATCCGTATCCCAGGGGGAGGGATATACATTCGTCGCGTTTGAGAACCACACATTTTTTGCCGGCGACAGTTCTGTGCTGACAGCAGAGGCTACAGAGCTTCTGGATATATTCTGTGAGATCATTGCTCCCGAGGTGGATAGGATCTCCCAGATCGAGATCATGGGCCATACGGCCCAGGCAGATCCCAACAAACCCAACAACCCCAGAACGGACCGGCTTTTGTCAGCCGCCCGCTCGGCGGAGGTTGCGGCATATATTACCAATAAAAATATCATTGATCCCAGCAAGCTGGTGGGCATCAGTTACGGTCAGTTCCGCCCTGTGGACACCTTTGAGACATCGGAAGGAAGGGCAAGGAACCGACGGGTCGAGTTTTTGATTGTGGACGCAGGCGCTGATATCAAGTCCATGAATGACTACTATGACGAGTATTACAGCAGAGTAGATCAGGGCGAAGTAACGATCACAGGAAAAGATTCCCAGCATCCTGAGGCGGACGGTTTTGCGCCCATCGATGAGGGGAACATGGAGGGAGCGGCCAGCATGGTTCCCGAATCGGACATTTCACCGGACGCGGCTTTGCAAGCAGCAGATCCGGGCGCAGCAGCAGATGTGCCGGCACAATAAGAAAGTGAGAAGAGGTGGCTTTTAAACATGGCAGACGTATTATCCCAAAGTCAAATAGACGCGCTGTTAAAGTCCATGCAGAATCCTTCCCAAGAACCGGCAGCCAGCACAGCCAGCAGCGGCCCTGCGGAGGAGAAGAAGAAGACAGAGACCGAACAGGTTAAGTACAGCAAGTATGACTTTTACAGTCCCAGGAAGTTTACGAAAGACAAGATGAAGATCCTCTCAAGCGTATTTGAAAATTACGCGCGGATCATTACATCCCAGGTCAACGGCGTATTCCGGGTCATGACGGACATCACGGTGATGGAAGTCCAGGAGCGGCGTTACTATGAGTATGTAAACTCTCTTAATGAAAATGATATGGTTACTTTGGTGGATGCCATTATTCCGGAAAACACCAAGAACATGGTCCCCCTGATGATGTATGTGACCCCCGGCATGGTGATCACGCTCATAGAGCGGATGCTGGGCGGCGGGGAGGACGTGGTAAAGGTGAAGGACGGTTACCGCTATTCGGATGTAGAGATCGCCTTGTATAAGCGGGTTCTTTCCTATCTGATACAGGCGTTAAAAGATGGCTTCGCCAATTATATAAATATAGACTTCAAGGCCCAGAGGATGGAAGACAATCCCAGCATGATCCAGGATGTTGGCCTTGATGAGACAGTTGTGATCGTCCATCTTAACGTGGATGTGACGGGTCTTGCAGTGGAACGGATCAAGATATGCCTGCCGGGAACACTGCTTGAGAATATTTTCCAGGTGATCGACAGCCGCAAGCACATTGCGAGAGGATACGCATTTGAGGATAACAGGGAGACGATCCTTGACAACATCCGTCAGTCGCAGCTTTCCCTTACGGGCCAGCTTGGCACGGTATTCCTTGACCTTAGCGATATCTACCATCTGCGGGTGGGAGACGTCATTGATATGAGCAAGGGCAAGGATAAGGAAGTAAAGCTGTTCGTGGAGAAACAGCCCTGGTTTACAGGCAAGATGGGTGTTTACAAGAAAAATGTGGCTATCCGAATCAACAGGCGCCTCTATCCCGAGGAGGAAGAGGAAGAGCTTGTGACAGAAGAAAACCTGTCCCAGGCGGGAGTTACCTAAGGTATGACGGCAGGAAGCTGCGTCAATATAAATATCAAGAAAATAAAAATATGTTTTTAGAAAAGAGAGGGAAGAACAATGGCTAAGATTATGTTGGTTGATGATGCCGCGTTTATGAGGATGATGGTAAAGAATGCTTTGACGAAAAGCGGATATGATAACTTCGTGGAGGCTCAGGACGGAGCCGAGGCTGTGAAGAAATACGAGGAGGAAAGCCCGGACATGGTGATTATGGATATCACGATGCCCAACATGGACGGACTCCAGGCGCTTAAGAAGATCAGGGAAGCCCATCCCGACGCAAAGATCGTTATGTGTACTGCCATGGGTCAGGAGGGAATGGTGGTGGACGCCATCAAATCCGGCGCAAGGGATTTCATCGTTAAACCGTTTAACGCGGACCGTATCGTTCAGACTGTAAATACGATTTTAGGAAATTAGTACCGGGCAGGAGGGAGAGAGATGGCTTTTTTGAGTTCGTTTGACATCAGTGCATCCGGTATGAGCGCGCAGCGCATGCGAATGGACATTGCCGCCGAGAACATCACAAACATTGACACTACCAGGACAGAAGGCGGCGGAGCTTACCGCAGGAAAGACGTAGTATTTGAGAGTTACGGCGGCGACTCATTTCGGGAGGCAATGAGAAACGCCCTGAGGGGGAAAGGCTTTAAGAACGGCCCGGCAGGCGTCCGGGTGGCGGATATCGTCGAAGACGACAGAGAGATGAAACAGGTGTATAACCCAAACCATCCCGATGCGGATGAGAATGGTTTTGTGACCATGCCCAATGTGGATTTGCTGAAAGAGACTGTTGACAGTATGTCTGCAACCAGGTCTTATGAGGCAAACGTTACGGCTTTGAACGCAATGAAGCTGATGGCGCAAAAGGCACTGGAGATTGGCAAATAATATCCGTGCCGCTTAAAAAATAAGATAAAGGAGATTGAAAAATGGGCGCTAGCAGCTTTAATGAAATGGAACTGGACGCCATAGGCGAAATAATGAACATCAGTCTCGGCGCCTCAGCAACAGCGGTTTCCACGATGCTCGGCACCTTGGTGAATATCACCACGCCGGTGGTGTCCGTCCTGACAAGAGACGAATTTGAGTTCAGGCGCATGGAACCGGCTATTGGTGTTGAGATAGCCTATGTAGAGGGCCTGGATGGCAAGAATATTATGATGTTCCGCCGCGAGGACGTAGGAGTCATCGTGGGGACATTGCTGGGCGAAGATCCGATGAACACGGATTTCGAGATGGATGAGATCCATATCAGCGCCATCTGCGAAGTCATGAATCAGATGATGGGATCTTCCGCTACGGCCCTGTCAGAGTTTTTAGGTACGATTGTAAATATATCCACCCCAAAGTCTTTCGACATCGGGGATCCAGAGGATTTTAAAGTTAAATATTTCCCGGAAAAGGACGGTATGGTGGTAGTTCGGTTCCGCCTGGAGATCGAGGATAAGATGAACAGTGAGTTCATGAACATCATGTCCATCGCTCTGGCTAAACGCCTTCTGGAGCCTTTTGAGGATAGTTTTGCGGCTGCGGGGGCAGCTTCTGCCCCGGCTCCTGAACCGGCTCCGGCTTCCGACAGCGGTTCCATCTCCCAGGATGAGATCAATGAGATGCTGGCAGGGCTTCCCGGGATTCCGTCAGCTCCTGCCCCGGAGGCTTCTTCTTCCGGCGGCACCATGTCCCAGGATGCCATCAACGCCATGCTGGCAGGCGCATCGGATACACCTGCTCCGGCTTCTTCTTCCGGCGGCGCCATGTCCCAGGATGAGATCAATGCTATGCTGGCAGGAACATCGGGTCCTGCGGCTTCCGCGGCTCCGGCTCCTTCCGGCGGCGCCATGTCCCAGGACGAGATCAACGCCATGCTGGCAGGCGGGGCAGCTCCGGTTCAGCCAGCGCCGACGCCGGCTCCTGTGCCAGCTCCGGCTCCGGCCCCACAGCCTATGCCGCAGCAGCAGATGCCGGTGGGACAGCAGCCATATTACGCTCCATACCCTCCGTCTGCGGGAATGGACCCCATGGTGATGCAGCTTTTCACCCAGATGCAGCAGACTCAGCTCCAGATGATGGAGATGATGAAATCGGTTTCAGCCAATGCCAAGACTTCAGAGCCAGCATCTTCTCAGAAACAGCCGACGGGAGGTTCCATCATAAAACCGTTGGCATCGCCGCCGGTTAAGGATGAGTCGGGGGACGGTGAGGAAGACAAGACGAATCAGGAGATGCTGATGAAGGTGCCTCTTGAGATCTCCGTGGAGATCGGCAGGACTAAGAGGCTGGTGAGAGATATTCTGGAATTTACCCAGGGTACTCTGGTGGTTCTTGACAAGATGGCCGGCGAGCAGGTAGATCTGTTTGTCAATGGCCAGTGCATCGCAAAAGGCGATATCGTAGTCGTAGAGGATAATTTCGGTATCCGTATTACAGAGATTGTTTCAAGGGAAATCAACCCGGAAAGCCTGTAATATGGGAAATTTGACATTGTTCCGTGCAGTATTGACCGTAGCGATCGTACTGCTGCTTGCATATTGGTGCAGCCGCCTGCTGGCAAGACAGTGGGTGAGAGGGAGCGGGAGCGCGAATCTACAGATCATTGAACAGATCCAGATTGGCCAGAACCAGAGGCTCCTTCTCCTGAAGGCGGGCAAGACCAATTATCTGATAGGAGTCAGCCAGTCCGGCGTGCAGATGCTGGCGGAAGTGGAAGGTGAGTTTCAGGCGGCAGAACCAACAAAGCCGGAGCCTTTGACCCAGCTTCCTTTCCGTGATGTTTTGGACAAATATCTGGCGTCCCGTCAGGACAAGAAGGAGGAAGACAAATGAGCGACCTTCTGACGCAGTTAAATGGCGGAAGCGTTCCTACCCTTGACATCTTGATGCTGACTACTTTTGCAGCGCTGATCCCTTCCATTGTGGTGATGATGACCTCGTTTACCAGGACTATTATCATCCTTTCCTTCACAAGGAATGCCATGGGAGTGCAGCAGGCGCCGCCTAATATGGTCATCGTAGGCATTACACTGTTCCTTACCTTGTATATCATGAATCCGGTGCTGCAGAGGATCAACGAGGAGGCTTACCAGCCTTACATCAATGATGAGATCACCCAGGAGGAGGCGGTGGAACGGGCTATGGAGCCGTTAAAGGAATTTATGGTCCGCAACACCTATAAAAGTACCCTGGACAATTTTGTGAGGATGTCCAATACGCCTGAACAGGATCAGGCCATTGATTATCCTTTGACGGTTATTGTGCCGTCCTTTATGACCAGCGAGCTGAAGAGAGGATTTACGGCAGGATTTTTGATCTATCTTCCGTTCCTTTTGGTGGATGTTATCGTGTCCACTACCCTGATGTCCATGGGTATGGTCATGCTGCCTCCGGCTATGATCTCCATGCCGTTTAAACTTCTTTTATTTGTGACTGTTGACGGATGGGAACTTTTGTTTTCCAGTATTGTACAGAGTTTCCACTAACGCGGAGAGGGAGAATGACCTGTGACAGAGCTGCAGATTCTTGATATCATGTATCAGACTTTTCAGACAGCGGTGAAACTAACCATGCCGTTTCTGCTGATCAGCATGGTGGTAGGCGTGGTGATCGCCATTTTTCAGGCGGCTACTCAGATCAATGAGCAGACGCTGACCTTTGTGCCTAAGTTCCTGGCGATCTTAGTGGTCATGGGACTTCTTGGAAGCACGCTTTTAAGTACTCTGCAGGATTTTTTCCGGCAGATGCTGGTCATCATCGTGGGGAGTTAGCCTTATGTTTATCCTGTTTGCGTTGATCTTCATGCGGATGACCGGGGCCGTGATGTTCAATCCGGTGTTGGGAAGAACAAATCTTCCCAGATCCTACAAGGGCGCTTTGATCTTTACCCTGACCCTTATGATGTATATGGGGGTGGAGGGGGAATTGTCCCGCACGCCGTCTACGATGCTGGAGTATGGAGTCATGCTGATGCAAGAGCTGATGGTGGGGTTTATCCTTGGATTTTCCATGGAACTGTTTTTCATGATCATCCGGTTCGCCTCATCAATCATGGACCACACCATGGGGTTGTCTATGGCGCAGTCCTATGATCCGACTACCAACACACAGATGACGGTTTCCTCCGGTTTGTTTTATGCTTTTTTGTTCCTTTTGTTTTTGGCGGGAGACGGTCATGTGCGTTTTTTGGGACTGATCATCGGGTCAGTCCGTTTGATTCCCTTCGGACAAGTGCAGCTTGGGCCGGAGGTGTCCCAGCTGATGCTGGAGATCTTTAAGATCAATATCGTCACAGGGCTGCAGTTCGCCTTTCCCATCATTGCCATGGAGATGGTGACAGAGACAGCTGTGGGGATCTTAATGAGGATGATTCCTCAGATCAATGTTTTCGCTGTTAATTTTCAGCTGAAGATCCTGGTGGGACTGATGATGTTGGTGTATATGTTCAGTCCTATGTCAGACAAACTGTACATGATCCTGGATGATATGTTTCTATATATGCAGAGACTGATCGCTCTTATGGGTTAGAGGCATCCCAAGAGCCGGCAGGCTTTTAACGGCAGCCGGGACAGCGTTGGGACCCGGGGCATTTTCGCGCACGAAGGGAGTGGTGAACTTGGCGGAGTCGAATGGACAGGAAAAGACCGAACAACCAACCGGGAAACGGCTAAAAGATGCCCGGAAGGAAGGTAATGTCTTTCAGAGTAAGGATGCGGTCACAGTGGTGATGCTGCTGGGTGTTTTTTACATGGTGAAGCTGATGCTGCCCATGATCTACACAACAGCCAGGGACATAAGCATCCATTTCTTTTCCAGGGCTGTCACAGACAATGCCCTGTCTGCTTCGCCAGGTATCTATACCTATATGGCCATAGCCATGCTTAAGTGTACCATGCCGGTTCTGTTGGTTTCCATGCTGTTGGGGATCCTGGGACACGGTGTTCAGACCCGGTTTAACGTCAGCTTTCAGCTATTGAAGCCTAAATTCAGCAAGATGAATCCAATTAACGGCATAAAAAAGATGTTCGGCATCAAAAAGCTGGTAGATTTGGCCAAGAATCTGATAAAGATTGCACTGTTGCTGGCTTTGTTGTATAATCTATTAAAGGAAGATCTGGTTCAGATCGCCCGTACCATTGACATGAATATTTATGTGTCGGCAGGGCATATGCTGGAACTGGTGATGGATCTGGTGGTAAAGGTATGCATTGCCTTTGCCGTTGTTGCGTTTTTTGATTATCTTTACCAGAAATGGGATCATATGAACAACCTTAAGATGACCAAGCAGGAAGTCAAAGAGGAGTTTAAGAATACCGAGGGAAACCCGGAGATCAAGGGAAGGATCCGAAAGATCCAACGGCAGATGGCCATGGCCCGCATGATGCAGCAGGTTCCCGAGGCGGACGTCATCGTAAGGAACCCTACCCATTTCGCGGTGGCGTTAAAATATGACCCGGATAAAATGGGGGCGCCTATGGTGGTGGCCAAAGGCCAGGACCACATTGCCCTGCGGATCGTGGAGATCGGCGAGGAAAACGGAGTGTTCGTCACGGAGAACAAACCTCTTGCAAGAGCGTTGTACGCGTCCTGTGAGGTGGACCGGGAGATCCCGTCGGAGTTTTACGGCGCAGTGGCGGAACTTCTGGTATATATCTACAAGATGAACCATCGGGAGGATATCTTCCAGTAGAGAAGGCCAAAGAGGGCGTGGAGGTTTTGGAAAAGACGGATGCCGTCACGGCGGATAGCCGTCGGCGCGACGGCTGACGGCAAGTGATAAGAGGAATGGAGTTTTTTACATGAAAAGGTTGCTGAGCTATTCCATAGTACTGTTTGTACTGACAATTATACTGTTACTGATCATACCGCTTCCGGCAGCTATGGTGGACGTGGCGATCATCATCAACATGTCTTTGTCGCTGATGATCCTGATCATTACCATGACCATCAAGGACGCTTTGGAGTTTTCCATCTTCCCGTCCCTTTTGCTGGTGACTACGCTGTTCCGTCTGGGCATCAATGTTTCCACCACAAGAAACATTCTGACCAGCGGAGGTTCCTCCGGAATGATCATCAAGGCTTTCGGCGACTTCATACTTCAGGGCAACGTGGTAGTGGGTATCGTTATCTACATGATCATCGTGCTGATGCAGTTTTTGGTCATTACCAAGGGCGCGGAGCGTGTATCGGAGGTTGCAGCCAGATTTACGCTGGATGCTATGCCAGGTAAGCAGATGGCCATTGACGCGGACCTGAATTCCGGACTGATCGACGAGCAGGAGGCCAAGGTGCGCCGTGAGAAGATCCAGAGGGAGGCGGACTTCTATGGCTCCATGGACGGCGCCACGAAGATCGTAAAAGGCGATTCGATCATGTCGTTGATCACCACGGCCATCAACCTGATCGGAGGGAGCATCATCGGTATCCTCCAGTCGGGGCAGGCCATCGGCGACGTACTGAATACGTATTCCATCGCCACTGTCGGCGACGGCCTGGTAGGTCAGATCCCGGCCCTTTTGATCTCCGTGGCTACGGGCATGATCGTTACGAGAGCCGTGTCCGAGGGCAGCCTGAACGAGGACATTTCCAAACAGTTTATGGCTCAGCCGGTGGCGATCATGATAAGCGGCATTGTTGTGGCGGCTTTAGGGGTCATCCCCGGGATGCCGATTGTGCAGCTGGCTATGGTGTCCATAGGGCTTGTGGCGGGAGGCTTCTATCTTTACAGACGGATGGAGGAGGATCCCAAACTTGCCCTGGCAGGCGGAGGCGTCGGCGGTCCGGGAGGCACTTCCTTAAGGAACTTTTCCCCGGAGGGCGAACAGCAGGAGGAGCCGGAGACGCCCAAGCCGGTCAGCGAGGAAGAATTTTACAAGGATGTCAATAATGTTTACAGTCTGCTTTCGGTGGAAGCCATTGAGATGGAGTTTGGCTACAGCCTGATACCGCTGGTGGATGAATCCGTGGGCGGACGGCTGATTAACCGGATCATCATATTCCGAAGGCAGTATGCCCAGGATATGGGATTTGTGATCCCTTCCATCCGTCTTAGGGACAGTTCGGGGCTTAACACCAATCAGTACTGTATCAAGATTAAGGGCGAGGAAGTGGCCAGGGGAGAACTGCTGATCGATTATTTTCTGGCGCTGGAGCCGGAGAATCCGGAGGTGGAGATCGACGGCATCGAGACCATCGAGCCGGCCTACGGCATCCCAAGCCGCTGGATACGGCCGGAGGACCGGGAGAAGGCGGAGATCTACGGGTATACGGTCATTGATCCCCTGTCCGTGCTGGTGACCCATTTGTCTGAAGTGGTGAAGCAGCACGCCCATGAACTGATCACCAGACAGGAAGTGATCCATCTGGTGGAGAACACCAAGAAGATCTCTCCGGAACTTATAGAAGAGGCGTTTCCCAACTTTATTTCCTATAGCATGTTCCAGAAGATCCTTACAAGCCTCCTGAAAGAGGGAGTGCCCATTAAGGATATGGAGACGATCATTGAGACGGTCCTTGAGACCGTATCGGATACAGGCATTCCGGTCAAGGATGTGGACGGCCTGATCGAAAATATCCGCACTGCCTTAAAGCGCACCATTACCCGTATGTACTGCGAAGACGGCAGCATGAAAGTCATCACTCTGGATTCGGAGCTGGAGAGGACCATGGTTGGATGTCTCTCCAAGGGCGAGCGGGGATATTATCTTGCGTTAAGCCCCGACGTGCTCCAGAGCGTGATCAATCAGTTGACGGGCCAGTTGAAAAAGTTCAACAGCCTTTCCCAAACTCCGGTTATCCTGACCTCTCAGGTTATGAGAGTTCATTTTTACCGGCTGATCGATCAGTTTTATCCCAATGTAAGGGTCCTGTCCTTTAATGAGATCTCCAATAATGTGCAGATCCAGTCCATCGGCAGCCTGACATTGGAAAACCGCAATCGAGTGGGAGCTTAAAGTCATGAGAAGGATTGATGCAGAATGGTTCAGATCGATCATTTAGAAGAAAAGACCAACGAGGAACTTCTGGAGATGTACCGTTTGGAGGGAAAACTGGAAGTTAAGCAGGCCCTTGTGCTCCGTTACCTTTACATAGTAAAGGCTATTGCGTCCCAGATGCGCAATGTCTATACCGGATCTCTCCAGATGGAGGATATTATTAATGAAGGCGTTATCGCCATCATGAAAGGTATTGACAGATACGACCCGGAGCGAGATAATAAGTTTGAGACATTTATTTCACGGCGCATCAGGGGGATGATCATAGATTTGGTGCGCAAGAACGACTGGATGCCCCGGGATTTCAGGAAGCAGGTAAAGGCCATGGAGGATCTGCAGATCTCTCTGGGCCGGAGTCTGGGGCGTCTGCCTGCGGACGAGGAGGTGGCCGATGCTCTGGGGATGGATATCCGGAAGTATCGGAAGCTTCAGCGCATGAGTGTTATGATGAATGTGCTTTCACTGGATATGATAACCGACGACGAGGGAGAGCACCAGTCTTTGCAGCTTTCCAGCGGAGACGCGGATTCCCAGCCGGAGAAAGCCTTTTTGAAGATCGAGTCCCGTCAGGTTCTGGCGGAGGCCATCAAAGGGCTGAAGGAGAAGGAACAGATGGTGATCTCTCTGTACTATATGGAAGAGCTTAACATGGGGCAGATTGCCCAGATTCTGGGGGTCAGTGAGCCCAGGATCTCCCAGATCCACAGTTCGGCTATCCGAAAGCTGAAAGCGCATATGAGCAGCTATAAATAAGAGTCAGACTGAGAGAAAGGAGGAGATGGAAATGTACCAGGGATTTTACAACCTGACATCGGGCATGCTGACCCAGAGCAGGAATCTGAATGTGATCAGTAATAATATGGTGAATATCCAGACTCCCGGTTATAAAAAAGATAAGATGGTCAGCACTACATTTCAGGAGGAGATGCTTTACCGGACCGGACGCCGCTACAAGGATAATCCGGAACCTATAGCCACCACTTCCAAGATCCGGTCTGCGGACAGGACCTATGTGAGCTATGAGCAGGGATCTTTTGACATGACGGAGGGGACCTTGGATTTTGCCCTGTCATCCCCGGGGTTTTTCTGCATCGAGACGCCTCAGGGAGTTCGATATACCAGAAACGGATCGTTCCAGGTGGATGATGAAGGATACCTGTCTTTGAATAATGTGGGCAGAGTCCTGGGAAAGGACGGCCCCATAGCCATTACCAACGAAAACTTCGCCGTCAGCAATCAGGGCGTCATCAGTGTCAGGATCCAGCCGGAAGCGTCGGATGAGGACGGGGATGACTACGGTTACGATGATGAGGACAGCGAGCCGCAGGTGGAGATACTGGGTACTCTGCGGATCGTTGACTTCGCGGATTATGAACAGCTTCACAAGGAAGATTACGGCCTGTTCTCCACAGGTCAGGCTCCCCAGGAGCAGGAGCTGCCTTCCATCCAGTGGCAGGCCCTGGAGAAGTCCAATGTGGATATGGTGGAGGAGATGACCTCCATGATGACATCTCAGAGAGCGCTGCAGAGCGCGGCCCAGGTGCTTAGGATGTATGACCAGATCATGAGCAAGGCGGTTACGGATGTAGGCAGACTGTAAGGGAGGAAGTAAAAGGATATGTATCAGTCATTTTATACCGGAGCCTTGGGCGCCGGAACGTGTATGGCAAAGATGGGGGTTATCTCCAACAACCTGGCCAATATCAACAATGAGGGCTTTAAGCCAAAGACAGCGGCGTTTACCGACCTTTTGAACTACAATCTCAACGACTCCGAGAATGCGGTCACGGAACTGATGGCAGGCAACGGCGTCAGGATGCAGAGGACCTACTCCAGGTACAATGTGGAGGCCCTTACGCCTACCAACAGCGCCATAGATTTCGCCATCATGGATGAGAACGCGTTTTTCATGCTTCGGGATCCGGTGACCCAGCAGATCACATACACCAGAGGCGGTCATTTTTATCGTTCTCAGATGGAGGACGGGTATTATCTGATGACGGACGGCGGAAAGCTGGTGCTGGACCAGAACGGGGAGCCTCTTAGGGCCGAGGTGCCGGATATCGAGCATATGCTTGAGATGCTGGAGGAGGATTACGAGCCGGAGGAGGAAGAGGAGGAAGAGCTTGACGAGGACGAGGAGGATGACAGCCCCCGCTTAAGCGCCTACACGTTCTCGAATCCCAGCCGATTAATGAGCGTGGGAGCCAACGAGTATGTTCCTCCGGAGAATATGGAGCCTATTCTGGTGAAGAATGCCAACATCCAAAGCGGCGTGCTGGAGCGGTCCGGCACGGATATGGCCAAGGAGATGGTTCGGATGATCGAATGTCAGAGAGCTTACAGTTATGCACTTAAGATGGTGATGACATCCGACGAGATTGAGTCTACGATCAACTCTTTAAGAGGATGACCACAGAATAAATAGGATGATATGAGGTGACTATGAGACTGAAAAAATACGAAGATATGAATCTTCAGGAACTGGACGTTATGAAAGAGATCAGCAGCATCGGCACCAGCCATGCTGCCACGGCTCTGTCCAAACTCCTTCAAAGGGAGATCAGGATCTCGATTCCGGAGATCAATATTCTGGGGTATGAGGAGACCGTAGACCGGCTGGGCTACATCGAAGAGCTGGTGACAGCCACGCTTGTAAGGATGTCCAACGAGATCGACGGTCTGATGCTGTTTGTATTTAAGATGGATCTGGCCAACGCGGTCTTGGGCAAGCTGATCGGAATGGAGTATCAGTCTTTCGAGGAACTGGATGAGCTGGCTTACTCGGCTCTGGAGGAAGTGGGCAATATCATCATATGCTCCTATGTCAACGCGTTCACCCAGCTGGTAGGGGTGCAGATCGACTTATCCGTTCCCAGTTCCACCGTGAATATGCTGGGCGGCGTTTTGACGGTCCCCATGGCCGAGTACGGATATGTAACCGATAAGCTGATGTATATCAACGCGGAATTTATCGTGGATGGCGAGAAGCTTTCAGACGGGCTCTTGATGCTTCCCGATATTGAGTCTCTTAACAGAATCTTAGAGAAATTAGGTGTTTCATAATGGCAGATAAGGAGATAAGGGTAGGTATTGGCGACATGAAGTTTGCCAGAGGTGACAGCTGCGTTATTACATATGCTCTGGGTTCTTGTATTGGGATAACGTTTTACGATCCTCTCATCAAACTGGGAGGGCTTCTGCATGTCATGCTTCCGGCCAGAGTGGATCCAAATGACCCAAAGGTATTTAAATACGCGGACAGCGGGATCCGGGAGACCTTGCGCAAGCTTACGGCTTTCGGCCTGGTGAAGAGCAGGACTGTGGTGAAGATCGCCGGCGGCGCCAAGATGTTCGAGATGAAGGGAAGCGGTAATTCGGACTTCGGCAATATCGGCGTCAGGAATGCCACCATGGTGAAGAGGGTCCTGATGGATGAACGGCTGCGCATCGTGGCCGAGGATATCGGCGGCAGCTACGCAAGGACAATGTTGATCAATGTTTCCAACGGCGACGTGATCATACGCACGGTGGGGAAACCAGAAAAACATCTTTAGAGAGGAGAGGATAGAAGTGGTGAAAGAAAAAGAGGGAATTCTTCTGGAATCAGGGACGAACGAGATTGAGATCATGAAGTTTACCATTGACGGGGAATTTTATGGGATCAATGTGGCTAAGGTAAAAGAGATCATGATGGCAGCCAAAGTAAAGGCTATGCCCCACGCCCATCCGGCTGTGGAAGGCATCTTTAAACCCAGGGATATCCTGATTACGGTCATTGATCTTGGTTACTACCTGACCAACGAGTACCGGGAGCATGAGGCAAGGGATCTGTTTATTGTGACTAACTTTAACAAGATGACCGTAGCTTTCCGGGTACAGAGCATTGAGGGCATCAGCCGTATTTCCTGGAAGGATATCCAGAAGCCGGATAAGACCTTGAGCCACGGAGAAGAGGGTGTGGCTACAGGTATTGCCCAGTGCGCGGGAGAATTGGTGACCATCCTTGATTTCGAGGCTATTGTGGCCGAGATCGCGCCGGAGACTTCCATTCAGATCTCCGAAGTGGAGCAGATGGGCGACAGATCTCTGTGCGACAGCCCCATCGTTATTGCGGAAGATTCCATCCTTCTGCAGAAGATGATCGACGATTCCCTGCAGACAGCGGGATTTACCAACATCTCCAATTTTAATAACGGCCAGGAAGCCTGGGATTACCTGGATTCGATTCGCCACGACTCCGATCTGTTTGAAAAGGTGAACCTGATCGTAACGGATATCGAGATGCCGGAGATGGACGGACATCGCCTTACTAAGCTGGTGAAGGATGATCCAAGGCTGAAACATCTTCCCGTAGTGATCTTCTCCTCCCTGATCGACGATCAGATGAGGGTCAAAGGAGAGCAGCTGGGCGCTGACGAGCAGCTGACCAAGCCGGAGATCGGCAATCTGGTCCATGTAATCGACAAACTTCTGGAGCGGTTTGAAAGGATGCGGGATTCTGGAGCAGCGCAGTAGGGAGACGAAAGCAGCACAGGACTGTATGTTGTCAGGCGGCAGATTGGCAGATTGGCAGATAGGCGGATAGGCAGATATGCTCCCTGAAAGCAGGGGGCATGGTGTCTGACCGGGCAGAGCTTTAAACTTGCGCCGGACCACAAAGACAAGAGACGGAGGTTTCAGGAAAGGAGAGGCGGACTGTGAGAAAACAGATGGCAGGCATTTTGTGCGGCCTTATGATGGCTGCAGCAGGCGTCATGACGGCGCAGGCCGATGACTGGGCGCTGTCGGATGACGGGAAGCATTGGATGTACATGGAAAGTCCTGGCGATCCGGTGAAGGATGAGTGGATCGAGGACGGGGAAAAGCTGTACTATGTGGATGCAAAGGGTTATATGAAAACCGGTTGGGTGACCAACAAGGAGGAAGGCAAGAAGTATTACATGGGGCCGGACGGAGCCATGGCATTTAACACCTTTGCCGCCGACGGCCGCTATGTGGGGCCGGACGGCACCGGGGTGGAGACGTATGACAAATACCGGAAAGCCATCAGGGCCGAGTTAAAGAGTTCTTCCAAGACCAAGACCAAGAACAGTAAGAAGGCAGTAGCCCAGACCCAGCAGTATTTCCTTGTGACGGACTTAAACCGGGACGGTTACCGGGACCTTGTGGTAATGTGCGGTCAGCAGGGACCGGAAAGTCTTTTAAAAGTGGCTGTATGGGACCCGGAGGATGAGAAGCTGCAGCTGGCCGCTGAGTTTGACGGGCTGGACTCGGGGATGAAGAGTACCCTTTACCTGGACCCGGAAGGGGAGGAGGTCTGGCTGGAGACGTCAGAAAGCAGCGGCGCGATGAATCTTTTCCAGCTGCGAAAAGGGACTACCCTGTTTGATAATGTCTGGAGCTTCAGCATGAAGAAGGACGAGGACGGCGATCTGCGTTATTATATGAATGAGGACGAGGAGGATCGGGAGACCTGGGAACTCTTCATGAGCAAGGCGAGACAGGAACGGGGCAACACGTCTGTGACCGGTTATCTGCCGGTTACGGAGGAGAACATTCAGGTTCAGGTGGATCTGGTGCTGGATGAGAGAGAGATCAAGATGTGGAAGAAGGCAGAGGAATAAAACAGGCAGCGGCAAGATAAAAATGTCTCAAAAGGCGGCGGAATGACGCGGGTTGCTTTTTGAGGCATTTTTAGATTTGATGGGCAATGAAAGGGTTATGAACGGATGAAAATATTGTTTTTACAGTGGAAGTGCGTGGTGGAGCAGAAAGATTTGGAAGATGCTTTTGTTCAGGAGGGCCACAGCCTGGTAAGTTTTTGGTTTTCTCCCCGCGAGATTCTCTATGGAGATCCTTCGGGCTTTGAAAAAAATGTGACAGAGGTTATGCAGAAGGAACATCCGGATATTGTTTTTACCGTAAACTATTATCCGGTTATTACAAATATCTGCAGTAAAAGGAAGATAAAATATGTTTCCTGGGTTTACGATTCCCCATTTGACTGGATGTATTTTAAGGAGATCATGGATCCCTGCAATCTGGTTTACACATTCGATAAAGAGCTGGCCATGGAGTTTCACTGCGCAGGCATCAACACGGTGCAATATCTGCCGATGGCAGTGAATACAGATCGTTTGGATATTCTTACGGAAGGGCTGCCCATGATGTATAATGTGTCTTTTGTAGGAAATTTTTACAAGGACGCAGATTTTTTCTCCGAAAAAAGGTCCCAATTGTCTGATTATACAAAGGGGTATTTGGATGCGGTCAAGGAAGCGCAGCTGAGAATATCGGGGTATAGCCTGGTTTCAGAAGTAATTGGGGGGGCCGTTTTGGATGAGCTGAGCAAGGTGTATTTACGGTATCCCATTCCCGGTGATCTGCGGACCGATAAGTATTTTATGGCGGAGTCCGTGATCAATCCTTGGATTACATGCATAGAGCGTATGGGGCTATTGGAGACTGCGGCGAAAAATTTTGGGTTGGATCTGTTTAGCAAAGAGAGAGACTTTATTTTGCCGAACCTGAACAACCGCGGACCTGTCAGCTACTGTGACGAGATGCCTAAGGTATTCCGGCAAAGCAGGATCAATCTAAATATCAGCCGCAGGGGCATGAGAAGCGCTGTTCCTCTTCGCTGTTTTGATGTGATGGGCAGCGGGGGATTTCTTTTAAGCAATTTTCAATCCGGTTTTCTGGATATGTTTGTACCGGACCAGGATTTTGTTTTTTATGACAGCAAAGAGGATTTTGTGCAGAAGATCGGATACTATCTGGCTCATGAAGACGAGAGAGCGGCGATCGCCAAAAACGGTCATGATAAGGTTGCCGCAAAGCATACATACAGGCATCGGGTGAGGGAAATGTTCAATCAGTAAAAGAAAGAGGTGATGAGGATATGATAAAACCAGATCGGAAATTTTTTGAAAAAGAGACGCGATGCGATTTTCTGGTAGATGAAAAGATGAAGAAGATCTGGGCCGTGGAACTGGAGATGCTGCAAAGATTTGACGAGGTGTGCAAAAAGCATGATCTTACCTACTGGGTGTTTTACGGTACTCTCTTGGGGGCGGTGCGCCATCATGGTTTTGTTCCCTGGGATGATGACATTGATCTGGCTATGCTTCGGGATGACTATGAGAGATTCCAGGCCCTTGCGCCTTATGAATTTACGGAGCCCTATTTTTTCCAAAGTTCTTATACGGACAGGATCGTATGGCCGTTTTCGAAGATCAGGGACAGCAGGACCACAGGGATTGAATTTCGGGATCTGAAGGATGTGAATCAGGGGATCTTTATTGATGTATTTCCTCTGGATAGTGTGCCGAGCCTTGATGAGGCGAAAAATGATGATGTTTTTGCGACGCAGATGCTGCTGTGGAATGTTGTCACCGATCCGGCCAGGGTATTGCTGGGCGTGAAACAGGAGTTAATAGAGGGAAAAAGACGGATAGAAGACGTGCAGATCCTTCTGGATATTTCTAAAAAGGATATTAAAGAAAGGTTCCGGATTTTCGAAAACGCCAATGTCGCCCGTTTTGGAGAAACCGAGGAAGTAAACTATATAATGGGGGCCTTTGGAGGGAGTAATACTATGAAAAGGGAGTGGTTCCGGGATACGGTGTATCTTCCCTTTGAATATATGGAGGTTCCGGTTCCGGCTGAATATGATAAGATCCTGACCCGGCGCTATGGGGATTACCATCGGCCGGTCAAAGGGGGAAGCACTCACCAGAATATTATCCTGGATCCGGATATGTCTTACAGAGAATATTTTGCCAAATACCTTTAAAGAAAGGGGAATGTCTGCTATGAGTGTTCTGGTTTTATCGGATCTCCACGGCAATCTGTCCGCGTTTCAGGCAGTTCTTGACCGGGCGGCAAAGGATCATGACATCACGTCCTGCATCCTGCTGGGGGATCTGATCGATTATGGGATGTGTTCCAATGAAGTGATCAAGATGGTTGAGAATTTGCCCTATAAGATCCTATGCAGCATACGTGGGAACCATGAGGATGCGGTGATCCGGGACGAATACAGCCGTTTTTCTTCTGACAGGGGACGAGACAGCGCCAGATATACCAGGAGTATCCTGACGCCGGATTCCTGGGACTACTTAAACCGCAAAATGGCGCCAGATGGAAAAGCGGAATTTGCAGTTAACGGAAAGAAATGCCTGGCAATCCACGGCAGCCTAAAGGATCCGTACTGGAAGAGCATCCGCCCTGAGGAGGCGCTGGAGGAATATATCGCATATGATTACGTGTTTTCGGGACATTCCCACCTGCCCCACCTGTTTGAGCGGTACTACGGGTGCGCGGATGGAGTCAGGCGGAACAAAAAGAAAGTGGTATTTATTAATCCCGGTTCTGTGGGACAGCCGAGAAATCTAAATAACCGGGCGCAATTCGCGGTTTTGGATATGGAAAATGAACAGATTGTTTTTGAGAAGACAGCGTACGATATTGACAAGGAACAGGCGGCCTTTTGCGGCCGGACAGACGATTTTTATCGTGAAAGACTTAGATGGGGGATTTAGACGATGGATTTATATGTGATCAGCGGCGTTACAGGAATGACAGGAAACGAATTGTCCAGAAAGCTGGTGGCCGGCGGACACAGAGTCATTGGCTTTGACAATTTTTTTGCGTCTTCTATCACGACGGTGGAGGACATTTTGGAAAACCAGTGGTTTTCCTTTTATGAGTTTGACATCAATAACCGGGAGCAGATGGAAATGCTTCGGGACATGGTCCGTGAGGAGACGGAAATGGGCCGGTTTGACCGGGTGGTCTACATAAACTGCGCGGCAGTGGTCCACACGGAACATTTCTATCATGTGAACCGGACTTTTGAGACCAATGTGCTGGGAATGAAGGCTTTTTTGGAGCAGGCGGAGGCTGTGGGGGCCGATACGTTTATCAACTGTTCCACATCCGAAGTGTACTCCATGAATTCCTGGGGAGAGCATGGGGTGGCGGAGTCGGACTATATCACCATGGCCAACGCCGAGCACAGCCAGAGAACCAGTTATGCCACGGGAAAGCTTTTGACGGAGTTTTTTATGAAGGAGGCGGTGATGGAGGGCAGGATCAAAGGCTGTTCCATCCGCTTTGCCAATGTGTACAGCAAAAATGAGCGGTATCCCAAACATATCATCCCACACATTTTGATCCAGCTGAAAGAGCATGGCGGCGTGGAACTGCTGGAGAACTCCAAGGTAAATTACCGGACCTTTCTGCACAATGAGGACAGCTGCGGGGCGGTGATCGCTTTGATCCAGGCAGAGGACGCGCTGGACGGTTCTGTGTACAATGTGGCTACCGACGAGGAGATCTCCATTCTTGACCTGGTGAAGCTGTGCGCCGAAAAACTGGGGATTGAAAATCCGCGGATCACCTTTAACGGGTACCGGGAGTCTGACCCCAAAAGAAGGCTGCTGAATACGGACAAGATAAAGGCCAGGACAGATTGGAGGCCCCATATTACATTGGATCAGGGGATTGCAATGTGTGTTAAGGAGATGGCAGATTGAAGATACTGATCGTAACGGTGGCAGGGCTGTCAGCCAGATTCAGCCAGTCTCTGGGATATTCCTGCCTTAAATGCTTATATTATGAGAACCGTCCGGAAGAGTCTCTGCTGCACCGCATGCTTTGCCGGGACAGCGGATTTGACCGCTTGGTGATCGTAGGCGGATTTCTGTATGAGGAACTGGAAAATGCCCTGAAAAGGGATTTTGGGGAGTTTCAGGACAAGATCACGCTCGTGAAGAATGATCATTACGCGGATTATGGGTCCGGCTACAGCCTGTATTTGGCATTGGACAAGATCAAAGATATGGATTTTTCGGAGGCGGTGTTCGCCGAGGGGGATCTGTATGTGGACAGGGACAGCTTTCGGAAGGTCTGCAGCAGTCCGAGAAACGTGATAACCTGTAGTCAGGAACCCATATTGGCCAACAAGGCGGTGGCGTTTTACTTTGATTCCGGCTATGGGATCCATTATATTTATGATACCGAACACAGCGCTCTGGAGATCAGGGAACCGTTTTTGGGTATTTTTAATTCCGGGCAGATCTGGAAATTCGCGGATCCCGGGCGCCTTCGCCGGATCACGGAGTCGGCAGGGGAGAGGGAGAAGAGAGGGACCAACCTGGAACTGATCCAGCGGTATTTCGGGGATCTTTCCAGGGAGCAGTATGAGATCGTCACGTTTAAACAGTGGATCAACTGCAATACGGTCTCTGATTACCGGATGATAGAAGCAAACGAATAAGGCGAATGTTTGGAGGATTCTATGAGGAGATTTCACAGAAGGCAGCTATTGGAAAATATCAATATACTCCGGGAGGCAGGCAATGCGCTGAACGGGCAGTCAGGAGAAAAAAAGATCAATTTATGCGCGGATATACAGGAATTTATTGCAGCTGTGCTGAGTTTTCTTGACAGCGTGGCCGGGGATGATTCCCTGCTGACAGATGGTTTTGTCCAGTTATACAGGATGCTGCTGAAGGTAAGCCGGGATGAAATCTCCTCCCAACAGCTGGTGGTTCAGATCGACGAGATGAAAGGCTATGTTGAAAGCAAAGCAGAGACAGATAAACTGGAGATGGCTTTTCTTTGCTATAAAGCCAGCATGAGCGATTGCCTGGAGAGTGTTTATCTGGCAGCGAAAGAAGATGCTGGATGTGACGCGTACTTTATTCCGATCCCGTATTTTGACAGAACCCCGGAGGGGACAATCGGGCAGATGCATTGTGAGGCAGAAGGCTGCTATTCCGACAGGATTTTGCTGACGGACTGGAAGACGTATCGTATACAGGAACGGCATCCGGATGTTATTTTTATTATGAATCCTTATGATGAGTATAATTATATTACTACGGTCCATCCCGACTTTTATGCCAGCCGTCTGAAAGATCAGACGGAATTATTAGTATATATACCTTATTATACACATGAAGAGTCCATTGATCCCATTGTGGGATGTCTTCCGGGCGTTCTTTGGGCGGATAAGGTTATGGTGCAGTCGGAAAAGGTGAGAGAGCAGTACATCAGCAGCATGATCCGGGAGGGGAAAGGGATTACGCCGGAAACGGCGGGGAAGAAGATAGAGGCGCTTGGATCACCGAAAACAGATAAAGTGATAACTCATAAAGCGGAAGATTATGAGATCCCCAAAGCATGGCAGAGGCTTCTGACGCCTGATGGGGCAAAAAAGAAACGGGTGGTGCTGTATAATCTATCTGTATCCTGCGCGCTGGCTCACTCTATGGAGGAGAAACAGCAGCGCTATCTGGATAAGCTGCGGCATGTGCTTGGGTTTTTCCGGACCAGAAATGATGTGATCCTGTGGTTTCGCCCCCATCCGCTGTTAGGAGAGACGTTTGCGTCCGTTCAGCCTAAGATGTATGAGGAATATCAGAATATTATCCGGGAGTATCAGGAATGGGGCGGAGGAATCTATGATGACAGCCCGCAGCTGAACAGGGCGGTTGCCTGGGCGGACGCCTGTTATGGGGACAGCAGTTCGGTTAACCTGCTTTTTCAGCTTGTGGGAAAACCGGTTCTTTTGCAGCGCGTGGAGGATGCCGGTAAAGAATTTGCCGTCAGGAAAACGAGGCAGCAAGTAAAAGAGCAGATGGAACTGCTGATTGGGGACCGGGAACGGTATCATTATTTTATCTATGGCGAGGCGTCGGCCGATGGACAAAAGGGAGAATTTGCCTTAGCGGATTTTGTTGAATATATGGATGTGATCAGGGAATACGGACCGGTCCAGTCTGCCAGATACCGCGCGTGTTACGCCAATGCCGACGCAACGGCAGGACAAAAGATCTATGAATATGTAAAAAACTTGAAATAGGGTAGTCCGTCTGCTATAGTATTCTATAGAACATTATTAAAGAATAAGGCGGTGGAGTATGCTGGGATTAAGTGAAAAGCTGAATATCATGAAGGAAAGCATAAAAGGGCGAAACGCAAAGGTCATGATCATAGGGCTGGGCAGCGTGGGAGGGTATCTTCTGGACTATCTTCTCTCGTCAGGGGACAGCGGCTTGGAAGTATACGTGGCGGGGCGCAATGAAGAGAAGATGGTTTCCGATGTGAACATTGTTCGGGTGGCGTCCCTGATTCGGAACCAGAACCGGACCAATGTGGTGATCAGGTCTGACGTGGATTTGGAGGATGTGGATTCTATTGCCAGGTGCCTGGAGGAGTGCAGACCGGATATTATCGTAAATTCCAGCCGCGCGTATCCCGGACTGAAATACGGCAGCATTTCCTGGAAAAATGTGCGGGCTTACGGGATCTGGGCGCCTCTGGCCATCAAATACACGAAGAATATCATGGAGGCATGGCAGCAGGCCAAGAGCAGCGCTGTTGTGATCAACACATCCTATTCCGACGGGGTGATCCCATGGTTAAAATCGGCGGGAAAGCCGTATCCGGATTTGGGCAGCGGCAATATTAATCACCTGATCCCCCGGATCAAGTTTGCGGCGGCAGGGGAGTGTGGGATCCGGGATTACTGGAATATAGAGATTACCTATGCGGTCAGTCATTTTCATGATGTGGTCATCAGCAAGGAAGGGCAGACAGAAGGCGTGGAGCAGATGATCCGTATCCGGTATGGGGAAAAGACGCTGAAACCGGATATGGATAGGATCTTCGCTGCCTGTAAGATTCCCATGCCCACAGACGCAAAGCGCAACATGATGAATGCCTCCAGCAATTTTGAGATCATACAGGGAATACTGGCGGCAGTGAGAGAGGAGAAAAAGGTCCGTCTGCACTGTCCGGGAGCTTTTGGCGAGATCGGCGGATATCCGGTGGTTATCGACGGGACAGAAAGGGAGATCAAGGCATACATCGATGAGGCGTGTTTCGACCTGGAGTCTATGAGAAGGAAAAACCGGGAGTCCATCTATCTGGACGGGATAGAAGCCATTGAAAGCGGAAGTCTTTTCTATACCGATGAACTGATCGAAAAGTGCAGGGATGCTTTTGGGATCACACTGATGAAGCAGGTGGCGTTTGAGGAGATCGAAAGCGCGGCTAAGTTTTTGATCAGGGAAGTGATCGAAAAGCAGATTTAGTCAAAAGCCGGAATGAGAGGGAGGAGCGGATTAAAGTGAATGTTGAGAGATTGACGGAGATCATAGGGGCTGATTTTTTTACCGGGGTTCCGGATTCGCAGCTAAAGGCGCTCTGTGATCATTTGTTCCAGAAGTACCAGACAGACCCCAGACACCATGTTATCGGGGCCAATGAAGGCAGCTGCGCGGCTATGGCAGCAGGGTATCATCTTGCCACGGGAAAGACGCCGGTGGTGTATATGCAAAACAGCGGTCAGGGAAATATGATCAATCCTACGGCCTCTCTGTTAAGCGACAAGGTCTACGGAATCCCGTGTATTTTTATCATCGGATGGAGAGGAGAGCCGGGCATTCATGATGAGCCCCAGCACGTGTATCAGGGGGAGGTAACGCTGAAACTTTTGGAGGATATGGATATAGCGGCTTTTGTCATTGACAAGGACACAACGGAGGACATGGCCCGTCACAAGATGGAGGAGTTTGGGAAGCTGCTGGAAAAGGGAAAGTGCGTGGCCTTTGTGGTCCGCAAGGGGGCGCTGCGTTACGACAAGAAAGCCGTTTATAAGAACCGCCATCTTATGAAGAGGGAGGAGATCATACGCCATGTGGCGCAGGTTTCCGGGGAAGATCCTATCGTGTCAACAACCGGCAAGGCCAGCCGGGAACTGTTTGAGATCAGAGAAGAAAAGGGGCAGGGCCACGGCTATGATTTTCTCACTGTAGGTTCCATGGGACACGCATCGTCCATTGCCGCCGGCATCGCTTTTCAGAAGCCGGATAAGAAGATCTGGTGTCTGGACGGAGACGGGGCGGCGCTGATGCATATGGGGGCCATGGCTGTCATAGGAGCAGGCAGGCCGGACAATCTGGTCCATATCGTTATGAACAATGAGGCCCATGAAACTGTGGGAGGGATGCCCACGGCGGCGGCTAAGGCGGATCTGCCGGGGATTGCCAGGGCCTGCGGCTATGACCGGGCGGTGACGGTGGAGGACTATGAGAGTCTGGACCGGGAGCTGCAAAAGGCCAAGTCCGGAAAAAGCCTGACTTTTATTGAAGTGAAATGCGCCATAGGGGCCCGGGAGGACTTAGGAAGGCCAACCACGACGCCGCTGCAGAATAAGCAATGGTTTATGGAGTGCCTGAAAGAATAGGACTGCCTGGGAAATCCTAAGGGGAATGTTTGCGGATGTTGGTTAAGACTGTAAGAAATCTGACGATATTATAAAGAGGGGATTTACAGAATGAAGTAAGATAAAAGGCGAGAAATCGGAGGTTTTTATGAACAAATTTCAGAAAAAACAGCTTTTAGGGTGTGTGGATGTACTTTGGAAGGCAGAGGAAGAGTTGAAAGAGCAGCAGCCAGGCGCGCAGAAGATTAATTTGTGCGCGGATATGCAGGAATTTACGTTGGCTATGCTGAACTTCCTCGGTAATATCGAAGAGGAGGATGAGAAATTAACCGACTGTCTTTCCGAGTTATACAAGATGCTGCTGAAAGTCAGCCAGGATGAGATCCCTTCTGAACAGTTAGAAGCTCAGATTAATCACATCAAAGATCATGTTGAGAAGAAAGAAACCGCGGATAATTAGGAAACAGGTTGTTCGGGGTTAGGAGGTAAGATGGATAAAGCGAAAAAATTTCGGCAGCTGCTGAATGCTGACAGGCATTTTTTTCTTATGGAGGCTCATGACGGTCTTTCGGCCAAGATTGTTGAGGAGACAGGGTTTCCGGCGATCTGGGCCAGCGGCCTGTCCATAACGGCTTCTTTAGGAGTGCGCGATAATAATGAGATCTCCTACACCCAGCTGCTTGACGTGCTGGAATATATGAATGATGCCTGCGATCTGCCCATACTGGTGGACGGAGATACGGGCTACGGGAATTTTAACAATGCATGCAGACTGGTTCAGAAGCTGGAGCAGATAGGGATTGCGGCTGTCTGCATTGAAGATAAAAAGTTTCCCAAGACCAATTCATTTTTGGAGACAAAACTTGACGCGTTGGCTGACCCTCTGGAATTTGCAGGCAAGATTCGGGCGATGAAGGCCACCCAGAAGAATCCTGATTTTGTGGTGATCGCACGACTGGAATCTCTGATCGTAGGGGCCGGGGTTGAGGACGCCGTGAACAGGGCGAAGATGTATCTGTCTGCCGGGGCAGATGCCATATTGGTTCATTCCAAGCGCCCCAATTCCAAGGATATCGACGATTTTCTGGCAGCCTTTGACAGGAATGTTCCGATTTTTCTTGTGCCGACCAAGTACTATACGGTGCCGGTAAGCCATCTGACCAGGGATAAAAGGGTGCGGGGCATTATATGGGCCAATCATAATGTAAGGGCCTGTGTGACCGTGATGCAGGAGATCAGCAAAAAGATATACAACGACTGCTCCATCGCCAATGTGGAAGGGGAGATCGCGCCTGTGACAGAGATCTTCCGGCTTCAGAAGAATGAAGAGTACCTTGAGATGGAGAAGAAGTATCTGCCGGAGTATTCGAATTTAAGCGCGGTGATCCTTGCGGCGGGAGGCCCGGGACCTTTGGATTTCGAGAAGCCCAAGTCGCTTCTGAAGATCAACGGAAAAAGCATATTGGAGCATCAGCTGGATGCTTTAAGGTCCGTAAGATTGTCCAATATTACGGTTGTCAGAGGCTATAAGAGGGATGAGATACAGGCAAAGGATGTAAAACTCATCGATAACCCCAAGTGGAAGGATACCAACGCGGCTTACTCCCTTTCTCTGGCGGTACCGGATGTAAAGGAGCCTTATCTGGTTTTGTACGGAGATGTGTTCTTTAAGCGGTATTTGTTGAGAAGCATTTTGGATTACGCGTCCGAACACCCGTCGTCGGATATGATCCTGGTATGCGTGAAGGAAGATTACATCAAAGGCGGTTATTATCTTAGGCTTAACAAGAGGCCGGATGTGTTTGGCGATGACGACGAACTGACCGTGATTGATGTCCGCAGAGAACGAGAGGCGGATAAGGATGGGGACGTGGTATATTTCAGCGGACTGATGATGGTGAACAATCATCTGGCAGTGCAGCAGCTGCTGGAGGAAGAGGATTGTGAAAACCTGCATATCTCTGATTTTATGGGACATGCGGTGGACAAGGGGATGAAGCTGTCGGTGATCATGTCATCGAAAGAGGCGATCGTTGATATTAATCTTTTAAATGATCTGATGAAGGCCGGAGAATTACTGTAAAGAGAAAACTTTCCTGTTGATGCTTAGCGGGAAAGTTTTTCTATCTGTTAAGAAGGCGCAGAAGTCATCTTTTTTATCTTATTGTAGAACGTTGCCGTGGTAAAGTTGCATTGCTGAGCGATCTCTGTTGCGGAAATTTCTTTGGCCAGCCATCGGATATAAAGCTGTTCAAAATTTTCCGGCAGAGGCTTTTCCGGTCTTCCGAACCTTACGCCTCTCTGTTTGGCAGCCTCGATCCCTTCCCGCTGACGCTGTTTGATGGTCTTGCGTTCATTTTCGGAGATAAAAGAAAGTAATTGGAGAACAAGGTCGGCAATGAACGTACCCATCAGATCTTTCCCTGTCCGGGTATCTAAAAGCGGCATATCGATGACCACGATATCCACCTTTTTTTCTTTTGTCAGGATCCGCCATTGCGTGATGATCTCCTCATAATTTCTTCCCAGCCGGTCAATGCTTTTGATGTAGAGCAGATCGTTTGGTTTCAGCCGTCTGACAAGTTTCCGATACATGGGGCGGTTGAAGTCTTTGCCGGATTGCTTGTCAACATAGATATTTACCTTGGGCACATATCTGTTTGTCATGGCGATCATTTGGCGGCCTTCGTTTTGATCCGTTGAACTTACGCGTACATAACCATAAACTTTGCTCATTTGTTTTACCTCTTTCTTTCTGTTTGCCATAATAAAAAGTCTCCTATGATTTTTTATTTTATCATAGAAGACCTTTTACTTCTTCAAATAAGTTTATTTGGCATACTGTTGGACTGCATTATCCTCTCAATATCTTTGGTTATATTACCTTCCAATGCTCTGGCCTTTTCACGATCCATGCCGGATACGCCGATATAGATCTTTATCTTGGGTTCGGTTCCGCTGGGCCTTAGAACTACGGAACAATTGTTTTCTAACTGGAATTTAAGAACATTCGCGCTGGGCAATCCCCACAGACCAACGGAGTAGTCCAGACATCTTTTTACCCGTATTCCCCCGACAGATGGGATATTGCCTCGAAAAAAGTTCATGACGCTCTGCATCTTTAGGAAACCGGAAAAACCTTCGAAGGTGTACGAATGGAGCGTATCCAGATAATAACCATATTGCTCATACAATTCATTCCGTTTATCAAGGAGATTTTTTTCCTGGGCAGCGTAATAACTGAACATCTCACAGATCAGAAGCGCGGCGCCGACCCCATCTTTATCTCTCACATACGAACCGCTTAAATATCCGCAGGATTCTTCAAAGCCAAAGATATATCGTTCCCCTTCATTTTTTTCTTCCAACAGACGGATCTGTTCTCCTATATATTTAAATCCTGTTAGCACATTTATGGTTTTTACCCCATAGTTGTCCGCGATTTTTTCGGCTAACTCTGTAGTTACAATGGACTTTATCATAATCGGATCAGAGGGCATCCGGTTATGTGTTACCCTCTGACGGCAAATGTAATCGAAAAGCAGAATGCCGGTTTCATTGCCGGAGAGCAGTGTATACTCCCCGGAATGATCTCTGACACCGATCCCCACACGATCGCAGTCAGGATCCGTGGCAATCAATAAATCGCCGTTAAATTTTCTGGCATATTCTATGCCAAGAACCATGGCGTCCCTAATCTCTGGATTGGGATAGGGGCAAGTCGGAAAGTTACCGTCTGGATGTTCCTGCTCTTTTACCATAATAAGACGGCGGTAGCCCATTTCTCTTAAAGTTCTGGTAACAGGCATTAAGCCTGCGCCGTTTAGCGGGCTGTATATAATGGTCTGATCTTTATTGATTTTTTCTCCAAACAAAACACTCTGCTTTTTTACTTCCTGGAAAAAGGTTTCACAAACCGCATTGCTGATATATTGGATTGCGCCTTTTTCCAGCGCTTTTGCGAACTCGATCGTTTTTATGTCCGCAAAAATATCCAGCTCTGTGATCTCCGCGGAGATATCAGCGGCTGCTTTGGAGGTGATTTGGCATCCATCCGCGTCATATGCTTTATACCCATTATAGGCGCTTGGATTATGGGATGCGGTGATCATTACGCCGGCCAAACATCCTAAATATCTTACGGCAAAGGAAAGGCACGGTGTTGGCATTAACTGGGGAAAGAGGAACGCCTTTATGCCGTTAGCTGCAAACACGCATGCCGCTGTCTTACTAAATGTGCTGCTTTTTATCCTGCTGTCATAGCTGATTGCGATGGATCTTTTATTGTCCGGAAAATTTTTTATTACATAGTTGGCAAGTCCTTGGGAGGCCATGGCAACGGTATATCGATTCATTCGATTGGTTCCCGCGCCGATGATCCCCCGCAGACCGCCTGTTCCAAAGGTCAAATGGCTGAAAAAGGCATCCTGGATTTCTTCTTCTTTAAGATTGTTTAATTCTTCTGCCATATCTGCATCTGCAGAGGCTTTCTCACACCAGCGCAGGTATTCTTTCCGATAATCCATGGCCCATTTCCTTCTGTCCGTATATCTTTTTATCACTTTTTCGAATATCAGACCCAACTTGTATCTCGATCAGACTTAATTCTTCATCTGCGATTATGGCATGTCTGCATCCGGAAAGGATGGTTACCACATCTCCCGGATGAACCGTCTGCTCCGCATCATCAACGATAACCCTGCCTTTCCCGGAAAGAATGGTCCAAATCTCATTTCTGCATTGGTGGCTATGATATTTCATCCGTTTTCCTTTTTGCATCTCTATTTTAACTGTCATGGAGCCGGGACGCATATCAAGCACCGAGTAGGTTCCCCATGATTTTTCCGCAAAACTTATATCCGAATCCATCTTCTCAACAAAGGGTTTCACATTGTCGCTGGATGTTTTATCTGAGATCAGGATGCCGTCACTGCTGGCCGCGATGAACATATCTTTACAGCCCATGCATAAGATGGGAAGATTCAGCTCATTGATTACCTGCGTATTGATGCATTCTTCGTTCAGTATCACCTTTCCCTTTGTCATCTCTTTCATGGTTTGGGCAACCATGCTCCAGTTGCCCACATCTTTCCATGCTCCCGCGTACCGCATGACCTGAATGCTTTTCTCATTCTCCACAACCGCATAATCAAAACTGATGCTTTCTAATGTTTCATATCGTTTATACAGATCCCAATAATCCGAAAACTCTATCATATTATGGGCTTTTTCCAACAGATAGCCCAGGCGAAACGCAAAGACGCCGGAATTCCATAAGGCCCCCTGCCGGATATAACTTTCGGCCAGCTGGGACGATGGTTTTTCTTTGAATTTTTTTACACGGCTTACGTGTCCCAGATCTTCGGGAAGGATATAACCGTATTTTTCGTTAGGATAAGTCGGCTCAATGCCCATCAAGGTAAGATTCGCTGTTTTCTGCGCCACAAGGCTCTCCAATTGACCAATGGCCTCATAATAGTTATCTTCAACATAAGGATCAACAGGGCAGACGATAATGCATTCGTCCTCCAGCGCGTTCAAGTTATCTTTAAGATAAGACGCTGCAAGCGCGATGGCGGGAAAGGTATCTTTTCTGCATGGTTCTACACAGATCGACAGTTTATCATGTAATTGATTTTTAACGGCGCTAACCTGAGATCTGCTTGTAGCGATGGTGATCTTCGCGTCTTTATCTACAGACATGATCTGCCGATACACGCGCTGGATCATGGATTCATATACGCCGTCCTCATTTTTAAAAAGGCGAAGGAACTGCTTACTGCGCACATCGTTGGAAAGAGGCCATAAACGCTTGCCGCTTCCTCCGGATAACAAGATGATATTCATTGTGTTTTCTCCCTGGCTACAATTCATTAAGATAATGCTCATACATATCATGCATGGCATCAAATATAGAATGCTTCTCACACCAACCAAGCTCTTTTTTTATAAGGTGATTATCGCACCATATAGATGCCGGTTCATTTGGGCGGATCAAATGATTGTCAATGCGTACCTCAATCGGCATATCAGAGAGGGAAATGATATAGTTTAACAGCTCTTTCAGTTCATAAACCTTTCCGCTTCCAATATTATATACTTGGTTTGGCGTTCCCCTTTCCAGAACAAGCCTGTACCCTCTGGCAATGTCTCTTACATCGCTGAAATCTCTTTTCACATGCAGATTTCCAACGGTTATAACATTAAAATCACTGCCTCTCTTTTTAATCGCCGCCACCTGTCTGCACCAGGACGGTATTACAAAATTGTCTTTTTGCCCTATGCCTGTGTGATTAAATGCCCTGACATAAAATACGTTTATGCCATATCGTCCATAATAGATCTCACCTATTTTTTCCTGTGTTGCTTTTGATATTGCATAGGGACTCGCTCCATTGATCAAGCCGTTCTCATTGATCGGAGTGTTTAAAGGCGCGTATTCTTCGCTTGATCCCACTAACAACAAACGGGTGTCAGGTGAATGCTGTCGGATTCCTTCAAGAATGTTTAAAGTTCCTATGACATTGATCTCCAAGGTCTTCTGCGGGATATCCCAGGACTGCGCCACACTGCTTACTGCGGCAAGGTTTACAATATAGGTGGGACAGATGTCCTTTATGATGGCCGCGATCTTATTAGGGTCTCTGATATCGGATGCCGCGAAGCTGACATAATCTTGCATACGCTCTCCTTTAAAAAGGTCGCTTCCATACACCTTATAATTGTTTAAATAAAATTCCTCTGCAAGATAATTTCCTACAAAACCAGAAACACCAAATATTAAAACGGATAACTTCATTGTTTCCTCGCTTTAAAATCGAATTCCCTTTTGGCTAATTGAAGATCATGGTCTGCCATGATCGCGCAGAGCTGCTCATAACTGGTCTTCTGGGGATTCCATCCAAGCTTTGTTTTCGCCTTTCGGGGATCGCCCAGCAGGTTAACCACATCTGCCGGTCTGAACCACTTAGGATTTACGCATACAAGCATTCGCCCTGTTTTTTTATCATAACCTTTTTCATGGATCCCCTGACCTTTCCACTGAAGTTCGATGCCGTCATTGGCAAATACAAGTGTTGTAAATTCACGTACCGTATGCTGAACGCCTGTTGCGATAACATAATCATCGGGAGCGTCCTGCTGAAGCATGAGCCACATGCATTCGACATAATCTTTTGCATACCCCCAATCCCGAAGGGCGTCAAGATTGCCTAACTCCAGATGATCCTGGAGGCCGCAGGCGATTCTTCCGGCAGCAAGGGTTATCTTGCGTGTCACAAAATCTTCACCGCGTCTTTCGGATTCGTGATTAAATAGAATGCCATTGCATGTAAACATCTTATAGGCTTCGCGATAGTGCCGGATCATCCAATAGCCGTACAGCTTTGCCACTGCGTACGGGCTGTAAGGGTGAAAGGGAGTGTCCTCGTTTTGGGGACATTCTTCGACCTTTCCGTAAAGTTCGGATGTGGATGCCTGATAGACGCGGCATCTCTTGTCCGGATCGGTCATGCGGACTGCTTCCAGAAGCCTTAGCACCCCTAACGCGTCAATATCCCCCGTATATTCAGGGGCGTTAAAAGATACCTGAACATGGGACTGCGCCGCGAGATTATAGATCTCGTCAGGCTTTATCTCATTTAAAACGCGCGCAAGACTTGAAAAGTCGGAGAGGTCCCCTTCGTGGATCCTCAATCTGTCCAGGACATGATCAATACGCGCTGTTGTAGAGACAGAAGACCGGCGGATGATCCCATGTACTTCATATCCTTTTTCAAGTAAAAGTTCCGCAAGATAGGACCCATCCTGGCCGGTGATTCCTGTTATAAGTGCTGTTTTCATCCAATTCTCCCTTCCACAATTAGATTTTACCAATTTCCTAATATAAAATCATTTAATTTATACTTGTTAGGCTGGTCTATATCCCAAGGGAAGTAAACGTTTGTCTCCTCAAAGGAATAATAATTTTTATTCAGATAAAGTACCTCTATTGTATTTGGTACAATAATGCCATTATCACGTTCCGCGTAATTACAATTATTTCCATGAATCCAGACCGCTTGATGTGTTTCATTCAATTTTTGTAAAGACTTTTTAATTCTTTCTTTATTCTCCAATTTTGTTATATTATGAAATTCAAAGATCATTTGTTTAAAATTGCTAATTATGGATGGGGATGCACTTTCTATAAAATCATATTCGGCTCCTTCTACATCCATTTTCAATATTAAATTAGTTTCTTCTGTATGCGCATTATTTTTTAAAATAGTTTCTATGGAAAAAAGATGATTCATGGAATCATCTTTCCCAGAAATTCCCTCTTTGAAATAGTGGAATTTTTTGTGATATTCGGGAAGACCTGTAATCGTATGATCATACATATATATGTCTATTCCATACCTTTCCGCCATTTCTCTGTCCCACGAAACATCATCGCATATTCCAAAGCTATAGGCTTTCATATTTGTTTCAATATCATCCAGCATGACATATCCACCATCATTCATCCGCCCGATTCGGACATACTGCTTATTAGAAATAAGGCGTTTGATCCCCAACAATTCTTTGAACTCTTTAAACCATCCTTCCTTATCGTTCACTGGTATGATTAATGGTTCCAGTACATTAATTATCTCAGCATTAGGGAATTTGATTTTTATTTGGTTATATAATTTATTATTTAATTCCTTATCTGTTGCGACTAAAAAGAAAAGCAAGCTTTTATCATCCATATTTTCTAAGGAATATAGGGGAAAAATATTTTTATTGTAGTTACACAGTACGTTATCAATAATATAGTTTTCATGCAGATCATAGGCAGAATTTAAAATATTTTTAAATATCATTCCTTGTTCGCCGAAAGGAAAAATAATCAATTTTTTTTCGGGATATTTATTTAAATTTGCCCTAATTATCTGCATATAATGTGAATGGAAATCTATTCCCATATTAGAGATGCCTCCTATCATTGTAAAACTTCAATATTTATTACCGCTATTCCTAAAGGCATTGTATCATCCGTTCCGTCAACCTGATGATGATTCCATAATTTATTAATTTCAATATCTACCTTTAAGATATCTCCAGATGTATAATCATGTTCGATAACAGAGAAAATATCCTGTTCACCTTTTTTGATGCCGATAAATTTTTGTTTTTCCTCGCCTTCTACACAAACAGTTATTTCCAGTTCTTCAATTTCGTTAATAAAAGATATCTTTATTTTTTTAGGCATATCTACCAAGCTGCGGACAAAAGTTTCACACTTAGTTCCCCTCATCCATTGTAAATTGAATCTTCCATTCGCATCATATTCAGGTTTGTAAAATCCATTATGTAAAATAAAGTTTTCACCCGAAATGTCAAAATCCCCTGCCATTCCCTCTCCGGAATATCTAAGACAAGTTTTAGGAGGATGACCGCTTACAAATTTGAGATATTTGTATCGTACCGGATTATATAACATTTCAGCAGTAGCGGGTTCTACAAATTTATGTTCAACTAAATCCCTTCGTACAAAAAAAGCATTGGCTCCCGAAATATTAGTGCCAACAAGAACATATCCTAACTGTTCTCCTAGCTTTTCATATGCTTTAAGTGAAGCTCCATGTCTATCAGTTCCGCGCCAAATATAATGTTCGTTATATGGCATAATCCATTCCAGATATGGTGGAAATTTTGCGTTATATTCGATTACGACAACTCTGGGGCTTAAACATTTCAATGCCTTCCATACATGATAATCATTTCCGTCAATATCAATACTTAATAAGTCTATCTCTTCCGTAAAACCTGCTTTTTCAAATAATTGATTAATATTGTTCTTAGTAACATATGAATTTAAAATCTTTAACTGCCCCGATTGAATAACAGAATGAAATTTTTGATTTATAAAATTACAATATCTTTCTTCACCTTCAATCCAAAGTCCACGCCAATCGTCATAAAGAAGACAGTGAGTATTACTTTCCAGGCCGTCTTGAACCCCAAATTCAATAAAACGCTTATCGGTATAGCCAATACGTTTAAATATTTCGTGAATAATACCATCTTCATCATTTTGGGAATATACTTTATAGCCAAAAGGCTCTAAATATAATGAATTTTTAAATCTATTTTCTAACATCACATCCCAACAAAATCCAGCTGTAATAATAAAATTTTCATTCAACGCAACGTTTCCTCTTTTCCTGATATAATTGTGATCAAACATAATCCGCAAGTGAAATATGATAATACTTTTCAACAGATTTAATAAACATATCGTTTTGACTTCCGCCAACATTGGTATTGCTAAGAGCGCTACTATTGTCAGTAACTACCGGCATTATCTGGCTGTGTTTTCCTCTGACATACACCACCGGGGTATTGTTTTGAATCTGCATAAATTTAAGCCATATATCGTCATTTCTCATACAAATATTTTTAAATACCTCTTTATTAAAAAGTTCCTGTGGCATACATCGCGGAGGATAGAGAACGCCGCCAACGCCGAGGGCAAACAGTCCCATGGACGGTTTTGCAACACTTTTGCAATCTCCGTCCCACATATTGTAGTTTAAAAGATTTCCGTTCTCATCTTTCATCATTCTATGAACCATTCTGGCTGATACAGCGTAAGGATAACGTTTGTAACTTTCCAATAATCCGCTGATCAGATCTTTTTCATAATAAATATCATCATCTACAGTAATAACGATGTCGTCAGGGTGTTCTTTTATCGCGTAATAATATTTTTTATGAACACTTATATTTTCTGGTCGAACCAGTATCTCTAATCCACGATCACGCATAGCAAGCAAACGTTGGGGAACTTTCTCGCCTTCATCCAAATATAATATCACCCGATCTGCCTTAACACTTTGTTCCAGTATACTTTCTATTGTCAAATAAGCTCTTGGCAGCCTTTTGGAATAACTTGTTAATGATACGATCACTTTCTGATCTCTAGGTTCTGTGATATTCACCCCAGATTCCTGTAAAAACATCTTATGGAGTTTATTGTTCATAAAAAAATACCGAAACATTTCAACTCGGATAATTGTATCTTTGAAGTACCATTCGTCAATATCATCGTACCATGTCTTAAGATATTGTACCGCTTCTCCTCCTGCTGACATAGCGATAATAATGTAATCAATATCATCCAGATTTAACTCTGATGCTGGCTTCACTTCATAACCATAAAATTTGGATTTGGATGGAGTCGTTTCGGTAAAGTTCTTTATATGGATAAGATCTTTATTCTGTTGGAAAAAGTCCATATTGTTCCTCGCGATTTCTCCGGTCCCATATACGATTACATTCATAAATAATCCCTTCCTCCTGATCCTGTTTACTTTTCTAAAATCTTTTTTACATGCGTAATGGTTTGGTCATCAAGCTCTGGCCTTATCTGAGACGTTTCAAACAGGATTTTAGGCGTAAGAAGGCTGTCTTCCGGCAATAAAATATCAAATAAACATGGCTTGTCATCCTTTAGCCAATCGCAGTAATGATCCAGTTCTTTATAAGATGACAGCGCTGCGGCCCTGATTCCATAAGCTTTAGCAATTTTCTGAAAATCGGGAACCGAATAGCCTCCCAAAGCGGTTGTATTCGCAAATCTGTCGTCATGTTCTAAATGCTGTGTTTCACTGATTTTACCAAGAACTTTGTTGTTTAGAATAAAAATTTTTACAGGCAGTTTTTCTCTTTTCACGGTCTCCAATTCCTGAATATTCATTTGAAAACCACCGTCCCCAGTAATACAATAAGTAATCATATTTCCCAGAGCAACAGACGATCCTATCGCGAAGGGGAGGCCGCATCCCATCGTGCCATAACCGCCGCTGATATGGATTCTTCCTTTATCGCCCTTCAATACCAGAGATTGCGCGCACCAGCACTGATGCATGCCCACATCAACGGAAACAATTGGGTTTGGAGGTAATAATGATCCGATTTTTTCAACAGCATGGTTCCCGGGCTGTTTATCATAATGATCCAGTATTCTCTTCGCCTCCATACACTGATTTTTCCAATCCGAGTAGTCAGAGTCTGTTTCCGAAAGAAGCATTCGCATAAAATCCCTGGCATCTGTTTGAAACTTTTTTTCGTTTTCTTTAATATTACGGCTTAATTCATATTCATCAATATCACATCGCGCCAATTCTGCTTTTGGAGCAAAATTATCCGTATATCTCCCAACCTGACGGATTCCTAACCTTGCCCCTACACTGACAATCAGATCACATTCATTAAGAATCATATTGGCAATTCGATTACCATGTGTTCCAATGAATCCAATATGTAGATGATCCTGTGCAAGGTCCACGCCATTCATCGTAGTTAAAACTGGTATATTCGTTTTACGGGCAAATTCATGAACCATATCAACCGCGTTCGCGCTCCGTACTCCATTACCCACCAGCAATACTGGCTTGCTGTATGTCGAGTGGAAAATCAATGATTACACCTCCTTTCCGCCCCAGCAGCGCCATATTATAAGCGCGGCTGACTATATCAGGAAATCCTTCACTGCTGTTAGCTGTTACAGAGTATTTTGTAATATTTCTTGTCATTGACACAATATCCATCTCCTGAAATCCGTTTTGCCGGATACCTGAAAAACCTTTCATCTCATTGATCGGTACATTGCCGCAGATCCCCATCACTGGGTATCCGTCAAACCAGGCATCCGCCAGTCCGCCCAGGCCATTTACCGCGCCTGGGCCGGATGTTGTAAAATAAACACCTATTTTTCCGCTTGTTCTGGCAAATCCGTCAGCTGCCAAGGAACAGCCTTGCTCATTGTAGCAGACATGGGTTTTTATCTTATTCTTCTGCCTGTACAGCGCGTCCATAAAAGGTACAATGTATCCTCCTGCATAGCCAAATACGTCCGTTACTCCGTGATTGATCAGGAAATCAACTAAATATTCAGAACAGTTCAATATTTTTTCCCCCCTTTTACAGCTTCTATGGTAATTCTGAATTTACGCATAAAATCCTTCATTGTGTCCATAGGGGCAACATTGATTCTATAAAACTGTTCTCCGTTATATTCAAAGATTCTGTACAGATATCCCTGTTGGATCATTTCTTCTCTTACAGCGGCGGCATTAACGCCTGTTATCTTCATATACAAGAAGTTTGTATCAGAACGATATGGATGAACATTCTCCATAGTTGCCAGTTCATGATAAAGCCATTCTTTGACAGTATGGATTTCTTGACGAATGTGATCATAATAAGCATCATCCTTCAGACATTCCATGGCTGACTTTCTGGCAATAACAGGAAGGCGAAGGAGCGGCAGATCAAGCCACAGTGCCTTCATGGCCCTTTTGCTTGCGATTCCATACCCTAACCTAAGACCTGCTAAAGCAAAAAATTTGGAAAATGTCCGGCTGAACATTATGTTATCATATTTGTTTATAAAGTAATTAATATCAATCGGGTCATATTCAAAGCCAAAGTACGCCTGGTCTACAAATACGAACGATATGGGATTATTTTTTACAATCTTCTCCAAATCCTCAGGAGTTATTAGATTTCCGGAAGGCATAGCAGGGCTTGTTATAATAATAAATTTAGAGTTGTTTTTTTGGGCTTTCTGCATTAAGTCATCTATATCATGGTAGCATTTATCACCATCTTCATGAAAATGATAAAATGACTTACTTCCAAAACGGTAATCTACCACGCCTGGATAATAGCTCCAATGCGGAAGCGGAAGAAGGACATTATCATTCTCGCCGACCATAATGGTAATCATACTTCTTACAATTTCGGATCCGCTATTATGCAAAAAAATGTTGTCAGATTCAATATTGTATTTTTTTGAAATTTCCACAATAAGATCATCTGTTTCCTGTGAATCATACAAAAACAGTTCCTCAGAAACCGCTTCGTGAAATGGGATAAGCGCATTTGGAGACGGCCCCCACAGATTCTCATTAAAATGTAGTCTTCCGTGCCTGATATCTGTTTTGACTCCGGCATATCTGGTTACGCCATTATATTTACCATATAGATCATCCGCGATTACCTTCTTGGAATAGATGGTAAAATCCGGATCAAACATTTCAAACTCTTCAAGCGTATCAAATTCCAGCACAAGCCCGTCGTTCATTTTATTTGCGGTAATAGGAAGCTCTGAAAAATGGCGGATATGAAAATCGTCAATCAGTAAATTCCAGATTTCCGGATTCCCATATTCTGCTTCAAGCAGTTCAATAAACTTTTTGGAAAAACTTCTTGACCAGAAATTCGCGCCAATTGTGAACCACTGTTCCTCGCCGCCCCTTTTAATGCTTTCAATATAGCCCCGTTCATTCTCTACGATACAATATTCATCCGCGAAATTTTTGGTATAGGCACAAGTATAGAAAGACTCATAAACATATTGCTGGAAGATGTTTTCTTCGTAATAGTTATCCGCGCAGCAGATATAAGAATTTCCTAAATAATTTCTTGCCGCGTATATCGATGAGACATTATTTTTCGTGTTATACTCTTGATTCTCAACGAGTATAACATCATACTTGTCCGACAAGTAGGAAAACATCTCTAATTTATACCCGACTACAACAATAATATTAGTAATTCCGGCTTCCCTTAACTGGCGAATTTCCCTTTCAATAAGAACTTCACCTCTGACTTCAAAAAGCCCTTTAGGGAGGATTTTAGAGAGAGGCGCACATCTTTTCGATTCTCCCGCTGCCATAATTATGGCGTTATCAACGTGATACGGCTTTAATAATGCCTTTTCTTTTTCGGTAATTTCTCCTGATCTGTAGCGAGACATCAAGCTGATGAATTCTTCTTTCTTCATTTTTTAATCCGCCTTTCTGCGAATGTTTTTTCTGATTCTTAAAAGCTCCTTTCATTATTAATATTAATTAGACACTTTTCCAGAAACTCTTGACTGATGACCTCTGGCTCCATACATGCTATTTGGGAATTATTTATCCCCATTTCCAATAGATAGTTTTTTACTTTCTGGGAAACGGTAGCGTCCTGGATCGCAATTGCAATATAATCATAGGTTACTTCAAGGATATATTCGGGAGCACATGGCGTGAAACCTCCTATTGTTTGATCCCTTACATTCTGGTCTATCCATGCAACAACCGAATACTTATGATCCTTCGTTATACTTTCCATAAGTCTGATGCCCGTAAGTCCGGCTCCGTAAACGATGATCCGGCTGCCTTCTTTTATAGAAGGGTACGGATATAAAAATCCATTGGAATGATGATAAAAAACATCGTAATCAACTTCAAGCAGTATTCTGGTCATCATGAAAAGCAGCCTTTTATACATATGAGGAGCGCAATGATGCTTGTCCAGTTCCGTTTTAATTGATTGATAAACCAGGGGAATGCTATGTCTAGCGCGTCTGCCTGGTAAATGGGTAATTGAGGACGATCTCATGACATAGTAATAACTGGTTTCTCTCATGACATAAACACTGTCTGCTTCCAACAGACAGAGCCAAAAAAAGACCAGGTCACTTGCTGTCAAAATATTGCTGTCAACCATCATCTGTATCCGCAGATGTAATTCTCTTTTGATTCCCCAGCACCACATACATGGAATCAGTCTTCTGATAAAACAAACATCTATATCCTGCAGATAAGAACAAATATCAGCGGAAGAATAAGAACCTTCCTCAATACAGGGTTCTTCTAAAGAATAGGTATCCCCCCACTGAATATATCGGCCATTTAAATAGACCATATCGGCGCCTGACGAGATACCTTTACGGACCAACGTTTCAATTCTGGTGCTGCCGATCCAATCATCTCCGTCTACATTTATGACATATTCACCGGTTGCGGCTTTTGCCCCTGCTTTGCGCGCGCCGACTACGGTACCTTCATTCTCTTTATGGATTACAACAATACGTGAATCTTTTTCCGCATAAGTATCACATATTTGGCTGCTCCCATCTGTGGAACCGTCATCTACCAGAATGATCTCCAGATTTTGATATGTCTGGTGTATGATACTTTCTATACATTTTGCAAGATAATCTTTTACATTATAGATGGGTACTATGATACTGATTAAGACGTCATTATCCATATTCATTCTTTCCTCCGATATTTTTAGAAGCCTGATTTATAACTTTACCTTACTTGCCGGGTGAACCTGCCGGTTTTCAAGCGGTGGCAGGTTCATGTAATCTCCATACAGCATTTTTAAATAGCTATCGTAATGTTTAAAAATCTTAAACGAATACCCTTCAAAGTCCTTTTCCATTGATTGGTCATAGAACTTTCGCGGCATCCCATAACGGCATTGCTTTGGGAACGGAAAGGTCACATGACGTACCAGCCGTGTCTTTTTACGGCTGGTTCTGTCGGTCAGCATTTCTAGCTGCCAGAACCAGAAATCCCTGGGGATTTTGCTGATCAGGGTATACCACGCTCGTAAAAAAGGAGATTTCTCAGCCTTTTTCCCAACACTTGAATACTGTCCCTTACGGATACAGTAACAATAGAAGTAATGTAGTCTGCGCAGCATAGGGTTATCCGGAACATTGTCGCAATAAAAAATATCAATACACACACCAGTATGACATTTGACATGTTCTTGTCCTTCTCTTAGGAAGGTAGTGCCATTCCGCCTCATTTTGGCAAACCCCCAAAGGTAATGTTTATCTGTGCGGTAATCCTGAAGAAAAAAACGTTCCGTGTTTAACTCTTTCTTGCATGCGTTATAAAATTTTTCGTATTCTTCATGCAGCATGATGATATCCGCGTCATCATCCCATGGTATAAAGCCGTCATGGCGAACGGCTCCAAGCAGAGTACCTCCGTCCAGAAAATATTGGATATCATATTTTCGGCAGATGCGATCTACCTCTATGAGCATTTCAAGTTCCATTAGCTGGAGTTTGCGTAGGAGTTCTCCCTCTATCTTGACCATGTTTCATCCCTTTCTTTTCGTTTTTCGACAAAGCCTATGTGTGCTAGTTTCGTAATCTGGAATCAATTAGTCTGACCAAAAAGCGGCAATGTTCACGAATCGTCTGACGTCATAGGAAAATACCTGCCCAAGTTGTCTGACTTATATGGCAGGATGTGCCCTTTTTTGCACAGAAAAACAGATGTTCTGTAAAACGGGAGGGCTGGTCTGTTTATGGGGGTTAAAAAAGGTATACCTTTTTTGATTTAGCCGTCAGACTATATATATCTTATTTATTATCGGCAATATGTATAAAAAATTAACCTTTTTTTTAAATTTAATGGATTTTTGCACCTGAAAATACTTCCAAAAAAGGTATACATTTTTTGATATTTATAAACGAAAACACATCAGATCGACTTTTTACGCTCGTTAAAAATATTGAGGAGAAGCGATATGAATATAGCAGTGATCATTGCGGGCGGCCTGGGCCACAGGATGGGGCAGGATATCCCCAAGCAGTTCATAAACGTATTTGATAAGCCAGTTTTGATCTATACTCTTGAAGGATTCCAGAAACATCCCNCATCCTGTGGCCCAGGCCGCCCGCAATGATCACTGCTATATTCATATCGCTTCTCCTCAATATTTTTAACGAGCGTAAAAAGTCGATCTGATGTGTTTTCGTTTATAAATATCAAAAAATGTATACCTTTTTTGGAAGTATTTTCAGGTGCAAAAATCCATTAAATTTAAAAAAAAGGTTAATTTTTTATACATATTGCCGATAATAAATAAGATATATATAGTCTGACGGCTAAATCAAAAAAGGTATACATTTTTTGATATTTATAAACGAAAACACATCAGATCGACTTTTTACGCTCGTTAAAAATATTGAGGAGAAGCGATATGAATATAGCAGTGATCATTGCGGGCGGCCTGGGCCACAGGATGGGGCAGGATATCCCCAAGCAGTTCATAAACGTATTTGATAAGCCAGTTTTGATCTATACTCTTGAAGGATTCCAGAAACATCCCCAAATTGATGCCATTGAGGTGGTCTGTATCGACGGATGGCACGATGTTGTGTGGGCATATGCCAAACAATTTAATATCGATAAACTAAAGTGGGTGGTCTCCGGAGGGATGAGTGTCCAGGAATCCATTCGCAATGGTGTCTATAACCTTGAAGAGACATGTGATGATGATGATATTGTGATCATTCATGACGGCATACGTCCCCTGGTGGATGAGACGGTGCTCTCCGATGTAATCGTGAAATGCCATCAATACGGAAACGCGGTTACCTCCCTGCCCTATAATGAGCAGATCTTTGTGGCGGATGATGACATTTCAACCGTGAAATATATTCCCAGAGACGCCTTGCGCCGTGTTTCCACGCCCCAGGCATACAAGTTTGGGAAACTGAAACAGGCTTATCATGAGGCTTTCGAAAAGGAGATCGGGATCTATGGAGCTTCTTATACAAATACCATGATGGTCGAGTTAGGGGAACGCTTATATTTTGCCGCCGGCTCTGATAAGAACATTAAACTTACAACTAAAGAAGACTTGGAGCTTTTTAAGATATATCTGCAGTCGGAAAAGATAGGGTGGCTGAAATGAGATTCTTTGAACATGAACATTATCTGGAGGATGTGAGGCTGGTCGCTGACCAGCTGCTGCCATGGGAAAAGCTGCAAGACAGATCCGTATTGATTTCCGGCGGCACCGGATTGATCGGAAGTTTTCTTGTTGATGTGCTCATGAAGCGCAACATGAACCATATGATGGGCTGCCGGATCTATATTCTGGGACGTGATGAAAAGAAAGCGAAGAGGCGGTTTGACCATTATTGGCATGATGGACGGTTCCATTTTATCGCCCATGATATTAACAGGCCATTAATAACGGAAGAATCAGAAAAGATTGATTATGTAATCCATCTTGCAAGTAATACTCACCCTGTAAAGTACGCGTCAGATCCCATTGGCACGATTGCTGACAATATTACTGGGCTTCAAAATATGCTGGAATTCGCATCTCAACACCAGGCAGTCCGTGTTGCCTTTGCGTCTTCCAATGAGGTGTATGGGGAAAACCGAGGCGATACACAGCTATTTGATGAAGGATACTGCGGCTATATAGATCCTAATACCCTGCGGGCAGGTTATCCGGAAAGCAAGCGGTGCGGGGAGGCCCTATGTCAGGCGTACATCCATCAGAAACATCTGGACGTCGTGATCCCCAGATTTACAAGATCCTATGGCCCCACGATGTTGCGGGATGACACAAAAGCCATATCCCAGTTTATCCGCAACGCGGTTGACGGTAAGGATATCGTTTTGAAGAGTCAAGGATATCAGCACTATTCCTATACTTATGTGGCGGACGCTGTTTCCGGATTTCTGTGGATTCTTTTGTGCGGAAAAAATGGAGAGGCTTACAATATCGCGGACAGCGCCTCGGATATCATGTTAAAAGATCTGGCGGCGATCGCTGCGGAATCGACAGGAAAAAAGGTGGTCTTTGAGATCCCTGACGCGGCGGAGGCAAAGGGATACAGCACAGCTACGAAAGCCAGACTGGATGGGGGCAAGCTGCGAAAACTGGGATGGAAGGCCAGGTATGATATAAAAACAGGCGTCCAAAGAACGATTGATATATTGAAATGTGAAAATAGAAATGGACAGGTGCTGTATGGAACAAAGCTATAGAATATCTGATGAAGAGCTAAAACAACTGCAGAGGGTTGAGCTGGAGATATTGGTCGAACTTGACCGGATCTGCAGAAAATATGAGATACAGTATTCTCTGGATGGCGGAACCCTGCTGGGCGCAGTCCGTCACAAGGGCTTTATCCCATGGGATGACGACATTGATGTGATCATGCTGCGGGATGAATACTTTAAGTTTCGGAAGGCCTGCAGGCGTGAACTGGATCACAACCGGTTCTTTCTTCAGGATTACCGTACAGATCCCCATTACCGGTGGGGATACGCGAAGATCCGAAGAAACGGAACCGAACTGATGCGTCCGGGACAGAAAAAGCTTAAGCAGCATTCAGGGGTGTATATTGATCTGTTTGTAGCTGACAATGTACCGGATAACGGTGTTGTGAGAAGACTCCACTATCTGTTGTGCTATCTGATCCGTAAAATGCAGTACTCGGAGGTTGGAAAGGATACGGAAAAGAACTGTGTAAAAAAAGGGCTTTACCGCATGCTCAGCAAGGTGCCGCGGGATACGATCTTCCATATAAGGAACTGTCTGGCAGCCCGGAGTAACCGGAAGCGGACAGAGCTAATCAGCCACTATACCTTTGGGTATCCGAAACGATGCAGATACGGGCTTCCCAGAAAGTGTTTTGATGAGATGGTGGAGATGGAGTTTGAGGGGAAGAAGTTTTATGGGTTTAAGGACTACCATAGTTATCTGTTTGGGCATTATGGTGATTATATGACGCTGCCGCCTAAGGAAGAGAGGGTTCCGCATTTGGAGATTGAGAGATTGAGACTTATTCCTCCTATGGCAGAGTAATATAATTTCGGAAAAAGAAGTACAAGATATTGACAGTTACTCGGATTGGGATCTGGCTGAAGTAAAATACAAAGTGTTAACACAAGGGGAACTATAATATGCTTCATTTGATGGATGCCATCAATAGTGGTAAGGTTTATGTTATTGCCGAGATGAGCGCCAACCATGGCGGTTCTCTGGATGACGCGCTGGAAATTGTTCGGCTGGCGGCAAAAGCCGGGGCTGACTGTGTAAAACTGCAAACATATACTGCCGATTCACTTACAATCAATTGTGACAATAACTATTTTCAAATACAGGATGGCTTATGGTCTGGTTATAAATTATATGACCTTTACCAAAACGCAAATATGCCATATGAATGACATAGCCGGATAAAAGAAGAATGTGAGAAAAAAGGCGTTGATTTTCTCTCTACGCCATTTGACAATGCCGCAGTAGATTTTCTGGAAAAACTCGGTATAGAAGCATACAAAATTGCCAGTTTTGAACTTGTGGATATTCCATTGATTGAATATACAACCTCAAAGGGCAAGCCGATGATCCTGTCTACAGGTATGGGAACGATTGATGAAATACAGGACGCAATAGATGCCTGTCACAGAGTCGGCAATGAACAGATCATTCTTCTTAAGTGCTGTAGTCAATATCCTTCGCTGTGGGAAGATATGCGTCTCGGAAATATTCCTGATATGAAAGAACGGTTTAAAGTACCCATTGGTCTGTCTGATCATAGCACAGGAAGTCTTGGCGCGGTTGTCGGGGTAACTCTCGGAGCCAGTGTTGTAGAAAAACATATTAAATTAGATAATGTAACAAGCGCGGACAGCAAATTTAGCATGACAGCAGATGAATTTGCGCAAATGGTAAAAGATATTCGTACCACAAAAGTAATCGCCCAAGGACCTGATTATTCTCTTACACATGGAGAACAGACATCTATGATATTTCGTAGGAGCGTCTTTGCGGTAAAAGATATTGAAGTAGGTGATATATTTACAACAGACAATCTCCGGATAATCCGGCCGGGATATGGGATCAAACCTAAATATTTAAAAGATTTAATCGGGAAAAAATGCAAATGTACAATTCATTACGGAGATCCCATTAGTGATGAAATGAAAGGCTAACTATGAACGATATGTATACTATCGAGACCAATCGACTAATTCTTCGCGAAATAAATGAGGAAAATACAGCAATTATTGTTAATTGGAGATCTGATTCGTAGGATTTCAAAATATTTCTTGGATGAAAGGACCCTGCTGTGCGCAGTCCGTCATAAGGGGCTTTATCCTGTGGGATGATGACATTGATGTGTTCATCCTGCGGAAGGAGTATTTTAAGTTCTGCAGGGCCTGTCGGCGTTAGCTGGATATGGTGTTTCCAGAACGTGTTTTGACGAGTTGGAGTTTGAGGGAAAAACGTTCTATGGGTTTGAAGACTACATAATTATCTGTTCGGACATTACGGTGATTAATATGACACTGCGGCCTAAAGAGGAGCGAGCTCCGCATTTGGAGATTGAGAGATCAAAACGAATCGAGCCTATAATAGAGTGACTTGAAGACTATAAACTAGTAGGAGGAGATTTTCGGTATGCTGGATGGAAAGACGATATTAGTAACAGGTGGAACCGGCTCTTTTGGCAACCATTTTACCCAATATGTTCTTCACAACTATGATCCGAAAAAGATCATCATCTATTCCAGAGATGAATATAAGCAGTTTTTGATGCGTGATAAATACAAAGATTATGAAGATAAGCTCCGCTTTTTTATTGGGGATGTCAGAGACGGGGAACGTCTGCGGATGGCCATGAGAGGCGTGGATTATGTCATACATGCCGCAGCGCTGAAGCAGGTACCGGCCTGTGAGTATAACCCTAATGAGGCGATCAAGACCAATGTGAACGGAGCTATGAATGTCATTAACGCATCACTGGAAACCGGGGTCAAAAAAGTGGTGGCATTGTCAACAGATAAAGCTGTGAACCCTATTAATCTTTATGGCGGCACGAAACTGGTCTCAGATAAACTTTTCTGCGCGGCAAATTCGTACAGGGGCCAGGATGGGACGGTGTTTTCTGTCGTCCGCTATGGCAATGTGGCTGGAAGCAGAGGGAGTGTGATCCCATTTTTTCAAAATATTATCAATACTGGGGGAGTAAAACTTCCCATAACTGATTATCGGATGACTCGTTTCTGGATCAGCCTTGGGCAGGGCGTGGAACTGGTACTCAAAGCTCTTAAGGACGCAAGGGGCGGGGAAACCTTCATCTCCAAGATCCCTTCCTTTAAGATTACGGACCTTGCGGAGGCGATGCTTCCGGGATGTAAGATGTATGAAGTGGGAATTCGTGAGGGAGAAAAGCTTCATGAGATCATGATCACAAGGGAAGATTCCCTTCATACATACGAGTATGATAAGAATTTTATTATCTATCCGCAGTACAATTGGTGGGGAGAAAGCGATATCATCCCAGGAGGCAAACCGGTTGAGCCAGAATTTGAATACAGCTCAGGATTCAATAAGGAATGGCTTAATGTAGAGGATTTAAGAGACCGGTTGAAGACTGATCTGGAGAAGCATTAAAGAAGGGGCGCAGGTGATTTTATGGAGAGGTTGGCAATAGACGGAGGGAAGCCGGTCCGTAAGGAAATGATATATTATGGAAGACAGTGGATTGATGAGCAGGATGTAAAAGCGGTCAGCCAGACCCTGACAGGTGATTTTATCACCTGCGGACCAAAGGTTAATGAGTTGGAGAAACGATTGGCAGATCATGTGGGGGCAGATTATGCAATAGCAGTTTCCAATGGAACAGCTGCTTTGCACTGCGCATGTGTGGCAGCTGGAATTGGAGAAGGTGATGAAGTCATTACTACCCCTTTGACTTTTGCAGCTAGTGCTAATTGCGCTTTATACTGCAGAGCAACCCCAGTATTTGCGGACGTAGATCCAGAAACCTATAATATATCTCCTGAGAGTATTGAGGCTCATATTACACCGAAGACCAAAGCGATCGTAGCGGTAGATTTTACCGGGCAGGCTGTAAAGATAAGAGAGATCAAACAGCTGTGTGACAGACATGATCTTCTTTTTATTGAAGATGCAGCACATTCGATAGGAACAAGATATGATAATAAAGCGATCGGAAGCTTAGCAGATATGACCTGTTTTTCTTTTCATCCGGTAAAAACCATTACTTCTGGAGAGGGAGGCGCCATCACTACCAATCGTGAGGATCTTTATAAAAAAGCATTTCTGGCTCACACCCATGGAATTGAACGGAATGAACAGATGATGGAGGATCTGTCCCATGAGGGGGCATGGTACTATGAGCAGGTTTCTTTGGGCTACAACTACAGGATGACGGATTTTCAGGCAGCGCTGCTTTTGAGCCAGCTGGATAAACTGGATAGATTCTCAAAACGCAGGAAAGAGATTGTAAGAAGATATGATGATGCGTTTAAGGGAATACCAGAGATCATTATACAAAAAGAAATACCGCAGTCAGATACATGCCGTCATTTATATATCATCAGATTGGATCTTAACAGATTAGTGTGTACTCGAAGACAGTTTTTTGACGCCATGGCTGAAGAACATGTTCAATGCCAGGTTCATTACATACCCGTATATTGGTTCCCGTATTACCGGAGACTGGGATATAAAAAAGGGATATGCCCTGTGGCGGAGAAGATATATGAAAGCATAATGAGTATTCCTCTGTACCCGAAGATGAGTAACCAGGATGTGGAGGATGTCATATACGCCGTTCGTAAAGTGGTTGAAAACTATAGAAAATAAGGTTTGTCTGGTGAATAAAATTGGATGATCAAAGAGGTATGATTAGATGAGATTTTTGGATTGTGATGAATGCAAAGAGATATTTGCAGGTAGGGAAATATATGTTTTTGGAGCAGGGGTAGATGGTGAAAAATTGTATCAAAAATTGGCTGATACTGTAAATATCTGTGCATTTATAGATAATAAGAGATATGGGAAAGGGAATTACCTGTGCGGGAAAGAGATCATAAATTTAGAACAATATAGGCAGAGAAAAACAGGTGATCAGCCAATTATTGTAGCAGCATACCGATTTATGGTCGATATATCAGAACAGCTTGTAAAAGAAGGCTTTGTTCCGGAGAAAGATTTTTTTATCTGGGATGATCACTGTATTCATCATGCAAATACTATCGCGAAACAATATATAAAATTTATGTCTGATATCTGGGGTGAAAAGAAAAGAGAACAGACAGACCGGATAGTTTTGGTTCCATTTGACAGCAGACATGATCAAAATTCTGTACAATATGCTTATCTATCCAATTTCTTGGCTGAAAAGTATGACGCTTCTATATATGGATTTTGTAGATATGGAGCGTCTGTTGAAAATGCGTCTAGTGTGGTCTTTGACATATATAAGGCATTTAATGTTGTTGGATTGATCGATAGTTCTCTGAATAAAGAAATGCAAAAAGAATCGGATGATATTTTAAGACAAGTATGGGAAAACTTGTATACCTGGAAAGATTGGAAAGATCTTACCGTGTATGGCATTTGTTTCGGAACGACAGTTATTCGTGACTTTTTGCGGGAAGATTTACCGGATTATGATATGAGATCACAGAGGATCTATAACTTTATAAAGAAAACTATAGATTCGATCGTTTTCTGGTATCATTATATAATGGAACACGATATCGTAACGGTATTGCTGGCAGATGGGGTTTGTTGGGAAGGTTATATTAGAGATATTGCGATCACAAAGGAAATCCCTACATATGCGGTGGAATATACGATGGAAAGAGCGTATTTGGATTTTCATGGCCGTACAGACGCGTGTTTATATTATAAAGAAATGTGGCAGCAGTTGACGTCCGAAGAACAGCGATATGGCATACAGTGGGCGAAGGAACGGATACATAATAGGATAAAAGGAAATTCTGTTGATGTAGATAAAACCAGCGAAAAAATATACAGCTTTTCACAAAAATTTAAGGAAGATAGAATTTTAGATAACGATGATAAAATTAAGATAATAATCTGTCCACATATATTTGAGGAGGACTCGGTGGGACATGGTGAACAAATATTTGATAACAGTTACATGGAATGGCTGTGTCACCTTGGGGAACTGTCAGAGAAGACACCAGACTATCATTGGTACTTAAAAATGCATCCGTGTTCACGACGAAGAGATGTCATGATAATTGAAAATTATGTAAAACGTTATCCTAAGATCAAAATATTGCCATTGGACATTTCACCAATCCAATTAAAAGAAGAAGGCGCGGATTTTGCGTTAACAGTTCATGGAACTATTGGGCACGAATATCCAGCAATAGGGATCCAGGTTATTAATGCTGGGAACAATCCACATATAGCTTTTGATTTTACCTGGAATCCGAAAACTAAAGAAGAGTATGATCATTTGATCATGAATTTAAGTGATTTGGAACCGAAAGATAATATGGAGGAACTATATCAATTTTATAGTATGCACTATTTATTCTATGATAGAGAATACATTCCATACACTACGATGTTCTACGATAATCCTTTATTACCGCTATGTATGGGTGAGTTGGAAGTATATGGAAAAGAATTGGGGACTTGGAAATACGAAGAATATATGAAGGAATGGACCGTAGATAGGCATATGAAACTTTGGGACGAAATAGAAGATCTATTTCAGAAAATGGATTGCTGGAAGCCAAATATTTTTTATAGGAAGAACATCGAAATAGATTATATGATCGGTGAGGAAGGATGAGCATAGATGGAACTATGTTTAGGTACTGTACAGTTTGGGATGGATTACGGTATTAAGGGGCAGAAAAAACCAGGTTTGCAGGAGGCTGTAAGGAACTTGGATTTTGCCACACAAAACGGAGTATGTGCCATTGATACAGCGCAGGCATATGGGACTGCTGAAAAAGTGACAGGAGAGTTCTTGAAAAGGAGGACGATCTCGCGGGATAAACTGTTTATCAGCACGAAACTACTTCCTAACATACTGGACAATGTGAGTCCTAAGCAATATAAGGAAGTCATCCGCAAACATCTGGAGGGCTCTCTGTCAGTTCTGAATCTTAAGTATGTTGATGCGTATATGCTGCATAGCGCAAGATACGCATATGATCCGGAAATATTGGATGCTTTGGCAGCTGTGGGGAAAGAAGGTCTGACTCGCAAGGTGGGCGTGTCAGTCTATGACCCGGACGAAGCAGATGCCTGCTTTCATCATGGAGAGATTGGCTATATCCAGATCCCTTATAGCATCTTTGACCACCGGATGAAGGAACAGGGCATTTTTTTGAAAGCCCATGAATCTGGAGTTTCTATAGGGACAAGAAGCGCCTTTATTCAGGGTCTCATAACGATGGAGGAGTCAGAGGTTCCGCCGTTTTTGGAAAACGCAAAACCCATACTGCAGAGACTTGACAGATTGGTCAGAGAGACTGGATACAGCAGGGTAGAACTTGCTATGGGATATGTAAAAAAAGAAAAGGAGATCTCCCATCTTGTTTTTGGTATAGATTCAATGGAACAGTTGAAAGAGGATATCCATGCATTCCAAAATGAGATACCAAATGATGTTTTTCGAAGGATGGAAAAAGAGTTTCATGGACTGGCTGCGGACGTTGTGATGCCAAGTTTATGGAAGAAGGGAAGAGAAGATGAAGTATCTGGCGATGGTACAGGCGCGGTGCGGTTCCACCAGACTGCCTAATAAAGTATTGATGGATCTGTGTGGAAAGCCAGTGTTGCAGCGTGTGCTGGAACGGGCAGGAAAGAGCAGGAAAGTAGACGAGGTAATGGTGATCACGTCAATTGAAAAGGAAAATTTGCCGATTTTGAAACTCTGCGCAAATCTGGGGATCCGAGTGGGGGTGGGATCAGAAGATGATGTGCTGGATAGGTATTATCAGACTGCAAGGTTATTAAGACCTGAATATATTATAAGGATAACGGCAGATTGTCCCTGTTTTGACAGTGGTATATTGGATGAAGCGGTCAAAACCATGAAAGAGGATGCGGATTATCTAGGGATGATAAGTGAGACATTTGCGGATGGACTGGACCTTGAAATATTCAGGTACAGGGCTTTAGAAAGATCATGGAAAGAGGCAAGACATTCTTTTGAGCGGGAACATGTCACACAATATATAAAAGGCCATCCGGAATTGTTTCGGATACAGGATTTTCGATCACCTATAGAAGGGTTTGGAGCCCATAGATGGACTGTGGATGGACCAAAAGATCTGGAGATGATCAGGAAGATATATGAATATTTTATACAGGGAGACAAAAAGGAGGATTTTGGGTATAGGGATATCCTGAAGTATCTGAAGGACCACCCTGAGATAAGTGATATTAATAAAGGATATCAGCGCAATGAGGGGTTGCGCAGATCGATCAAAGAGGATAGGCTCGTTCCATTTGAAACGGAAGGATAAGAGTTGGAGGCAGATGATTATGAGCAGGATAACGACTGGAAAAGGACAGGAGCTGTACAGGAAGGCAAAAAAAGTGATTCCAGGAGGCACACAGTTACTAAGTAAGCGCCCAGAGATATTTTTGCCGGATTTATGGCCGGCATATTATTCTAAAGCCAAAGGATGTAAGATATGGGACATGGATGGCAGAGAGTATATTGATGTCAGCTATATGGGTATCGGAGCCAACGTACTTGGATATGCCAATGAACAGGTGGATACAGCGGCAAAGGAAGCTATTGACAAGGGCGGGATGTGTACGCTCAATGCGCCTGAGGAGGTATATCTGGCGCAGAAGCTGATAGGACTCCACCCATGGGCCGGCGGGGTGCGGTATGCCAAATGCGGTGGGGAGGCCATGGCTCTGGCCGCTCGGATCGCCAGAGCGCATACAAAGAAAGATATCATTCTTTTTTGCGGATATCATGGATGGCATGACTGGTATCTGTCAGCCAATCTTTCCAATAAGAATGCTCTTAATGATCAGCATATCGCAGGGTTGGAACCTCTGGGGGTTCCTTCGGGACTTGCGGGGACAACCCTTCCGTTTCATTACAACCGCATAGATGAGTTTAATGCCCTCATGGAAAAGCATAAGGGCAAGGTTGCGGCTGTGGTCATGGAACCCATACGGAATGACTATCCGGCTGACGGTTTTCTGGAAAAAATACGAAAGGCCGCAACAGAGGCTGGGGTGGTGCTGATCTTTGACGAGATAACGGCGGGATTTCGGCTGTGCGCAGGGGGAAGTCATAAGGTGCTGGGCGTAGAGCCGGACATGGCGGTATTTGCCAAGGGATTGACAAACGGGTATCCTTTGTCCGCGGTCATCGGCCGAAAGGAAGTGATGGAGGCGGCTCAGGGGACCTTTATCAGCAGCACGTTCTACACGGAGAGGATCGCTTTTGCCGCTACGCTTAAAAGCGTTGAGCTGTATGAGGAGCATAAGGTCTGGGAGAAACAGGATGAATACGGGAAGATGGTGCAGAGAGGGTGGAAAGAAAAGGCGGGGAAACATGGACTGGAGATTGCGATCGGAGGGATCCGTCCTCTGGGCCATTTCAGCATCATTGGAAGTGAAAACGGGCTGGTTTATAAAACCTTTTTTGTACAGGAGATGCTGAAACGCGGGTATATTGCTTCCAATGCGTTTTATACGAGTTATGCCCATTCCAAAGAGATTGTAGAGGGATATCTGGAATGTGTAGATGAGGTGTTTGGAAGGATTGCGGAGATAGGGAATAGAGGGGAATGGGTGGAAGATCATTTGCAGGGAAAAGTGTGTCACAGTGGATTTGGAAGATTAAATTAGGAGAAGAAGAGGAAAGATGGTAGCTAGGCAAATGATTCAAAAAGCGGCAGATGCATATTTTCTTAGAAATAAGGAGGTTATTGATAAAACGGAATGTTCTGCTGGGATGAGAGTCTTTAGTGAATTTTATGATGAATGTAGGGATACATTAAAAATTAAAAATATGCTGGAGATTGGGTGTTGTACAGGTTATAACCTTATGTTCATGAATAAAAGATATGGAATCACAGCCAGCGGCATTGAACCTTCTCCTAAGGCTGTTGAATATGGAAAAGAAAAAATCTTTGAACAGCAGTTGAATGTTGAGATCAAACAGGGATTTGCTGATAGACTTCCATATGCAGACGCTGTATTTGATCTGGTATATCTGGGATTTTGTATGTATCAAGTAGACCGAGAGACTTTGTTTTATACACTGGCAGAGACAGACCGGGTAGTAAAATGGGGGGGTATCTGTGTGATAACGGATTTTGACACACCAGTCCGGTATGTTCGAGAGAATATACATAATAAAGATATCTTCACTTATAAAGCTGACTATTCTGTATATTTAGCACCTTATGGATATACGTTGATATATAAGAAGATGTATTCGCATAATACACATGGATTTGAACCAGATGTTCAGGAAAGGCTATCTACACAGATTTTTTATAAAGAAAAGATAAAAGATATATATGTAAAAGATTGAATGTATAGAATGTTAACAAGGAGAGAAGATTTGTTCCATTTACAAGAAAAGATAGATCAAAATGATGTTTATATCATTGCGGAGATGAGCGCTAATCATGGAGGAAGTCTTGATAATGCCTTAAGGATCGTAAAGGAGGCAGCCAAAGCGGGGGCCGACTGCGTAAAGATACAAACCTATACAGCAGACAGTCTTACCATTGATTGCGATAATGCATATTTTAGAATCAAGGGAGGACTTTGGGACGGATATAAGCTTTATGACCTGTACCGGGAGGCAGGGACTCCCTATGAGTGGCAGGGGAAGATCAAGGAAGCGTGTGAAAGCTGTGGGATTGATTTTTTGTCAACACCTTTTGACCGGGATGGAGTAGATTTTCTGGAACAACTGGGGGTGGAGTCGTATAAGATCGCAAGCTTTGAGTTAGTGGATATTCCGCTGATCGAGTACGCGGCATCAAAAGGAAAGCTGATGATCATGTCCACAGGGATGGGAAGTGCTCCGGAGATCCAGGATGCTGTAAATGCCTGCAGGCGGGTGGGAAATGAGCAAATCGTACTCCTTAAGTGCTGTAGCGAATATCCGGCTCCATGGGAAGATATGTGTCTGGGGGATATTCCTGCCATGAGGCAGCGGTTCCAGGTGCCAGTAGGATTGTCAGACCACAGTGCTGGGAGCCTTGGGGCGGTGGTGGGAGTTACCCTTGGAGCTTGTGTGGTGGAGAAGCATGTAAGGCTGGATAGCGTGGAGAGCGCGGATAGTAAGTTCAGCATGACCATGGATGAGTTTGCTCGAATGGTGAGAGATGTGAGAAATGCCAAAGTGATCGCACAGGGATCCAAAGGAGAGGGAAATTCTCTGACAGAGGGGGAGAAGACCTCCATGGTGTTCCGAAGAAGTGTTTTTGCTGTGCGGGATATTGAGGCGGGAGAGATGTTCACGAAGGAAAATCTTCGGGTGATACGACCAGGATATGGGGTCAAGCCCAAATACCTGAAAGAGCTTCTTGGAAAGAGGAGTAGCCGGGCCATTGGCCGGGGAGAACCTGTGAGTGATGAGGTTCTAAGGGAAGTGAGGGGATCTTAATGGGGGAGCTTAAAAAGAAAGTCCCCAGACTGGAAACGGAGCGTCTGACCCTCCAAGGGATCGAGCTGGATGATACAAAGCATATTGTGCTCTGGCGTTCTGACCGGGATGTATACCAATATTTTCAGTCCCCTCATAGATTGTCAGAAAAAGAGCACATTGCCTGGTACGAAAAAAAGTATGGAACGGATGACACTTGGTTGCAGTGGATGGCATACAGGAAGGATACAGGAGGAAAGATTGGAGTATTTGGCGTAAAAAGGGAGAAGGATAGGTGTCAGGAGGCAGAGATCAGCTACCTGTTATCGCGACAGTCGAGACATTGTGGATTCGCTGGAGAGGCGGTAAAACGGATTATGGAATGGTGTAGTGATAATGATATAGTGACACTCAAGGCGATGGTGCATGAGGAGAATGAGGATTCCATAGATTTTATAGAACGCATGGGATTTTGCGGGAATGGACAGAGAGGGCGGTTTATAATATATGAAAAGAGACTTCTATAAGCAGTTACTTGATGAAGCCCAAATAAGGGAAGGGATGATCGTTGATGTAGTGGCAGATCTGTTTGATTTGGCAAAGCAGTGTATGAAACTGGGGAAAAAATTTGATCCGAATACTTTTTTGGATGCATTGGAAACCAATGTTGGAGATAGCGGAACGATCCTCATAAGATGCTTTACATGGGATTTTTGTCATGGAAAAAAGTTTGACATCAACAGTTCTCCTAGTCAATCGGGCGCATTGGGTAACATAGCAATGAAAAGAATGGGGTATGAGAGGACAAGGCATCCAATATATAATTGGATGGTTAAAGGAAAATGGAGGGATTATTTATGTTCTATTGATGAAAAGGAATCCTTTGGTAAAGGATCAGTTTTTGCATGGGAAGAAAAAAATGATAATGCAATACAGTTAAATGTTGGAAAGCTGCAAAGCAATGGTATTACATTATTTCATTATATTGAAGAAAAAGTTGGAGTTCCTTACCGCTATATCAAAGATTTCAGAGGGGAATATGTTGATCATTTGGGAAGGTCAGAGTGGAAAACCTATTCTATGTATGTAAGAGATTTGAATTATGATATTGATACACAGGATTGTGTATATGATAGGGAATTAGAAGAACGTGGGATAAAAAAGAATTTTAACTGTTTTGGGATCTCAATAAATACATATAAGATAAAAGAACTATGTGAAGTATATCAAAAGGATTTTTCGGGAAATGGGATTCCTACAGGTGTTACCATTACCCCTGTCCATAGAGGAAATATAAAATGACAAATGCGATCGCGTATATTATCAGCAATTGTATACCTAGCGAAAAAAATAAGATATTAGTCATAAGTGATAGTAGTACTGAGTGGATCATCGAAGATGTCCGTCGCGCAGCAGAAAAAAATAATAGATCATTACAGGAGATAAAAATAGATTGTACTAAAAGACATGGAGAAGAACCATCTGAGATTGTTTTAAATGAGATGCTTTTAAGTGATGCGATATTATGTATAACTCGCTATTCTCTAGCCCATACAAACGCAAGAAGAGAGGCAGAGAAGAGAGGGATCCCGTTTTTGAGTATGCCGGACTATGACCAAAAGATAATTGCTAATAAGGCAATGTTTGCAGATTATTCCCGCATATGTGGTGTCGTGGATCTATATGCGGATATGTTATCGAGAGGTCATTTTGTAACAGTAAAAACAGATAAGGGCACGGAATTATTTATAGATATAACAGAACGTAAAGGAAACAGCTGTCCAGGCATGACAGATCCCGATCATCTTCTAGGATCCCCGCCAGATATAGAAGCAAATATTTCTCTTGTTGAGACATATACACATGGTAAGATAATTGTAGATGGTTCAATAACAGACAGACGCATTGGATTATTGTCAGAGGCAGTAGAGTTGACAGTAGAACATGGAGCAGTTGTGAAGATTGACTGTGTACATAAAGAGATCAGAGATACAATAAGGAAGATATTTGCCAATGTAGGTTCACCGAATGCGTATGTGATCGGCGAATTAGGAATAGGGTTTAATGATAAGGCAGAATTATGTGGAAATATGTTGATCGATGAGGGGGCAAAAGGCTGCGTCCATTTCGGGATAGGTTCAAATTGGACGATCGGAGGCACCAATAAGGTGGACTTTCATTTGGATTTTGTTATAAGAAATGCTACGGTAGAAGTAGACGGTGAAAAGATCATAGAGAAAGGGCAGATTCTTTATGGATAATATCTATAGGAAATTCAACAGTGATTTCATAAAACTTTGTGGTGAGAATGGCGAAGCAGATATGATCATATATGATACAGGATATAAGATTAAAAGATATACATATGAGAAAGTATTTTCTTATTGTAAAAAATATGCAGCATTTTTTAGAGAAAAAGGCTTAAAGAAAGGAGATTGCATTGTAACAATACTCCCTAACTCTCCCGAGGCGGCAATCTGTTTTTTTTCGGCATTGCTCTGCGGAATACATTATGCGCCTTTGCCATGTACCGTGACAAAAAGGGAGTTTTATAACTGGATCAAATTAGTTGATCCTGGATTGATCTTAAAAAAGGAGGGGATAGCAGATTTTGAAACAGGGATCCCGTCTATTAGTTGTAGTTGTGATGGGGATTTAAGATGGCTAGGTGAGATGGGATCATGTATAGAGGAAAATTTCTCTCCTAATATATACCTGTTGACAAGCGGAACGACCGGACTTCCAAAAGCGATGTCGATCAATGCTGACAAATTATGGAGCAGTGGCAATAGATTTGTTCAGTGTTATCAGATCGAAAAAAGTCAGCTTAGATTTTGGAATTATCTTCCTATGTCATATCTGGGTGGATTGTTTAATCTGGCGATGATACCTTTATGCTGCAGAGGGAGTTTTGTTATATCGGAACCATTCTCAGGAAAGATGGTTCTCAATTTCTGGACTTATATAAAGAAACATAATATTTCTGCCCTTTGGCTGGTGCCTAGTATCATACAGGGGCTTTTACGATTATCAAAATTGGTAGGAGGGATCGAAACTAAGGAAATTTGTGACAGGATCAAGACTTGTTTTCTTGGAACAGCACCGATCAGCTTAAAACAAAAGCAGGAGTTTGAGTCTGTATTTGGTCTGCGTCTTTTTGAGAATTTCGCATTATCAGAAACAACATTTTTAACTGGTGAGAGGGAAGATAACATACGATTTAGAGAACAGGGGAGTGTTGGAGAAAAACTGCCATATGTAGAGATAAGATTGTTGCCAATTGAGGGAGTTGATGATACGTATTCCATTTGGGTCAAAACACCATATTTATTTAATGGATATCTGTCGTCAGACGGAAATGTTGACCTAGAAGTTGATGGAGAAGGATTTTTTGACACAAAGGATCTGGGACGGATAAATGATGATAATGTACTCGTATTACAAGGCCGAAACAGAGATATCATTAAAAAAGGAGGTCTCTTTGTTTCTCTAAATGAAATTGAACATGTTATACAAAAGCTCCCAAATGTCGCGGAGGTGGCTGCGGTTCCTTTTGAACATGATTTTTATGGAGAATCTTATTACCTTTGCGTTATACTGGAAGATCAGACCAAAGAGAAAGATGATATTGAATATATTCATTTATGGATGCTTGAAAACTTTGTTCCATATAAACACCCAGAAAGGATAATCTCCTTAAAGGAATTTCCGCGTACAGTTTCCGGAAAGATACAAAAAAAGGAGATCCTTAAGATTCTTGAGGAGGAAAAACATGAGTACAGTAAAGTATCCGATCAATGAGATCGTTTCGGCTATTCCGGAGGCGCTGTCTATTTATATCAATCAGCTGGTCTATTCAGAAAAAAGAAAAGGGATAGATATCATCACGTTGTCTTTAGGGGAAGCGTTTTTTGATATTCCGCAGTTTTCTTTTGATGAGATTGATTTTGTTAAAGGATATCATTATTCCGATAGCATGGGACTTCCTGGATTAAGGACAAAAATTGTGGACTATTATAATGACCGGTATTCAGCATGTATAAACGGGATAGATAACGTACTTATTTCCAGTGGCTCAAAAGCAATCATTTATATGATCATGCGTATGGTGCTGAATAAGGGAGACGAAGTTTTGATCCATGAGCCGGCGTGGCTCAGCTATCAGGAGCAGGCCAAATTAAGCGGCGGCATACCGAGATTTATTCCTTTTGATAGTGATATTAAGAATATAGAAAATTATATCAATGATAGATCCAGATTACTTGTTTTAAATAATCCCAATAATCCGGCAGGATGGATATACGATAGAGAAACGTTAAAGACGATCTATGAGATCTGTCTTGATAAGGGGATCTATATCTTGATGGATGAAGCCTACAGTGATTTCGTCGGAGAGGGAGAGTCCTTTACTTCATTGGCTTCGATCAGCCGTGATTTGGAGGGGATATTTATTGTAAATTCTCTTTCCAAAAACATGGGGATGTCTGGCTGGAGGATCGGCTATGTCATCGCAGCGGAAAAAATGATCACGAAATTGCTGAAACTGAATCAGCATATCATCACCTGTGCGCCAACGGTATTGCAAATGTACATGGAAAGATATTTTGATGACATTATTGCGGTCACATTACCGCAAGTAAAGGGTGTTGTAGAAAAAAGGAAAAGAATAGCCAGATATTTGGATGAGATCGGATTAGAATACTTATCAGGGAGCTCAACATTTTATCTATTCATAAGTGTTGAGGGGTTGCATGTTAGTACACTGGATTTTTGTCTGTATTTGTTATTTAAGTACGGAATTGCTATTGTTCCTGGCAGCGCATATGGAAAGAGTACAAGCTGTTTTATCCGCGTTGGGATCGGCGCCGAATCAGAAGAGAGGATAAAGAGGGCACTGGATATCATAAGGTTAGTTTATGTCAGACAGACAACAGATACGGATTACGTCAACCGCAGATTAAAAACAAATGGATTTTACCGATTTGGGGAGGATGAGAGGGATGGAAGATAAGATCTTAGCTTATGTGGTGGGGATCGGAAGAAAAAAGGGAGAGTTTGTTGATAGGGATACTGACTTGTTCGAAAGCGGGATACTGGATTCCCTGGAGGTGATTTCTTTGTTGCTTTACCTGCAGGAAGAATTTGATACTGTGTTTTCCCCGGATGATCTACAATTTGAGAATTATCAGTCGGTTAATAAGATCATTAAATGGACAAAAGGTCAACTCAAATAAGGGGAGGTGCAATAAGATGTTGAGTAATGCAGATAACGAATGGATGAAGTTTGAGTCAGAGGATAAAGAGTATTTTAGATATATAGCAAGCCTTGAGGAGATGGATCCGCCTTTGAAAGAGGTGATATTTAATTTCCCTATATTTGTAGGCCAGGTCAATATCGCCCGAATGTTATTTTTTTATGAGTTATATAAGAAAGTTATGGATCTAAGTGGAAATATAGCAGAAGTGGGCACATATAAAGGTGCCTCATTTGTGTTCTGGGCAAAAGTTATAAAACTGTTTGAAAATAATGATCCAACCAGAGTATATGGATTTGATTGGTTCCAGGGTATGAAGACAGGAGAAAATGATAACACAGATAACGAAGGAAGATATAGGGCAGATTATGAGACTTTATGCAGTCTTATTAAGCTGCAGGGATTAGAAAATATTGCGCTTTTGAAAAGGATGGATGTGACAACAGAGTTAGAAGCTTTTCTGGAAGAAAGACCATGGTTAAGATTCAAACTTATTTTTATTGATTGTGGGATAGAGAAAGTGCTGGAATCTTCGCTCCGGTCGTTATGGCCAAGGTTGGTCACCGGGGGGGTTCTCATCATGGATCATTATGGGCTTTCTACAAGTCCTATGGAAAGCAGCATAGTTGAGAAATACGTAGGCCAGCGTAGAATATTCCAAATGCCTTTTAATAGGCATTCCAGCGGATACATAATTAAATAGGAGTGGAATAATGGAGGGATAGAAATAGTGGAAAGTAAAGAAAAGGGACATGAAATATATGATTTGGCAGGAATTTTGTTCCCAATATGTCGTAGCATTACTGGCGAGGGTGTGAGAAAAACCCTTTCTATCCTTTCAGAGCATATTGGTGAGGAAGATGGTAAGCGGTTAGAGATACGAAATGTGAGTTCTGGAACAAAGGTGTTTGACTGGACGATCCCCAAGGAATGGGTTATTCGTGAAGCCTTTATTGAGGATGAAAAGGGGAATCATATCATTGATTTTAAGGATCACAATCTTCATGTCATGGGATACTCAACACCGGTAGATCAATGGGTGGGATTGGATGAAATGAAAAACTATATTTATACCCAGCCTGATCAACCGGAAGTGATCCCATATGTAACTTCTTATTATAAGGAACGATTTGGATTCTGCATGAGTGAGGAGCAGAAGTCTATGCTCACTCCGGGGCGATACCATATGTACATTGACAGTGAACTGATTGATGGAGATCTGACTTATGGCGAGATCGTGATACCTGGAGAACGGAAGGATGAGATCTTTTTTTCCACATATATCTGTCATCCGTCCATGGCCAATAACGAGTGTTCGGGTCCGGCATTATCCGCGGAATTGATTTGTTATGTAAGGAATATGAAAAAGAGGAGATATACATATAGATTTATTTTCATTCCTGAGACGATTGGTTCGATCACATATCTAAGCCGGAATATGGAATATATGAAGAAACATATGATCGCTGGGTTTAATCTATCGTGTGTGGGAGACGACAGGGGATTTTCTATGATCGAATCCCGCTATGGGGATACTTTAGCGGACAGGGTTTTGAATAATATTTTGAGAGGTATGGGGCGGTATGTTGTCTACCCGTTTCTTAAGAGGGGATCCGATGAACGTCAATATAACGCGCCTGGTATTGATCTGCCTGTGGTGTGTTTTTGCCGTTCAAAATTTGGTGAATATCCGGAATATCACACTTCCGCGGATAATATGGAACTTATCAGTCCAGAGGGATTTCAGGGAAGTTATGAGGTTATGACCCAGGTGATACAGGCTTTGGAATATAATGTCTGTTATCAGATAAATGTGTTGTGTGAACCACAGCTGGGAAAGAGGGGACTTTATCCCACGGTCAGCCAGAAGGGTGGATATGGAACTGTGAAGGCAATGACTGATTTTATTGCTTACGCGGATGGGAGGAATGACCTGATCGAAATAAGCGATAGGATTGGAGTTTCTGTAAAGAAATTGATACCCATAGTAGAAAGGCTGGCGGAAGCGGGATTGATCGTTTTTAAGAACTGATAAAATAATATTCTTAGAAAAATTTGATGGTAAATTAGGTAACCAATCACATTGTATTGGCATCGAAAAACTGAAAAGAATGGATAGTCGCAAAATCTCAATGATAAATATGCTTGACATAAAACCTCTAACCCCTTAAACTATGAAAGAATATAGACGAATTGAATTGAAAAGGGGGAAGAGCAAAATGCTAAGAACTAAATTAGTCCCGTTAACCCAAAACAAAGCCCAAGCCCACATGCAGAAGCTTATGACCCATTTACAGCAAACAGGAGAAACCTTTGCCATATGGGGAGCGGGAGCCACAGGTCAGCGGGCCATGGAGTATCTCCAGAGGAACTGGGGAGAGACATTAAGGCCGCAGTACATAGTAGATAACAATTCTACCTTATGGAATGCGGGGGGGTAATATCCCCGGACACCTTCTTCAGACTTAAGGACCAGCCGAAAAACCTTCTGATCTGCGTCTATGTAGCGGATCAGGTGGCGCGTCAGGTAAAAGAAGCGGGATATACCGGCAATGTGATGATATTCAGTACACTGCAGCTTTTCGATACCAGTGAGAGATGGCAGTTCTATGAGGAGCATATGTCTGAGCTGGAAGATGTGTATGATATGGTAGCTGATGATAAGTCGCGGGTGACAGTAGCAGGTTTTCTAAACAGTATTAGAAGCGGCGATGTCAGTTATCTGGAGAAAATCAATGAGGACAGCAGCGTAAAGACTTTGGATCCCGTGATTCTGCAGTATACGGACCAGGAGATTTTTGCGTATATCGGCGCGTTTACGGGAGATACCATATCAAAATTTTTAGAGATTACAAACGGAAATTATAAGCGTATCATTGGCTTTGAATTGGATCGGCAGAATTACGAAGTATTAAGGCAGACAACAGACGGGATGGAGAATATTTATATAAAGAATGTGGCCGTAGGCGCCGCACCAGGGAAAGTACGTTTCCTTTCAGGCCGATCGGAGAGCAGCGCGTTATCCGAGCAGGGAGACAGCGAGGCGGAGATGATCGCGCTGGATGATGTGGAGGAAATGCAGGGTGTAACCTTTATAAAAATATCGGTTAGTGGTCTGGAACTTACTGTTTTGGAGGGAGCAAAGAAGTTGCTGCGAAGAAATGCTCCGAAGGTGGCAGCATATGTCAGTGGGAAACAGCTTTGGGAGATCCCTAAGTATCTTAAAGAGATGGTTCCGGAATACAGGCTGTACATCCGGCATTACGGCCAGGGTACACAGGGAATGGTCTGCTATGCCATCAGAAATCAATAGATAAAAACCCTGCCATAAGAAAAAGAAACTCTCTTTCTTATGGCGGGGGAATTTTTTATTCAAATGTCATATTAAAACACTCTGGAAATATCTTTCCTTCCGTTTCGTAAATTTTTTTCAAAGCAGATATCTGTTTTTTCAGATACTCGTGATCACCTATTCTTATGGGTGTCATATAATTTTCTCCAAAATCCAACCTGCATATTAAGTCGTAATCCTCCAAAACAGGGAGCATCGTATGTTCAAATGGAATCTCTATGATTTTCTCAAAACAGGAAGCAGGGATACGGTAATGGCGATCCTTGGAAAAGCGGGTAAGACGGGTCATTTCATGGGATCCATCCTCCCAATACATGGCAGCTATCCTATCCGCAAGGAAATACAGCTGCGCCTTGACAGGGCGTTGGCGGTCAATAGGACAGCTGGTAAGTTCTTCTATTTCTGCAAGATAACTCCATTTGCTTACACCATTCCACTGCGCGTCATCTTCGGGGAGATTCCAGTTAAGACATAAACTGTTCACAGCCTGAAACATATTGATATGCAGTTCTTCGTCTTCTATACTTTGGGGGGTATGATCGATACAAAAAATATCCACACCAGTTATAAATGGACAGCCATGGAATCTGTCCAAAAATTTCTGGTCCAGCTGAAATTTATTTGTATTAAGTATGCAGATCCAGGTAGGGTATTCTTCTGAAACTACCCATCCCGTTGGAAGTTCTGTTTTGGCATAATAACGAAATCGCTCATAGTCTTCCCGCACCATGGCCAGATCCATATCGTCATCCCAAGGGATATAGCCATGGTGGCGCACTGCCCCCAAAAGAGTGCCAAACCATCCGAAATAGCGTATATTATGACGTCTGCAGATCGTATCAATTTCTTTTAAAATATCCAGCTGCACGGCCCATAACCGTTTTAGCAGCGGCTGGACATAATAACCATCCCGTTCTTCGCCCTCCATGGGCGTTACTTTCAAATGATCTTCCATGATTTTATTCCTCAAATGTCATATGAAAACATTCCGGCAGTTCCTTCCCCTGATCTTGAAAATATTTCCGTAAACGTCCCATTTGTTTTTGGATGTTACTATGCATGGAGTACTTTCGGGGAGTCATATAATCCTTGCCGTAACTTAATCTGCAGAGAAGATCGTAATCTTTTAGGATGGGGATCGTCGTATCCTCAAATGGTACTCGGATAACTCTTCTAAAGTAGGAGTTGGGGATACGGTAAGCGCTGTTGCGGCGCAGGCTGGAAATAACGGCTATTTCGTGAGATTTGGCATCCCAGTACATGGCCGCGACCTTGTCCGCAAGGGCATATAACTGATCGGATACGGAGGATTGTCTGTCAAAGTGGTATCCGGTAAGGGTTTCTATCTCTGTTAACTGATCCCATCGGTTCTTTTGCCATTCCGCATCTTCCTGAAAGAGATTCCAATGTACATACAGGTTGGCCACGGCCCAAAACAGATTCAGCCATAAGATTTCTTCATCTTTATCTTTGGGGATATGATCCAAGCAGAAGATGTCCACCCCGATGACAAAGGGACAGCCGTGGGATCTGTCCAGAAATTCCTGGTCCAGCCGGATGGTCTCTGTATTTATTATGCGGATCAGGGTGGGACCTACTTTAAGTAGTGACCAGCCTTCGGGCAGTTCTTTCTCACAATAGTATTTGAATTTTTCATAATCTTCTCTCACTATAGCCAAATCCATATCGTCATCCCAAGGGATAAAACCGTGGTGGCGCACCGCCCCCAGAAGGGTGCCGTACCATGCGTAATACTTTAAACGATGACGGCTGCAGATCGTATCAATCATCTTTAAAATATCTAATTGCACTGCCCATACACGTTTCATCATCGGCTGGACATAATATCCGTCCCGCTCTTCACCTTCCATATATTGTATTGTACGTTCCATGATTTTGTACCATTCCTTTAATTAATGTGATACTTTATGCCGGGGATTCTGCCGCACTCGGTCGCAAGCTTTCATAAGCTCGGTCAAAACAGGTATCTTATACTTGTTTTCATAGTAGCTGATCAGAGGGGAGATGGAATCCCGGCTTGTGACCACATACTTGGAGGGAAGTCCTGTAAGCACAAGGGCGCATACGTCGGACATGCAGCGCGGACAGGTACACACGTCATACTGGGTCAGCACCGCTTCCAGATTCTGCCGCATAAGAAGCTGCTCCATAACATTGATGAAACGGTATTCTTTATCCGTAAATCGGTCATTAAACTGCGATTCCGGAATGATGGGATGCGGTTTAGCCTTAGGAGATTCGGGTGTTTCCTCTGACAGATCCTGGGAGGCATCGGAAGTAATCTCCGGCGTGTCTTGGGGCGCGGTGTTCGCGGCATCCTGCAGAGACTCGTCTGTCTTAGGGATATCCGTCTGCGCGTCGGCTGTCATCCCTGCCTCGTCTGGGGAAGCTGTATTCGGAGCGTCCACAGCCTGGCCATTGGTGTCAGCTGCCGTTTCCTGGAGTGAGGCAGGGGAAGCGGCAGAGGTTTCTTCCTCTCTAACATCCGGCTCGGCGGTTTGTTCGTCCGCTCCCTGGCTGGCTTTTTCTTCTTGCCTGGTCTCTTCCTCCAGTTCTTCGGTAAGTTTTCCCAGGATCTCCTGGGAGAGGCGGTCATTGCGGCTGCCCTCATCGACTACCGTTACTTTAGCGGGGGTGACGGAGTGGGACTGGATGTCTGAGGGTTTCTTTTCCTGACCCAGCACGGCCTCCGCCACCGGTGTGTCTGCGTCCGTGGACGCGCCATTGGTCAAAAGGTCCATAACATGAGATGTTTTGTTGGTTTTTTTGGACATTACTGTGATACCTCCTTTAATTGGATATCAGGAGCGATCTCTTCAATAAGAGCCTGATAATCTTTTACCGCGCCGGAGCGGGGATTATAAGAAAAAATGCTTTCGCCGTGGGCCGGCGCCTCTGCGATGGCTACACCGGTGCGGATCTTGGTGTCAAAAACACGGGAGTTGATCTGGGCCGCAAGCTGCTGGGCCATCTCAAGAACATCCCGGGACAGCGTGGTCCGCGGATTGAACCGGGTCAGAAGGATGCCAAGGACATTGAGACCGGGATTAAAGGAACCGCGCACCGACTCGATGGTCTCTTTTAGCTGGGCAAGGCCCACCAGACTTAAGATGTCGGAAGCCATGGGGATGATCAAAAAGTCGGAAACGGAATAGGCGTTCACGGTCAGAAGATTCAGGGCCGGCGGGGTATCTATAATGATATAATCAAAAAAATCCATAACAGGTTTGATGGCGTCTCTCAAAATAAACTCCCGGTTGGTGCGGATGCCATCCAGGCCATTGTTGCTTAAGGTGATGTCGGAAACCAACAGATCCCCATAGTCGCAGCGGACAAGGGCTTTGTGGACCGGAACAGAGCCATTCATCACGTCAAGGATCGTGTGAGGGCTGCTCATGCCGGCTCCCAGACAGAACCCCAGATTCCCCTGTGGGTCCAGATCAATGCCCAGAACCCGCTTGCCCGCCTGGTCCAGACCTGATATGAGGGCAGCCGATGTGGTGGTTTTCCCCACACCGCCTTTCTGGTTGGAAACTGTAATTATGATAGACAAAACGGTACCTCCATGTATAAAAAGTAGTAAAAATGATTTTTAAGATATTATTTTTATTATATATCATGTCGATAAATAAGTATAGATTAAAAATGATTTTTTTCAAGGTATTGCATTGCGCTTTGGCTGTAAATAAGGAAGATATTGTCTGAAAAGAGAAAAAAGGCTAAAGTGTGTCTTAGTGAAAGGAGATAGAGATATGGCAAGTATATCAAGCACCAGCAGTTTAGGGAATACAGCTCTTAGAGGCTTCGGAGGCATGGCGTCCGGCATTGACCGCGATTCGATTATTGAGAAGATGACCCTGGGAACTACCACGAAGATCAACAATCAGAAGAAGAAGATCACAGAGCTTCAGTGGAAGCAGGAGGCATACCGGGGAGTCAGCGATAAGATCATAGATTGGGCCGATACTTACGCAAGTTATACATCCAGCAAGAACCTGAAGGATTTGAACGTGTTCGCTAAGAATCAGATCAGTCTCAGGGGAGCGGAGACGGCCACCAGATTCGTGACCGCCACAGGCAGCTCCAGCATGGTAAATAATATTTCCATAAAAGGAGTGCAGCAGCTGGCTACATCCGCGGTACTTAAGTCCGAGAGCCATTCCAGCCAAGGCGGCGCAGGCATAGCGACCAATGTAAACGATCTGCTGTCTAAAGATGTAAGAACCTCGAACCTGAAAGGCGCCAAGTTAGACTTTGCCATCTATGATAGTAGTGACGGCAAAAAGATAAGTTCAGCTACCTTTACCTTTGCCAGCACCTACACAGTTCAGGAGGATGGAAAAGAGGTAACAAAGAATATTGATTACACGTTGGAAAATCAGAGCTTAGATGATTTGGTAGGTATCTTAAACGAACATGTTTTGGGAAAATCTGAGGCTAAGGTGGGCGACGCGAATCTAAAGGATGTCTTTGAGTTTGGCAACGACAATGGCCAGATCGTGTTAAAGAAGAAGAGCGGAGCGCCGGAAGGCGTTGTAATGGAAGGAGATTACGCGTTAAAAACCCTTGGTCTGGATGACAGTCAAAAGAATGAGAAAGGGAAAGTTGAGTTTGGCGCCGACGGTACCATTACGATGCAGAACAAGTTTGAAGATACCGCGATCAATGAGAGAAAAATGGTTGATTATCTGACGGGGCAGAAGATGACTTTCAACTATGACGGAAGTTCGAAGTCTATTGAACTGATCACGAAAGAGGAAGCTGCGGAGCTTAAGGGAATGACAGAAAGTGAAGCAAAAGCGAAGATGGCAGAAAATCTCCAGAATCGGCTGAATCAGGCATTTGGTACAGGGACAGTTAAGGTCAAATTTGATGATGTATTGAGCTTTGATACCGAAAAGGCCGGATCTACCGTGTCCGTTATGTCCAATAATTATGAGATGCTGAATAACATGGGACTTACCTATGGCGCCTCTAATAAAGTAAACCTGAACGGAACGCTGGATCAGCCGGCATTGAGCAAAGCCTTTACTGGAATAACGATACCCAAGGGTGATAAGGCGCTGAATCTGAAGATTAACGGAGTTGAGATCAAAGGGCTTACAGGCAACAGTTCCATCAGCGATATTCTGTCAAAGATCAATTCCACCACGGAAGCGGGTGTGAAAGCGACGTATGTTGAGTCAACGGGCGAGTTTATGCTGGTATCCAGTGAGACAGGAGCGGGACGTCAGATTAAGCTGGAGGGCGAAGTGACAAATGCCCTGTTTGGAAACAAGCAAGGGGATGGCGGTAGTACTAAGGTGATTGAAGGCCAAGACGCCAAAATACTTGTCAACTATGGCGGTGTCGACGTTATGATTGAGCGTTCTTCCAATACTTTTAACCTGGAGGGACTGACGGTTACGGTATCGGGGGAGTTTGGTGATGTGGAGAAAAAAACTGACGGAACATGGAGTTATGATAAATCCCAATCCATCACTTTCTCCGCCAAAGCTGATGTGGAAGGCGCGTTAGAGAGGGTAAAGAGCTTTATCGAAGATTATAACGCCCTGGTAACAGAGATCAATAATCATGTCAGAACCCGTCCGGATAACAACTACGGCGCCCTGACGGATGAGCAGAAGGCGGAGATGGATGAGACATCCATCGAAAACTGGGAGAATAAGGCCAAACAGGGGATTTTATACGGGGATTCCGCTATGCGGGATTTGAGTATGGACATGGAGAGCGTTTTTACCAAGATGCTGAATAACGGAGCCAGCTACGAAGATCTGAAAGAGATCGGTATCAGTTACGCGGAAGATTGGGGTGACGGCGGTACCTTGGTGTTTGATGAAGTCAAGTTTAAGACTGCCATGGAGAATGATCCTGAAAAGGTATCCAATATCTTTGCTGGAGGCGGCAGCGTAAAGAAAGGTCTCATTGATACTATAGATGAAACTCTTATTCCATATGCCACCAGATACGGCAGTAAAAATGATAACGGCAATGGTAAAGGTTCTTATGGCCGTCTCGTTGATATCGCCGGTTCCGAGAAGAAACCGACTACTCTTATGGAGAATGAGATCTATAAAGAGCTTCAGCGGATGCAGGAGACCATCGACAGCCTTAATGAGCGTCTGAAGATGGAGCAGGATCGCTATATCTCCCAGTTCACCACGATGGAGAGCCTGATTAACCAGATGAATACTCAGTCAAGCTATCTTTCCCAGTTGTCAGCATAAATATGGATACGGCTGCCGTTTTATCACCATAAGACGGCAGCGGAAAATTGTTTAAGGAAGGGATTCGATGAACGGATATAATCAGTACAAAGAAAAAAGCATTTATTCCATGTCAGGAGCCGAACAGCTGCTGCTCTTGTTTGATGAGGCGATTAAGCGTCTCATAAGAGCAGAAAACTCACTGAAAGAGAATAATTATGATGACTTTGAGGATTGTCTGCTGAGGGTAAGCAGGATTGTTCGGTATCTGACAGATATTTTGGATCTGGAGCAGCCGATCAGCTGGGATTTGAGAAGGATTTATGACTTTCTTATCTTTGATTTAAGCCGGGTTAAGGCTGGAAGGCATAGAAGACAGGACGAGATAGGACGTATCCGCCACATTCTTTCCGAACTGCGAGAGGGGTTTGACGGAGCCAGCCGAAAAGTGAAAGACCTGCACATAGCAAAAGTGAGTGAAGTGAGAGGTTAGAGAGGGCCGGCGCTATGGAATTTAATATAGAAAGAATTATGATTCTTCTTCAGAGAAAATATGGTGCCATTCAGGAAATTCTCAGATTGACCAAAGAACTGGAGGAGATTGTAAACCGCAATGACGGAATTTCTGCTGCTATGATCCTTCAGCTGCGGGGAGACGAGATGGTGAAAGCAGAACGATGCATGGAAGAACTTTGGCAGATGGGGGAGAGCAGTAAAGAAGCTTATGACAAGCTGCAGGTTCTGATGACATCGGATCTTGATCAGGCTGTGGGCGCTACGAAAGAGGAAAAAAAGATCTACGAAATCAGACGCAGAACCCGGACTGTTTTAGACCAGGTGCAGGCGATTGACGAGAGACTGAACAGAAGGCTGGCAGGCGATAAATCTTTCTATAAAATAGGAAAACTTGTCAGCGCTATATAAAAATATAAATCATAAAAACAGACTCCCGAAATCTTCTTTGCTGTTCACAAAGAGATTTTGGGAGTCTGTTGGAAAAAGGGAGGGCTATGAATCGTTTATTATTTGAGGGACGTTCCCTGGTAGAGATCGTAGCGTCGGTTATCCGGCAGGATAACCGGCACGTTCCTTTCAGCCGTTTTGATTGGGAGAGAATGTACCGCCTGGCGGATTATCATAAAGTGGCCAATACTGTATATTTGGGGCTTCTGGGTCATAGAGAGACGGTGCCGGACAGATGGAGGGACCGTTTCTTTCAGCGCTATCAGGAGTCCTTGGCATTTGGAGAGAATTGTCGGGAAGGCTTTCAGGAGATACTGACATGGCTGGATATGAGAGAGATCTCCTGTACGGTTCTGATTTCGGAGTCTATTCGGGAGCTATATAGGCTTCCGGAGACTGCGGATAACAGCCCTGTGCAGCTTTTTTTGGATGAGGATAAATACTACCTGGCAAAAGGATATCTGATCGATCTGGGCTATGAGACGGACAAGACTTTCAAGGGATTTGGAGAGCGGATGAAAAGGGTTAACGGTGTTACCATTATCCTGTTTTACAAACTTCCGTTTAGAACCTCCAGATATGGAAAGTATATGGTGCGGATACTGGAAAGCGCGCAGATCCGTGATCCTTATGAGTATATCTGGATGCTTCCTGTTGAAAGCGAGATGACTTACCGCATGGCCGGAGCCGCGTATCGCTATGTGACGGATGAGCTGACTTTGCGGGAGATGCTGGAGTTATTTCTTTTTCACAGGGAATGGCGCGAGGAGATTGAGGAGGACGCTTTGCAGAAGAGGCTGGAAGAGTTCAAGGTTGACAGCCTTGCGGAGAAACTTCTGGAGATAGCTTATATGTGGTTCGGGGAAAAGAACGATCCCTATCTCTTGAGAAGGCATGAGGATATGTCTGTGTATGATCATCTGGAAGCGCGCATACTGACCAGAGGCATGGTAGGAGTAGAGAAAGACGATCAGGCTCTGAAGCTTCAGGAACTTGTTGAAAAGGAGATTGAGAAGGAAAAAAGAGAAGAAGGGCAGTATATACGAAGGGAAAAGATGGGAAAGTTTTTCGCCGAACAGAGGAGAAAGCTGCGATGGATCTTTCCGGATTACCATTATATGTCATCAATCTATCCGGCAGTAGAAAAAATTCCCATTCTTTTGCCCGTATACTGGATGATCAGGGGCATGAGACTTCTGTGGAGATCATTTATTAAATGAATAGAAAAATCAAGGGAATGTCAGACAGAGATCCATCTGACATTCCCTTTTTTATTTATCTTTTTTGTGCTGTAGAAAAGACTGAAGCACCCACACAGAATCTTTATTCGGGGTAAGAGACCGTTTATTGGTCTGTTCCGCTTCAGACAATTCCTCCCTGAGAATAGAAATTTGTTTTGGTGCATCAATCGCCAGACGGACGCCATCTGCCGCGCATTCAATAACTGTTATGCGAATGTTGCCGCCAATGAGAAGACTTTCATTTTTTTTTCGTCGAAGTATCAGCATAATTCATCACCCCTCAATGACAGATGGAAAATCGCCCAGTCTATGGCAATATTCGTAAGAGCCGTTTTCTAAAATAAGCTGAATCCCACAGCGCGTCTGTGGGTTGATGGCCAATGGACATTTCAGATTGACCGTATTCTCCAGGTATTCATCGCGAACCACACAAATCACATAGTAAGAAAGATCGCCGCTGTCTTTGACATCCAGACAGTCCAACTCCTGGGGAGCCAGACTGGGAGAATAGTCAGGGCAGAGGAAGAACGGATTAATCAGTACAAATACAACATTAGGGTCTTCCACAGACAGCATCAAAAGGATGGAATCATCATCCCCTTCGCCCATGCGCAGGAGAAGATAATCAGTCAATTTAGGAAATCCGAAGATTCCGTCGCTAAAAGTAATCAAATCTTCTGGCGAATATTCCACTGCGCCATAATCAGTTTGTATCGTCATATTCAGAAGCTCCTATGTGAATAGATTGACATTGCCGCCGGAATCATCTCTTGGCGGAACGTAGTTAAAATCACCCAAATATTCAATGTGTACCTGAGGTCTTTGGGTAACAACCGTCATTACCATAGGCGGGAGGTAAGACAATTCACCCTTGGCAACTCTCATCTCAAAAGCGCCCCGCTGTGCCGTATAGGATGAAGTGGCAGAAACAGAGAGATCCTGAACTGCCGATGTCTGTGAAGAAGCTGCAACGGGAACGCTTGCAGATGCCCCACTGGAAGAGACCGTCTGCGTGGAAGCAGTCTCAGGAACTGTGACAGGCACAGGTGCCGAGACCTGTGTTTGAGGCCGCAGCTGACTGGATGCCAATTGCTGCTGGAACGAAGGAGCAACATCCGAGGTCTGGACAGCCGTTTGCTTTTTAGAAAAAGTACGGTTGATCTTATTGATTTCATCCATAGACACAGGACCTTGGCCCACAGAATTACGGAACGATGTCTGTCTTGCCAAAGCTCTTCTTCTTTCCATATCAACATGATTGGGATTTACCAAACGTCCGCTTTGCCGGAAATGCTCTATGCGTATGGGTTCAGTTGTAATCTTTATAAGCGGTTCCACACACAACCCTCCTTTCTGTGAACTATTTTATCTAACGCACAAAATCAAACAGGGAAGAACTCATAAGTTGGGAGCCTACCTTTAACGCGGCGTTGTAGGCATAATTATTATTATACATCTCCATGATAGCTTCGTATGGGTCAGCGCCCAATTTATCCGCGTACTGCTTTGTCAGGTTATCAGCCTTCGTCTTAAGCCTTGATTCTGTAGTCTCCAGGAGACGATATTTGTTCCCCAAGTCAGAGTAGACGGTGCTTAACGTCTGTTCCGCTCCGGTCATCTCTTCAAGAACACCTCTAAGTTTTTCGTCCATAGCGGCATTTGTATCCGCAGTTGTCGGTTTGTTATTTAAGTAATCACTAATATACTGGGTTGCCTTGGCCACAACAGCGAAAGCGCTGGAATCTAAAGCACTTTTGATATCAGCATCTGTAATGTTACCGGAAGCAGCGGCATCGGAAGTAATGCCTGTCAGCAGATTAAGTCCGCCGGTAAAGGTGTCAAGAAGGGTATCATGGTCAAAAATAGTGCCATAACCTACATCAATGCGCCCCTGCTCCTGCATGGCTCTTTTTATGTTAGCCATATCGCCAGCCGCAATATTAAATTCATAGTCACCTGTTGTTGCATTCTTTTCTAATGGCATCTTGATCACAGTAGGGTTAGCATCTCCCGGGAACTGATGTGTGTAGGTCAATACAGGTCCGGTAGTGGTCTGCTCAAGACTAAAAGGAGCGTTTTTATAATCGTTGCCTCCAAAAACGAAATAATCGGCGTACTGAACATTCAGGGCATCTACGATCTCCTGCTGCTTCTGCAGAAGATCCTCCATGGTAGTCTGCAGTGACGCGTCAGATGTCGTGTCTGTTATGGCAAACTGGACCTTATTTTTGGCTCCTCCGGAGCTGGAAATGATATCCTGGATTGTACGGGCTCCAAGTTCCTGCTGGTAGATACGATTGCTGATATCCTTAATCAGAGCGCTCTTGGTCAAAGTGTCCTGATACAAACCATCGATCTTTTTGCCTTCAAAGTAGGCAAGAGGAGCATCAGATGCCCGTTCATAAGCTTCGCCGCTGGAAACCTTGTTCATGCTCTTGTTTAAAGCCAGATGAACATTGTTCACCGACGAAGTAAAGTTTCTGTATGTGGATGCATTGGTTACACGCATAGGTAATCCCTCCATAGTTTATAGTATAAAACGGTTATCATTACCGGCCCACTACACCAGTGCTGTTGATCAGAACATCCAGGGTCTGATCCAGAGTAGTCATGAGGCGGGAGGCCGCGTTGTAGGCTGACATATACATCATCATATTGGACGCCTCCTCATCCAGACTGACGCCAGATATGGAATCGCGGGAATTCTGGATGCCGTTAAGAACCGTAACATTAGTCTTTAACGAAATCTGGTTAGCATATGAATCATTAGCCAGAACCGTGGAAATATGGTTCATGTAATTGGCGAAAGTGTTGCCTTCTAAGTTGATATCTGTTAGCAGGTTGGGATATTTCTGACTCAGATCTGAATTCTTTGGCTTTCCGTTAAATTCAGTGTTCATTGCCTCAAACATGAATTTTACGATGTCAGTAGCATTATCACCTGATTTATTGATAGAATGCGTGCCATCAATCCAGTCCTGACTGATACAGATATCTAACGCTGTCATATCTTCCCAATTAGTGCCCGTTGCCGCATTGGGGCCGATCAAAGTTCCGCCTTGCCCGTTCTGGAGAGTGCCATTGATCGTATTAATAACATGGGCAAAGGAACTGGCCAGTTTATCCAACTCATTCATATAGTAGTCATAGCCTTTTACATCATTCAGACCTTGTGTCGCGCCGTCTTTCCACAACATATCAAGGCTGGCCTGGATAGAACCGGAACCGGAGGAGAACGGATAGTTTTTACCTGCCGTTGCTGTTTTCCCAATATCAAGATCAACGGCCGGGTTTCCATAATCTTCGGGAGTTGTAGGAGCATTAAAGCAATTCTGGAACGAAAGCTTTAAGTTGCTGTAATCAGGCGGCGCCCCTGTCCCTGCATCAATGGCAAGTTTCCCGAAATTATCATCGCCGGTGCCTACGGTTCCTTCCACAAGTACCAGTTTCTGGGAGTCGCCGTTGGCATCGGTGTAAGTCATGGTAACACGCAGATCGTCGGGCCATTCTTTCTTCATAATGATGTTCCCGGAACTGTCAAGATGGTACTTTTCTCCCAAAGCCTCATCCGTACCATTCGCAGCGACCCCGTTATGCTCCTTATCCTTATAATAAGTCACCTCAATGGGGAGATAGCTGGACAACTCGTCTAAAAGCACATTGCGCTCATCCTTCAGCTCCAGGCTGGGCTGACCATAGATCTCATTTTGCTTGATCTGGCGGTTCAGACGTCCGATCTGCTGCAAGATATTATTGACCGTCTGAATGGCGCCCTGCTCGCTGTTGCCCTCTCCATCAAGCTTGTGGTATTCATTCTCCTTGTAGGTGTTGATCTGACGGGCTCCTTCGTTAAGCAGATTGGTCAGGGTCTGTATGCGGGTGCGCAGCTCGGACTCGTATACTTTGTCATGGATCTTGCTGGGGTCGGTCATATTGTTCAAAGTAGACCGTATATCATCAAAAGCGTTCCGGATACCGGTGATGTGAGACTCATCCAAAAACTGGGACAGCTCGTCAAAGGACGTCTGCAGCGCGCTGGAATAGCCGGATTTCTCCATCTGGTTCCGGTACTGGATGTCAAGATAGGGGTCCCGAATCTGGGAGACCGCATCCATATGCACACCAAAGCCTACCACCACCTCGGAAGAACTCATGTAGTGGGAAACCGGGTTGGTGTAATTCAGACTGGAAGTCTGAAGCTGCTGCCTGGTGTAACCGATCGTGTTCATATTCGCCAGATTCTGTCCCGTGATATCCAGCCGCTTCTGGTTAGCCTGAAGGGCGGAAAAAGCCGTGGAAAAACCGGCAAATGTTGCTCTTACCATATGTGTATCCTCCAAATATTTTCTATATAGACAGGATGCGCGTCTTTACGCACCCTTGTTATGCATGTATCAGAAGCTGCGGTCAGACGTAAGTTTCTCTCATAACTGAGTGAAGAGGCGCGGGGGCGCTGTCGGTGACACTGCCCGAGTTATCATAGGAACTGCCTGTCTGACCTGCCAGGGCCACATCCAGCTCATGGAGCCTGACTTTGATAATCTGCTCCGCGGCTCCCCTGGCATCCTGCAGCCACATCAGCTGCTGCTCCAGATACTCAAACAGAGGCTGGAGAACGCTTTGCTGATACGGCGGCGCCACAGCAAGGATCTGCCGGAAGGTGAGAGAGCCCCACCCAAGGTCCCCGGCGAACCGGGCTCTGCGCTGTTCCAGACCTCTAAGCTTTAAGATCTGGGCCTGTTCGGTCTGGATATAACCGTCCAAAAGATGATGCTGGTTTAAAGAAGCCGCCTCGGCTTTGGCGGACTCGATATCCGCGATGTCGCCAACCAGCTGGGCGGTATCCTCCAGAACAGCGATAAAACTGTCAAAAGACTTCTGTGCGTTTTGTTCCATATATATAAGGGAACTCCTTTCTATCCATGTGGCATGGCTGGGAAATGGAGGGCGTCAGCCCAGTCCCAGCATCCGGCCGGCGATCCGCTGGGGATCCGGCTTGTAGGTCCCATCCTCCGTCTTCCTGCGAAGATCCGCAACCCGCTCGCTGCTGGCAGTGCCAAGCTGAGCGGCAGTTTTTTTGGCAAGCATCCGGGCAAAAGTCTCATCATCCAGAGCTTTGGATCTGCGTATATTGACAGTATCGTAATCCCCGCTTGCTTTCTCCTTACGGGGCGTGGTCTTTGGCTGTACGGAAACCGACGGACGGTAAGAGGTATTTAACGATGGAAATGTGATATTCATAAAGCAACCTCCCTTCTAAAAAATTGCAAATATACACTTTATAAGTTGATTATCGGCATTTTTTCTATAAATATAAGCATAAGCCCCGGGATTGCGGCAGAAAAATGAAGATGGAAGGGATTTAATAAAGATGTAAAAATAATGTTATTTTATACTACTTGTGAAAAAATAAAAAAGATAATATAATAGATAACGTAAAGGTGCCGATATACAATATTATTGTGGTTTTACGACAAGAAGCAGAGATTAGGGGGAAGTATGGCAAACATTTTGCAGGTGACAACGCCTAATATGGATAATCGTAACGTGGTCAATGCGCAGGACCCGAAGCACGGCGCGGGAAATCCGGCGATCCGCAATCCGGCAGATCCTACCAGAGTGGTCCGTTCAGACGGACGGGACGGGGAGCAGATGGGCAAAGATACCCAGGATGCTCTTTTGAGCGTGGTGGATTATGACAGCAACTATGGGGCTTTTGTCAAGAGCCTGGGCGAGGGCGGCCAGCTGGCGGACAGCCTGGAGCGGCTGCTGTTCACAGGCATGGCGGGGCTTGATAAGGCCGAGGTGGCGGATCTGGTGGAGAAGTTCCTGATGTCCATGCGCTTGGATTCACCGGAAGACCTGCTTTCTTATCTACAGGGACAGGGAGGTCTGCAGGCTAAGTTTGCCGGAGATTTTTTTAACCGGTTCCGTTTTATGCTTTTGCAGAGCTCGTCCAGAGGTCTCCAGGAGGCTGCCCTGGACTTTTTAAGGGGATATAATAACTATTCTTCGGGGGAGCATCTGCTGGAGCAGATGCATTCTCTTATGGATGATATCGAACAGCTTCTGCTGCGGTCCTACAAAGATGAGTTTAGAGAGCTGACCCAGGCCATGGACTGGCAGGCGGCAAACGGAGATACGGCCCGCAACGCCCAGGTGCTGAACAAGAGTCTGATCCCGTTTTTGTCCGAATACATTTCCAGGACCCATGATTACGGTTCCGTGCGGGAGGCTACCATGCTCCTTGTTTTTCACGCGGCCCGCTATCAGGACGGAGGATTGGAGAGGCTGGAGAAACTTTTTGAGGCTATGGAAAGCGACAAGGAATTTGCCAGGCTTTTTGAAGGCGACGCCAGGGAGAGTTTTGAAGGTCTTTTGGGGGCCAGAAGCGGGACGCGGCCGTTATCGGGGTTTGCCGACGGACTGTCAGGGCTTCTGCTAAAGGGGGCTAACGGTTACGCGGGTCTGGAGAATATCCAGCAGTTTTACAATATCATGAACGGCATGCTGATGAATGAGAGCGTGTATATGCCGCTGCTCCACTTTATCCTTCCGTTTCAGTACGAGGATAATAATGTGATGTCCGAGATGTGGGTGGATCCGGACTCTGACAGAGGCGAGCAGACGGGAGCGAGGAAGATTAAGCTTTTTTTGAAATTTGACATTCAGAATGTGGGTAAATTTGAACTGGTGCTGGGCCTTCAGAACCGGGAGGCCGCCGTGCAGCTGTTTGTCCCTCCCCACCTGATTAAGGAGGAGAAGAAGATCCAGTCGGATGTGGCGGACATCCTAAAGAATAACGGCATACGATCCAGCCAGCTGATGGTGCGCCGTCATACCCAGGACCGGCGGGTGGAAGAGATCTTCCCGGAGATACGGGAGAAGGAGAGAACGATCAATGTCAGAATTTGATGATATGATGCGGCAAAAGGCCGTGGCTTTAAAGTACAATCCGGATAAAAACGGGGCTCCGGTGATCGTGGCCTCGGGTATGGGCTATCTGGCTGAGAAGATCACGGAGACCGCTCTTGCGGCGGGAGTGCCGGTCTATGAGGATGACTCTTTGGCGACGCTCCTTACCCAGCTGCAGCTGGGGCAGGAGATCCCTATCGAACTGTACCAGGCGATCGTGGATATCTACATATATTTTCTGGGGTATGTGCCGGGGGCAAAGGAATCGGAGGCCGCAGCCGGGGAAGCGGACGACGGCAGTGATGTTCAGGCGGAGGAAGCGTAAGGCCCAAAGGCCCTGAGGGATCAAAGGCCCGGGGACGACAGAAACAGGATAAAAAGGAGTTGATGATAATGGATCAGAAGATGAAAAGACTGACGGCATTGGTGCTGGCGTTCCTTTGCGTGATCGTTATGCCTGGGGAAGCATGGGCGGCTACGAAGCCTATGAATACCATCAGCATCAAGATCTCGTCAAAACTGAAAGCCGGCGACCGACTGCCCGGCATTGATATCGGAACCGGGAACGCTCCGGACGGAGGGATCCTGGTGGCCCAGAAGGGGAGCCATTTTACAGTGACTTCTGCCTCGTGGGTTGACAGTTCTTCCAAAGAGACGGTGGCGGCGGATGAACCAAGGATGAGCCTGGTGCTGGAGCCGGATGATGTCAGCGAATATTATTTTCTGGCCAACTATAAAGCGTCCAGTGTAAAGGTAAGCGGCGGGTCTTTCGTGTCAGCGCGGCGGGACGGCGATAATCTGGTGGTGACGGTAAAGGTCAACCCCATAAGAGGCGAGTACGACAGTCCAAGAGACGTGTACTGGAACGAGAAGAAGCTGGGCGAAGCCAAGTGGGAGAAGCCGGAGAACGGTTCCGGCTACTATGAAGTACAGCTTCTTCGGAACAATAAAAACGTGTTTAAGGTAGAAAAGACTTCGGCGACAAACTATAACTTTTATCCCTATATGACTCAGACCGGCGATTACACCATTAAGATCCGGACGGTGCCGGGGACGGATTTTCAGAAGAGCCACGCAAAGCAGAGCGATTGGCTGGAGTCCGGGCCGTTAGTGATCACGGACCGATATGTTTCCGACGGCAAAGGACAGCAGAATGCCAAGTCTACCGCAGTAAAGGGGACCGAGGACACCGTAGGGTGGATCAAGCAGGGCAGTGAGTGGAAGTATCGTTTTCCCAGCGGCGCCTTTAAGACAGGAGGCTGGGAGCGGATCAATGATAAGTGGTACTATTTTGACGATGCCGGGATCATGATAAAGGGTTGGAAGACCATCGGCGGATTCCAGTATTATTTCCACGAAAACGGAGAGATGGCTCTGGGGTGGGCGAAGGTTAACAATCAATGGTACTATTTCCGACCGGAGAAAGAGGGCTCATATCCGGAAGGATCCATGTTCTCCCCGGGATGGCGGGTAATCGCCGGGTACTATTACTATTTTAATCAGGACGGCAGCGTCTTCACCGGATGGCTGAAAGACAATGATAAGTGGTATTATCTCAATACGCTGGATAACAGCCTCCAGGGAGCCATGTTCACAGGCTGGATCCGCAGGGATGAAAAGACGTATTTTACGGATTCCAACGGGGAGATGGTGGAAGGCTGGTATCAGATCGACGGCCTGTGGTATTATTTCCGGCCGGGTTCCGGGGAGATGGCTTTCAACACGGAGATTGACGGATTCTATCTGGACGGCGACGGGGTGTGGAGGCAGTGATGCCGCAGAAGGCGGAAGGCATGGGTTTGGCTGCGCCGGATCCGGCCGCCGCGGCGGCGCAAGAGAAAGGCAGGTTTAGACTATGAAGTTTTGGAAGGTAATGAAAGGGCTGGCTGCGTGTACGTGTGTGCTTACGCTTTTGATGGGAGACGGCCATAAGGCCGGAAGGCTGGAGGTCTACGGCGCTCCTTCCTCCTCCAGCGTCATTGAGAGCGTCACCGTGACGCTGACCGGTACTTACGGCGAGGCGGAGGAGATCTTAGAGCCTTCTATCCAGGTAAACGGCTCAAACTGTGTGCTTGGGGACTACCAGTACGGAACCGCGTTTGATAAGTGGAAGCCGGGGAAAAAAGTGCGGATTGAGATAACGGTGGAAGCGGAAGAGGGCAAAGTATTTCCCGTATCCTTAAACAGTTCCCAGTGCAAGGTGACAGGCGCCAGTTTTGTGTCGGCAAGGGCTCTTGGGGACAGTAAGCTCCAGGTGAAAGTCGATTATATGCCAGTCATGGTCCTGGGCGGCACCACATGGGCAGGATGGGACAAGACGGAGACCAAGAAAGCCACCTGGAAATCAGTCAAGCACGCTACCGGCTATTCGGTGACCCTTTACGGAGATAACAAGGTGGTGAAGCGTCAGACTGTGAAAGGCACCAGTTTAGATATGGCGCCCTTTATGAAGACAGGCGATAAGACCTATTATTTTGAGGTAAAAGCAATCCCCACCACGTCGGAGGAGAAAAAGTACTTAAAAGAAGGCATTGCTGTGGCATCTACCGAGGATGAATACGATTACAGCGAGAACTGGAACGATAACACGGACGACGGGGGATCAATCAGAGGCAATAATTACATCATGCCTGACGGAGAGAAAGCGAGAAACAGCTGGAAGAAAGTGTCGGGCCGGTGGTATTATTTTGATGAGAACGGCAGCATGGTAAAGGGCTGGCGGTATATTAACAACTTCTGGTACTTTATGAGCAGCGGAGGAGCCATGCAGACAGGTTGGATCAGCCCGACGGCAGGTACATGGTTTTACATGAACGCCAATGGCGAGATGTGTACCGGATGGGTGGAGCCGGTCCCCGGCGATTGGTATTATCTGGACGGGAACGGCTATATGCAGAGAGGCTGGATCGATGTCAACGGCAGAAGATACTATCTGGATAACAACGGAAAGATGCAGCGGGGCTGGGTTATGATCGCGGGGACCTGGTATTATTTCAACGGCGACGGGAGCATGGTGACCAATGCCTATATCGACGGATGGACCATCGGCCCCAACGGAGCCGCATATCAATAAAGGAATAGACAAAGAGGAGAGAAAAACTATGGGTTTAGTATCATCAGTGACGGATGCCGCCAGTGTCAGCGCCGCGAATCGGCAGGTGGTCCAGACAGAGAAAGCCAGCGACAGTTTTCAGGACGCGTTTCAGAGCGCTTATGGGCAAAGCCGGTCAGAGAGCATGGATGCTATTTTTGAGGAAGCATCTTCCCGATACGGGGTTTCCGTCAGCCTGCTGAAAGCCGTCGCCAAGGCGGAATCGAACTTCAATCCCAAAGCCGTGTCAAAAGCCGGGGCCATCGGCGTCATGCAGCTTATGCCGGCCACGGCCAGATCGTTAGGGGTTTCCAATCCTTACGACGCAAGGCAGAATATCATGGGCGGGGCCAAATATTTAAAGGAGAACCTGGACCGGTTCGGCGGCAATGTAAATCTGGCTTTGGCCGCTTACAACGCGGGACCCAACAGCGTCCAGAAATATGGAGGCATCCCGCCGTATAAGGAGACACAGAATTATGTGAAGACGGTTAACTCCTATATGAGCGGTTCCCCTCTTTTGGCCGGAAAGACGGTGCAGACAGGGGGACTTGGAAGTATGTGGGGACTTGGCTATGAAAACAACAGCCTGGCAGGTCTTACATCGGATCAGCTTTTGGGACTGTACGGAGTGTCAGGAAGCAGCGTCGGCAGTTTGCTGGGCAGCTCCGCCTCGTCTTCCGACGGCCTGTATGGAAGCTATGGCGGGATGTCAGGATTGGGAATGGGAAGCCTTAACGGTTTCGGAAGCAGCATCAATGGTCTGAGCATGCTGCTGGGCATGGCTTCGGCTGACGAGGGAGGCGATACGGTTTCTTTAAGCAAGGAGAGCTTTGCCAGCATGGTGGAGATCCTGCGGATTCAGATGCTGATGAACGCCAGCAGATCTGCCGGGAATGTTACGGTATAGCAGGCAGGAGAGGTTTTGGGACCAGGGGCTTGCGAAATGGCATAATAGGGAATGGCATAATATAGGAGAGAGCTAAAAGGAGGGCTACATAGTCATGAAGTTCAGGGATTGTGAAACCTGTTTGGTATACGGAACGGATAATAAACCTTTGTCAAGAGCAAGGGTGGAGACAGACTCGAAAGACAGGATTACGTTATATTTTAACAATTATAAGCTAAAGAGCGCCAGATTTAAGGCTTATGTGGATTTTTATGATATGCAGCAGGGGCTTATGAGAGCTTGGTGCGAGTTGGTGCTGTGCAAAAACGCGAAGAAAGATATGGTCGAGCCGTGGATGGCCAATGTTAAGGTCCTGGAGGTGGCGGACGTATTCCAGAGGCAGAAGGATTTGCGGGTGAGGGTGAATATTTCCACCAGCTTTACTACGGATGACGGCCGCTTCTTTTCCGGAAGCATCAAGAATATCAGCGCGGGAGGGATCTTTTTGGTGACTGCCCAGGCGCTGCAGCCGGATACCAAGTTTTCTTTCACCTACCGTTTTGACGGGGAACTGTGCAAGGTTACGGGCAAGGTTCTCCGCGCCAGAGGGGCTACTGCCGGCGGGTTCGGATACGGGTGCCAGTTTGTGCGGCTGCTTCCGGAGACGGAGGCTACGATCCGTAAATTCGTCTTTGCGAAGCAGGTGGAGAATCAGAAGAACCCGGAGAGGAGAATGTAGTGAAACTGAACCTGGTGATGATCGTAAAGAATGAGGAGCGTTCCCTTAGGCGGTGCCTGAAAGCGGCAAAGCCTTTGGTGGACCGGATGATCATAGCAGATACCGGGTCTTCGGATAAAACGGCGGAGATAGCAAGATCCATGGGAGCGACGGTTTTGGAGTTCCCATGGATCAATGACTTCTCCGCCGCCCGTAATTTTGCGCTGGATCATTCGGACGGGGACTGGAATCTGGTGCTGGACGCGGACGAGTATCTGCGTCCCTGCAGGAGGAAGGATCTGGAGCGGGTTTTGAACAGCCGGGGCGGCATGTGGCTGGGAGGGCTTACCAGATACGACTCCTATGAGGATGAGGACGGCATCAGCCAGAGCGCGTCGGTGCTGCCCAGGGTGCTGCCAAGGGGCGTTCGGTATGAGGGGATCATCCATGAGCAGCCGGGCGGGAATTATCCGTGCTATGGGCTTCCTCTGGCTGCGGACCATGACGGGTATCTGGTGGCGGATAAGGGGGAAAGAAATCTTTCTTATCTTGAGGAAGCGGTGGAACTTTACCCGGAGGATCCTTACTATCAGTTCCAGATGGCATCCACGCTACGGAATCTGAAAAGGCGGGAGGAGAGCCTTACGTATTTTCGGGAGTTTTACCGCCTGGCCGGCCCGGTAAGCGGGTATCGGGCGGGAGGCGTGGTGCTTTATCTGTATACCCTTTTGGATGTGGGGAGCCAGGCGTGTCTGGACGAGGCGGCGGCTGTGGTGGAGCGGGAGGAAGGTGCTTTGGGAGGTTTTCCCGACTTCTGCTTTGTGTGCGGACTTTTTTATATGAAGAGAGTTTTGTCGGATGTGGAGCGGTATATGGATCTGCTTCCAAACATTGAGAAGTGTTATCTGAAATGCTTAAGGCTTGGTGAGAGACCGGAGCTGGGAGGCGTGGTGGGGACGGGATCTTTTAAGGCAGCTTATAATCTGGGGGCCTGGTATGAGGTGTCCGGGCAGACGGAGTTTGCCAGGAAGTATTATAAGGAGGCGGCGAAAGCCGGGTATGGGCCCGCGAGGGAGAGGCTTAGGATGATCTGATATGATAGCGGTTATGGAAAGGATATTGGTCCAGGTACGTGAAAAAAATGTGAAATTCCGTGTGAAAACTTATGAACCCACTGAATCTGCCGATATAACAACCATAAGACAATGAGAACCAAGGATGGTCATGATAGAACGGTCAGGCTCCGTCCCAGGAGCTGGAGAACCGCGACATAGCAAGGAAGGATGGTTGCGGATATATGATAATTCAGAATAACATAGCGGGGATTAACGCTTCCCGCAATAAAGGAATCGCGGAAGGCAAGATGAGAAAGAACCTGGAGAAACTGTCATCGGGCTACCGCATTAACCGGGCAGGCGACGACGCTGCCGGGTTGACTATTTCAGAGCTGATGCGCAGTCAGATAACGGGTTTGAACCAGGCCATGCGGAATGTAAACGACGGCATCAGTATGACCCAAACCGGGGATGGCGCGCTGACAGAAGTTCATTCCATGTTAGGAAGGTTAAAGACTCTGGCGACACAGTCCGCTAATGGTACCTATAACAGTATCGCGAGAGGAAATCTGGACGCGGAGCGGCTGCAGCTTTTTGATGAGATCAACCGGATCGGTGAGACATCGAATTTTGACGAGATTCCCCTGTTCGACAGCGCGGATCCGCCAGGAGTCATAGAGCCTCCGGTTCCGTCTGATGAGATCACGCTGCAGATCGGTCACAGTCAGCAGGAGACCATGGATGTAACCCGGTTTTATATGAGCACGAAGGCGTTGGATCTGGAAGGTATGGATTTTACGACCCTGGAGGGCGCTAATGCGTCGGTTGATAAGCTTGCGGTAGCTATCGAGGCTGTGGCGGATATCCGGGCTGAATTTGGAGCTGCTCAGAACCATTTGGAGCATACCCATAATAATCTTAGCGTTACCAACGAGAATATGAGCAGCGCGGAGAGCCGTATCCGCGATACCAACATGGCGGAGGAGTTTACGGAGTTTACCAAGGAGAATATCATATACCAGGCAGCGACCTCCATGGCAGCCCAGGCGAATTCGCTTCCGGAATTGGTTATCAATCTACTGCGATGATCACAGGTTAGATGAGAAATATTAGCAAAATATTTAAAAAGCCACTTAACTTTTTATAAGTACTGACGATAAATAAGAATGTAAGGTAAGTGAGATATAAGCTTTACAGACTTTCCGAAGCAGGGCCCTCTTCGGAGAGACGCCAGGGACAGGGAAGTTCCTGAAAACAACAGTAATCATAACTAGGAGGGAAATTTTATGATTATACAGCATAATATAGCGGCAATTAACTCTTATAGAAACTTAGGTATCAACCAGAGTGGTTTGAACAAGAACTTAGAGAAGCTGTCTTCCGGTTACAGGATTAACCGTGCAGGCGATGACGCTGCTGGTCTTGCTATTTCTGAGGCCATGAGATCTCAGATCAACGGTCTGAATCAGGCTACCAAGAACGCACAGGATGCAGTTGGTTTGATCCAGACAGCTGAAGGTGCTCTGACAGAGACTCACTCCATGCTTCAGCGTCTTACTACACTGGCTACACAGTCCGCTAACGGTACTTATAACAGCGTAGCCAGAGGCAACCTGCAGAAAGAGGTTAATGCTCTTCTTTCCGAGATCAACCGTATTGCTAACAACACTGACTTTAACGGTATTAAGCCAATTGAGTCCGGATCTGATGGTGACACGATGACATTCCAGATTGGTCCGTCCAGCGCAGAGACGATCGAAGTAGAGAGAGCATCTATGACTTCTTCTTCACTTGAGATAGATAGTGTTGATGTTACATCCCTTAGCGGTGGTAATGAAGCAATTGATACTATTAAGGCTGCAATTGATACTGTGTCTGAGCATCGTGCTAAACTCGGTGCTGCACAGAACCGTCTGGAGCATACCATCAACAACTTGAAGGTTACATCTGAGAACATCACCGCAGCTGAGAGCCGTATCCGTGATACTGATATGGCTGATGAGATTACTGCATTCACGAAGAATAACATTCTTCTGCAGGCATCTCAGTCCATGCTGGCACAGTCCAACTCTGTACCGCAGAGTGTCTTGAGCCTGCTTGGTTAATTAGCTTCGATTTTTAGCCCGGGTAAAACCGGGCTGATACATAGGGCCATATATCAGAACGCCATTTCCATAGCGAACGCTTAGAAATGGCGTTTTGTTGTTTATGCAGGGCGAGGAGGATGATTGGGAAAATGAAGAAGAAAGTCAGGATCTCGCAGTGTATGATCGTGAAGAACGAAGAGAGAAACATAGAGAGGGCTTTGTCATGGGGAAAAGCCATTATGTGGGAACAGGTTGTGGTGGATACCGGTTCCGCAGACAGGACCGTGGAGTTGGCGGAGAAACTGGGAGCTAAAGTGTTTTATTTTCCGTGGAAAGATGACTTTTCTGCCGCGAAGAATTTTGCCCTTGAGCAGGCCAAGGGGGAATGGATCGCCTTTCTTGACGCGGATGAATATATGGAGCCGGAAGACGCCGAAAAGATCGGAAAGGTGTTGGAGCGTATAGCGGGAGACACCTTTGATGGGATATCCACAGGATGGCAGCAGATCAATGACGAAGGAAAGATCTTCGCGTCAGGGACTCAGATACGATTTTTCCGTAACCAATCGGATATTCGCTACAGAAGGAGGATCCATGAACAGTTGGAGTCTGTAACTGGGCGTCAGCTGCGGGTGGCGGATGTAACAAAGGAGCTTTCCGTGTTTCACACAGGATATCAGAAAGCGGAGGCAGCAGGAAAAAAGAAAAACGAAAGAAACCGAAAGCTGATCCTGGAAGAATTGAGGGAGGATCCCAATAATTATGAGATGATGGGGTATATGGGGGATGAATACTTAACCAGCGGGGAGAAGGAGGAGGCGAAGCGGTGGTATCGTCAGGCTGTGGAGCATATGCCTTCTGCCTTAAAATCCTATGATCAGAGAAGCGCGGTTACCTTTACCAAATTACTCGGTCTCCTGACGGAAAATGGGGAGGATTCCTGGAGGGAGGCAGAGGGCGTATACCAAAAGGCAGTGGAGCTGCTTCCAGAGGAGGCGGATTTTGATTATATCGCAGGACGTTTTTTTGCTACACATGGTCAGGCGGAGTCAGCGGTTAAGTATTTGGAGAGCGCTATGGGGAAGCTGAATACGTATGGGTGCTACAATAAAGCGCTTCTTTTAGCAGCTAATGTGCTGAATGCCTATGATCTGTTGGTGAGATGTCTCTACGATCTGGGAGATGCCACTAAATGTATGGCTTACGGAACGGAATATTTAAAGTATGATCGGTATAATATGGGAGTTTTGTCTCGGGTTCTGAAACTATTGCTTCTGGATGGGGAAAAGGCGGGAGGGGGAGAAAATCAGGCAGTACTGGATTTTTTTTCCAAATTGTATGATTTTGGCAGTTTGAAAGACCGGATCTTTTTGATAAAAGCGGCGGAACGGTCGGGATGCAAGTACTTTGCAAAGTATGCCGCAGGCTGTCTGTTTACCGTGACGGAGCGGGAGAGTCTGAATCTTTTAGTACTGGGACAGGAGGAAGCCGAATTATGAAGATCTTAAATATTGAGTTCAATGCCTTTGGAAGCGCGGATATTAAGGAGGCATTTCTTGCGGAGGGCCACACATATGTGGATTTTTTCTTTGACAAGGAAGAGACCAGGCATAATCCCAAGGAAGAAGAACGGCTGTCCCTGACGCTGCATAGGGAGACACCGGACCTGGTGTTCTCATTTAATTATTTCCCCCTGATCTCCAAGGTTTGTCAGCAGGAGAAGATCAAATATGTTTCCTGGGTATATGATTGTCCGCTGGTCAACCTTTACTCGTATACGATTCTTAATCCGTGCAACGTGGTTTATGTTTTTGATAAGGAGTTATATATGGAATTCCACAGGGCGGGTATTGCCACAATCCATTATCTGCCTCTGGCTGCCAACACAGAGCGTTTGGATGCCATAAAATGCAGGGATGGTCAGCCTTTTCTGTATGACGTTTCTTTTGTGGGAAGCCTTTACACCGAATCCCATAATTTTTTTGACCGCATGGGCGATCTGTCGGATTATGCCAAGGGGTATCTGGACGGCCTTATGACCTGTCAGCGGAATGTGCAGGGGTATAATTTTGTTCAGGAATGTATAGAGCCGGTTCTGGAGGAGTTAAGCCAGGCTCTTCCAATGGAGCCTAATGCGGACGGCGCGGAGACAAAGGAATTTCTTTTTGCGCAGTATGTGATCAATCGCAAGATTACGGGGCTGGAGCGTCCCGCCCTTTTGTCAGCCATAGCCAGAAACCATGTTGTGGATCTTTTCACAGTTGATGAGTCGTTTTCCGTACCTAATCTGCGAAATCACGGCAGGGTAGAACCTTATGAACAGGCCCAGAGGATATATAAACAGAGCAAGATCAATCTAAACATCACGCTCCGCAGCATAAAAAGCGGAATCCCGCTTCGCTGTATGGATATTATGGGAAGCGGCGGTTTTTTGCTGACCAATTTTCAGAGTGATTTTTTGGATTTCTTTATACCTGGGGAAGATTTTGTTTATTATGAAAATACACAGGATCTGCTTGAAAAGATTGCCTATTATCTGGGGCATGATCAGGAGCGGGAAATGATCGCCGGAAACGGACATGACAAGGTTGCCGCCGGGCATACGTTTCGCCATCGGGTGGCGGAGATGTTTGATTTTTAAACAGGCAGGAGGAAGGAGGGGAAGGGATGGAGAAAGACAAGATCATGGAGGAATATCAGCAGAGGGCCGCGCGTTGTTATGAGGATGGAAATTTGGATGAGTGCGTGGATCTGACTGCCGCCATGTTAAAGCAGGACCCTTATGACATGGGCAGTCTGGTGGTGATGCTTTCGGCATACCGGAAAGCGTTTGCAAAAGCCGCGGACAGCGAGGCGAGAGCCAGGGAGGTGGCGGAGCTTTTAGGAAAAGCTTTTTATGATTACAGCTCATTAAAGGATCGGCTGTTTGTGCTTCGGGCTGCAATGAAAGCGCGGTACCGGGCAGTGGTGACAACGCTGCGCAGGACCTTTAGCCCGGAGGAGTGGGGGCTTGTGGAGCGGGCGCTTTTGGGGGAAGATGGGGCAGAAAGAGGAAGGGCCGGGGGACCCAGGATCGTGCTGTTTTACTCCGGTGTGGAGTCCTTTGATTTTTTTACGGATCAGTTAAAGGATAAGCTTCAGAAAAAGGGATGTGAGGTTTTCGTGCTGGATCTGTGGAAGATGGGCAGGAAAACGGATGGATGCTATGCGGAAGATGAGAAGCTGGACCGGTTTTTGCTGGACAAGGTAGACGGCGTGGTCTGCTTTGACGGTCTGGGGATCCGAAACGATGAGATGATCCAGATATGGGACGAGCATCAGGCTGTGGCGTTGGATATTTTTATGGATCCGCCTTTGCGGTTTCATCCGATTTTGGAAAACCATCCGAAAAATTACCATTTGTTCTGCTGTGACAGAGAGCATGTGGAATATGTAAAGAAGTATTTTCGTAAGGAAGTTCCCTCTGTGGATTTTATGCCTCATGTGGGGGTCCTGCCTGAAGGTGGGAACAGCCCGATCCCTTACAGGGAGAGAGCCTACGATATTCTGTTTAGCGGTACTTATTACAGCCCGGAGAGTAAATTTAAGCAGGCGGAAAAGACGGTTCCAAAGGACAGTGACGCCCATAAGGTGTATGCCAGAGCTTTTGAACATATGAAAGAGGACAGCAGCCTGTCTATATGGGAGGGAATCTTGCTGACCTTGGATCAGCTGGGATGGGAGCTTGGGGAACATCAGCTTAAAACCTTGCTGTGGGGGGCTGAGGCTATGGATTGGGCTGTGCGCATGTATTACAGGGAGCGTGTAGTTGAGGTTCTTGCTAAGGCCGGGCTGGAGATCTGTCTGCTGGGAGAGGGATGGGAGAATCATCCGTCTGCCGGACTGCCCAATGTTCACCGGATCGCGGATCAGGTTCCGTACAGGGAGACATTGACTTATATGGCCAATGCCAGGATCAATCTGAATGTTATGCCGGGGTTTAAAGAGGGAACCCACGACAGGATCTTTAATACGCTGCTGCAGCGTTCGGTGCCGCTGACGGATTCCAGCGCCTGGATTGATGATCATTTTACAGACGGGGTGGATATTGCCTTGTACGATCTGAAGGATCTTGACAAGCTTCCGGCAATCGCAAGAAGACTTTTGGAAGATGAGGAACTTGCGGAGAGGATTATTGAAAACGGGTACAAAAAGGTTGCGGGAAAATTGACCTGGGACGCGTGCGCGGAGTGGATCTTGGAGGTTGTCCGGAAAAATGGCGGGAGGTAACTGATGAGGATTGTTTTATTCTATTCTGAAGTGGAAAGTTTTAACTATTTTTCAGATGTGTTGGCTGCCCAGCTGCAGGCGCGGGGGCATGAAGCATTTATATTTGATCTGACAAATCCTGGTTCTGGGGGGGTTCATTCCCTTGATCATTTTATTCCTTTTATATCGAAAAAGGTGGATATGGTTATCTGTTTTGACGGATTAGGGATATTGGATGATGTGTATGTTGATATATGGAACGAGCATCAGGCTGCGGTAATGGATCTGATGATGGATCCGCCCATTCGTTTTCATCCGGTTTTTAGAAAGCATCCGCGGAATTATCATCTGTTCTGCTGTGACAGAGATCATATAGAGTATGTGAAAAAATACTTTTCTAAGGAGGTCTCTGATATTAGATTTATGCCTCATGCAGGCACGCTCCCGGCAAAGGACGCTGCGGTGATTCCTTATGCCAGAAGAACGTATGATATTTTGTTTAGCGGCACGTACTATCGTTATCAGGATGAGTTCATGAAATTGAAAACAATTTTTGCAGTAGAACCTAACACAAAACTGTTTTCTTTTTATGAACAGATGTTCCAAAATCTCATCGAAAACAGCTGTCTGACCATTGACCAGGCGTTCTGCTTGGCTTTGGATCAGTGTCAGTGGAACGTTTCGGATGATATGATAAAGCGGATGCTGACATTTGCGGAACCAGTGGACTGGGCGATTCGTATGTATTATCGGGAGCGTGTGATTACAGTTTTGGCGGAGGCTGGATTTCGGATCCATCTTTTGGGACGGGGATGGGAGAATTATCCCCTTAGTGATCGTCCCAATGTATATCATATTGATGAACGGGTTCCTTTTGCGAAGACGCTTCCCCTTATGGCGGATGCTAAACTATGCCTGAATGTTTTTCCCTGGTTTAAATCCGGCAGTCATGACCGTATTTTTAATACATTGTTACAACATTCTCTTCCTCTTACGGATCACAGCCATTGGGTTGCGGATCATTTTACAGATGGGGTAGATATTGCTCTGTATGATCTGGCACACCTGGAGCGGCTGCCAGGTATCGTGGAGCCGCTGCTGGCGGACAGCGCTCTTGCGGAGACTATGATCCAGAAGGGATATGAAAAGGTGAGCCGCAATTACACGTGGTCTAATTGTGTGGACCAGATATTGGAAGTTATCCATGATTAGAGTTGATTCTTGCCAAAGCTCAAAACCATACCCCAATCAGGACAATACCTATAGGTAGTAAAAAGTGTTAACCTATAGTTTCTTCAAAAACGTTTATATAGAATATACTATATAAATAAGGAGAAGGAACATAGTATGTACGAAGAGAGAAAAACCAAAGAGATACGGGAATTGTATAAGAGCATCGGCAGCCGGCTTTTAAGCAGGCGGAAGGAACTGCGCTATACTCAGGAGCAGATGGCGGAACTTCTTGGTGTGAGCACGGGGTTTTATGGGATGATGGAACGGGGTGAGAAAGCGCCCAGCATTGAAAAGCTGATCATCATTTATGAGAGGCTGGGGACGGATATCACCTATCTGCTGACCGGAGATCAGAAAGAAGGGTTTGGCGGAAGTTACATCGAACGCTGTCCGAAAGAAAAGCAGTATGATCTTGAACAATTAATGAAGTACGCTTATAATCTGGCAGGCGTTAGGGAAGTTAAAATCGAAAGTTAGTATATGATTGTGGCGATGGGCAGCAAAAAGCTATTCATCGCCTGTTTGCGTTGCGGCCAACGCAAAGGACGGAAAGAAGAGCCGGGGGGATAAGGATGAAAGAGACAGTGGCGATTTTGGATGATGATAAAGTATTTGTTGATCTATTTAAGAGGTTGTTGGAGCTGTGGGCGGAGAAGGAAAATCACGACTTTGCGATTGATGGGTTTTCCAGGCCGGAGGAACTTGTGTCCAGTGAAAAAACATACGATCTGGTATTTATGGATGTGGTTATGCCGGAAAGCAATGGGATTGAATTGTTTGAAAAGCTGAAAGAGTCGGGAAGATTGAAATCGGTGGTTTATGTGTCCGCCTACGATAAAAACGTGTTTGATATCTTTGGCAGCGGACCCATTGGTTATATAAGAAAAGCATTTGTAGAAAGTGATCTGAAAGAAGCGATGGAGCTGTATCGGAAGCATCTTTGGAAGATCAAGGTGTACATAATGGAAGGAAAGAAGGTACACTGTTTTTATCCGGAAGAGATCATGTATTTAAAGAGCAATAAGCACTATATTGAGTTTTATATGGGGGACGAAAAGCAATACCTGATTCGGGGGAAAATGGATGATATGGAAGAGGCTCTGAGAAATTACGGCTTTATCCGCATCCATGCCAGTTACCTGGTGAATTTAAAATATATAAGGTGTGTTGACAAAAATCGTATACTGCTGAATAATTGCTGCTGCTGCAGAGTCAGCATGAAATATAGAAAAGAAGTTTACCGAAGATTTTGCGGCGGAGAGTGAGCCTTATGTGGGGGGAAGCGTTTGTCAGCTTGTTGGAATCTGTTTTCTGGGTCTATTTTCAGACAAAATATCATGGCAAAAGAATAAAAGGATTGGCGGGAAAAGCGGGAGCGGCATGCGCGCTCCTGCTTCTGGCTTTGAATATATGGATTGCGGATTATTATACAAAGTATTCGTCTTATACGTTTTTGGTTGATTTGTTTACGCTGTTTTGGTATTCGGAATGGTTTTTGGCAGGGAAGAGAAGCAGAAAGGTGTTTAGTATTTTTATTTTTTATATAGGATTGTTCAGCTGTAATTTTATTTGCATGGCCGTATTTGCGGTGGTATTTTCTGTGCCTGTAAAAGCGCTGGTTGCGCCTGGCTCTTTATGGCGCGCCGCTTATGTGGTGACAACAAAGGTTCTTCTCTTTGCAGCAGGAATCCTTTTTTTGCGTAAACAAAAAGGGATCGTTGATGAAAGCGGAAATTCCGTTTTGTTTCTTTTGATTCCCGGTCTGACCATCGGCATTGCCAGTATGGTGATGAATTTATTTGCCCGGCACTACGACAGCGGCGGGGGGATTGGGACGATGGTGGCTTTACTTCTTCTTGCTGTGGGCCTGATGCTCGTCAGCCTTTATCTGCTGCGGCACATGTATCTGGAGAAAGCGCGTGCGCTGGAAAACAGGATGCTTCGCCGGCAGATGGAACTGCAGAAGAAAACTTATGATCAGATGCAGAGTTATCTGATGAAAAGCCGGAAGCTGCATCACGATATGAAGCATAAGCTGGTTGTTGCGGAACAGCTGCTCTGTCAGGGGCATGCGGATGAGGGGGAGAAGTATTTGAGGAAATATCTTGAGGAGCTGGAGGGAATCAGCGCCATCAGGGTTGGAGATCACGCGTGGGAGACCATGGTTTTGATGAAAAAGGAGGCGGCAAAGGCAAAAGAGATTGCGTTTTATGGAGATATCGAAAGCGGGGGATGGGAAAGGGTTGATGAAATGGATCTGTGTGTGCTGCTGGGGAATCTTCTGGATAACGCGCTGGAGGCGGAGGAGTGCCTGGAGGGACATCGGGAGGTTCGGATGACGATGCGCCGGGAGGATGACAGATTATTGATAAAAGCAGAAAATTATATTGCCAAGTCCGTGCTAAAGGAAAACAGAGAACTGCGGACCACAAAGCCGGATGATCAGCTTCACGGCCTGGGTATCCGATGCATAAGGGAGATTGTGAAAAAGTATGACGGGAAATTACGTTTCTATGAGTGCGGCAGTTGGTTTGCGGCAGAGATCAAACTATGACAAAAAATGGTAAAAATGACAAAAAATGACAAAACGGTTTATGAGTTGAGGGATAGTCGGTATACTTTAAGAAAAAGAAGGGGAAAGAATGACGGAAAAAGCGGCGAGATTGATGGCGGACAGATTGGCCGGCATGGGTCAGATCCAGGGCGAGGATGTGGAACTGTATGCTTTGGGCATTGAGGTGATCTTGTCATCTGCGGTGACGGCGGCGGCAGTGATGATCCTTGGGATTTTCTTGCGCAACTGGAAGGGCGCCTTGGCGTTTCTTTTATGCTTTATGCATATCAGGAATTACAGCGGCGGTTACCATGCCTCCACAAGAGGGCGGTGTTTTTTCACTTCCATTGGGTGCTACATGGGTTCTTTACTGCTGTCCGGATGGATAGCGGCGCAGACGGGGCCGTTCCGGATAGCCGCGGCATTCCTTAGTCTTGGAGCGTCCCTATGGATCTTTTACCGGATGGCGCCTGTGGAGAATAAGAACAAGCGTCTGTCTGGGAACTGGAAACAGAAGAATCGGAGCCGGACGTTTTGGAGTCTGGGATTTTGGGCGGCGGTTGCGGGGATTTTTGCCGTGACGGACCGCTGTTTGTCGGAACAGATTATCGCGGTTATTCTGATCATTGCGCTTCTCCTTTTGAATGTCAGGAGGGATAATCATGAGGAAAGTTAAAGCGTTGTGCATGAAGCTGGTGACTTCAGCGGTTTTCGCTGTCGCGGTCACCACACTGGCTTCCACGTCAAGGTGTTTTGCGTTTCAGCCTAAGCAGGATGGGGAGTTGGCAGAGAAGTACGGAAAAGAATGATTTTAAAAAAAGGGCAAGCGGAGGCATTGCTCTTTTTTAAGAATGGGAAACTTCGGATAATGGAAAAGGAGAAATTGGATATGAACTTAACCAAATGCAGCAACAATCATTTTTATGACAGTGACGTTTATCCTTCCTGTCCCCATTGCAGCGGCGGTATTGTGGAGAACAATACCATTCCCTATGTGGGCGATGACAAAACCCAGAGCATTTATCCCACCATTGACTGGGATAGCCATGATAATGAAAAAAGCGCTTCCGGCAGCAAAGACAGCTATGTGGAGCCGGATGATTCCAAAACCATCAGCATCTATCAGAATAAGAATGTGGAAACTCCCGCTATGGCGCCGATTGTGGGTTGGCTGGTGTGCGTCAAAGGCCGGTTTTACGGACAGGATTTCCGTTTAAAAAGCGGACGGAATTTTATCGGCAGAAGCATAGATATGGACGTATGCCTGACTGGTGAGAATACGGTATCCAGAGAGCGTCATGCCACGATCATTCATGAACCCAGACAGAACGTCTTTATCGCGCAGCCTGGAGATTCCAGAGAGCTGTTCTATGTAAATGATGATGTGGTGCTGTCACCGGTGCGGCTGAAGAAAAATGATGTTTTGCAGATCGGCGAGGTATCCCTGATGCTGATTCCCTGCTGCGACAGTCAATTCAACTGGGTGAAGGAAGACTGAATCCAGGTTAAAAATAATGTTCAAAAGGAGAAGGATCCATGTGTCAATTAATAAACGTTGTATGTGAGTTCAGTCAGCTTGGAGAGGTGCCTGCCGCGATCGTCAGCGCGATGACAATAGTGGGGCCGGTGATGATCTTTCTGGCGCTTGTAGGTTATTTTGTCAGAGGGTACGCGATTATGTGTACGGGGCATAAGGCTAAGGTTGAAGGGGATTTTATGCCGTTTTTACCCATTGCCCGCCAGATTTATCAGATGAAGATCGCGGAATGTCCGATCTGGTATATCTTCTTTTTTGAGGCAACGACCATTACGTTAACGCTGACCGGTCTTGTGTCATTTTTGTTAGGGGCCATGATGCCTAAGCATCCTGCCATAACCATAGGGGTTATTTTGGTTTATATCATTGCGAACCAGGTGTTTACGTTTCTGTATTACCGGAATTACTACCGCGCGTTTGGGTTTAATCCCAATACCGCATGGATACATATTATTCCGGGCGCGCAGATTGTGGGTGTGGTGTTTACGTACCTGATCGCTTTCTCCAACGCGGTTATCTACAAAGATTATGTGGATCCTGCTAAAGTATTTTGTCCTGTCAAGGAACCGAAGCTTCTTTCCGTACATGGTGTAGTGGTAGGCGTTATGGGAAAGTATGTCAATGCCAGATTTGAGATGAAGGACGGCACGGAGCTGATTTTTGGACGTGATCCCAAGGAAGTGAATGTGGTGTTTGACCAGACGGCCTCCGATGTGAGCCGGAAGCATTGTTCCATCCGTTTTGACGGAATGTCACAGCAGTATGTGGTGATTGATTTTTCCAGTACCGGCACATTTTTGGAAAGCGGCGCGCGCTTGGAGAGATTCCAGCCTATGACTGTGTCAAAGGGTACGGTCATCTATATGGGCGCCAGCAGACAGAACGGTTTCCGGTTAAATTGACGGCCTCCTGTCTGTAGGTGAAACAGGTCCAAGTGGCAAGGTTTATGAGATTCAGGCCGTAAGGATAGATTTCGATCTGTCCCAGCGGCCTTTTCTTAGCTTTAGGAGAGACAGGTTATGATTTCTTATGATTTGCGCACCAATATCGGGGACCGCGAAAACAATGAGGACAATATCGGGATGTATCAGCAAGGTGAGGAATATTGCTTTGCGCTGGCCGACGGCCTGGGAGGCCATGGGAAGGGAGAGACGGCGTCGCGTCTGGCAGTGGAGTCGGCGGTGAAGGTTTTTTGGGCGGAGGGAGCCGGGCTGCAATGCCTGGATGCTTCTTTTAAACAGGCGCAGAAAGAGATCCTGGGCAGGCAGCGGGAGGATATAACGGTCCGGGATATGAAGACCACCCTGGCGATCCTCCATGTGGGAAAGGGGAAGATCTGGTGGGGACATATTGGAGACAGCCGGGTTTATTATTTTCAGAACGGGAAGCTGGTTCAAAGGACTTTGGATCACAGCGTACCGCAGATGCTGGCATTATCCGGGCAGATCAAGGAAAAGCAGATCCGCCGCCATCCGGACAGAAACCGTCTGCTTTGGGCTTTGGGATCCCCGTGGGACAGGCCCAGATATCAGTTGGAGGAACCGAAAGCGCGGCAGGGAAAACAAGCCTTATTGCTGTGCAGTGACGGGTTTTGGGAGCTGATTGATGAAAAAAAGATGGAAGCTTGCTTAAAAAAAGCCAAAACAGCAACGCAATGGATCCATATGATGGAAGATATCGTAAAAAAGAACGGTCAGGGGAAACCCATGGATAATTATTCTGCGGTGACGGTCTGGCTGGAGCAGGAGGCGGGAACATGGCGGTGATACGGTGTTCCAGGGGCCATTATTATGATGGTCAAAAGTTTTTTGGATGTCCCCACTGTGGGATCCTGGTCACCGGGCCGGAGCCAAAGGAGAAAAAAAAGAGAGGTTTTTTCGGAAGGCGGGACGCGCATAAGGATAGAATGCCGGAAAGCGGAGGGGATCAAAACGGGCAGGACCATGGACAGCAAATAGCTGCGGGCTGGGAGACGGATGTGGAGCGGACGGTGGAAGGATTGGATACCAGAACCATAGGTTTTTCTTCCGGAACCGGGGTGAAAGACTGGGTTACCGGATGGCTGGTGTGTGTGGAAGGCCCGGAAAAAGGAAGGGACTATCGGCTTCACTATGGTTTTAATCGGATCGGACGCAGTTATTCCATGGATGTGCAGGTGATCGATGACTATGCCATAACAAGCGAGGAGCACTGTTCGGTGGTCTATGATAACAGGCATAACCGGTTTCTGATCATTCCGTCGTCCGAAACTCTGACTTACTGTAACGGTCAGCTTCTTACAGACCCGGCGGGATTAGAGGCGGGAGATCAGATCAGCCTGGGAAACAGCAGGTTTGAATTTATTCCATTTTGCAGAAAGGGAAAAGTATGGGAAAAACAAAATGGCGAATAGGGGTTGTTCTTTTGATGGCGGCACTGCAGGCAGCGCCGGCCTGGGCAGCGGAGAGGGCTTTTGCGGCAGAAGAGTCAGATAAAGAGGGAAAGGTTTCAAAGTCATCGGCGGTAATGAGCGGGGAGCAGCGAATCGAGCAGGTGTATTTGAATCTTCCGGAGGTTTGGGTTTACGGAGACGGGTTTTCGCTGTCAGAGGTGGAAGCAGGGGAAGGGTATCTTTCCCAGGATAAGCTGGAGTTTGTGGGCGCAAGTCCTTTTTTGGAGACGGAAGAGGGGATTTTTTATTATGTGATGCTGGACATCTCCGCGTCAATCCCCGACGCTTACTTTCGGTCTGCCAAGGAAGGGATTCAAAACCTGCAGAACGCCCTGGGGGAGAAAGACCGTCTGATTTTATGCGCGTTTGGCCAGGAGGTGGCTTTGGCGGCGGATGGCAATCAGACTGTGGAGGAGATGGAAGAGATATTGGCGGGGCTTACGAACAAAGATCAGGAGACCCTGCTTTTTGAAGGAATTGACAAGGTGGCGGCTTTGGCGGACCAGATGAGAGGCCAGTGCCGCAGACAGGTGCTTTTGGTGGTGTCTGACGGAGAGGATTTTGCCACGGGAAAGAAGATGGCAGGGGAGGCTTTGGCTGCCCTGAAAGATAAAGGGCTTCCGGCCTATGGGGTCTGCATCCGGGGGACGGCAAAGGAAAATATCAATAGTTTCGGGGAATTTGCCAGAACATCGGGAGGATTTTTGAGGATTTTTCAGCCCCAGGAGGGCGGCTGTGTGCTGACAGATATGGCTGACGAATTTCAGGATGATATTTGTGTCCGATACCGGGCCTCCAGCAATGTGGTCACCAATAAAGAGGAGAATTTTAATTTTCAGTTTGCCGATGACCGGGTGCTGTCAAAGGCCGTGATGAACGTTCATTGGATTCCGGATGAGGAGGCTCCTTATCTGGTTAGCGGGGAGCCTGTGGGGGACCGCCAGATTCGGCTGATTTTCAGCGAGCCCATGATCGGATTGGCCGGGGCGGCAAATTATAAAGTAAGGCTGGATGGCCGGGAAGTAGCAGTTACCGGTGTGGCCTATGATAAGGAGGACGAGACCAGGATTACCCTGACTCTTGGGGATGCGGTAAAGAACGGCGTCTATGAAGTTGCCTGTTTGAACCTGACGGATTATTCCATGGAGAGAAACTCTCTTAAGGGGAGTATTCAGGTGGAGATTAGGGGCGTCCAAGAAGAGGAAGACGCTGTTCCGATTACCAATACGATCAATATTAATGAGCGCGAGAAGTTTGACTACACCGGGATCTTATTCCTTATTTTGTCTGCCGTTGTGGCGCTGATTGCGGTTTTGATAGCCACGGACAGCAAAAAAAGAAAGGCTGCGGCTGGGAAGGCAGATGGGGGCGGCCATGGTTTGGACAGCCATGAAGTAACAAAGGCAGAGGAAAAGCGGATACTGGATGTGGTTATTTCATCAAAAGGAAAAAAATCCCGTCAGGCATTTTGGGAGCTGGGCAGGCGGCTGGTTGTGGGCCGGGCGGTAACGTGCGACGTGGTGGTTGCGGATATTGAAATGTCCCGTCAGCATTTTATCCTGGAATGGGAAAACGGAGGAATCTTTGTGACCGATTTAGGTTCCACCAACGGAACCGCGGTTAACGGGACGCGGATTTTGTGTAAGAGGAGGCTGGAGCCGGGCGATCATATTGAGGCGGGTTCCGGGAACTTTACGATTAGGTGGTGACAATGTGGAACTTCAGATCCGGAATATTTGTCCCAATTGTTTTTCCTATGGCTATAAAGACGGTCTGTGCAAGTGCTGCGGTTATCAGGCGAGATTGGATGCCCATGCCGGCAGCAGGACGCTGCAGGCCGGCGCGGTACTGCAGTACCGATATTGTGTGGGAAAGGTTTTGGGGGAGGGCGGGTTTGGTATTATCTATAAAGTTTATGATATCAGAAAAAATGAGATCTGCGCCGTCAAGGAGTACGCGCCCAGCGGACAATACCGGAGGGCGGCAGACAGAAGGACCATGGAACCGGTTTCTTTAGGGACGAAGGTTTCTTATGCGGCAGGTCTTAACCGGTTTTTGGAGGAGGCGCGGATTTTGATGGACCTGCAAAGCGATTCCTCTGTGGTGGATACCTGGGAAAGCTTTCAGGAGAATAACACGGCTTATTTTGTGATGGAATATCTGGACGGCGTTGACCTTGGGCAGATCATACGGGGAGGGGAGAGAAGGCTTACGGTGGAGGAGATCACAAAGATCATCCTTCAGGCAGCCCTTTGCCTGGATGTGGTCCACACCCGTTCCAAGATCATTCACCGGGATATCAGCCCCAATAATCTTTACCTAACAAGGGACAACAAGGTTAAAGTGATTGATTTTGGCAGCGCCAAGAGGCTTGGCAGGGACCGGGAGGATGTTACGGCTCAGGTGCGGCTTAGATTCTCTCCGCCGGAGCAGTATTCTTCCAATGCGGTTCAGGGCAGCTTCACGGACGTGTACGCCCTGGCCGCTACTTACTATTACGCGTTAACGGGAATGGATCTTCCTTCGGCCAAGGACCGGCTTAAGGGCCAAAGTTATGTACCGTTAAAACAGCTGGGGCTGGGGATTGGGGAGAACGTGTCCGACGCGGTGGACCAGGCGCTGCTTTTGGATGCGAAAACCCGTACCCAGACGATGCAGGATTTTATCCGGGGGATTGTTGCGGCAATCCGGGAGGGAACAACAAGAGCGGTTCCTTATGTGTCAGTCCTAAAGGGGCCGCTGGCCGGCAGATCCTGGACGATCACGTCAGGCAGGAAAATAAGAGTGGGGCGTTCCGCCTCCGATGCGGATCTTAGGATTGAACAGCCAATGGATATCAGCCGGCTTCACTGTGAGATCACCTATCTTCCGGATAATAAGCTGCTTACGGTTCGGGATATATCGACATACGGTGTTTTTTATAACGGGCAGAGGCTGGAACGGGGGAGGGAGTATAGTTTTTTGCCTCCTGTCAGGTTTTTGCTGGCCAGCGAAGCCTGTATGATAGAAGTTGGAGTGAGATATGAATATCATTGAAGACAGGGCGGCGAAAGGCGATTGGTACGAGATCGGCTCCAGCAGTATCCTGGGAGCCAGAAGCAATCAGCAGGATTTTGGATACTTTTACCAGGGAAGAGAAGAAGCGCTGGCAGTGGTCTGTGACGGCATGGGCGGCCTGGAGGCAGGGGAAAAGGCCAGCAGGACGGCTGTGGAGCTGATGATTCGGGATTTTAAAGGGAAAAGGCCGGGCAGAGAGGAAGCGTCGGCTTTCCTTCGCCAGGAGGCGCGCAAGATGGACCAGAAAGTAGCCGGCTTAACCGATGAGGGCGGCAAGCCCTTAAGGGCCGGAACCACCCTGGCGGCCGTGTATCTGAAAGGCGGGGAGATGACGGGGATTTCTGTGGGAGACAGCCGGATCTATCTTATCCGTGACCGGAATATCATCACTTTGAATCGGGAGCACAATTACCGTCTGATACTAAAGGAGAAGCTTGCCGCCGGGCAGATTACCAGGGAGTTTTATGAGACGGAAGAAAAAAAGCCCCAGGCAGAAGCATTGACCAGTTTTATCGGCATGGGCGGTCTGCGGATCGTGGATGTGATAGGAAGTCCTATGGTTTTGGAGAGCGGGGATATTGTGGTTCTTTGCAGCGACGGGCTTTATAAAAGCCTGAATGACAGCCAGATACTTGCCATGGTTCGGGATAATGATCTGGATATGGATATTGCGGCCCGCCGGACGACAGCCATGGCCCTGCGATACGGTGTTAGATGGCAGGATAATACTACGGTAATCCTGCTGAAATATACAGGAGGTCTTTGTACACATGGTTAATTGCCAGGTCTGCAGCAAACCGTTTCATGAATCGTTCGGTGTATGTCCGGTCTGCGGTTTTGTATTGGGAGAAAAGCCAAAGCAGTCTTATCACCTGCATCCGGGTATGATGCTGCGTCAACGGTATGTGGTGGGAACTGCCGTGGGGTTCGGCGGTTTTGGCATTACCTACCGGGCCTGGGACAAGACATTAGACAAAATGGCGGCAGTAAAGGAATTTTATCCCCATGGAATTGTGAACCGGATTCCGGGAGAGAAACAGGTTCTTATGGATCCGGGAAAACAGAGGGATGGGTTTCAAAAGGGAAAGGCCCGGTTTCTTACGGAAGCCAGGAATATGGCCAAGTTTAATGGGCATCCCAATCTGGTCAGCATTTATGAATTTTTTGAAGAAAATAATACGGCTTATATTGTCATGGAGTTTTTGGAAGGGATTTCTTATGGGAAGTATATTGCTGACAACGGCGGCAAGGTAGACAGCCGGACGGCGGTAAAGGTAATACTTTCCGTTTTGGACGCGCTGCAGGAGATCCACAAGGAAAAGATCGTCCACCGGGATATCAGCCCGGATAATATTTTTTTGATTCCCGCAATCAATGGGGCGGGAGGTTATCGGGTTAAGCTGATTGATTTTGGCGCGGCCAGGTTCAGCAGCGGAGACGAGGAGAAAACGTTGTCCGTCATCTTAAAGCCTGGTTATGCCCCGCCGGAACAGTACCGCAGCCGTGGCAGGCAGGGGCCTTGGACGGATATCTACGCGGCGGGGGCGGTGCTGTATCGTTCCATAGTGGGGCAGATGCCGGAAGAATCGGTGAATCGCATGGCAGAGGACCGGCTAAAACCGCCGGCGGACGTGATTTGCGGGCTGCCCCGGTATTTAAATGACACCATTATGCGGGCCATGGCATTAAATCAGGAACTGCGGTTTTCGAATGTAAGGCAGTTTAAGGAGGCCCTGCTGCAAAAAACCAAGGTCGTAAGCGTGGACAGGGAGCAAAAGCGGAGAAAAACTATATGGGGAATTGGTATTGCGGGGGCTTGTTTGGGACTTCTTACGGCAGCGTGCTGGGGGATTTTTATGTATAAACGTCAGGCCCTTTATGATGTGGAGGCGGATATCGCTATATGGATGGCGGACGTAAATGGGGAAAAGATGGAACAGATTCGTCAGGCGGCCAGGTTTTACGGCGGGAGCGAAGAAAACAGACGGCTTATTTTGGAAGATTCAAAATCCATGATGAGCCGGATGACGGCGGAATTTACCGGTAAGTTTGAACAGGTAGGATTAGAGCAAAAGATCGGCGGATGGGACGGGGATATAAGCGGGCAGTCTTACGCAAGTGAACGTAACCGGGCTGCAATAGAGGGAGATTTCCTTCCGGCTGTTTTGGATACCAGCGGCATAACCCTGGATGATGGGAAGCTGTGGGAGCGTCTGGGTACTTTGAAGGCTGTTTACGGCGCGCTGAATGGAGACGATTATTACTTTCTGGGAGACGAGGCGTTTATAGAAGAATTTGGGAGGAGACGGCAGATGAAGCAGATTCCCATATCTTTTCGCGCCCCGGTGCTGTATGTGAATACCTATTTGATTGATGACTGGGAGAGCAGAAAGCTGGAGCAGCTTACCAGCCTGGATGCGTTATCTTTGGAGGGAGTAAAAAGTTTCTGCGTCAGCCAGGAGGACCTGGGGATGTATCGGGACGCTTTTGGGGATGAATGTCTGGAGGCGGAAGGCAAGATGGGATATGAGCCTTTTCTCAAAAGGGAAAAAGCTTTTTATCTGGGCAGCACGGATGATTACGAGGCAGTGCGGGTTTGTATGGGCGGCATTTACAGAATGGTGGTGCTGGAGAAGCTTCAAAAGGAGGGAAAAGCAAAGGGGAGTTTTACCCACTTCTGGAGCATAAGCAGCAGCCTGGATGAGGAGGAAAGGACGGCGGCAGACAGCCTGGTCTACTATCTTATGGGCGAATCGGCGCAGGACGTATTCAGCCTTCAAAACGGCAACGGACTTCCGTTAAATAAGAACATGCTGCAAACCTATGTAAAGGCCAATGACGAATTTGCCAATGTGGTCAGCCAGCTGCAATATTTAAAAATGCAGGAATACGGAGAGGGATCGAAAAAATGAAACGTTGCCTGAAGTGCATGGAAGAATATGAGGATAGCTATGTAATCTGCCCTTGCTGCGGGGGCGCCGATGAAGGGGCATTAAATGACGGTTTCAGCCTGCAGGCAGGCTCGATCCTTCAGGGGCGTTATATTGTGGGGGCGGTCATAAAGGAACGGGAAACCGATGTTTTTTATATCGGATGGGACGCGCTGTTTGACCGGAAGGTGCAGATCCAGGAATTTTTTCCCCGATACTGCGCAGCCACACGGTCGGGAACACAGGTAACTGTGAACGATTCAGACAAAATCCTCTTTGAGGCCGGCCGGGCGCTTTTTTTGAAATACAGCCGGCAGCTTATTCGTCTGTACAGCGAAGAGGATGTGATTACCTATCACGCCTGTTTTGAGGAAAATAATACGGCCTATGCCATCATGGATCACCGCAGTGATCAAACACTGAAAGAGTATCTGGACAGTCAGCCGATTCAGGAGGAAGCTGCCCGAAGGCTGCTGTTTAAGGCTGCCCGGGCTGTAGAGAAGGCCCATCATGTTGGTGTTTATCATGGGGATGTGGGGCTGGATTCTTTTTGGGTCAAGTCCGAAGACCAACTGATCTTAAAGGATTTTGGAGCAGCCTGTTCTGTAAGCGGTGAGCCGGGGACCAAAGACTGCGGACGGGCAGGATGCGGCACGGATGTTTACGGGCTGGCTATGCTGTTTGGCCAGATGGTCTTTGGGGAGGAGACTGAAGTTTTAAAGAGACCGATGGATTTTCGAAAAAAGAAGCCGGGGGCGGACATGGGCTCGCTGGAACGGATTCAGAGGATGAAGGCGTCGGCGTTGTCGGTTCTTGCCGGTGTGACCGGATCCGTGGCCGCGGGAGCGGGACGTCTGAAATTGCGGCAGGGATACGGACGGATGGAAGACGCGGTGATGTGGGCGCGCAATGGGGCAGGGAGAGACGGGGCTGATTTAAAGGAGGAAACACAAGAAGAGCAGCAGTCAGAAGCGGCGATGGAGACCGGGGAGATGGCAGAGGGATAATATGGAACGATTATGTATGGGATGCATGGGAACGTATGATGATCAGTTTGACGTCTGCCCTCATTGCGGCTATGTGTTCGGCGCGCCGCCAGAGCAGCCTTGCTATCTTTGGCCGGGGACTATATTAACGGGGCAGTACCTTGTGGGGAAGGTGCTGGGGCTTGGAGGGTTCGGCGTTACTTATGTGGGATGGGATTCTGTGATGGAGCGAAAGGTGGCCATAAAAGAGTATCTTCCCAGTGAATTTGCCACCCGCATGCCTGGGCAGCAGAAGGTCACCGTGTATTCCGGAGAGCGGGAGCAGCAGTTTGCGGAAGGTCTGGAAAGGATATTGGAGGAGGCAAGGGGGCTGGCAAAATTTGAGGCGGTTCCGGGCATTGTGCAGATCTATGATTGTTTTAAGGCTAATGGAACGTTCTATCTTGTGATGGAGTATCTGGAAGGAGTGTCTTTAAAGACGTACTTGGAGATCCATGGCAAGATGCCTCCATGGCAGGCGGTTCCCATTATCTTACAGGTGGCTTCTGCCATGGAAACGGTGCATAAGGCGGGAATGCTGCACAGGGATATTGCGCCGGATAATATCTATGTGCTGAATCCGGATGAGCCGGAAAAGCTGGAAGCAAAGGTTCTGGACTTTGGAGCGGCCAGGTATGCCGCCAATGGATACAGCAGAAGTCTTACGGCCATTATGAAACCAGGCTATGCGCCGGAGGAGCAGTACATAAGCTGCAAAGATCAGGGAAGCTGGACGGATGTATACGCGCTGGCGGCCACTCTTTATAAGATGCTTACCGGCATCACTCCGGAGGATGCCATGGAGCGAAGGGTGAGGGATCGGGTGAAGAAGCCCTCCAGGCTGGGGATTAAGATTGACAAATCAGTGGAAAACGCTTTGATGAACGCCATGAACGTGAAGATCCGGGACCGCACCCAAACTATGGAGGCGTTTTCCGACGAGTTAATGGCTGCGAAAGTGAGAGAGCGGAAAGGGACAAGAGAAAAACAAGAAGGGGGAATTGTACCCAGGTGGGCTGCGGTTTTGGTGGGGCTGTGGGCAATTACAGCCGGAGCGGTGATGGTTCTGATAGTTACCGGCGTGATTGAGGCGGGACTTTTGGCACAGGACAGAAGCCGTCTGGAGCCAGGCATGGTCCGCGTCCCCAATGTAGTCAATAAAAACGCGGACGAGGCGGAAGCTTTGCTGAACATGGAATCGCTGGGAATGTCCAGAGACACGATGGTTTATTCCGACCAGATTCCCCAAGGCGTGGTCTTGTATCAGGAGCAGGCGCCAGGTTCTGTTCTTCCTGTCAACTCCGTGATAGTGGTGGAGATCAGCATGGGGAGGGAAAACGATGACTGACTGCATGAAGAAAGGCGGGGGAGCAGTTTCCTCCGCCGGGATTCAGACGCCGGTTTCTTCGTCTTCCATGGTGTTCTGGTCATTGCGCGGCGGGCGGCGGGCGCCTATGAAAATCATGTATCCGTAGAGGATTACCGGCACAACGATGGTGATAAACAGCGCGGCCATGAGACAATTCTTGGCAAAAGGATTGTCAAGAAAGGTCAGTATCAGAGTGGCCGCGTAAAAAAGGCCGATAAGAATAAGGCCGGCCATGGCCGCGATTCGTTTTCGTTTCATAACATAAGATTCCTTTTTGGCGGTGATAATGGCGGGAGACGACAGAAGCCGGATATTACTCTTCTTCCGCCAAAGCTTCCCACTCTTCATACAGCTGCTCCAGACGCTCTTTTATGTCTTCTTTTTCTTTGTGAATCTCCATAAGTTTTCCCACGTCAGTAGCAATGTCCGGTTGGGTAAGCTGTTGATCCAGGGCGGCATCCCGTTCTTCCAGGGAAGCGATCTGGGCTTCTGTTTTTTTCAGGGCGTTTTGCCGTTTTCTCTGGCGGGCCTGTTCTTCTTTTTGTGATTTCCAGTCTTGTTTTAATGTGGGTTTTCCGGAGTCCAAGCCTGCATCGTCAGGATCCTGGGCGGTATGGGAGCCTGCATCCGAGGAAGCCATGCGGCCGGGAGTCAAACCGGATGGGGCGTTAGGGGCAGTATTGCCGGAAGGTAAAACGGAGTCTGGCTGGGAGTCAGCCGTATAAAGCTGATTCATCAACTCCCGCTTCTCCAGATAATAATCATAATTCCCGATATAATTAATAAAGGTTTCTCCGGTCAGCTCCAGGATCCTGGTGGCGGTGCGGTTGATGAAGTACCGATCGTGGGATACATAGAGCACGGTGCCGGTGTACTGGTTCAGGGCCTGTTCCAGGATCTCCTTGGAGGTGATGTCCAAGTGGTTGGTGGGCTCGTCCAGAATAAGGAAATTGGCGTTGGAGAGCATCAGTTTGGCCAGGGAGACCCGGCCCCGCTCGCCGCCGCTTAGGTCACCGACCCGTTTGAACACGTCGTCGCCGGTGAAGAGGAAGGCGGCCAGGACGTTGCGGATCCTGGTGTTGTTTAAGCCCGGGTAGGTGTCCTGGAGTTCGTCGAAAAGGGTCTTTTCCATGTGGAGGACCTGGTGGTCCTGGTCGTAGTAGCCGATGTGGACCCGGGCGCCAAGGGTGATCTGGCCGGTGTCCGCAGGAAGCATCTGGTTGATGATCTTTAGGAGGGTGGTCTTGCCGGTGCCGTTGTCGCCGATGACGGCAACCCGCTCGCCCCGTTTGATGTCAATGTCAATGCGGGAGAATAAGTGGTTGCTGCCAAAGGATTTGGACAAGTTTCGGACGGTCATGACGTCGTTGCCGCTGGTGATGTCCGGTTCCAGGCGAAGGGCCATCTCGTCATTTACCTCGGCAGGCTTTTCCAGGACTTCTATCTTGGCCAGCATTTTTTCCCGGCTTTCGGCCCGCCGGATGGACTTCTCCCGGTTAAAGGACTTAAGCTTGGCGATGACTTCTTCCTGGCGGCGGATCTCGTGCTGCTGGTTTAGGTATGCTTTCATCCTGGCTTCCCGTACCTGGGCCTTTTTCTGGCTGTAGGTGGTGTAGCTGCCCTGAAATACCATGGCCTGCCCCTGGTCCAGTTCCACGATCTTGGTGACGACTTTGTCAAGAAAATAGCGGTCATGGGCAACGATGATCACGGCTCCTCTGTAATTGAGGAGATAGGTTTCCAGCCAGGCGATGGAGCTCATGTCCAAGTGGTTGGTAGGCTCGTCCAAAAGGATGATGTCAGGTCTGGATAAAAGGAGCTTTCCCAGGGACACCCGGGTTTTCTGGCCTCCGGACAGGGTGGATATTTCCCGGCCAAAGTCTTCCTCCGAAAAGCCCAGACCTTTTAAGACGCCGATGATCTCACTTTGGCAGCCATAGCCGTTTTCCAGCTCAAACTGGTGGGTTAAGCGGGTGTAGGTCTGGAACATCTGGTCCAGCTCCTGGCCCCGGGCGTTTTGCATCTCGATCTCCAGACTGCGGATGCGCTCTTCCATGGCAAGGATGTCCCGCTTTACTTCCAGCAGCTCTTCGTAAATGGTCTGGTGGCTGGTCAGGTCCTGGTGCTGGGCCAGATAACCTATGGTCTTGCCCCGGGACAGGGTCACCGAACCCTGGTCGGAGGAAAGTTCCCCTACGATGATCTTTAAGAGGGTGGACTTGCCGGCTCCGTTGATGCCTACAATGGCTGTTTTTTCATTTTCTTCTATATGAAAGGATATGTCGTTTAGTACCACGTCGGTTCCGAAGGATTTGGAGACGTGGCTGCATGATAGGATCATGGTGTGGTCTCCTTAACTGTGCTTGTATTGATGAAACGGATTGCTGTTTACAGGCGCCTGTGAGCAGTAATTCGTACATCGCCGCAATAGAACGGCTCAGGGCCTGGACAAAGGGCTGCGCGCGGACAGGCGATCAGGTCCAGTATAATATAAATCCGCGAAAGTTGCAATGATAATTAGGAAAGCTTGCAGGGAGATTGTTTTTTGTATATTGCATATTGTTCACATGCCATTCTTTTCCACGAACTATTTGACAATCATTTTTCAAATGATATAATATTCAATAGTATAGATAGAAAAGAGGAACGCAGGTGTGGAACAAAAGCCGATTTCAAAGGCAGTAATCGTCAGGCTGCCAAGGTACTACAGACATTTGGGTGAACTGATGGAGGAAGGAGTGGAACGGATCTCATCCAATGATCTGAGCATCCGGATGAAGGTGACGGCTTCCCAGATCCGTCAGGACCTGAATAACTTCGGAGGGTTCGGCCAGCAGGGATACGGGTATAATGTGAAGTATCTGTATTCGGAGATCGCCAAGATCTTGGGGGTGGATCGTCAGCACAACCTGATCATCATCGGAGCCGGGAACCTTGGACAGGCCATTGCCAATTACGCGAATTTTGAGCGGCGGGGATTTCTTATTAAGGGCATGTTTGACATTAATCCCAGGCTCATCGGGCGGGTGGTGCGAGGCGCCGAGATCATGGGTGTGGAGAACCTGGAGAAGTTTATCGTGGATCATGACGTGCAGATCGCGGCGCTGACCATCCCAAAGACCAAGGCACCGGAGATCGCCGATCGGCTGGTGGCGGCGGGGATCCGGGCCATCTGGAATTTTGCCCACACGGATCTGGTGGTACCGGATGATGTGGTGGTGGAGAATGTCCATCTGTCGGAGAGCCTGATGAGACTGTCCTACCGGGTATGCAGCATGCAGGACGAGAAGGAGCGCATGGAAAAGGAGCAGAGGGAGCAGGAGGTCAGGATGTCGGGAAAGGGAGAGAGAAGGCAGCTGCCATGATCATTGGAGTGGGAACGGATCTGATCGAGATCGAGCGCGTGGGGAAAGCCTGTGAGAAGCAGGCTTTTCTGTCACGGGTCTATACCGAGGAAGAGTGCCGGAAGTTTGGGGGAAACGCTGCCAAGCTTGCCGGCAATTTTGCCGTGAAGGAGGCGGTGGCCAAGGCTTTGGGGACCGGATTTCGCGCATTTTTACCGGGAGATATCGAGGTTTTGCGGGATGATAAGGGAAAGCCTTTTGTGAACCTTTTGGGGGGAGCGCGGGATATGGCAAAGGAACTGGGGATCCAAACCATCCATGTGTCCATCACCAACACGAAAGAGTACGCGTCCGCGGTGGCGGTGGCGGAAGGCATAGGGGAAGATTCAGGCAGGAGGGATTGAGATGAGGCATCTTTTGACAGGGGAGCAGATGAAGCAGGTTGACCGCTATACCATTGAGAACGTAGGGATTCCGTCTCTGGTTTTGATGGAGCGGGCGGCTATGGCGGTGGCCCGGGAGGCCCAGGCGCTGCTTGGTAAGGGGGATCATGTGTGGGCTCTGTGCGGCACCGGCAACAACGGAGCCGACGGGGTGGCTGCGGCCAGGATGCTGGCGCTTAAGGGGTATTCGGTGACGGTCATTGTTGCGGGGGATCCCCAGAGAGGGACAAAGGAGTTTCATGTTCAGATGGAGATCGCCCGGAAGCTGGATATGACGGTGGTGGAGTGGAAGGATTTTCTTCCGGGACACTGTGACCTGCTGATAGACGGGATGTTCGGAGTGGGGCTTACCAGGGAGATTGAGGGGGAGTATTTTCAGATTTTAAAGGCCCTTAAGGAGATCGGCCCCCGGGTGGTGGTGGCGGTGGATATGCCGTCGGGGATCCACAGCAATACGGGGCAGGTTATGGGGATCGCCCTGGAGGCTGACGTGACGGTGACTTTTGGGTATGAGAAGCTGGGAAGCGCGCTGTTTCCGGGAAGGGAGTACTGCAAAAGGGTGGTGGTTGAGGATATCGGCTTTCCGCAGGTAAGTTTAAGCAAGGCCCGGCCGTTTGCGTATACCTACGGTCGGGAGGACCTGGAACGGATGCCCAAAAGGGCGGCATACGCCAATAAGGGCAGTTTTGGCAAGGTGCTTTTGATCGCGGGCTGCATAGGGATGAGCGGGGCCGCGTATCTGGCGGGGCTGGGGGCTTACCGCACGGGGGCGGGGCTTGTGAAATGTTTGACTGTGGAGGAGAACCGGGAGATCTTACAGCAGCTTTTGCCGGAGGCTATTGTCAGCTGCTACCGGCCCAAGGAGCTTTTTTCTCACTGCAGGGCAGATAGGTTTGGGGAGCTGCAGGGGGATGAAAGAGAGGATGGAGAATTTGATGTTTCAGAGAGGGAGGAAGCGGGGAATACGGACTGCTGCTGTCCGTCCTGGGAGGCCAGGATCGAGAGGGAGTGCGCCTGGGCGGACGTGATTGTGCTGGGGCCTGGGCTGGGGCAGGAACCTTATGTGCGGCTTCTGGTCCAGTCGGTGCTGACAAGCGCCTATGTTCCCATTGTCCTGGATGCGGACGGGCTTAACGCGGTGGCGGCGTGGCCCAGGCTTGAGCAGTATTATACGGAAAATATCGTGATCACCCCCCATTTGGGGGAGATGGCCAGGCTGACGGGAAAAAGCGTGGATCAGATCAAAGGCGCGGTTGTGGATACGGCCGTGGAGTACAGCAATGCCCACGGGATCGTGTGTGTGTTAAAGGACGCGGCCACGGCGGTGGCAAACCGGGAGGGGCAGTGCTATGTGAATACCAGCGGCAACAGCGCCATGGCCAAGGCAGGGGCAGGAGATGTTCTGGCTGGGACGGTGGCTGGGCTGTTGGCCCAGGGCATGGAGCCCTTTGACGGGGCGGCAATGGGGGTGTATATCCATGGGCTGGCCGGGGACCGGTACAAAGCGCGTTATGGGGAAAACGGCATGCTGGCCAGGGAATTGGCGGATGAGATCGGGAGGATCGTTATGGATGCGGAAAATTGGGCAAGGGAGTGATCATATGGAAGAAGAGGAAGTCTGGGAACAGAGACCTTACACCAGGGTGTACGCTACGGTTGATCTGGACGCGGTGGAGGACAATGTAAAGGCCATGAAAGCGGGGCTGTCGGAGAATACTTCCGTCATGGCGGTGGTGAAGGCGGACGGGTACGGTCATGGGGCGGTGCCTGTGGCAAAGGCGGTGGAGCCTTATGTGGCCATGTACGGGACGGCTACTTTGGAGGAGGCCCTTGATCTGCAAAGGCACGGGATCACAAAGCCTGTGCTGGTCCTTGGCGTGACGCATAAAAGGCAGTATGAGCAGTTGGTCAGACAGCAGATCCGCCCGGCAGTATTTTCAAGGGAGCAGGCCAAAGGCTTGTCGGAGACGGCGGTGAGGCTGGGGACGGCGGTGTATGTCCATCTGGCGCTGGATACGGGCATGAGCCGTATCGGCATGAGTCCTACAGAGGAGTCGGCAGACCTGGTTATCGCCATGAGCCAAATGCCGGGGATCTGTCTGGAAGGGCTGTTTACCCATTTTGCCAGGGCCGATGAGCGGGATAAGGGCCCGACTTTCAGACAGATGGATCAGTACCTGGGATTTGTGAAAATGCTTGAGGACAGGGGCATACCGATTCCTGTCAGACATATTTCCAACAGCGCGGCGATCGTGGACATGAGGGAGGCAGACTTTGACATGGCGCGGGCAGGGATCTCCCTGTACGGCATGTACGCCTCGGATCAGGTGGAGCGGGAGAATGTGGCTCTTCGGCCTGCCATGGAGCTGAAAAGCTGTATTGCCTGTATGCGGGATATCGGGCCGGGGACGCCGGTAAGCTACGGCGGCGCGTTTGTGGCGGACAAACCCATGCGGGTGGCCACCATCCCTGTGGGATACGGGGACGGATATCCAAGGAATCTGTCGGGAAAGGGCAGGGTGCTCATCAGAGGGAAAAGCGCGCCTATTTTGGGGCGGATCTGTATGGACCAGATGATGGTGGACGTGACGGGGATCCTTAATGCGCGGGAGGACGATCCGGTGACGCTTATTGGGCGGGACGGCAGCCAGGAGATCACCGTGGAGGAGCTGGCCCGGCTGGGAGGCGGATTCCACTATGAGATCGTGTGCAATCTGGGGAAACGGATCCCAAGGATCTACACGCGGGGAGGAAAGGCGGTTGGAAAAAAGGATCATTTTTCTGACTGGTACGAGGATTTTTGCCATAAGCCAGGCACCGGCGGGGAGAAAAAAGAATATAATGATCACAGCAGGCATGAATAGCCGGCCGCAAACCGGTCAATACTAGGAGTATGAATTTGACTGACGGAGTGTGAAAGTGTGATTATCAGACGAGGGGATATTTACTATGCGGATTTAAGACCGGTGGTTGGCTCGGAGCAGGGAGGAGTCCGTCCGGTGCTCATTATTCAAAATGACGTGGGGAACAAGCACAGTCCTACCGTGATCTGCGCGGCTATTACGTCAAAGATGAACAAGGCCAAGCTGCCTACCCATGTGGAGCTGGACACGAAACGGTGCGATATGGTTAAGGATTCGGTGATCCTTTTGGAGCAGCTTAGGACCATTGACAAACAGAGATTAAAGGAGAAGATCTGCCATATTGACGAGGAGCTGCAGAGAAGAGTGGATTATGCCCTGATGGTCAGTCTGGAACTGCCTACATAGTCTGCCATTGACGAAACACGCGGAATCTGCTATATTTCTAAGTGTTGGAAAAAGGAAACCGTTCACAAAAGAAGGAGTTCGTATAATTTCATGGACGATGGGTATTGGTCGTTTAGTTTTATCTTGTTTTTGGTATTTATTTTGCTGGAGGCCGGGTTTTACGGGTTTGGGGCGGCGATCCAGAATCTGAATCTGGGCGAGCTGGAGAAGGAGATGGAGGAGGGCAGCAAAAAGGCCAGAGGGCTTTTTGCCATGGCCAGCCAGCCCTCTAAGCTGGTAAATTCCACGCAGATCGTTACCAATGTAATCGGAATGGTCATAGGCGCTTTTATGCTTGATCGGTGGAGCCGGGGCCTGGAGACAGCCATAACGCAGACCGGGGGCCTGGAAGGGGCGGTGTTAAAGGCAGCCAGCTATCTGGCGGTGGGCACGGTGATGCTGGCGTGTCTCATCAGCTTCGGGATCATTATCCCCAGAAGGTGCGGGGCTAAAAATCCAAAGAAGTGGGCTTACGGGCTTCTTCCCTTTATCAGGGCCGCGGTGACGCCTCTGATCCCCTTTATCTGGATTGTGCGGGGGATTTCCCTGGCGGTATTGAAGGTGTTTGGCATTGACATGAATGTCAGGGATGACAATGTGACCCAGGAGGAGATCGTTTCCATGGTCAACGAGGGCCATGAGCAGGGGGTTTTGGAGGCTCAGGAGGCGGAGATGATCACCAATATCTTTGAGCTTAACGACAAGGAGGCCAAGGATATCATGACCCACAGGACCAGCGTGGTGTCCATTGACGCGTCCCAAAGTCTGGGGGATGCCATCCGGTTTATCTTAAAAGAGGGAAAAAATTCCCGGTTTCCGGTGTTTCAGGAGGATGCGGACGATATTATCGGGATCTTACATATGAAAGACGCGGTGATCTACGGGGAGAATCCCAGGTGGAAGGACCAGCCTGTGGGAAAGATCCCCGGACTTTTGCGCAAGGCCCATTTTATCCCGGAGACCAGGAACTTGGACTCTCTGTTCCAGGAGATGCAGTCCCAGAAGATCCACATGGAGATCGTGGTGGACGAGTACGGGCAGACGGCGGGGATCGTGACTATGGAGGATATCCTGGAGGAGATCGTGGGCAATATCCTGGACGAGTATGACTCGGAGGAAGAGTTTATTACGGTTTTGGAGGACGGATTTTTGCTTAACGGCCGGACGCCTCTGGAGGAGGCGGAGAAAGCCCTTGATATGGAGTTTACCCAGGAAGAGCGGGATTCCTATGACACGGTTAACGGATTTTTGATCTCCAGGCTGGACCGCATCCCCACAGAGGACGAGAATCCGGAGGTGGAGTACGGCGGGTATCTGTTCCAGATCCTTCGGGTGGAGAGCAAGATGATCCGACAGGTGAAGGCGGCGCGAAAAAAGAGCGAAGAGTCTGAGGCAACGACTCAGGAGAGCGAGACGACAGGCAGAAGCGCTGACGGGGAATGAAGAAATGCATTGTTTTGAAAAATCCGGCTTGCCGGATTTTTGTTTGGGTTTTTACCGGGGATTTGAGGAGGTCAAAGGGGCTCCGGTGTAGAAAGGACAGGTTATGACAGGGATAGTAAGAGACACAAGGGAAATGTTTCGGGACAGGACTTTTCTGAAAAAGACGGTGATGATCGCGCTGCCGGTGGCTATGCAGGGGATGCTGAACACGGTGGTGAATCTGGTGGACAATCTGATGATCGGAAGTTTGGGCTCTACGGCTATTGCTTCCGTGGGGCTGGCCAACAAGGTGTTTTTTGTGTTTACCCTGCTGGTGTTCGGCATTAACAGCGGGTCCGGGGTGCTGGCGGCCCAGTTCTGGGGCAATCAGGATGTGAAGAACATCCGGAAGGTTCTGGGGCTGGCCTTAAGCCTGGCGGTGACCGGTTCGGTGGTTTTTCTGCTACCGGCCTGTTTAAAGCCGCGGATGCTGATGCGGATCTTTACCACCAGCCAGGCCAGCATCGAAATGGGGGCGGCTTATTTGGCGGTGGCGGCATTTTCCTACCCGTGTACGGCCATTACCAACACCTATGTGGGGATGCTGCGGGCGGTGAACCGGGTGAAGGAGCCGGTGCTGATCAGCTGCGCGGCCATTGTGACCAATATCTGTTTTAACTATATCCTGATTTTCGGAAAGCTGGGGGCTCCTGCCATGGGCGTAGTGGGGGCGGCTTTGGCCACGCTGATTGCCAGGGTAGTGGAGGTGGTCTTGATCCTGGGGGTGGTGTACCTGAAAAGGACGCCGCTGGCCTGCGGCTTTAAGGGGTTGTTTGGATGGAGCGGGGGATTTTTGAGAAAGTTCTTTGTGACGGCCCTGCCGGTGATCTGCAATGAGTTTATCTGGGGGCTGGGGACTACCATCTACTCCATGGCTTACGGGAGAATGGGGGATGACGCGGTGGCTGCCATCACCATTGCCACCACCATCCAGGATATGGCGGTGGTGCTGTTCCAGGGACTGAGCGCCGCCACGGCGGTGATTCTGGGCAATGAGATGGGGGCCGGGAATCTAAAGAGGGCGGAAACCTACGGGAAGAATTTTTTTATCCTCCAGTTTCTTGTGACTGTTGTGACGGCCCTTTTGTGTGTAAGCTTCCGGTGGAAGTTTATCGGACTGTACCAGCCGGGCATCTCTGATGAGGTGGCAATGGCTGTGAGCCGGTGTATCGTGGTGTTTGCCTTGTTTTCACCATTTAGGATGTTTAACTATGTCAATGTGGTGGGAGTTTTGCGAAGCGGCGGGGATACGGCCATGTGCCTGTTTATTGACACCAGCGGCGTCTGGTTTATCGGGATCCCTCTGGCCTTTCTGGGCGGGCTTTTGCTAAAGCAGCCCATCCATATTGTGTATGGGATGGTGACTTTGGAGGAAGTGTACAAGGCGGTGATCGGGTATATGCGGTATCGGCAGAAAAAGTGGCTTAGGAATCTGGCAGTGGAATTGTAGGGGTGTAACCGTTCAAGGGTTATCTGAACGGTTACGTAGAGGTAAGGAAAACGCCGGGGCAATGGGAAAAGGGATTGACACGGCGTTTTTTCTGTGGTATAACTGTATTAATTAAATTAATACAGTAGTGACACTGCTGTAGGGAAAGGAGGTTCGGATCTTGATCATTCTGGATTACAGGGACAGAAGGCCCATTTATGAGCAGATCGTGGAGCGGTTTCAGGAATTGATGATGTCGTCGGTTCTGGAAAAGGACGCCCAGCTGCCGTCGGTCAGGAGCCTGGCCATGGACTTGTCTATCAATCCCAATACGATCCAGCGGGCTTACGCGGAACTGGAGAGAAAGGGATATATTTATTCGGTAAAAGGGAAGGGGAATTTTGTGGCGGACAACCGCTCGCTTAAGGACAGCAGAAAAGAGGCGGTCCTAAAAAAGCAGGAGGAGACGGCGATGGAAGCCATGGGGCTGGGGGTGGAAGGCGCCATGCTTAAACGCGTGATCGACGAGATCTATGAAAAGGGAGGGAAGAGCGATGATTGAGACGAAAAACCTGACAAAGCGGTTCGGCGATATCGTGGCGGTGGATCACATTGACGCGGTTATAAAGGACGGCAGCGTTTTCGGCCTGATCGGGACTAACGGGGCGGGCAAGAGCACGTTTTTGCGGATGCTTTCCGGTATCTTAAGACCTGATGAGGGGACGGTGAACATTGACGGGAAAGAGGTGTATGAGGATATCCAGGTAAAGGCCCGGTTCTTCTATATATCGGATGATCAGTACTTTTTTAATAACGCGACGCCAAAAGAGATGATGGGTTTTTACCGCGCCGTGTATCCGGGGTTTGATAAAACCCGGTTCTATCGTTTGATGAATAATTTTGAGCTGGATGTGAACCGGAAGATCAACACATTTTCCAAAGGCATGAAAAAGCAGGTGTCGGTGATCTGCGGCGTCTGTGCCGGGACGGATTATCTGTTCTGCGACGAGACGTTTGACGGGCTGGACCCGGTGATGCGCCAGACGGTGAAGAGCATTTTTGTGGGGGATATGGAGGAGCGGAACTTAACGCCGATCATCGCCTCCCACAACTTAAGGGAGCTGGAGGATATCTGCGACCACGTGGGGCTTCTGCACAAGGGAGGCATCCTTTTGTCTAAGGATCTGGAGGACATGAAGCTGAACATCCACAAGATCCAGTGCGTGCTTTTGCCGGGGACAGAGCCGGAGGACCTTAAGGGCCTGGATATTATGAAGGTTGAGCGCAGAGGGAGCCTTTGTACGCTGACCGTTCGGGGGAGCCGGGAGGACATCGAGACAGGGATCGCGGCGTATCATCCGGTGTTCGCGGAGATCATCCCCCTTACTCTGGAAGAGATATTTATCAGTGAAACGGAGGTGGCTGGTTATGACATCAAAAAGCTTGTGCTTTAAACTCATGAGAGAGGATCTGAAACGCCGGATGTGGACCATAGCGCTGACCGTGCTTGGTTTTGTGTTTACCCTTCTGGTGCCTGTGGCGCTGAAAAGCAGCGCTTACCTGGATCAGATCAGGGAGGAGACGCAGTGGCAGACCCGGCAGCGGATGGCAAGGCAGCTGGTGGGGTTAGTGGGGATCAATGGGCTGGTGATCGCCGTTTTGGTGGCTGCGGCCGTGGTGTGGGCCGTGTCGGGATTTCGGTATCTCCACAACAGCAGGCAGGTGGATTTCTACCACAGTATTCCGGTAAAGCGGCATCAGCTGTTTATTGCTTCCTATCTCAATGGGATCTTGATCCCCATGGCCATCTATCTGGCAGCCCATATCCTGGCGGTGGCCCTGGTCTTAAGGACCGGGATTGGCAGCGACATACTTGGAACGATGTGGTGGAAGGCCATGCTTTTAAATATGGTGTACTACAGCATGATGTACACTACCTCGGTGATCGCCATGATGATGACCGGGAATCTGATTATCGCCCTTTTGGGGACCGTGGTGTTTTGGGGATACGGTCCGTCGGTGCTGTCATTGACCGTGCTGTATAAGTCCCAGTGGTTTCGGACTTACTATGAGTCAGCGGAGCATGCGCAGAGATGGATGCGGGCTATCAGCTTTTCTTCACCCTTTGCCAGCTACATGTTTGCAGTCGAGGAGCTTTCTTATGATGCTTTGAGAATTTGGCAGGCAGCGGGAGCGGTTATGGTGACTGTTTTTCTGGCTGTGATCGCTTATGGGCTGTACCATATCCGCTCGTCGGAGGCGGCGGGAAAGGCCATGGCTTTTAAGCGGACCGAAAGTCCCATCAAGCATCTGATCGCTCTTCCGGTGGGCGTGGTGTTCGGGATGTTCTTTTATGGGATTAGGAGCACGCTTTTCTGGGCCGTGTTCGGGGTTTTGTGCGGCGTTGCCCTGACCTGCTGCATCATGGAGATCATCTACCATTTTGATTTCCGCAAGCTATTTGCCAACTGGATCCATCTGGCAGCCTGTTTTGCCATCTCTCTGCTTTTGGTGGCAGCAGGCATGTATGACTGGTACGGATATGATTCCTGGCTGCCTAACGCGGCAGACGTTCAGTCGGCGGCGGTGGTATTTCGGTATGATGATGGCTGGGTCACCTACGGGGATGTGAAGCTGGAGAACGATGCCATGGGGCAGGAAAGCGCCAGCTGGGATTACATGGACCAGACGGATTACGGATTTTCCCACATGGAACTGACCGATATCTATACAGTGATGGAGCTGAGTAAAAAGGGGGTGGAGGCGAATAAAAAGAGCCGAAGCCAGAAGGGGGATGAATGGAGATGGACCGGCGAGAACTGTGTGGTGAAGTTTCGTCTCAGCAACGGTAAGAACGCCTATCGCCAGTACAATATCCCGGCCCAGGAGCTGGAGCCTTTAAAGACGGCTGTGCATGACAGCCAGGAGTACAAAAAGGGGATCTACCCGATTTTAAGCCAGACAGGGGCCGATACGGAAGGCGTGTATTTCCAGCAGTATAACCGCAAGCAGAAGGTGACCCTTTCCGGGGAGGATACGGCCCATCTTTTGACGGTTTACCAGAAGGAGCTGGAGGAGCTTACCATGGACGTCAGGAAGAAGGAGATCCCTGTGGGGACGATCCAGTTCAGGACAAGGAGTTTGGAGGAAGGCATCGCTGTCAATGAAGCCAACGGGTACGGCTACCGTATGGAGGACCGGTGTTATTATCCGGTATACCCTTCGTTTGTCAGGACTCTGGAGGAACTTGAGAAGGCAGGCGTGGAAATGGTGGGTCTGGATCTTGACACGGTGTCAGATATCAGGATTAGGTATTACTGGTACGAGCATCCGGATGAAAACGGCCAAGAGGAAGGCGGCCAGCCTGCGCCGATGACGTATACCGACGACTTTGAGGAGGCGGCCTGGGAAAAAGGCACGGATGAAGGCTGGACGGTGACCTACGACAAGAAAGAGGATCTGGAAAGGCTGATCCCGGCCCTTGTATTTTTGGATTACAAGAACATGAACCGGTATTACGAGCTGGAGACTCCTTATAATGCGGAGACGTTTGTGACAACATCGTTTGCCGTTTCCTCTGACTATCGGAATAAGGACGGAAGCCTGGGGGGATTCCAGATCAATATGAATCTGCTTTCCGACCAGGATATTGAAAGATTTCGGCTGGTCAGATTGGAGGAAACGCAGTAATATAGGAAGCCCGAAATCCAAATTAAGATTGACATTCTGCTTCGGACAGGATAAGATTAGTGTATAATCAAGTAGTGTTGGAATGAATGATCATTGTGGAGGAGGGATTGTCCATGGCATTTTTTGATGAGCTTAGCCGGACCTTAAGCGATAAGGGGAAGGAAGCGGCGCAGAAGGCCAGGGAGGCGGCCGGTGTGCTTCAGATGAAGGCGCAGATCGCTTCTGAGAAGAGCAAGCTGAAGGAACTGTATGGGGCAGTGGGCGTGCTTTATTATAAGAAGCACCGGGATGAAGAGGACACGGAGTTTGGGGATCTGTTCCGTGAGATCGGCAATGTGCTGACCAATGTGGCGGCTATGGAGGAGAAAGTCCAGAAGATGGAAGGCGCCCGGGTGTGTCCGGACTGTAAAAAGGTGATGAAACGGGACGCGCTGTTTTGCAGCTACTGCGGCGCTGCCTTGAAGACGGATGAGGAGACGGACGATGAGGACGGGCAGTTGTGGGAGGACGACGAAACGGATAAGGAGAAAGCGGTGATGGAGACCGTGGATCAGTCGGAGATCGTCCCGGAGGAGGAAGTGGTTGTAACGGATGACGGGGAAGATGAGGAGTAGAGAAGGCGTGACCTAAGAGTAAGGACAGATTACTATACAGGATGGAATAAAAAGGGGTGTCTGGAAGATGAAATTTCCGGATGCCCTTTTTTACTGGATTATATGGATTAGGTCTGGAAGAAGCAACTTGCTTGGGGATTGGGCAGGTAGATATTGGGGCTTTTTTATATGCCAGTTTAGACCCTTAAGAACGATATCTTGCGCAAAATGGCAAAATAATGGAATTGCTGGATTGTTGAGTGAGCAATGGGCGGGGATTGTCGTGAGGCCAGTCAGAGGAGAGCTGTCCCGTCCGGGTTCAGATATGCCAAACATTCCGATGAGCCCAAAGCGGAAAACACTCGGGGTGAGGCCCTCCTGTTTTCCTGGTCTCATCTCCATGGCATAGATTCACCCGGACAGGACAGCTCTCCTCTGCCTGGCAAAACCAGAATTCGCCGGCTAAGGTTTGCTCACTTAAGGTGGTTCCGGCAGGGGACGCTGCCTCAGCTTTGCAGCGAAAAAAAGCTTCTTTTTATGGCCTCAAGTATATTGTTGAGTAATGGTAAGGTGATGTTGTTGGGAACCCGAAAAGATCTGTCGCCTTGCAATTGAAAGCAATAGCAAGATTTTGTTCTTCCGCGGATTCGGGTATTCGAGATTTTATGTTCTTATACACGCGTGAATACTCCACGTCTTGCTTTATAAAATATGGAAAATCATAAAAAGACCGTGTTTTCCGGTGTTTTTCCTCGTGTTATTAAAATATAGTGTTGGTCAGTAACTATATTAGCCGCCATATTTCAACCATATGAAAGGATTATGTTTATGGCATTTGCGGACTCAATAAGATCCTTTTGGCTAACACTCAAAATATAACAGGCAGGATCTGTTCCGATAAATACCATGCGCAAACTTTACTGTCGATAAAACAGATATCTTTCCGCCGCAACGTTGAAACGGCGCCCCCTATCGGAAACACCTTAAGCAGGCAGATCCCGGCCAGCGAATATCTGCTTTTGCCAGGGTGGGAAGGGTGGGATGGTACCGGCAGGGTGAATCTATGCCATGGAGATGAGACCAGGAAAACAGGAGGGCCTCACCCCGAGTGTTTTCTGCTTTAAGGGCTCATCGGAATGTTTGGCATATCTGAACCCGGACGGTACCATCCCACCCTTCCCGCCCTGGCTCCGCGACCAAATCCGCCTTTGCTCACTCAACAATACAGCAACATAACGAATTTAAAGTTCCGGTTTATCCGGGTTAGGTCAGTTTACAAGGAATCCATATGCTTCAAGAGTTTTTTGGGAATTGAACATTTTTGCTGATGCTTCAAGCATTTCCTGAACATAATAGCCATCCCCCATGGTGGCAAAAAATAGGATGTCTTCTCTTTTGAAACCGTTCTTTTCAAATATTTCCTCTGGAATTTCTCGAATATTCTTTTCTAATACAGAAAGCAGTGTTTCGGCAAAATTCCACTTTTCATCGGACGGTTCACAAAAGTCAATTTCCTCGTCAGCTTCCACAATGTCAACCAGCGGCTGATATAAGAAATCTGGATTACTTCCATTTTTCCACTGAAAATACTCATCTATCTCAGTGCTGTAATCCCATGCTATGTAAAAACCGTAAAAATCGTCAGTAGTGATAAAACTAATGGCGCAGGCTTTTTTACCTTTAGCCTTTTGAAGAATCTTGTCAATTTCATTTGGCAGTTCTTTCGAACATTTTTCACGAAACTCCTTGAATACTGTTATATTCATTATGTCTCCTCCTTCCTTTCGATTTAAGCTCTAATCAGTTTAATATATTATTTATAAGAATGCCACAAAACAGGTGTACTTTTTGGGATACACAAATAGGATGTCAGTGAACGTAACCAGAACCGGGCTATATTGAGAAAGAATGGAAAGGATCTTCTTGCGCAGGGGATAGGAGTATTTTATAATGAGATCAGGAACATGAGAAAAAAGAGGAGGGGTACATGTTATGAAGGTATTGGTTATCGGCGGCGTGGCTGCAGGCACGAAGACGGCGGCAAAGATGAAGCGGGAGGATCCGAGCGCGGAGGTGGTGGTGATCACCAAGGGCAGGGAGATTTCTTACGCAGGCTGCGGGCTTCCCTACTATGTGGGAGGCATGATCGAAGAGCCGGGGGATCTGATCGTCAATACTCCCGAAAGCTACAGCGCCCTGACGGGAGTGAAGGTACTGACAGGCAAGGAGGCAACGGCGGTAAAGACCGGGGAGAAGGCGGTGGAGGTGAAAGACGAGGTCACCGGGGAGCGGGAGATGTTCTCCTACGACAAGCTGGTCATTGCCACAGGGGCTTCCCCTTTAGTCCCGCTGGTGGAAGGCATGGATCTGGCCGGGGTGTTTACCATGCGCCAGCCGAAGGACGCGATCCGGGCGCGGGAGTATGTGGAACGGGAAAAGGTAACGAGGGCCGTGGTGGTAGGCGCCGGGTTTATCGGCCTGGAGATGGCGGAGAATCTGCAGCAGAAGGGGGTATCGGTGACGGTTATTGATCTTGCGGCCCAGATCCTGCCCAATATCCTGGATGAGGAGATGGCGGCTTTTGCCAGGAGGCATCTGTTAAAAAGCGGTATCCGGGTGATCACCGGGACCAAGGCGGAACGTATCCTGGGGGACAGCCGGGTGACGGGCATGAAGACCACGGCAGGCAGCCTTGCCTGTGAGCTTGTGATCATGGCCGCGGGGATCCGGCCCAACACGGCTTTTCTGGAGGGCAGCGGCATCGAGACGAACCGGGGGACTATTGTGGTAGATGAGACGCTTCGGACCAGCCAGCCGGACGTGTACGCTGTGGGGGACTGCGCCCAGGTGAAAAACCGCATTACAGGCAAGGCCCAGTGGTCGCCTATGGGGTCCTCGGCCAACCTGGAAGGGCGGACCCTGGCCCAGATTCTTGGAGGGCAAAAGAAACGGTATCCCGGTGTTTTGGGCACAGGCGTGGTGAAGCTGCCGGGGCTTAACTGCGGCCGCACAGGTCTTACGGAGGTTCAGGCCAGGGAGGCGGGATTCGATGTGGAGACGGCGCTGGCGGTTACGGATGATAAGGCCCATTATTACCCTGGCGCGGCTTTTTTTGCCACGAAACTGATTGCGGAGCGAAAGAGCCACAGGCTGCTGGGCATGCAGGTCTTTGGCCCCGGGGCGGTGGACAAAATGGTTGACATTGCCGTTATGGGGATCAATATGGGGGCCAGGCTGGAGGATTTTGAGAACAGCGATTTTGCCTACGCGCCTCCGTTTTCCACAGCCATCCATCCTTTTGTCCAGGCTGTGTATATCTTGTTGAATAAACTAAACGGCCATATGGTCAGCATGACGCCTGCGGAGTACAGGGCGGGGAAAGCCAAGGGGTACCGGGTGCTGGATGTGGCCCCTGCGCCTGCCATTCCGGGAGCCAGATACGTAGATCTTAGCAAAATGGACGGTGCGCTGGAGGGCATCGGGAAGGAAGAGAAGCTGCTTTTGGTGTGCGCCAAGGGGAAGCGGGGGTATTTTCTGCAGAACCGGCTTCGGGCTTTGGGATATGAGAATACGGCGGTGCTGGAGGGCGCGGTATTCTTTAACGACGTGAAAGCGGAGGGCTTTGAAGGCCAGGTTTCCAAGGAGGAGGAAACCCGGGTGAAGGCTCTGGGATTTTTGAAGGATAAGCGGACGGCCCATAAGTTTAACGGCAGGGTCATCACAAGAAACGGCAAGATCACGGCGGACGAGGCCAGGGCCATTGCGGAGGCGGCGGAGCGGTTCGGCAGCGGCCAGGTGACCATGACTTCCCGGCTGACCATGGAGATCCAGGGCGTGCCTTTTGAGAATATTGAGCCTTTGCGGCAGTTCCTTTTGGGAGAAGGGCTTGAGACAGGGGGAACCGGGTCCAAAGTGCGGCCGGTGGTATCCTGCAAGGGAACGACGTGCCAGTACGGGCTCATTGACACGTTCGGCCTGTCGGAGGAGATCCACGAAAGATTTTTCCACGGGTACGCGGGGGTAAAGCTTCCCCACAAGTTTAAGATCGCCGTTGGAGGATGTCCCAATAACTGTGTGAAGCCGGATCTTAATGATCTGGGGATCATCGGGCAGAGAATACCCCAGATCAATGTTGACAAGTGTAAAGATTGTAAGGTCTGTCAGGTGGAGGAAAGCTGCCCCATTAAGGTGGCGGCTCTAAAGGACCATAAGATCACCATTGACGGGGATCAGTGCAATCACTGCGGACGATGCATGGGCAAGTGTCCTTTTCATGCGGTGGAGGAGTCGGCGGCAGGATACCGGGTGTACATCGGAGGCCGCTGGGGCAAGAAGGTGGCTCAGGGGAGATATCTGGACAAAGTGTTTACGGACAAGGATGAGGTGCTGGCTATTGTGGAGAAGGCCATCCTTTTGTTCCGGGAGCAGGGCGTCACGGGAGAGCGGTTTGCGGATACGGTGGCAAGGATCGGGTTTGCGGATGTCCAAAGGCAGCTTTTGGCCGATGATCTGCTGGCGAGAAAACAGGAGAACATCGGGGCAAAGAAGCATTTGACAGGCGGAGCTACCTGCTGATGATAACCGTAACTGATAACCTGAATTTATGATACGTATTCCTTTTACATAGTTGACAAATCAGTCTGCCGTTGATAAGATTAGAGGAAACATATCATGAGGAAAGCAGGCGTTTTATGGATCGAATTGTATTGTCATTGCTGGTGGACAACACGGCCGGCGTTTTGAGCCGGGTGGCAGGGCTGTTCAGCCGCAGAGGTTATAATATTGAGAGTCTTACGGTGGGCGTCACGGCGGACGAGCGGTATTCCCGCATGACCGTGGTGTCCACAGGGGATCAGGAGATCCTGGAGCAGATCGAGAAGCAGCTTAGGAAACTGGAGGATGTCCGGGACATCAAGGAATTAAAGCCGGGCCGCTCCGTGTACCGGGAGCTTATTATGGTAAAGGTAAAGGCCAACGCCAGCCAGAGGCAGGCGGTCAGCGCCATATCCGATATCTTTCGGGCCACCATCGTGGACGTGGGGAAGGAATCCCTGACGGTCATGCTCACCGGGGATCAGTCCAAGCTGGACGCGCTGATCAATCTTTTAGAGGACTACGAGATCCTGGAGCTGGCCAGGACAGGTCTTACGGGGCTGTCCCGCGGGGCGGAGGACGTGCGCTATCTCCCGTAGTTTTTTAAGGGACAGGCTGTTTGTAAGCGTTCTGTCCGCCTATGGGAGCATTATTGGTTTTTATCATGGTTTTCACGTATGCTGAAGGTATCGGCAAAGGCGGCAGGCACATCCCCGCCTGCCGGGTACCTTTAAACATAGTCAGGAACAGAACGTTCCTTTCAGTTTAGTAAAACAGGAGATCCAGGAGGAAGAAGTTATTATGGCAAGGATTTATTATCAAGAAGACTGCAACATATCGATGCTGGAGGGCAAGACCATCGCGGTCATCGGGTACGGCAGCCAGGGGCACGCCCATGCGCTTAACGCCAAGGAATCGGGATGCAATGTGATCATCGGGCTTTACGAGGGCAGCAAATCCTGGGCAAAGGCCGAGGCACAGGGATTTCAGGTATACACGGCGGCAGAGGCTGCCAGGAAGGCGGATATCATCATGATCCTGATCAATGATGAGCTGCAGGCGGACCTGTACAAGAACGATATCGAGCCCAATCTGGAGGCAGGCAATATGCTGATGTTTGCTCACGGGTTCAACATCCATTTCGGCTGCATCAAACCGCCCAAGGATGTGGACGTTACCATGATCGCTCCCAAGGGTCCGGGTCATACGGTCCGCTCCGAGTACCGGGAGGGCAAGGGAGTTCCCTGTCTGGTGGCCATTGAGCAGGATGCCACAGGCAAGGCGCTGGATATCGCTCTGGCTTACGCCCTGGCGATCGGCGGCGCAAGGGCAGGGGTTTTGGAGACTACTTTCCGCACGGAGACGGAGACGGATCTGTTCGGCGAGCAGGCGGTTCTGTGCGGCGGCGTCTGCGCGCTGATGCAGGCAGGTTTTGAGACTCTGGTTGAGGCCGGATACGATCCCAGGAACGCTTATTTTGAGTGTATCCATGAGATGAAGCTTATTGTGGATCTGATCTACCAGTCGGGATTTGCGGGCATGCGCTACTCCATCTCCAACACGGCGGAGTACGGCGACTATGTAACCGGACCAAAGCTGATCACAGAGGAGACCAAGAAGGCCATGAAGAAGATCTTGTCCGACATCCAGGACGGGACGTTTGCCAAGGAATTTTTGCTGGATATGTCTCCGGCAGGACGTCAGGTCCACTTCCAGGCTATGAGAAAACTGGCTGCGGAGCATCCGGCTGAGAAGGTAGGCGAGGAGATCCGGAAGCTGTACAGCTGGAACAACGAGAGCGACAAGCTGATCAACAACTGATGAAACATAAGGACAAATAGGACAAGCACCCAAGCCACGCGGTATTGCCGCAGGGCTTGGGCGCTGTTTTTTGTACGGCAGGGATCTTCTGCAAATCTGCCAATCTGCAAATCTGCCAAAAATGTAAGGGCATATTATCCACTTATGGCCACCTGATCCAGGACAGGGTAAGATAAGAGGGAATCTTTGGGAAGTACATGCAAAGGATAAGGAGGATAAGATGGGAACCATGTACGGATATGCCCGGGTCAGCACAAAGGAGCAGAGGGAGGACCGGCAGCTGCGGGCGTTCAGCGGAATGAAGCTTCGGGAGGAAAATATTTTTGTGGACAAGCAGTCTGGCAAGGATTTTGAGCGGCCCATGTACAAGCGGATGGTGCGCAAGATGAAGGAGGACGACCTTCTGTATATTAAGAGCATTGACCGGTTAGGGCGCAATTACGGGGAAATCCTGGAACAGTGGAGGCATTTGACCAAGGAGAAAAAGGTGGATATCGTGGTGCTGGACATGCCCCTTTTGGACACCCGGAGAGGCAAGGATCTGATGGGGACTTTTTTAAGCGATGTGGTTTTGCAGGTGCTGTCTTTTGTGGTGGAAAATGAGCGGAAGAACATTCGGGAAAGGCAGAGGGAGGGGATCGAGGCGGCAAAGCTGAGGGGAGTCCGGTTTGGAAGGCCGGAAAGTCCGCTGCCGGAGAATTTTGAGCAGTTAAGGAGCCGGTGGATGTCCGGGGAGATCTCGGGAAAGCGGGCGGCGGAGCTGTGCGGCATGTCCCTTACTACGTTTCGGAGAAGGAGCATAAAGCAGGAAAAGGGGAATGAGGAGTATGGCGCCCGGTTTGAAGTGATGTAGGGCAGGAGATGGCGCGGCACTTTATGGGAGCAGGTCACATATGATAGAATATATGGCATGTTTTTTGTAAAACAGGAACAAAAAGGAGGCATCCCATGGAGATAAAACTGGAGGCAGAGGATCTGTGCTATTCCTATCACACCCTGGAGGGGGAGACAAAGGCCCTTTCCCATATCTCGTTTGACGTAAGGGACGGGGAGTTTTTTGCCGTCGTAGGTCCGTCAGGGTGCGGCAAATCCACGCTGCTGTCTTTGCTGTGCGGGCTTATTGAGCCGGAGGAGGGGCGTATTTTTATAGACGGGAAGGCCAGGCAGGACAGCGGGGCAGTCATTGGGTATATGCTGCAGAGGGACCATTTGTTTGAGTGGCGGAGTATCTTGTCTAATGTGTCCTTGGGGCTGGAGATCCAGAACCGGCTTGACCATAAGGCCAGGGAGGAGCTTGGAAAGATGCTTGATACCTACGGGCTGTCCCAGTTTCAGGACGCGAAGCCGGGGCAGCTGTCCGGGGGGATGCGTCAGAGGGCGGCTCTGATCCGTACCCTGGCCCTTAAGCCGGATATCCTTTTGCTGGATGAACCTTTTTCTGCCCTGGACTACCAGACCAGGCTGGAAGTCTGCGACGACATCAGCACCATTATACGAACCCAGAAAAAGACGGCCATCCTCATTACCCACGATCTGTCGGAGGCCATCTCCGTGGCGGACAGGGTCCTGGTGTTAAGCAGCAGACCGGCAAAGGTGCGGCATGTTATGGAGATCTCTTTTGCGCCGGAATTTGACCGGCCTTTGGCCAGGAGGAACGCGCCGGAATTTTCGGCTTACTTTAACGAGCTGTGGAAGACGCTGAAAACGGAGGGCTGAAACGGGGCGTTTTTTTGCCGGAGAGCACCCTTTCCCTGCCGCCACATACTATAAGGTATACCCTTGGGGTATGCCTTTTGAAACTGGAGGTAATATGTACTCTCGGAATCTCTCCTGCGCCTGCCTTTGTGGCTGATTTCCTGCCATATGCACTTAAATTTAATCAATGTACGCTTCACGTACGCCTCATAAATGTATGCGCGTCTGACAGAAAATCATCTCACAAAATCAGACACAAAGAGACTCCGAGAGTACATTAATCAGGGAAGGGGGAAAGTGGATGAGTGACCTTTCCATGTCTCAACAGGAATTTCTTGCCAAGGAGAAACTGCACAAAAGGCAGGTGCGCATCTGCCGGGCAATGCTTCTGGTGCTTTTGCTGGCGCTGTGGGAGCTGTGTACAAGACTTCGTATGATTGATTCTTTTATTTTCAGTTCCCCTACGAGGATTTGGGACTGTTTTTTGAACATGGCAGGGGACGGGAGTATTTTCCGTCATATCGGAGTGACGCTTTGTGAGACGCTTGTAAGCTTTGGTATCGTGGTGGCAGTGGGAGTGGCTGCGGCTGTGGCCCTGTGGGGGAGTCGGAGCCTTTCGGAGATCCTGGAACCCTATTTGGTGATGCTCAACAGCCTGCCGAAGTCCGCGCTGGCGCCTCTGCTCATCGTGTGGATGGGAAACCGTATGCAGACCATCATCGTGGCGGCCGTGTCCGTGGCGGTGTTTGGGTCCATTTTGACGCTGCATACAGGTTTTACGCAGACAGACCCGGATAAGATCCGGCTGATCAAGTCCCTGGGAGGGACGAAAAAGGACGTTCTCATGAAAGTGCTGATCCCGTCGTCGGTCCCGCTGATTATCAGCAACATGAAGGTTAATGTGGGACTGTGCCTGGTGGGCGTGATCATCGGAGAGTTTTTGTCGGCAAAGGCGGGTCTGGGATACCTGATCATCTATGCGTCACAGGTGTTTAAGATGGATATGCTGGTAATGTCTATCGCGCTGCTGTGTATTTTATCCACAGCGCTGTACCAGGCCATTGCGGTGCTGGAGAAGCGGTTTTTAAGAAATTGATCAAAGACTGGCAGATTCCGGCTCTGCCGGTCTTTTAGCGAAGGAGGAAACAGGGAAGGTGAGATTTTTACATTTGGCCGATCTGCATCTTGGCAAATCCTTATACGGGGTTTCGCTGATCGACAACAAGGACCAGGAGTATTGGAAGGACCGGTTTCTGGAAAAAACGGAAGAGATAAAGCCGGACGCCGTGGTGATATCCGGTGATATTTACGACAGGAACGCCCCTTCCGGCCAGGCTGTCATGTTGCTGGACAGCATGCTGACCCGGCTGGAGTCCATGGAGATCCCTGTGCTGATTATAGCGGGAAACCACGATTCCGGGCAGAAATTGTCCTTTGGAGGCAGCATCCTGGCTAAGCGGAATATTTATATGGCAGGAGTGGCAGACAAAGAGATTTGCCGGGTCACCATCCCGGAGAAAGACGGCTTAGGGGATGTGACGTTCTGGCTTATCCCCTATTTATTTCCGGCAATGGCGGCAAAACTGTTTGAGGATGAATCCATAAGAGATTATGAGACTGCCATGAGAAGGCTTTTAGAGAGCCAGAATATTGATTTTTCCAGGCGCAATGTGGCGGTGGCCCATCAAAACGTGACTGCCCAGGGAAAAGAGGCCCGGCGAGGAGGCTCGGAGTCCATGGCAGGGGGCGTGGGACAGATGGACTACCGGGTGTTTGACGGGTTCGACTATGTGGCCCTTGGCCATATCCACGCTTCCTACCATGTGGGCCGCAGGCAGGTGCGTTACGCAGGGACCCCGCTGTGCTATCACTTTGACGAGACGAGGCAGCCCCAAAAGGGACCGCTGCTTGTGGAGCTGGGAGAGAAAGGCACGCCGGTTACGATCGAGACGGTGGCAATCCCTCCCCTCCATCCCATGCGGGAGATCCGGGGGACTTATGAGGAGATAAAAAGCAGGGAGGAAACAAACCGGTCCACAAAGGAATACGTAAGGATCGTCATAACGGACAGACGGGTGACGCCGGAGATCTCCCGGTTTTTTCGGGAGCTGTTGGGAAAGCGGGACAGCCTGGTTATGGAACTGGTATCGGATCTGCGGGAAACAGGGACCAGGGGCCAGGGTGTAAGCGCAGGCCCGCAAAAGGAAAAGTCCATTGAGGAGTATTTCGCGGATCTGTACCGTGAGCGGAAAGGGCAAAAGGAGCCAGAAGAGAAGGATCTGGAGCTGTTCCGGTTTGCGGCCCAGCGGACAGGCGGCAGGCAGCAGTGGGAAAACGGGCGGGAAAATATGGAGAGGGACGTAAATGACTTGCTGGAGTTTATTTTGAGACAGGAGGGCGGACAATGAGACCGGTTTTGCTGGAGATGACGGCATTTGGCTCCTATGCCAGGGAGACGTCCATAGATTTTCGTCGGTTTGACCATAATCTTTATCTCATTACCGGAGATACGGGGGCAGGGAAGACCACCATCTTTGACGGCATCATGATGGCTCTCTACGGGGAGGCCAGCGGGGAAGGGGATAAGAAATTCCGGACGTTTGAGATGATGCACTGCGATTACGCGGATCGATCTGAGGATACGGTGGTGAAACTGACGTTTGCCCATATGGGAAAGACCCATACGGTGGAGCGGACCCTTCATTTTCAGAAGTCCAGGGATACGGGGGAGTACGAAAAGGCCCAGCAGAAGGCGGTGTTCTGGGAAGAGGGAAAAGATCCCATTAAAAATCCCAGGGCAGTGACCGGCAGGATCCAGGAACTTCTGGGCATGGATGCCAGGCAGTTCCGCAAGATCGTCATGCTGGCCCAGGGAGAATTTAAAAAATTCCTGGACGCGGACAGCGATGAAAAAAATGTCATTTTAGGGGATCTTTTTGACAATTCGGCTTACGTCTATTATCAGGAGCTGTTTGATAAAGCCAGGGACAAGCTGGAAAACCGCCGCAGGCAGGAGGGCACCGGCAGGATCGCCAAAGCCATGGAGGAGTTTCTGTGGCCTTTGGATATGAGCCAGGAGGAGCGGGAGGCGTATACGGCGGGACACTCCGGGCTGGAGGAGGCTTTAGAGGGGCTGATCCGGAAAGATGCAGAGACAAGGCAGCAGCTGGAGGACAGGATCAAAACGCTGCAGAGCCGTGAAAATACGCTGCGGGAACAGCTGGGCAGCGCCAGAGAGCAGAATAAAAAACTGGAGGAGCTTGCCCGAAAAGAGAAAGAGCTTGAAGAACTGTGGGAGAAAAAGCAGGAGATGGAGCGGCTTAAGGAGGAGACAGACCGGGCGGACCGGGCGTTTTACCGGGTGAAGCCCAAAGAGCAGCTGTTTTTGCACGCAAAAAAGGTTTATGAGGATGCTTTGGCCAAGACCAGGGGGCTGCAGGAAAGCTTTCAGCAGCTTAAGGAGGAAAGGCAGGCAAAGGAGGAGGCGTTTGATCGGCGCAGGAGAGAAGATGAGCCTGTGATCCGGGACCTAGAGATCCGCATTGCCAATATGGAACAGGCCATTCCCTTGTACGGGGACTTGCAGCAAAAGCTTACCCAGCAACAGGAGGAAAGCAAGAAAGCGGAGGAAGCCGAAATAATGGGGCAAAAGGCCCGGGAAGAGAAAGACCGGGCGGAGCAGGTCCTTGGTGTTTTGGATGGGAATATAAAGGCGCTGGAGGGCATTGAAGCGGAGACTGTGGGGCTTAAGGCGGCGCTGGATCAGGCCTGCAGGGATCTGGACAGGCTCACAGGCCCAAATGGGGTGAAAGACCGGATGGAACAGATCCATCACCAACAGGAGCAGCTTTTAGAAGAGCAGGAGAAGCTTCGGGTACTGGTAAAGGAGGCGGGAGAGCTGGAACACGCCTATCACCGGCTCTACCAGGCGTTTATTGAAGGACAGGCCGGGCTGCTGGCAAAGGGGCTGGAGCAGGAGCTTAAGGAGAAGGAAGAGGCAGTCTGCCCGGTGTGCCAGAGGGTATTGTACCGCCATCAGCGGCAGGCTTTGGCAAGGGTTAAGCAGGAAATACCGAAACAAAAGGATGTGGACAGGGCCAAAGAGGCTTTTGAGAAAAAAGACAAGGACAGGGAAGACCGGGCTAACCGATCAGCAGTGGCGGAGACGACCTTAAAAGGGATGAGGGCATCGGCGCTGGAGTGCTTAAGAGAAATGGGGCAGGAGTGCCCGGACTGGGAGACAGTAAGCGGCGGTTTTCTTGATAAGGTCATCTGCGATTATGAAACGAGAAAGCTGGAGGCAAAGAAAAACTATGACAGAGCCGCCTGCAAAAGCCGGGATTTGGCCGGTTTTAAGGAGGAAAGGGCCAAAAGACTGGAGGAGCTGCAAGCCTGTGAGGAGGCCGTAAGGAAAAACAGGGAGTCGTGGCAGGAACACACGGTCAAAAGCAGCGCTTTAAAGGCCGCTGTCCGGGAACTTAGAAAGACGCTGCCGTACCCGGACAGAAAGACCGCCGAAAGCCGGAAAATGGAGTGGGTGGCAAAACGGGATGCCCTGGCCCAGACCATGGGGGAAGCGCGGCAGGCGTTTCAGGAGGCGGACAGGCGCTGTCAGGTGACGGCCGGCGCCCTGGAGGGCAGTTTGGAGAAGCTGCCGGGATATGAGGAGGAGATGGACAAGAAAAAGGGCCTTCTTCTCCAGGAAGCGCGGGAGCAGGGGTTTGAAAGCCTGGAGGAAGTCCATGGGGCTCTTTGCCCGCCAGGGGCGGAAAAGCAGGATATGGGGCAGTGGATCGGGACAAGGAAGGAGGAGCTTGGAAGATATAAAAATAACCTGGAAAATACCCGAAACCGCGTCAGAGATTTAAAAGAAGCGACGAAAGATCTCTCAAAGGCGGATATCACACAGATGGAGGATGATATCAAAAAGCTGGAACAGGAGCGGGAAAGGGTTCAGGGGGAATTGGACAGGAGCAGATCGATCCATGACAATCACAAAAAGACCTGGGGGCATGTCCGGGAAGCCAACGCGATGCTGAAAACCACGGAAGCGGCGTGGAGAAGGCTGGAGGATCTGGCTGACCTGGCGGCAGGCACCAGGAACGCGGCGGGGGGAAGGCTAAGCTTTGACCGGTATGTTATGGGTTATCTGTTCCGGGAAGTCCTTGAGATGGCCAACCGGCGGTTGGATATCATGAGCGGAGGGCGGTATGAACTGATCCATGAGAGGAATGTAAAGCGGGATAACGCAAAGGCGGGCCTTGAGATCTCGGTGCTGGACATGACCACGGGAAAGCGCCGCCCGGCTTCCTCATTGTCCGGAGGGGAGTCATTTTTTGCTTCCTTATCCCTGGCTTTGGGATTATCCGATGTGGTTCAGAACCATGCGGGGGGCAGGCAGCTGGACGCTCTGTTTATTGACGAGGGGTTTGGTTCTCTGGACGACGACGTCCTTGACAGGGCGCTGTGGGTGCTTAACGGGCTGACAAAGGGAAAACGGCTGGTGGGCATTATCTCCCACGTATCCAGGCTTGAGGAGAGCATTCCCCAGCAGCTGCGGGTGCGAAACAGCGGGAAAGGCAGTTGGATCGAAGATCATGCCTCATGGAGAGAGGACGAATATTAGCCATATTAGGCCGATATTTTAAATCTGTCTTCCATCTGTAAAATCCAATAAGATAGAATCAGGATTTTCAGGTGGAGAGAGGTTATGGATAACGAAAGCGTATTAAAAAAGATTGAGGAACTGATGAGACAGCGTGGATATACCAGATACAAGCTGGCGAAGCTGAGCGGGGTCAGCAAATCCACCATTACCACCATATTTAACAAAAGGAGCACGATCAGCCTGTACAATCTGTCAAAGATCTGCCGGGCTTTTAATCTGACTCTTTCGGAGTTTTTTGCCATGCTGGAGGGAAAGCCGGAGGCGGGCATCATCCAGGAGTTTCCCCTGGAGTGGTGGAGCAGCCTGCCTCCGGAAAAGCGGCGTCAGGTAAGCGCCGTCATGTATGTCATGGCGGAGCTGGACCTGGGAGGAAAGTGATCCGATCTGTGGGACTTGTCCCGGAAAACTGTTGTTTTGCCGTATCTGGGGCAGGCAGCAGTTTTTGTGTTTTATACAATGCAAAGGTTTGCAAGTTGTGTATTATGACGAAAAGAAAGGGCGGAGGGAAAAGACATTTTCAGGATATTGACAAACAGGGATTGTCCGATATAATGTGTAGTACAGGCCGGGTAAAGGGACCTGGACTGAATAACATTTATGGAGGAGCATTATGAGAAAGGCAAGGTTATGGAACGTGTTTATGGCATCGGCGTCCGCCATCAGTCTGGCAGCCTGTTCCGGTCCCGGGACCAACGAGACCACGACAACGCCGGAGACCACCACGGCGGCAGAGACCACCACGGCAGCCGCTGAGACTACGGAGGAAGCCAAGGAGGCAGAAGGACCGGTGACATACGATGCCAAGGGCAGCGGCTACGGCGGAGAGCTGAACCTGAAAGTGACCATCGACGGGGACACCATCACGGATCTGGAGCTGGGGGAGCACCATGAGACTAACGTGGTCATGGACAGGGCATTTCCCGTTATCCGCCAAAGGATTCTGGACAGCAATACCCCGGTGGTTGACAGCGTGACGGCCGCCACGTTTTCTTCCTACGCCGTCAAAGCGGCAGTGGCCGACGCCATGACCCAGGCAGGTCTTGAGGTGGAGGACATCACCATGGCCACCGCAGGCCCCGCAAAGGAGGCAAAGACCCTGGATGACGTGACCGCTGACATCGTGGTAGTGGGCGGAGGCCCCTCCGGTCTGGCAGCCGCCATCACGGCAAAGCAGACCAACAAGGATCTGAACGTGATCGTCATCGAGAAGATGGATATCTTAAGCGGAAACGGCAAATTTGACATGAACTTTTACGACCTGATCAACTCCCAGGCCCAGAAAGAGGCGGGCAATGAGAAGTGGACCGTGGATCAGGTGGAGAACTTTATAGAGGCAAAGTCCACAGCCGGAGACAGTGAGGAGCGGGTGAAAGTGTGGGCAGAGCAGGAGAACGTTCTGGACGCGTGGCTGCGGGATATGGGCGTGAACCTGGACTACAACTACGGCGCCATGAACCATATGGCCAAGGAAGACCAGTATGCCGGGGAAGTGATCCAGGCCGGCATGGAGGAGTGCGCAAAGGACCTTGGCATTGAGATCCGCACAGGCACAAAGGGCGTGGACCTGATCATGGAAGAGGGCCGCTGCGTCGGCGTCAATGTGGAGAACAACGCCAAGGAAAGCTACGCCATCAAGGCTCAGCATACCATTATCGCCACGGGAGGTTTCTGCAGCAGCAAGGAACTGTTAAAGGAGTACGCCCCCGGCTATGAGGTGTTCAATACCTCCAACCAGATGGGGACTACCGGCGATTTCGTCAAGGTATTTGAGGAGAACGGCTTTAAGATGGAACACATGGACAATGTAAGGCTGTTCCCCAACATCATTGTTCCCAGAAGGGATCTGACCGGCGGAGCGGATCTAAGCATCCTTGTTAATAAGGAAGGAAGCCGGTTCATCTCCGAGAACGCAGGCGGTTTGGAGCTGGGCAATGCCATCCAGGCCCAGACCGACGGAGCGGTATTCTCCATCACCGACAAGACCGGGTACGATTCTTTCTACCGGATCCGCAAGCACGTTGGCCTTGGATACTATTCCCAGGGCGAGACGCTGGATCAGCCTGGCAGAGGCATTGGGCATCGACGCCGCAGGTCTTAAGGCGGCAGTGGAGGAGTTTAACGGCGCGGCCGCCGAGGGCAAGGAGGACGCCCTTTTAAAGGAGGCTCCGTCCCGTCCGCTGGATGCCCAGGGTCCTTACTACGGCGTCCGCATCGAGGCAGCCAACCATATGACAAAAGGCGGCGTCTCCTGCAACGAGAACGCCCAGGTGCTGTATGAGGACGGCAGTGCGGTGGAAGGGCTTTACGCTTCCGGCGAAGTGACATGGCAGTCCGGCGGCTACTCCCAGTCCGTATGTTTCGGACGGGTGGCAGGGGAGCAGGCGGCTCTCAACGTAAAATAATCATGTAACGATACGCGGCAGGCTCTACCGGACAGACGGTACGAGCCTGCTTTGTGTTTAATCCCTGTTTTTGGAAGCAAAAAAAATAGTATTTCCTCCGAGAATATGGTATAATCAAAAACAGCAAGAATTTACTTCACATTGGGGAGGTGTCATTATGATGGTTGAACTGGGAAGAGAGAAACGCCAGAGCATCCAGGCGCTCTGTGAGGGAAACCAGGAGGTGCTGGTGCGGGGCGCCGTGGAGGGGACCATGGGGAGGGTCTGGGTGCCGGGGCTTGACGACGGTTCTTACTGTCTTGTGGGGTCAGGTGATTTTGCCTTTCTTCTGGGACTGCCGCCTAAGGGGCCAAGGGCTCTGGATCTAAAGAGCCAGCTTTACCAGTCAGCCGCCCGCGCGTTTATCTATCCGGAGAATGAGATGTGGGAGCAGTGGCTCCTCCAGGAGTTTGACGGGCAGCTGCGCAGAGTGACCCGGTATGCCTTAAAGAAGGATGAGCACCATTTTGACCGGGACAGGCTGAAAGCCAACGTAAAGGCCGTTCCCCAGGGCATCCGCATCCGCAGGATCGACGAGAGGCTGTATCATCTGGCTATGAAGGAGGAGTGGAGCCGGGATCTGTGTTCCAACTTTGAGGATTATAAGCATTTTTCGGCCTGTGGATTCGGGTACGGGGCCATGAAGATCCACAAGCTGGTGGCAGGGTGTTCCGCCTACGGAGTCAGCGAGGGTATGATGGAGATCCAGGTGGATACGAGAAAGGATTTCCGCAGACAGGGGCTGGCGCTGGCCTGCAGTTCGGCTTTTGTGCTGGAGTGTCTTCAAAAAGAGCTGATTCCCAACTGGGACGCGGCCAATCAGCAGTCCGTGGAGCTGGCGGAGAAGCTGGGATATGTGTTTGAGCGGGAGTACCAGGTGTATCAGCTTTTGTGATCGCCTGCAAAAGGAAAGGAGAATCGATACCATGGACAAGAATAAAATTTTTCAAGCGGTGGACCACACGCTTTTGACCCAGCAGGCTACTTGGAGCGAGATCCAGCAGATCTGCGACGACGCCATTAAGTACAACACGGCGTCCGTGTGCATTCCGCCCTCTTATGTGGAGGCGGTGAAGGAGTATGTGGGGGAGAGGATGAAAGTGTGTACGGTCATCGGTTTCCCCAACGGCTACAGTACCACGGCGGCCAAGGTTTTTGAGACGGAGGACGCTTTGGAGAACGGGGCCGACGAGATCGACATGGTGATTAATATCGGGGATCTGCGGGACCGGCGCTATGACCGGGTCCTGGAGGAGATCCGGACCATCAAAGCCGTGTGCGGGGACCATGTGCTGAAGGTGATCATCGAGACGTGCCTTCTGACTCAGGAAGAGAAGATCCGCATGTGCCAGCTGGTGACAGAGGCAGGGGCCGACTATATTAAGACTTCCACGGGATTTTCCACGGCAGGAGCCACCTTTGAGGATATTCGGCTGTTTCGGGAACACGTGGGGCCAAAGGTAAAGATAAAGGCAGCGGGAGGCATCTCCTCTTTCGAGGATGCCGAGAGATTTTTGGAGTTGGGTGCCCAGCGTCTGGGTACCAGCAGGATCGTGAAACTGGCAAAAGCGGAGGAAAGCCATGGAGAGACAAACATTGATTCAGGCGGCTATTGACGCGCTGCCGGGGGCTTATGTTCCCTACTCCCATTTTCATGTGGCGGCCGCTCTTTTGTGCGGCGACGGCACGATATACACAGGCATCAATATTGAGAACGCGGCTTACACGCCTACGGTCTGCGCCGAGAGGAGCGCGTTTTTCCGGGCGGTCAATGAGGGAAAGCGCCATTTTGAGGCTATCGTTATCTGCGGCGGAAAGGACGGCATGCTGACGGATTACTGTCCCCCCTGCGGTGTGTGCAGACAGGTGATGCGGGAATTTTGCGACCCGGCCACCTTTCGAGTGATCCTTGCCAAGTCCCAGGAGGAGTACCGGGAATTTACGCTGGAACAGCTTCTTCCCATGGGATTTGGGCCGGAGGATCTTCAGTAAGGCGGCAGATATGGGGAAAGGAAAAGGATCGTTGGAGAAACAAGAACGCGGTCTGCCAAACGCGCAGACGCGCAGGAGAGGGAAAGGGGGAGATGATCGGTGCGGATGTACGATCTGATCGAGAGGAAGAAGCACGGAGGAAAGCTTTCCAGGCAGGAGATCCATGAGATGGTCCAGGGCTTTGTCCGGGGGGAGATCCCTGACTATCAGATGGCCGCCATGCTGATGGCCGTTTACTTTAAGGGCATGGACCGGGAGGAGACATTGGGGCTTACGCTGGAGATGGCATCTTCCGGGGACATGGTGGATCTGTCAGGGATCGAAGGGATCAAGGTGGACAAACACAGTACCGGTGGGGTGGGGGACAAGACCACCCTTGTCATCGGTCCTCTGGCGGCGTCTTTGGGGGTGAAGGTGGCCAAGATGTCGGGACGGGGGCTGGGGCATACGGGCGGCACCATAGACAAGCTGGAGTCTATTCCCGGACTGACCACCGCCGTCAGCCAGGAGCGGTTTTTTGGCATCGTCAATGAGACGGGGATCGCGGTCATCGGCCAGTCGGGCAACATGGTCCCTGCGGACAAGAAGCTGTATGCCCTGCGGGACGTGACGGCCACGGTTGACAGCATTCCTCTTATCGCCTCGTCCATCATGAGCAAGAAGATCGCCGCCGGAAGCGACGGCATTGTGCTGGATGTGAAGACAGGCAGCGGAGCGTTTATGAAGAGTCTTGAGGATTCCGTTGAGCTGGCAAAGGAGATGACTGCCATCGGGACGGGAGCGGGAAGGCGGTGCTGTGCCCTGATCACGGACATGGATGTGCCTTTGGGCTCTGCCATCGGCAATTCCCTTGAAGTGGCGGAAGCTATTGAGACCCTTAAGGGTCGCGGTCCCCGGGATCTGACCGAGGTGTGCCTGCAATTATGTACCCATATGCTTTACATGGCGGGAAAAGGGGATGTGGACAGCTGCTACGCCATGGCAAGGGAAGCCATGACGGACGGACGGGGAGTAAAGACCTTGGCTGCCATGGTAAAGGCCCAGGGCGGGGACGAGACTTACATACTGGAACCGGACAGATTCCCCAAAGCCCCTTACCGGCTGGAAGTGACAGCGGACAGGGAGGGGCACATTACCCACATCGACACGGCAGGCTGCGGCATCGCCTCGGCCATGCTGGGAGCGGGGCGGCAGAGGAAGGAAGATGATATCGATCACAGCGCAGGGATCTGCCTTTGCAAAAAATACGGCGACCAGGTGAAAAAGGGCGATGTCATTGCCGTCATGTACACGTCGAAAGAGGAGCTTCTTAACGGGGCTTCCAAAAAACTGCTGGATTCCTATACCATAGGGGATGGGGAGCCTGGGGACAAGAAGCTGATCTATGCCAGGGTGACGGAAGACGGGGTGGAGATGTTTTGATTCTGTGTTACTGTTTACACCATGGCTAATCAGCGGAGCGATTAGCCATGGGCCGGTACTGTTACGGGGGCAAAGCATATGCCCCATCGCCGCAGGCGATTTTAAATGGGCATATGCGGTTACGTTCACAGGGTACTTGTGAACAGTAACTGATTTTGTAATAGATTTCCTCAAAAGTAAAAAATATAGGATTGAAAAATACTCTGCCATATTGTATAATAACCCTATCAAAAGACGGGATTTGTAATTCCTGGAATGTTCGATAATCTTACGTATCTTTGAACCTACATTATGACACAAGGGATTCCTATATTTTCCGGTGGATGTCAAGCCTCCTGCGAGTGGAAGGCAGAAGCCGGAGTGCGGTCACCCACCTAGCACGGCTAGGCGTCAAATTGTAAGAACCGGCATTTTGGGATTACAAAAGATGAAAGCAGCGAGCAATCGCTGCTTTATCTTTTTGCGAAAATGTGGTAATCTATACCTAGGTCTTAGAAAATCATGGGAATACATTAAGAACAGGGATGTTAGAAAGGGTTACAGATGAACGAACACAAATTTCGGGACTACATTTACTGGGGCGTTACGGCGGTCTTGGTCATTGTTACCTGCATTGCCACGGCTCTTATTTTTATCCGGTGGAAGACCGTGTGCCTGGCTCTGAAGAATCTTAACCGGATCCTGGCGCCGATCATCTATGGGGCTATCTTGGCTTACCTTCTGGCGCCGGTGTACAACCGGGTATACCGGTGGACCGACAGGCTTCTTACGCCCTATTTAAAGCGGGGGAGGAAAAAGCACGGGGCGGCCAGGGGGATGGCCACTCTGGTCTGTATCGCGTTTTTGGGGGCATTGGTTTTCGGGGTAGTGAAGTTAAGCCAGCCGCTTATTGAGAGTATTATGGGCATCGTCAATTCCATCCCAGCCAATGCGGCCAAGGTGTCGCTGTGGATCGAGACGCTGTTTGCGGACGCTCCCAACATTGAGCCTGTGGTCTTAAGCATTTACAACCAGGGGGTGGAGAAGCTGGTATCCTGGGTGCAGACCACCACAGATATCCTGCCCAACATTGAGAAGGTCATTACCGGTATCTTTAACAGCATCATGGGCATTGTCAATCTGGTGAAGAACGTATTGATCGGCATCATCGTTATGGTGTATCTGCTGAACATGAAGGAGACGCTGGCAGCCCAGGGAAAGAAGATTATATACAGCCTGTTTTCTCTGCCGGTGGCCAACGAGGTGGTGGAAAAGTGGCGGTTTATCCACGGGGTCTTCGGCGGGTTCATCATCGGGAAGATCTGGGATTCCGTTATTATCGGGATCCTCACCTTTGTGTGGCTGAGTGTCCTTAAGATGCCGTACACGGTGCTGATCAGCGTCATTGTGGGCGTGACCAACGTCATTCCCTTTTTCGGGCCTTTTATCGGCGCGGTGCCCAGCGCCATACTGGTTCTTTTGGTGGACCCTAAGAAATGCCTGTGGTTCCTTTTGTCTATTTTGGCGATCCAGCAGCTGGACGGCAACATCATCGGACCTAAGATCCTGGGTAATTCCACAGGACTTTCCAGTTTCTGGGTGCTGTTTTCCATCCTGCTGTTCGGCGGACTGATGGGGCCTGTGGGCATGATCATCGGCGTGCCTATTTTTGCGGTTTTGTACCGGCTGACGGCGGAGTGGGTCAACCGGCAGCTAAAGAAACGGGAATTGTCCACGGTCACGGACGATTACGGGGACCTGAAACATATTGACGAGGAAAAGAAAACATTTGTCAGGTAAAGGTGTATGAAGAAAAAGAAAATAACAGGATGGTTTCTGGGGATCCCGCTGACCGTAGCAGTGCTGGTGATCATTATACTTCTTGCGGAACCGGACAGGGACGGGGTGACCAGGGCCGCTGCTTATAAGGCGGCGGCTCTTTCTTCGGCCACGGTGGAGGAGTGCAGGCTGGCATCCCGGAAAAAGTCGGAATTTCCCGCCTCCAGCCAGGGCCAGTGGTATGTGAAATATATGGATACCCTGTATGAGCGAGGATGGATCCATAAGGAGATGACGCCTGCCACAGAGGAGACGGCGGAGGGGCTTTTAACCTACGAAGAAGCGGATTTTTTGGCGGGACAGGTATCCCAGGAGCTGAAAGACCAGGTGGGACTGACAAAAAAGAACAGGACCAGGCCCTATCCTACCCAGGAGTGGTGGAAACTCTACGAATCTATCTGCAAAAAGCTTGACACATGGCAGGAGGAGAAGGTGCGGGAGGAGAAACTGGTAGTTTACGGCACCTTTGAGGACGTGGAGTCCGGCGTGGCCTGGAGGGCCTACACAAACCTGGGCAACCGGGGGTTTGAGGGCCTGGGCCTTGGGTCTTTAAAAGACCAGGAGATCCGGGTGCTGGTAAGCGGCGGCGAGATCTTAAGGGTTATAGAGAAGGTGTCAAAATCCGTGGTGTACCGAAATGTCTGGATTATGGAGGCAAAGGACCATGAGCTGAAGGCTTATGTAGGTTCCCTTCCAAGGACTCTGGATGTGAAAGCAAAGATAAAGGATCCCCAGAGTATGGCCTCACAGGTTGCGGATATCTACGTGACAAACGGCCAGGTGAAAAAAATGGTGCTGAAACGTGAGCGGGTCAGCGGAAAGGTGCTGGAGATCAGAGACGGTGAGATCGAGATCGAAGGTTACGGCAGCCTGGCAGTGGATGAGGATTTTAACCTGTATCGGCTTTACGGGGAGTTTCGCAGACTGGGGTTGTCCGGCGTGGTGGTGGGTTCTGATGTTCAGGAGTTTGTGGTGGCTGATGGGAAGATCTGCGCCGGTCTTGCTTTAAGGCCCTTTGACGCCAAGACTATCCGGGTGCTTTTGATGGACACCGGTTTTGGTTCTATTTTTCATGACCATATCACGCTGGAGTTTTCCGGCCCGGCTGTGGTGTCGGCAGGGGACGGGACCAAGACGTACCAGGCAGGCCAAAGCGTCACCTTCCGGTCCGGGGATGAGGCCCTGAAAGGGGAGCGGGTAATGATCAAGCCTGTGGATGGGAGCGGGACTATCGGGGTCTCCACCATCACGAGAGGGGACAAAACGCCCCGGTATCCGGGGCATATGGAGATCAAGCAGGAGTCGGAGGGGCTCGTGCTTGTTAATGAGGTTTACTTAGAAGAGTATTTGAAGCGGGTGGTTCCCAGCGAGATGCCTGCCAGCTATGAAAAGGAGGCACTGAAAGCCCAGGCAGTGTGCGCCAGGACTTATGCCTGGAGGCAGATCATGGCCAATGGGTACAAAAATTACGGGGCTCACGTGGATGATTCCACCAAGTACCAGGTGTACAACAATGTGGAGACCAGCCCCAGCACTGACGGGGCGGTGGATGAAACTTACGGAAAGCTGATAACCTACGGCGGACAGGTGGCGGAGATCTATTATTTTTCCACATCCTGCGGCCACACCACAGACGGCACCATCTGGGGCGCCGGCCTGGAGGAGTATCCCTATCTTCGAGGGGTGGCGGTGAAGGAGGGCGGCGGCGTCCTGGATCTGACCGGGGAGGAGGCGTTTTCCCAGTACATAAAGAGCTGTCCGGAAGGGTATGAGTCACAGTTCGGACTGTACCGGTGGACAGCCCGGACCACAGCCAGTCAGGTGCAAAAAAAGGTTACGGGCATCGGGGATATTGTGGATCTGACTATGAAGGAGCGGTCCACTGGGGGGATCGGAAAGGTGCTTCTTGTAAAGGGTACGGCAGGGAGCAAGGAGATTGTTGGCGAGGGACAGATACGGGCAGTGCTGGGCAATGCAAAGATGGAGATCCGGCAGCAAAACGGCAATGTCCTTACGGGGTGGGATTCTCTTCCCAGCGCGTTTATCGCCATAGAGAAGGAGGAGGGGACGGAGGACTGCGGGTTTGTTATCTATGGCGGCGGGTACGGCCATGGGGTTGGCATGAGCCAGAACGGAGCGCAGGCAATGGCGAAGATGGGGAAAGGTTATAAGGAGATTTTGCAGCTGTTTTATGACGGGACGGAAGTGGCGGAGATTGATGAGGTGTCATGATTGGATGGAAGGTCTAAAGCGATACCTAAAATGATTAAATTGCTGGATTGTTGAGTGAGCAATGGGCGGGGATTGTCGTGAGGCCAGGCAGAGGAGAGCTGTCCCGTCCGGGTTCAGATATGCCAAACATTCCGATGAGCCCAAAGCGGAAATCAGTCGGGGTTAGGCCCTCCTGCTTTCCTGGTCTCATCTCCATGGCATATATTCACCCTGCCGGGACAGCTCTCCTCTGCCTGGCAAAACCAGAATTCGCTGGCTAAGGTTTGCTCACTTAAGGTAGTTTCGGTAGGGGACGCTGCTTCAACTTTGCGGCGGAAAAATAGCTGTTTTTTATGGCCTCAAGTATATTGTTGAGGATTCCGTTGTTCCGCAAAGTGGTATGTTCGGATTTTTATGTATGGATACCTTGACAGATCGTGTTCCACTCCGAAGAAATCTCCATTCTGGCATGCCCTTTGGGTATACGCCAATAAACGCTTGTTTTATATGGGCAATTAAAAATATGGCAGTCAAGACAGTCATTGACTCGCACCAAAAATAGAGAAGTAGGATTCGTTCCCATAAATATTATGCACAGCATATCGCTGCAAACAAAGCAGTTATTTTTTCACTACAGAGTCGAAACGGCGTTCTCTATCGAAACCACCTTAAGTGAGCAAATCCCGGCCAGCGAATTCTGCTTTTGCCCGGGAGGGAAGGGAGGCTGTGTGCCGGGCGGGTGAATATATGCCATGGAGATGAGACCAGGAAAGCAGGAGGGATGATACCCGACTGATTTCCGCTTTGGGCTCATCGGAATGTCTGGCATATCTGAACCCGAACGGCACACAGCCTCCCTTCCCTCCCGGGCTCCGCGACAATCCCCGCCCACTGCTCACTCAACAATACAGCAATATGCCGAAATAAAAGCTTTGGCGTATTCGAACTACAGATGGAGGAATGATAAAATATTAACGATTTGTTAACCGGATTTAACAAATTTTAACGCATTTTTGTCATTGACTTTTCCCAGAAAATACCGTAAAATTCTACATATCTATCTCTTACTTTGATTATTATAATTTAGCAGGAGGTTTTTTTATGTTCGGAGAAGAGAAAAGGGCTGGGAATCCGTCTGTGGGGAGTCTCAGCAAAAGGATTATTTCTAAATTGATCGTTCTTGTGGCGGTCATGTTTTTTTTGATCGTTTCCGTGTCAGGTCTTATCTCCATGGTATCTTTAGAGAGCGTGACCAAGGATAAGATGCAGACCCTGGCCTATGAGAACGTCTTTTTGATCCGCAACCAGATTGAAAATTCCTACGGCCAGGCTCTGGGATTTGCCAATTCGCTGCGGAATATATCGGCGCTTCCGCCGTCGGAGCAGAGAGATGCCATAGACAACGCGCTGAAGGGATTTCTGCTGGGCGATGAGAATTTTACCACAGTCTTTGCCTACTTTGAGCAGAATGCCATAGCCGACGCCAACGGGGAACCTTACAGCGTGCATAAGCGGGATATCGCCTATGAAGCCATTGCCTACTTTAACGAGGACGGCACCGAGGTGGAATATGAAAAGCATGAGGACGCCTTTGACAACTTTGACAAGGAGTACTACAAATACATAAAATCCTCCGGCCAGGCGTATGTGATGGAGCCTTATGTGTATCAGCTTAAGGGCAAAGACATCATGATGATCAGTATCATTGCCCCGATGTATGACGCTGACGGGGAGTTTCTGGGAGTGGCGGGGTGCGACGTGGCCCTGGCTGACATGCAGACCCAGCAGTACGCGCGCATTGGCTATGAGACGATCCATATGGTGCTGCTTTCCGAGGACAACACCATACTGCTTGATACCGACAATGGTTCTTTGGTGGGAAAGACTGCCAAAGAGGCCGGTTATGACCAGATGGCGGAGGACGTGGAGAGACTTAATTCCATGGAGGGAGGCCCTAATGTAAATAGTGTGTCTGTGATGAACGGCAGCACCATCAATTATTCCACAGGCAAAAAGGGAATCGCTGTTACAGTGCCTATGAAGCTGGCCAGCGGAAATAAATGGAGTCTGCGGATCGCCATTAACCGAGGGGAGTTTGACAAGGCGCTGCTGACCGATGTGGCAAAGCTGATGATTGCCGTTATCTTCTTTGGCATTGTTCTGCTCTGCACGATCTATCAGATCATAAAGAAACATCTGGCCCCGGTGCAGGAGATTCTGGACGGCGCGTCCAAGCTGGAGGCGGGAGATCTGGAGATCAACATCGCTGTGGATACCAATGACGAGCTGGGGCGCATGGCAAAGGCCCTGAACCATATCAGCGCCACCATGGTCAACTATGTGGACGACATCTCCCGGCAGCTGTCCCAGATGGCGTCCAATGACATGGATGTGGCCATACGGCACAGTTATATCGGCGATTTTATTCCCATCCAGAAGTCCATCGAAAAGATCACGGCTTCCTTAAACAACACCCTGCGGCAGATCAAGCTGTCTGCCGATGAGGTGTCTTCGGATTCCATAAGCGTTTCCAGCGGCGCCCAGGCTTTGTCCCAGGGAGCCAGGGAACAGGCCGACGCCATTGAGGAATTGGCATCCTCCATCGAGAATCTGTCCAAGGACATTACGGCCAATGCCGATGACGCCGAGAAGATGAGCCGCAACGCGGCCAAGGTCAGTGAGCGGATCGAGCAGGGCAGTGAGGATATGGATAAGCTGATTAAGGCCATGTCCGAGATCCAGGAGGCTTCCGCAGGGATCGAGAAGATCATCAAAGCCATTGAGGATATTGCCGACGAGACCAACCTTCTGTCCCTTAACGCCTCCATAGAGGCTGCCAGGGCCGGGGAGGCCGGGAAAGGATTTGCCGTTGTGGCCAATCAGATCCGTAATCTGGCGGTAAAGAGTTCTGATTCGGTGAATCAGACGGCGGAATTGATCGGGCGTTCCCTGGCGGCAGTGGAAAACGGGGTTCAGATCGCCGGGGAGACGGCAAGTTCCCTGTCTGCCGTGGTAGAAGGCGCAAAGGAGATCACAGGTTCCGTGCGTAAGATAAGCAGCGCCTCCCAGAACCAGAAGATGGTCCTTCAGGAGGTGGTCAGGAGCGTGGACCTGATCGAGGGAGTGGTCAGGAGCAACACTGCCACTGCGGAGGAAAGCGCCCTTACCAGCGAGGAGCTGTCAAAACAGTCGAAACGTCTCCATGAACTGGTGAATCAGTTTAAATTAAAGGGGATGTGATGACCTGATCATAAAGTGTAAGGCTTGCCAAGGAGGGCAAAGCCTTACACTTTTGACGTTTCCGGATGGATTTAGAAGATAGAAGGACGTTACTGTGTACACCATGGCTGATCACTCCGCTGATTAGCCATGGGCCGGTGCCGTTGCGGGGGCAAGCATATGCCCCGTCGCCGCAGGCGATTTTAAATGGGCATACGCGGTTACGTTCATATGGTACCTGTGAACGCAACCGAAGGGGGCAAGGGTTATCTGAACTGTTACACAGTAGGACAGAGACAGGTTCCCGGGGAGAGGAAAAACACTTGACATTTCGAACAAATGTTCTATAATAGAACATATCAGGCGGTGATTCCCATGGGCAGGGGGAAAACCGTTTGGAGGAATCCCAACGGCGCGGCGTCTCTCCATAAATTATCAGAATATATATCCTTTTGTCTTGTATAAATCGTTAATTTAGCATATAATGAAAACCATAAGTTTTTGTAAGGAGGCGTATAATATGTATGAAAAAGCAGGGGCAGAGACAATAACTGCAGTAACAGACAGAAAGGATTTGAAGGAGGAGACCGGAGGGGGCGCGGTGGAAAAGATAAGCCTTCCCCGCACCATCCATCTGGTCCCTATGGATCATATCGACGGCTTTGATGTGCGGCCCGGATTTTACGAGGTCAACGGCGCCACGGCTATTCCGGGGGGAGTGAATTTTACGGTGTACTCCCATAACGCCACATCCATAGAACTGCTGTTGTTCCACCGCCAGGAGAAGGAGCCTTTTGCGGTCCTGCCGTTTCCCCACCACTACCGCATCGGCAACGTGTATTCCATGATCGTGTTTAAACTGAATATCGAGGAGTTTGAGTACGCATACCGGGTGGACGGCCCCTATGACCCTAAGAAAGGGCTGATCTTTGACAAGACCAAGTATCTTCTGGATCCTTACGCTAAGGCGGTTACAGGTCAGAGCCAGTGGGGGGATCTGTCGGCTCTTGACCATCAGTATAAGGCCAGGGTGGTGAAGGACGATTTCGACTGGGGCACCTCCAAGCAGCCGCTGCTGCCTATGGAGGATCTGATCATCTATGAACTCCATGTGCGGGGATTCACCAAGGACCCGTCGTCCGGGGTGCTGTATCCAGGCACCTTTGAAGGGCTTATGGAGAAGCTGCCCTACCTGCTGGAGCTGGGGGTCAACGTTGTGGAACTGATGCCTATTTTCGAGTTTGACGAGATGCAGGATTACCGGGTGGTGGACGGCAAGAAACTGTACAATTACTGGGGCTACAACACGGTCAGCTTTTTCGCCCCCAACACCAGCTACACAGCCAGCACAGAGTATAACCGGGAGGGCAATGAACTTAAGAACCTGATCCAGGTCTTCAATCAGCACGGGATTGAAGTCTACCTGGACGTAGTGTTTAACCACACGGCGGAGGGGGACAAAAACGGGCCGTTTTTCTCCTTTAAAGGTTTTGACAATAATATCTACTATCTGCTGACCCCGGAGGGGGATTACTACAATTTCAGCGGATGCGGCAACTCTTTAAACTGCAACCATCCCATCGTGCATCAGATGATCCTTAACTGCCTGCGGTACTGGGTCACCACTTACCGGATCAACGGTTTCCGTTTTGACCTTGCCTCCATCATGGGCCGCAATGAGGACGGGACGCCTATGAACAAGCCGCCCCTTCTCCAGTCCCTGGCCTTTGACCCTATCCTTGGGGATGTGAAGCTGATCGCGGAAGCCTGGGACGCAGTGGGGCTTTACCAGGTAGGCACGTTCCCGTCCTGGAACCGGTGGGCGGAGTGGAACGGCAGATACCGGGATGATATGCGCCGCTACTTAAAAGGCGACGGAGGCATGGCTCAGGCCGCGGCTCTGCGCATAGCCGGTTCCAGGGACATCTATGAAGTCAGCGCCAGACAGAACGCTTCCGTCAACTTTATCACTTGCCATGACGGCTTTACGCTATACGATCTCTACTCCTACAACGAAAAGCACAACGAAAAGAACGGGTGGAACAACACGGACGGGGCCGGGGATAACTGCAGCTGGAACTGCGGCGCGGAGGGCGAGACGGAGGACGCCGGGGTTAACCGCCTAAGGCGGCGGATGATGAGGAACGCCTTCTGCCTTCTGATGTGCAGCAGAGGGATCCCCATGTTCCTGGCGGGAGATGAGTTCTGCAACACCCAGTTCGGCAACAACAACGCCTACTGCCAGGATAACATCACCTCCTGGCTGGACTGGAATATGCTGGAGAAAAACAGGGACATGTTCCGCTTTTTCCAATATATGATCCGATTCCGCAAGGAGCACAGGATCTTAAGGAAGAATATCAGCAACGGCGCCTGCGGGTTCCCGGATATCAGCTTTCACGGGGAGAAGCCGTGGCGCGGCCAGTTTGCTGACCATGAGCGGTATGTGGGAGTGATGTTTGCCGGACAGGAGGAAGGCAGGGAGCCGGAGATCGTGTATGTGGCTTCCAACAGTTACTGGGAGGAGGTTACCGTACTCTTGCCGGAACTGCCGGGGAATATACAGTGGGAACTGACGGCAGATACATGGGAGGGAAGAGTGGAAGGCATCGGCAGCGTGCTTTCGGGCAATACCTTTGCCATCCATCCAAGGAGCGTTATGGTGTGGATTGGCGTAAAGGCTTCCCGGCCGGTCTGTTAAGGCCGCAGCCATGGAGAAGGCGTGGATAGCGGGCTCTGTACCTTGAAAGTCCCGCCGCCCAATAGGCGGCATCAATAATTCGATCCGGTCCGGGGACAGACAGATCCCCGGAAGCTTGGCAGGCTGGAAGGAGGATGACTCTATGAGGAGAGCATGGTGTCTTCTTGGGGCTTTATGGATGTTTTTTGCAGGATCTTCGGCAGGGGGCGGTAAAGAGGCAGGAGACAGGTATGAAGGCCATTCCTGGGACAGCGCCCGTCTGCCTTTTGTAAGCGGCGCTTCCTACTATGGATACCAGTGGGGATTGAAAAACAGAGGGGACTTTTCCGGATGGCCAAAAGCCGCTTGGACCGGGGATCCGGTCCAGAGCCAATCCTCTGATCTGTCCGGGGTATGCCAGCCGGTGCAGAGCGCTGCGGGAGCGGATATTGGGGCCGAGGCGGCCTGGGATTTTTATGAGCGGACGCCGGACAGGCGGCCGGTGATCGTGGCAGTCATTGATACGGGGGTGGATCTGGATCACCCGGAGCTTGCGGGGGCCGCATGGTTTAATGAGGATGAGATACCGGGGGACGGCATTGACAACGATAACAACGGTTATATCGACGATATCAACGGATGGAATTTCTGCGGAGACAATAACTGCGTGGCTCCGGGTCCGGGAGAGGAACACGGCACCCACGGCAGCGGAACCATTGCGGCGGCCTGGGACGGGCAGGGGACGAAAGGGATCGGGGACAGCGGGTATGTAAAGCTGATGGTCTTAAAAGTTCTGGATGCCGGCAGCGGAAAAGGCGTGTCCTCCGGCGTGCGAAAAGCCATTGCGTATGCCCAGGACAACGGAGCCGTCATCTGCAATCTGAGCATGGGGACAGTCACCAGGGATGAAAAGCTGGAGGCGCTTATAGCCGATTCTCCCATGCTGTTTGTGGTCTCCGCAGGAAACGGGGATGGAGCGGGCCAGGGATACAGCATAGACGACAGCCCGATCTATCCGGCCGCCTTCCCTTCCGACAATATTATCACGGTGGGAAGCCTGCTGTTTGACGGCTCCATGGATGCCAGCTCCAATTACGGCGGCGTCAGCGTGGATCTGGCGGCTCCGGGGATCGCTGTTCTGGGGCCTGTCCCCGGCAAGGGTTACGCCTACATGTCGGGAACCTCCATGGCAGCCCCTATGGTCACGGGAACGGCGGCCCTTGTTTACAGCTGCCGTACGGACCTGGATCTTATGGGCGTAAAGAAGGCCATCCTGGACTCTGCCAGGCCGGTACATGGCATGGAGGGAAAGACGGTTACAGGAGGGGTATTGGACGCTTACGGAGCCATCACCTATGGACTTGAGAGCCGGTGAGCCTGCAGCCGGGAGGTGATGGATCGCCATCGGGGATGCGCGGCCTGCTTTTTTCGATGGAAAGCTCTGATATTTCATGTTTTTGGGAGCAAATGAAATATCAGGGCTTTTTAATATAGGCAAATCATGGTAGAATGGATGTCAAAAGAAGGAGCAGGGTTTTTCAGCCGGCGAAAAACAAAGGAGGATACGCAGATGGGTTCCGATACCTCAAAAGGATTTACATGTGATCAGGTTTGGGAGATGATAAGGCAGCATCAGCAGGAGGAGATCCTGACAGCCAAGGGGCTGCCGTTTACCTACACGATGAAGGGCGGGGAACTGTTTATCAGCCGCAGGACCAAGTCCATAACCAGAAGCACCTTTGAGGCGGCATGGAACAGGGTTTTGGAGCGGCCAAGGGAGATGACAGGGCCTAAGAAGCTGAATGTGTTTGGGGCGCCGTATCTGTGGGCGATCTTTAAGCGGCTGGAGCTGGTGCCTTTTGGAGCGAAAAATTGTCCTTTGGGCGGGCAGGAAGAATGGGAAACGGCAGAGGGATCTGTGGAACAGAAAAAGGAGTCAGAGGATCGATGAAATCACTGGTGATTGCGGAGAAACCGTCGGTTGCCCGGGATATTGCCCGGGTTCTTAAATGTAAGAAACAGGGGAACGGCTTCATAGAGGGGGACCGGTATGTGGTCACCTGGGGTCTGGGCCATCTGGTGACCCTTGCGGACCCGGAGGACTATGACAGGAAGTACAAGGAGTGGAAGATGGAGCATCTGCCCATGATGCCGGACCATTTCCGTCTGGAGGTCATTAAGCAGACATCTAAGCAGTATCAGGCCGTAAAGGCCCAGATCCACAGAAAGGATGTGGATCAGATCATCATCGCCACGGACGCGGGACGGGAGGGCGAGCTGGTGGCAAGGCTGATCTTAAAGAAGGCAAACAGCCAAAAGCCGGTAAAGAGGCTGTGGATCTCGTCGGTGACAGACAAGGCCATATGGGAGGGATTTGGCAGGTTAAAGGACGGGAAGGAGTACGAGCCGCTGTATGACGCGGCCATGTGCCGGGCGGAGGCGGACTGGCTGGTGGGCATCAACGCCACAAGGGCTTTGACCTGCAAGTATAATGCCCAGCTTTCCTTAGGAAGGGTCCAGACGCCTACATTGGCCATGATCGCAAAACGGGAGGAACAGATCAAAAATTTCGTGCCAAAGCCTTACTATGGGATCCAGGCAAAGGCTTTGGGGATGACGTTGGCGTGGCAGGATAAAAAGTCCAAAAGCTTTTCCACCTTTGACAGAGCCAGGGCAGAGGAGATCCTGTCAAAGGTCAAGGGGAAGGACGGGCAGGTGACCCAGGTGAAAAGGATCCCGAAAAAGACCGTGGCGCCCCTTTTATATGATTTGACAGAGCTGCAGAGAGACGCAAACAAGCGGTTTGACTATTCGGCCAAGGAGACGTTAAACATTATGCAGCGGCTTTATGAGAATCATAAGGTGCTGACCTATCCCAGAACGGATTCCAGGTATCTGACTTCGGATATCGTCCCCACCTTGAAGGAGCGGCTGAAAGCCTGTTCCACAGGGCCGTACCGGGTTCTTGGCGGGCAGCTGGCGCATCGGCCTCTGCCCCAGGCTCCGGCTTTTGTGGATGACAAAAAGGTGGGGGATCACCACGCCATTATCCCCACGGAGCAGTTTGTGCAGCTGGACCATATGACGGTGGATGAGCGGAGGATTTATGATCTGGTGGTACGGCGGTTTCTGGCGGTGTTGTATCCGCCCTATGAGTATGAGCAGACCAGCCTGACCATTACCGTGGGTCAGGAGACGTTTACGGCCAGTGGAAACGTGACAAAGAATATGGGATGGAAAGCGGTCTACGAGGGGGAAGGGGCCGGAGATTTTGATGACGATGGGCCGGAGAACCAGAACAACGGACCTAAGGAGGCCGGAGGCATGGGAAACGCCGGCCAGAGCCTGCCTAAGGTCCATGAGGGGGACGCGGTCAAGGGCCTTTTATTTTCTATGACCGAGGGAAAGACAAAGCCGCCGTCCCATTTTACAGAGAGCGCCCTGTTATCGGCCATGGAGAATCCGGCGGCGTACATGGAATCGGGAAATAAGGCCATGGCAAAGACCCTGGAGCAGACCGGAGGGCTTGGGACCGTGGCTACAAGGGCGGATATTATTGAGAAGCTGTTCTCCTCATTTTTGCTGGAAAAAAGGGGAAAGGAGATTTTCCTTACATCCAAGGCCAGACAGCTCCTTGCGCTGGCGCCGGAGGATCTCAAGAAGCCGGAGATGACGGCGGACTGGGAGATGAAGCTGTCAAGGATCGCCGGAGGAAGTTTGAAGAGGGATGTGTTCATGGGGGAGATCCGAAGATATTCCCGGGATTTGATCGAAGAGATAAAGAGCGGGCAGGGCAGTTTTCACCATGACAATCTGACCAGCCGCAAGTGTCCCCGGTGCGGCAGGCGTTTGCTGCTTGTAAAGGGCAAGAACAGCGAGATGCTGGTGTGTCAGGACCGGGAGTGCGGATACCGGGAGACGATTTCCAGAACATCCAATGCCCGGTGTCCCAACTGCCACAAGAAGATGGAGCTGCGGGGCAAGGGGGACGGGCAGATCTTTGTGTGCAGATGCGGGTACAAGGAGAAGCTTAATTCTTTTGTGGAGCGGAGAAAGAAGGAAGGGGCCGGGGTCACCAAAAGGGATGTGAACCGGTATCTGGAACAGCAGAAAAAGGAGGCAAAGGAGCCTCTTAACAATGCTTTTGCCAAGGCGCTGGCGGGGCTGAAGCTGGAGGATGGGGAGTAAGGGCAATGGACATTTGAACACAGAAGCAGAGGTGGAGGACTATGGAGAGAAGGGACAAGATCAATTACTATCTGGATCTGGCGGATGTGGTGGCAAAGAGGGGGACTTGCCTGCGCAGACTTTACGGCGCGGTGATCGTGAAGAATGACGAGGTGATATCCACAGGTTATGTGGGGGCTCCCAGAGGGAGAAAGAACTGCTCGGATCTGGGGGTGTGCGTCCGTCAGAAGATGAATATCCCCAGGGGGGAGCGGTATGAACTGTGCCGCAGCGTCCACGCGGAGGCCAACGCCATCATCAGCGCGGAGCGGGAGCGGATGATCGGAAGCGCTTTGTACCTGGCGGGAAGGGAAGTGGGGACAGGGGAGTATATCGCCAATTCCTGCAGCTGTTCCATGTGCAAGCGGATGATCATCAATGCGGGGATCGAGACGGTGTATATTCGGGATGACGCCCAGAATTACCGGGTGGTCAGGGTGGCGCAGTGGATTGAGGAGGATGAGTCTCTGGATGGGGAGTTTGGATATTGACGCCTTTGGGCTGACAGGAGGATCGCGATGAATGTTGAAGGGATCATAGGTTTTGTTATTTGGACGGCAGTGGGGCTTTTGTTTGTGGGAAACGGGCTGCGCTGTGTGAAAGCCAAGAAAGCCACAGGGTTCTGGGCCAATGCAAGGACTGTTCCTATAGGGGATGTTAAGGCGTATAACAGGGCCATGGGAAAATTGTGGTGCGTATACGGCGCCGTGCTGATAGTCCTTGGGATCCCTCTGCTTTTGGGGAACGGGTTGTGGATCTTGCTGTCCTGCATTGGAGTGATGGTGGAGGCAGTTGGGAGCATGGCAGTGTATACGCTGTATATCGAGAAAAAGTACAGAAAAAAATAAACATATTTTTACTGAAATAATTTTGGCGATCCAGGGTACGCTATGGTTGTAGATCAAATATAGGTTCAGGAGGAAAACGATCATGACAAAACTGGATTGTAATGTAACAAACTGTCTCCATAATTGTGATAATCACTGCTGCAAACAGGCGATCATTGTGGACGGCACCAAGGCGAAGGACTGCTGCGATACTTGCTGCGGAAGCTTTGACGAGAACAGGGACGGAGCGTTCCACAACTTGTTTAAGACGCCTGAGAGCCGTCTGGAGGTTGACTGTGAGGCCGTGAACTGTGTGTATAATAAGAACCGCCACTGTGAGGCGGAACACATCGGGATTGCCGGGGACGGGGCGTCAGACGCCAGCCATACGGAATGCGCTACGTTTCAGATGAGGTAGCGGAGAGTTAGGAAGAAGAAATATGAAAAGAAGGCTGTTGTGGGATATCATGTTTCATAACAGCCTTTTTTAGGTTATTGCCCGGCCAGTTCCAGTATTTTTTTGTAGATCCGCTGTACGCTTGCCGATCGTTTGTTTCCCTTTTTGGAAATAAGTTCCAGATTCCATCCATAGCGCTTATCTATAATGGGGATGGAGCGAAATCCCTGGTAGTGTGTTTTTCCAAGGATCAAATAACTGCTGATCCCCACAAATTCCCGGTAAGGTTTTGCCCGGCAGGTATCCCTTATGGTAATGGTTGTGGCGATGATGTCCGGTTCAAAGCCCCAGGCGCGGCAGGCAGCATTTAACTGATGGTATGTGCGGTAATTGGAGTTTGTCGTGATCAGCTTTTCTCCCCTAAGATCATCAAACCCAAGAAACTCTCGAGTATAGAATGGGTGGGATTCGTGAACGAAAGCACACAGATACCCCTTGCGGAGTATGGCAGCGTCAAACTGCTCCCGGTTTACCGGTCCGGCTGTGATAGCCAGTTCGTATCGCTGCGCCGCCACCTCGCTTTCACACATCAAGTCCATAGAATCCACGCTGGTGAGCCCTTCGATCACAAGAAGTTCCTGGATCTGTTCGATAAAGGATCTTCCCATGACCTGAAGGGTACCCATAGCGATCCCCAGGCCAATTTTGTGATGCCGGCCTGCTATTTGCGCCAAATCTTCGCGGAGGAGACTGGCCTCCTCCACGATGTTTTGGGCTCGGATCTGCAGGGCAGCGCCGCTTTCTGTCAATTCCAGACCCTGGCGGGTGCGGTAAAACAGCTGGCATCCCAGTTCTTGTTCCAGTTTTTTTATGGTTTTACTTACTCCCTGGGGAGAAATATAGCAGTTCTTGGCCGCCTGGGTAAAATTTTTTGTGTCACATACTATCAAATAGCAGGCTAATGCGGTGATATTCAAGGGACACCACCTCCTTTGGCCTTATTATATCAGAAAAGCCGTTGTCTGTAAAACAATGGAGACGATGGCTGCCTTATTTTGCTAATGCATCGATGTATTAGTTTGCCAAAGCCGCGGTTTCGCCTGCAACTTTGCCAAAGAAGGCTGCAGTACCGATAGCAAGGCCGCAGCTGGGATACTCCCGCCCGCACAATCCGGTAAAGGCTACTTCGCCGGCGGCGTACAGACCAGGGATGGGCTGATCTTTTGTGTCCAGCACACAGGCGTTCTTATCTACCACAAGACCGCCGTAGGTCACGGTGACGGAGGGATCCAGGCGGAAGGCATAAAGCTCACCCTCCAGGGGCACCATTTTGTCGGCAGGTTTGCCGAAGTCGTCGTCTTTGCCCTTGGCGCACAGTTCATTGTAGCGGTCCACAGTGGCCTGGAGCGCGGTAGGTTCCACATCCAGCTGCGCTGCCAGTTCAGCTGCGGTGGCGGCGTGGGGCGTGTCTTCAAGGGTCATGCCATACTGGACGCTTTTGTTGGGGTCGGCAGCAGAGGCAATGTAATATGCGTAGGCGCTTCCGCTTTGAGCGATCCCCTGACCTACATGATACTGGTAGGTATACTCGTTGACTACCCGTTTACCTTGAGCGTTTACGATGAGACCGGCTTCCTCTTTGATCCCCAGACCGCAGGTCTTGCTGACATAGATCACCTGGGCCGCAGGGCTTACTTCTTCTTTTGCGCCTATGGCTGTGGCCATCATTAGTCCGTCACCTACATTGCCGGCAGGAACCAGAGTCATATAGTCTTTGGCGCACTGGTCATAGCGGGTCATGATCTCCCGGTTGGAGGCATAACCTCCGGTACAGAGGATCACCGACTTGGCATTGACCGTGACGGTGCTGCCGTCAGGTCTTGTACCCTTAACGCCGGTTACCCTATGGTCATCATCCACCAGCAGCTGGTCAGCCCGGCAGTTATACACGAACTGAGCGCCTGCTTTTTCGGCGGTCCGGGTCATGGGAACCGTGATCTGCGCGCCGTTTCCGCTGCCGCCGGAGACCTGTCCCCCGCCGCCGGCAGGATTGTGGACGCGCCAAGTCTCAATGGAGCTGTGGATAGGTTCTACGTCCTGGAATTGGACGCCCTGGTCTTCCATCCAGTACATCAGATCTGCGGAATTGGCGCTGTAATATTGAAGCAGTTCTGTATTTAACATGCCTTCCCCGACACTCTCAAAGAAATCCATCATCATATCTGGCGTATCATGGATATTCTGGGCTTTTTGCCACTTGGTACCGGCTGCAACGATCTTGCCGCCGCTGCGGGCTGTGGCGCCGCCGGTGATACCCTGTTTTTCCAGGATCACCACGTTTGCGCCGTTTTCCATAGCGGAGATGGCGGCAGACAAACCTGCGGCTCCTGCGCCTACTACCACGACGTCGGTTTCCAGGGTCACATCCTGAGGAACTGACGGTTGTGTCACAGGATTCTTTAGAAGTTCCGGGTCTCCCCCTGCGTCGGTGACACACTGGGCCACGGCAGAGACGATGGCTTTACTGGTTACCGTGGCTCCGGTGACAGCGTCTACTGCCAGGGACTGACTGGTTGTGATCTGATCAGGCAGTGCCTGGGCAGGCGATGTGTCAAGACCCCAGGCCAGACCGTAGGTATCGGTTATCTCTTTTATCGTTATGCCGGTAATGGAAGTCTCGTCAAACACGGTCTCCACCGTCACCTGGCCTTTATATCCTTTGGCGGTGGCGCTGTAAGTACCGGGAGTGTAGCTTACAGTTACTGCGGTTTCTTTTCCCATGGCCTGATCGAGACATTTTTGGACGGCGGACTTGATGGCATCGGAGGTAATGGTAGCTCCGCTTTCTGCGTCAACCTGGGCGGACTGGGCTTCTTTGATCTTCGCAGCCATAGGTTGGGCAGCTTTGTCCCCGATGTCGGGGGTTTCACCGGAGGCATCGATTTTGATGTCTGTGATGGAAGTTTCGCTGACAGTGACCTCCACCGTTACCGGTCCGTTCATTCCTTGAGACTGGGCGGTATAGACGCCGGCAGTATAAAGCAGATCCTTGGCAGGGCTTTCAGAGGGACTGTGGGTTTCTGTTACTGTTTTTGATGGCTCCGCTGTTTCAATATTCCCCTTGTTGTTTTTGCAGGCGGTCAGTGACAGGAGCGTAGTCAAAGCCAGCACAAGGGAGATCCCGTTTTTTCTTAGTTTCATTGTAACAGGCTCCTTCCTTATTTATTTTTAGATATAGTTATCATAGTATAGAATATTTATAAAGTAAAACATCGTAAGGTTTTGCTTCCTCAACCAAAGGTTGAGGAAGGGGGAGAAGTTAGAGGCGGTATTGGTTTTGGGTTTACATAAACGGCATGAGATGGTAGAATGATTATGGGAAAGATAGGACCAGATAAGGAGGAGTTTAATATGCCATTTATTGATTCAAAGATCACCGTATCGGTGAGCAAGGAGAAGAAGGAGGAGATCAAGGCAAAGCTTGGTCAGGCCATCGGGACGCTGCACAAGTCGGAGAATTATCTGATGGTAGGCATTGAGAGCGATTACGATCTGTGGATGGCGGGAAAGAAGCTGGAAAAGGGGGCCTATGTGTCGGTCAGCCTTTACGGAAGCGCCTCGCCGGAGGATTATGATCGGATGACCGCAAAGATCTGCGATATTTTGAAGGAAGAACTGGGGATCCCTGGCTCGTCGGTGTATGTCACCTATCATCCGGTGCCTGACTGGGGATGGAACGGGAGGAATTTTTAGAAGGCCAAAGAGAAAGATTGCGGCGGAATGCAGGGGTATGAGGAGCTGCTTGGGTATCTGGCTGGGGCGGCAAGAGAGGCGGCTGCCAGGAGCGTTAACGAGGCGGAGCATGGGGATGTGGCGGTTGTGTAAATTGTCATTTAAATCCCCTAACCCGGATAAACCGGAACTTTAAATTCGTTATGTTGCTGTATTGTTGAGTGAGCAATGGGCGGGGATTGTCGTGAGGCCAGTCAGAGGAGAGCTGTCCCGTCCGGGTTCAGATATGCCGAACATTCCGATGAGCCCAAAGCGGAATGTTCGGCATATCTGAACCCGAACGGCACACAGCCTGCCTTCCCTCCCGGGCTCCGCCACAATCCCCGCCCATTGCTCACTCAACAATCCAGCAATTCCATTATTTTGCCATTTTGCGCAAGAAATCGTTCTTAAGGGTCTAATGAATGGAAAAGGTACACGGAAAATGCTTTCCTTTTATCTGGTTCTGTCGTATAATGGATTTGCCGGTAAAATGCGGCATTATGTATATGATTACTCCGATTAAGGAAGGTATCTGTCTATGAATTCTGTCCCCGAAAAAGATCAGTTAAAGGAATTGGCCAGATTAAAAAATATATCCCGTCAGAGACTTAATATCGTAGCCATCACGGCAAGTCTTATTTTGTTTTTGATGGTCAGCTTTTTTATTGTGTCCGGTCAGCTGAAGCGTTACTGCGAGAATTTCTGTTTTTATATCCTGCATCTTGAGGCAGAGAACATAAAAAAGGATATGAACCACTACATCGCGTTTTTCCAGGATGACATAGACACGCTGGGAAAACTTTTGGAGGAAGAAGAGGATCTTCGATCAGAGGATGCGCAGGAATTTTTGAGGATTTATGAGGATAAAAAGATTGTTTCCCAGCTTGGGATCTTGTTTTCCGATAATCAGGTGATGCTGTCAGGCGGGACCTTTTTGACATCCCCGGATGAGATCTCTTATGACGATATGGTGAGGCAGGCGCCTTTATTCTCCAATATCAGGGAGGGCGCCAAAGACCCGGACCAAAGGATCTTGTACTACATCATTCCCATTGAGGGGAAGGATGAGGGTGAGATCCGGGGGATGCTTTTCGGCGTTATTGAGCTAAGTTACCTGTCAAAGAATTTTGAGGTCAGCTTGTTTGGCAGGGAGATCTCCATTTCCATCGTGGATTCGGAGAATATGGACAATACTCTTATTGATCTTTACGGTCATGAGAGTCATGACGGCCATGGGGATGCCCGGGAAAGAGAGGAGACAGCCGCGGCAAAAGAGACCGAGGAGATTATGTACGCCCTGTGCGAACCTATGGATATCAATGGCTGGTCCTTGCTTTTGTCTATTCCGAAGAAGGTCATTCTTGACATGTCCCAGTACATTGAATCGCTTTTATTCCGGCTGGGGCTGCTCCAGAGCGCCGCGTTTTTGACTTACTTTGTCTGGACCCTCTGGCGGACCAAAAAGGAGAGCAGATTCAAAGAATCGGAGATGCGCCACATTTATTATATGTACAATGTGCAGCAGATCCTGTTTGACGCCTACCGCCAGCCGGAGAGCATAACTCTGTCATTGGAACTGATCGCCCGGACGGCCGGGGCTAAGGGAGGGATTTTGGCTGCAATCGAGGGGGATTCGGTCAGCAAGCTTTATGCCTGGCAGGAAAAGCAGGAGGATATGGAAGCGAGGAAGACAAAGAGACTTCTTGCCAAAGACCTTGCGGCGGATATGCTGGTCCGTCAGACGGGATATACGGTGTCTGTCCAGGATGAGGGTACCTTGGATGGGGGCTTAAAGGAGATCATGGACCGGTTTGCCATAAAAAGTCTGACAGCGATCCCCATTGGAGGGCAGGACCGCCGGATCATCGGGGTGTTGGCTATTATCGACGGGGATAAGGCTTACGACGCCCTGGATTCGCTGATCAGCGTGGCTTTCAGCTATTCCATGGCTTTGGACAATATCCGGGCTTATGAGACCATAGAGAAGATGGGGACTACCGATGCCCTGACGGGCCTTAAGAACCGGAATCTGTATGAGGACGTGCTGAAACGATACGAGGAGGAATGCCCGGACCGCCTTACCTGTATTTACGCCGATGCCAACGGCCTTCATGAGCTAAACAACAGCCAGGGTCACGCGGCAGGGGACAAGATGCTTAAGTCGGTGGCTGATGCCTTAAGGGAGGCGTTTGAGGACGGGATTGTGTTCCGCATCGGCGGGGATGAATTTTTGGTGTTTACGGATATGGATGAGGCTTCTGCCGCCGGCCTTGCCGCAGAGGCAAAGGGACAGGTGGGAGAGAAGGGGTACCATGTTTCCATTGGGGTCGCCTCCGGCAGCGGCCAAGTTCCTGCCGGGGCTGTGGTGAAGGCGGCGGAACAAAGGATGTATGAGGATAAGCGGCAGTACTATCTGGGGACCAATGACCGACGCAAGATGCGGTAGCGCGTCATTATTTCTGCTGATTTTCGACATATTGACAAACCTTCAGCAATTTTCAAACACGCTGACATTCAGTTTTGCGAACGCGGGGCTGACTGTCAGCGCGGCAAGTAACAAAAAATTTTGTCAGAGTAAAAGGGGGAGACCGATAGGTCTCCCCCAGCTGCGTATTAGGCAGGCTTTGGCCGCGTCAACGCCGGATGCAGGGCCGCGGAAACGTCAATGTCTCTTTTTTCGCTGCAGGATCACAGGCTTTCAATGACCCACTCATACTTCCCTCTGTCTCCCACATGGTAGAAATCCCCATAGTTGATATCAAAGACATCTTTTTTGATGCCCCGCACATCGATCTTATTCTTAATCAGGTACTGCCAGATCCCGGCGTTGGCGATATTGCCCTGGAAGAGGATCCCTTCCACTCTGCCGTCTTTTAGGAGGATTTTTTTATACTGGTTCTGATCTTCCCTTATGCAAACCAGATCGCCTTCCTCCTCCTTTACGCGGCCTACGCACAAGGTTACCAGGCCGAAGAAGTTGATGGTGTTCTTCATGGCATAGGTGTCGGTATACGCGGCGGCGATGCCGCACATGTTTTTGCCGGCAATGCGGCCCTGGTCTGCGGCGTTGGGCCAGATCCCTGACAGAGCGGTGATATCCCCGGCAGCGTATACATCCGCGGCGGAGGTTTTCAGGGAAGCGTCCACCGTGACGCCTCGCTCACAGGCAATGCCGCTGCCTTCCAGACAGGCCAGAGAGGAGCGGACTCCGGCGGCTACGATGATCAGGTCGCAGGGAATGGCTTCTCCATCATCCAGGATAACCTGATGGATCCTGCCGTCAGGCTGGCAGACGGCTTGGGAGGCTTTCCGCTGTAGGACGAACCGGGCGCCGGCTTTTTCAAACCGCTCCTGGTAAGCCATGGCGGCGCGGGCGTCCAGCTGCATGGGAAGGATGCGGTCCGCCATCTCCACCACCGTAAGCTTTTTGCCCCGCTCCAAAAGGCCGTAGGCGGCATCCAGGCCCACCAGGCCGGAGCCGATGACCAAAACGTTTTCTGCCCATTGGGCTTCTTTTACGATGGCCTGGGCGTCGGGGAGATTGCGCAGTCCGTATACATTGGAAGCTTGCCGCAGCTGGCCCACAGGAGGGATGAAGCTGTCGGCCCCGCCGGCCAGAAGGAGTTTGTCGTAGGCAATGGTCTGGCCGTTGTCCAAAAGGATTTCTTTCTTATCCGGGAAAACATTTGTCACCCGGACGCCCTTTTTCCAGTGAACCCGGTATTTGTCAAAGAAATCCCGCTCTGTAAAATCAAGCCCTTTCTCGTCCCGCTCTCCGGAAATATATTTGTGGAGCATGCAGCGGGAGTGTACAAAGGTGTCTTGGGAGATCATCACGATGTCTCCGGAGGCGTCCTGCTGTCTGATGGTCTTGGCGGCCTCGATCCCCGCCACTCCGGCTCCGATTATCACATACTTCATGCCTGCACCTCCTCTACATGGATGGCCTTCTTGGGGCAGGAGGCCACACAGGAAGGCTCACCGCCTGCGTTTACGCAGAAATCGCATTTGATGACCTTGGTTTTTGTCACAGTGTCAGGCTTTAACACGCCGAAGGGGCAGTTCATAACGCACATGAAGCAGGAACCACACCGGGTTTCGTCGTAAAATACGTGGCCGCTTTCCGGGTCCTTATACAGCGCGCCGCTCATACAGGATTTGACACATTCCGGCTCGTCGCAGTGGCGGCAGAACAGGGGCTTGTACTGTCCTTTGGCGTCTTTTAAGATAACGTTGCGGGATTCATTTTCCGGATCCGTCAGATCCAGATCGTAAATGGTCCCGGCAGTCTTTCGGTGGGCCTGCATGCAGGCGGCGGAGCAGTTTTTGCAGCCATCGCATTTTTCATATTCCACTATGATGCGTTTCACGTTCACCACCCCTTTCTATATGTGAAGACCCTGACGTTTTTCACAGATCAGCTGTTCTAAAATATCCGCGCTTTCTTTGGCGTCGCCGTTGATGATCACCTGTCCGCCGGTAAGTGTTTTCATGTCCTGGGTGAGGACCTGGACAGCCGTTTTGCTTCCGGTGACAAAGGGCGGCAGGCCCAGATGAAGGGGCAGGCCAAGAGCCAGACCGTAGCAGCCGTCGGCCAGAGCCTGCTCTTCCAGCCACTGGGCGGCAGAGAGAACCAGGGGAAGCTGGGGAAGATCCACATGGAGGGCTTCCGCCAGTTCCGTGGCCACGATCTCCAGACGGCCGATGGCAAGGCAGGGGCCGAAGTTGAGCACAGGAGGGATCCCCAGTTTCTCGCACACGGCCCGCAGTTTCGGTCCGGCCAGGGCGGCGGCTTCCTTTGTCATCAGGCCGCAGTTCTCAATGCCCCCTGAGGAGCAGCCGGCGGTGAGGACAATGATATCTCTGGCGATCAGCTCTTTTACAAGATCCACCGTCAGGACGTCGTGGCCGCCTGCGGTTAAGTTGGAGCAGCCCACCACCCCGGCCACGCCCTTGATGTCGCCGGATACGATCAGGTCAATAAGGGGCTGCCACGTTCCGCCAAGGAACTGTTTTAAGGAAGTTTCGCTGACGCCTGTAAGGGTCTGGCTGTTGCCGTGGTCTTTCATCAGGTTCATGGAAACCTTGCCCCGGCGGGCTTTATAGGCATCAAGGATCTCGTCGATGATCTCCTCGGTGACTGCCTGGCGGTTGTCAAAGGAGAATTCCTTTAACTGGGCGTTGGCTTTTTTGGCCACGTTGTCAATGCAGATCTGCCGGATCATCAGCTGGTCGCAGATGGGCTCAATGCCGGGAAGGGTGCAGTTAAATTCGGAGATAACGGCGTCAATGCCTCCTGTGGCCAGGATGGCCTCGCTGGTGTAGTTGTTTCCCGCGTGGCCGTCGAAAATCTCCGTGTAATGGGCGCCCCGAAGCTGCAGATCCTGGCCTACGCAGGTGCAGCCTACCAGCTTAAAGCCTTTGGCTCCTGCCTTTCTTGCTTTCTCCTTTACATCTTCGTCGGTAAGCCGGTTTTGGAGGAAGGTGAACATGGAGTGCTGGTGGCCTGTGATCATGATGTTTATGTAGTCCGGGTCAATGACTCTAAGGCCCACAGGGGCAAAGCGGATCTGCGGCTCCCCAAGGACCACGTCGTTTAACAGGTTGGTCAGCACCAAGCCGTAGATGCCGGTGGAGATGCCAAGTTTCAGACAGTCAAGGAGCATGTTTACCGGGTCTGAATTCAGGTTGGTGGAACATTTGACTACGCCGTGGAAGACTTCGGATTTGGCGCCGCCGGGAAGGAGGCCCAGTTCTTTCCACTTATCGTAGCGGGGCTTGTAGGCCAGCTTTTCGGTAAGGGCCATCTTCTCGTATTCAGGAAGATACAGATCCCGGAGCACGGCGTCGGCCACAGCCTCGGCCCGCCTGTGAACATCTTCTTCCTGGATGCCGAAAAGGTCGGCTAAACGGTTTAAGGTGTTTACGCCTTTGATCTGGCCTTTGGTCCTGGCCGTGTTCCTAACGTTGAGCGCGGTGTTCTCTACCACATGGATGTAGCAGCCGGAGCCGGAGGCCACGGCGCGCAGGAGATTACGAACAACGATGGTATCGGCGTTGGCGCCGCAGATGCCCCGGGGGGATTCAGGGGTGATGCGGCAGGGGCCGTTGGCGCAGAGACGGCAGCAGACGCCTTGAAGGCCGAAAGCGCATTTGGTGCTTTGGCTCTCTACGCGGTGATGGGAAGTCTCCATAGGGAGGCCGGCGATAAACTCCTGCAGGGGTTTGTCTGCGCTTTTGCAGGTGGTGCAGCTGTAGCATTGGTTCATTTTGTATAACCTCCTTTGTGTTATTTGTGATTCTTGGGTAAATTTTACTATAATTGGATGAATTTTTCAAGAAAAAATGAGAGGGGAACGGCGGGAAATGGGAGGTATGGTTACATTTACAGGGCCTGTGAACAGTAACAAGGTGGGCGAAGGGATTCAAGGGATGAGAGAGAAAGACAGAAAATGACAAATAAAAAAACTCCCTGAGTTGGACTCGAACCAACGACACTGCGGTTAACAGCCGCATGCTCTACCGACTGAGCTATCAAGGAATGTTTCTATAAAGAATTATACTCCTGTTTGCGGAATTGTCAAGAGGGGAAATAAAAAAAATGTGTTATTCTGGTGAGAGAGCAGGGATTTATCTGCTGTTACTGTGAGAAGCGGATCGGGCAGCAGCCGTTTTTAACGGACCGCGATATTGAACATTTTATGCCAAGGCATCCGGACAGCCGCCTGTTATCCCCAAAGGAGTGTATGCAGTGTGAAGCCGCCCAGCTGGATTATGCCAATCTATTTGCTTTCTGCAAAGGGGAAGGCGGGGAGAGTGCGGACCACTGCAACCATAAAAAGGACAACTGGTTTTGCTTTGCGTCCTGCATATCCCCTGCGGATCCCAGGATCCGGAGACTTTTTGGCTTTGGGCTGGATGGGACCATGTTCGCGGTTGATCCCATTGGGCAAAAGATGGCCAGCCATCTGAATCTAAATTCCTATGTTTTACAGGAACAGAGGAAAGCCGCGTTTGATATGGTGTTGGATGTGGAATTTTGTTCCATGATCGTGTATTGTCTGCGGGAGTACCTTATGGATGCATAAAAATGAGAGTTACTCATAAAAAATGAGCGCCTCTCATTTTTGGTGCTGTTTACTGCAAAATTGAAAGGAATAGCTTATGGTTTTTCATACGCCAATTCTATTATGCCGTTACTGCTTTTTGATGAAATAAAACGCAAATCTATTTTGTTGTCTGTGGCATTAAAAAGACGGATGCCATCCCCTAAGAGCGTCGGAATAATAGAAATATAATACGTATCGATCAGATTGTTCTGCATAAGCTGATGAACAATGTCAGCTCCGCCGCATATCCAAATATCCTTGCCGTCTTTCTGCCTTAATTTATTCACAAGGGTACATGGATTTTCAGAAACAAAGGTTACGTTGCTTTTCGGTGTGCATTCCCTATGGGTGATCACATAGCTTTGCAGGTTATCATATACCCATTGTCCGGGGGATAATTCCGTTATGATCTGGTAATAGGTTGTCCAGCCCATGATAACCGTATCAATGTTCTTTACAAAATCCCCATAACTGTCTTCTGTGTCAACCCCATTGTCCTGCCCGGCCAGCCAGTCAACCTTGCCGTTTCTATCTGCAATATATCCGTCAAGGCTCATGGCGATAAATAAAACGATCTTCCGCATGTTTACTCCTCCTGTATGATAGGATCTTTTAGCCATTATACGATATGGACGAAAAAATAACCACTATTTATGAATGATAGCACTGCCCACCAGCCTGGAATATGATAATATGACAGACATTTATGGACAGAAAGGTTGTGTTCTATGAGGATATGCAGGGGGAGAGCGGAAGACTACACCGACACCCTAAAGGCTACATTACCCAGGCCATTGTCAATAACCTGGCGCCGGGGATGGTGGGGAAATATCCAGATGGGGATGCTGGGAGCCATGGTGTTTCCGGCGTTTTTGTTCCTGGCCCTTTTGGTTTCGGCCTTTCAATCTCCAGGCAGGGCGTCTGTGGAAAAGGGAAATTAACGAAATCTTAACAATTCATATACTTGGGAATCGGGGATGGGTCATGTATAATAAAAATGCAGAATCCATGAAAAAGGTGAGCTGGATGTACATCTCACAAAATCAGGCACAAAGAGACTCCGAGAGTACATGAAAATAGGAGGGAGGATACGGATTTGAGATTGATGAGACCAAAGCTTGAGGAAAAGCTGGGGGAGGCATTTAAGGCGGTGCTGCCGGTGGTGGGGATCGTGCTGCTCTTGTGCTTTTGCGTGGCTCCGGTGCCTCCGGGGATCGTTATGGAGTTTTTAGTGGGGGCAGTGTTCCTTATTGTGGGCATGATGTTCTTTACCCTGGGGGCGGAACTGTCCATGACGCCCATGGGGGAGGAGGTGGGCAGGAGCATGACCAGAAGCAAAAAGCTGTGGGTGTTCATCACCCTTGGCTTTATTCTGGGGTTTGTGATCACCATATCGGAGCCGGATCTGCAGGTTTTGGCCGGGCAGGTACCCTCCATCCCCAATATGACGCTGATTCTTTCCGTGGCTGTGGGCGTGGGGATCTTTCTGGTGGTGGCTTTGGCGCGCATGTTGTTTAGCATCGCGCTGGCCCCTATGCTGCTGGTTCTTTACCTGCTGGCCCTTGGGCTGGCGTTTCTGGTGCCCGGGGATTTTCTGGCGGTTGCTTTTGACTCCGGCGGCGTGACCACAGGGCCTATGACCGTGCCGTTTATCATGGCCATGGGCGTGGGGATCTCTTCGATCAGAAATGATAAACACGCGGCTGACGACAGTTTCGGGCTGGTGTCCCTGTGTTCGGTGGGACCCATTTTGGCGGTGCTGCTTTTGGGGATGATCTTTCGGCCTGAAAGCGGCGATTACGCGGCCAGCCAGTATTTGGAGGCGGCGGATTCCGTGGCCCTTAGGAAGATGTTCACCTCCTCCATCCCCCATTACATGAAGGAGATCTCCATGTCCATGGCGCCTGTGGTGGGATTTTTCGGGATCTTTCAGCTGGTATCCCTGAAAATGGACAGGCGGTCTTTAGGAAGGATCCTGGTGGGTCTGGGGTATACTTATGTGGGCCTTGTGGTGTTCCTTACCGGGGCCAATGTGGGATTTATGCCTGCGGGAAGCTTTTTAGGAGAGACGCTGACAGGGCTTCGGCACAGGTGGATCATCATCCCTGTAGGCATGATGATCGGTTATTTTATCGTTTTGGCCGAGCCGGCGGTGTATGTGCTGATGAAGCAGGTGGAGGAACTGACCGACGGGGCCGTTTCCGGGACAGCCATGAAATTAAGCCTTTCCATCGGCGTGGCAGTTTCCATCGGTCTTGCCATGACCAGGGTGCTGACGGGGATGTCCATCTTGTGGTATGTGATCCCCGGGTATGGACTGGCGCTGATCTTAACATTTTTTGTGCCGAAGATCTTTACGGCCATTGCCTTTGACTCCGGCGGCGTGGCGTCGGGTCCCATGACGGCGGCCTTTCTCCTTCCCTTTGCCATGGGGGCCTGTCAGGCGTCAGGAGGCAACCTGGTGCGGGATGCTTTCGGGGTGGTGGCCATGGTGGCCATGACGCCTCTGATCACCATCCAGACATTGGGGCTTATCTATCAGTTCCAGACCAGGAGGGCAGCAGAAGGTCACAAGATCATTGTCACAGACACAGGGCTGGAGGCATTCGGCGATTACGATATCATTGAACTGTAGGGAGGGCGGATGAATGAGCGAGCTTTACATGATGACAACCATTACCAACCGGAACATGCTCCCTAATTTTCTGGGATTTTATAAAGAAGAGGGGGTGACGGTGAATTTGATCACCCTGGGACGGGGAACGGCGGCCAGCGAGATCATGGATTATTTCGGCCTGGAATCGGCGGAGAAAGCCGTTATGTTTGCCGTGGCCACCGGGGAGACGTGGACGGCGGTAAAGCGGGGGCTGCAAAAGCGGTTCCGCATCGACGTGCCAGGCACGGGAATCGCCTTTACCGTGCCTATGTCCAGCATAGGAGGCAGGCGGGAGATCCGGTTTCTGACAGAGCAGCAGGATTTTGTGAAAGAGGAGGAGAGGACGTTGAAGGATACGACGCATGAACTTCTGGTGGTCATCGCCAACCAGGGATACAGCAATATGATCATGGATGCGGCCAAAAGCGCGGGGGCCGGCGGCGGCACGGTGATCCACGCCAGGGGAACGGGCATGGAGCGGGCGGAAAGCTTTTTCGGCGTGTCCCTGGCATCGGAGAAGGAGATTATCTTCATCGTGTCCAAGACCGGCCAGCGGTCCGGGATCATGAAGGCGGTTATGGAGAAAGCGGGGATGGTGAGCAAGGCAAAATCCATTATCTTCTCTCTTCCGGTCAGCAGCACGGCAGGGCTGCGGCTTTTGGAGGACGAGCCGTAGAGGGCCATAAGCCACGCCAATTAACCAGAAACATGATGCGGGAACATGATTACGGAGGATGACATATGACCGGAGGCTATTACACATCGGGAGAATTTGCCAGGAGGGCCAATGTGACCATCCGCACCATCCGCTTTTACGACAAGCAGGGGATCTTAAAGCCCAGCAAGGTCAGCGAAGCGGGGTATCGGCTGTACACAGACGAGGATTTCGGGCGGCTGCAGAAGATTTTGTCTTTAAAGTATCTGGGGTTTTCCTTGGAGGAGATCATGGCCCTGACCATTCACGACGACAAAGAGGACATAGCCAACTCTTTAAAGCTGCAGAAGGAACTGATACATAAGCGGATACGCCACTTAGAGATGATGGAGCGGACGCTGGAGGATACTTCCCGCATGGTGGAGACGTCGGGGACTATTGACTGGAATGACATTTTGAATCTGATCCACATTACCAACATGGAACATGCGGTGGTGGAGCAGTACAAAACTTCGGTAAATATAAACGCCAGGATTCAGCTGCACCGGCGGTTTTCCCACAACCCTGTTGCCTGGTTTTCCTGGATCGCAAATCAGATCTCTTTTGAGTCCATGGAGCGGATCCTGGAGGTGGGATGCGGAAACGGCCAGCTGTGGCAGAAGGCGCCGGCCCAGGCCCTTGAGGGGAAAGAGATCCATGTTACGGACATTTCCTCCGGCATGGTGGAGGACGCGGCGGAGAATCTAAAAAGGAGCGGCCGGGACAGCCTGGTGTTTGAGACCCAGGACTGCGAGGCCCTTTCCTATGAGGACGGGATGTTTGACGGGGTCATTGCCAACCATGTGCTGTTTTATGTGAGAGATATGGGGCGAGCCCTTGGGGAGATACGGCGGGTGCTGAAAAAGGACGGGATCTTTTACTGCAGCACCTACGGAAAAGAGCACATGAGGGAGATCACCCTGCTGGTCCAGGAGTTTGATCCCAGGATCGCTTTGTCGGATGTGGCGCTGTATGAGCTGTTTGGGCTGGAGAACGGAAAAGGCATCCTGGAAAAGGTATTCGGCCAGGTGGAGAATGTGATGTATGAGGACTACCTTCTGGTAAATGAGGCCAAGCCGCTGTTGGATTATATCATGTCCTGCCACGGGAACCAGGGGGAGATCCTGGGGAACCGGCAGCAGGAGTTTAAGCGGTTTCTTGAAAGAAAGATCGAGGAAAAGGGAGGAATCCGGATCACCAAGATGGCGGGACTGTTTGTGTGCAGAGGATAGAGAGGGATTTTTATAAAATTTGGAAAAAACCCCTTGACAGTGACGTAACGTAACCCTTTATAATGTGCATAGATCAAAGAATTGGAGGACACATTATGAAGGGTATTATTTTGGCCGGCGGGTCAGGCACCAGGCTTTATCCGCTGACTACGGTTACATCAAAACAGCTGCTGCCCATTTATGATAAACCGATGATCTACTATCCCCTGTCCGTGCTTATGAGCGCAGGCATCCGGGAGATCCTTATTATCTCCACGCCGGAGGACACGCCCAGGTTTGAACACCTTCTGGGCGACGGCCACCAGTTTGGGATCAGCCTGTCCTATGCCGTGCAGCCATCGCCGGACGGCCTGGCCCAGGCATTTATCATCGGGGCGGACTTTATCGGAACAGACCATGTGGCCATGATCCTGGGGGATAATATTTTCGCGGGCCACGGTTTAAAGAAGCGGCTTTTGCGGGCAGCCAACAAGCAGGAGGGGGCCACGGTATTTGGATACTATGTGGACGACCCGGAGCGGTTCGGCATCGTGGAGTTCGATTCCGACGGCAAGGCCATCTCCATCGAGGAAAAGCCGGAACGGCCAAAATCCAACTACTGTGTCACCGGTCTGTATTTTTACGATAACCGGGTGGTGGAGTATGCCAAACACTTAAAGCCGTCTGCCAGAGGGGAGCTGGAGATCACGGACCTGAACCGCATCTATCTGGAGGACGGAAAGCTGGATGTGGAGCTTTTGGGCCAGGGATTTACCTGGCTGGACACGGGGACCCACGAATCCTTAGTGGACGCCACCAATTTTGTGCGGACCATGGAGTCCCATCAGCACCGGAAGATCGGATGTCTGGAAGAGATCGCGTACTTAAACCACTGGATCACAAGGGACCAGCTTTTGGAAAATATTGAGCCGCTGAAAAAGAATCAGTACGGACAGTATCTTTTGGATGTGCTGGCCGGGAAATTTATTGACAGTTAAGTTAAGAGCGGAAAAACACGGCGCTGGCCCAGGCCAGGGAAAGGTTGAACGCGTTTTATTGAATGTGTTCAATGACAATGGAGGAGGGAGTCATCATGAAGATTTTAGTCACAGGCGGAGCCGGATTTATCGGCGGAAATTTTGTACATCATATGGTAAATAAATACCCGGATTATGAGATCGTCAACCTGGATCTTTTGACCTACGCAGGAAACCTTGAGACCTTAAAACCTGTGGAGGATAAGCCCAATTACAAGTTTGTCAAAGGCGATATCGCCGACGAGCCATTTATCATGGATCTGTTTGAGAAAGAGCGGTTTGACGTGGTGGTGAATTTTGCGGCGGAGAGCCACGTGGACCGTTCCATCACGGACCCGGGCATCTTTGTGCAGACCAATGTTTCGGGAACAAGGGTGCTTCTGGACGCTTCCAGGACCTGGGGCGTGAAGCGGTATCATCAGGTGTCCACGGACGAGGTGTACGGCGATCTGCCTCTGGACAGACCGGATCTGTTCTTTACGGAGGAAACGCCTCTCCACACCTCCAGCCCTTACAGCTCTTCCAAAGCCAGCGCCGATCTTTTCGTCCTGGCTTACTACCGGACCTACGGCCTGCCGGTGACCATTTCCAGATGTTCCAACAACTACGGCCCCTACCATTTTCCGGAGAAGCTGATCCCCCTGATCATCAGCCGGGCTTTGGCGGACCAGGAGCTGCCGGTGTACGGGAAAGGGGAGAACGTCCGGGACTGGCTCCATGTGTGGGACCACTGCCAGGCCATTGACCTTATTATCCACAACGGCCGGGTGGGAGAAGTGTACAATGTAGGCGGCCACAATGAAAGGACCAACCTGGAGGTGGTGAAGACAGTCCTTAAGGCTCTGAATAAGCCTGAGAGCCTGATCCGCTTTGTCACCGACCGGCCGGGCCACGACATGCGCTATGCCATTGACCCGACGAAGCTGGAGACGGAGCTGGGCTGGAAGCCTAAGTACACCTTTGACACAGGCATCGCCCAGACCATCGAGTGGTATTTGAACAACAGAGAGTGGTGGGAACACATCATTTCCGGGGAGTATACCGGCTATTTTGACAAGATGTACGGAGAACGGCTTGGGGATTGATCTAGAGCGTGTTTGAAAATTCATTCCCGCCAGATGCACGTCCCACTTTGCGGTATATTTGAGCCAAATTCAGGTTACATAGCCCGCTATGCGCCCTTCATTTGGCTCAAATCTCCCACAAATTGTGACGCACATCTGTCAGAAAGCAATTTTCAAACACGCTCTAGGGCGGCATAAAGGGCAAAGGCCGTCAGGGACCGGGCGGCATGGACGGACAGAAAGCAGATATGGAGAATAAGGGATATGAAAGTATTTGTAACGGGAGTAAAGGGACAGCTGGGCTATGACATGGTCAACGAGCTGACGAAGCGGGGCCACATTGCCATAGGCGCGGATATTGACGAGATGGACATTACGGATGGAGATGCCGTAAGGCGTGTCATCACCCAGGCGCGCCCGGACGCGGTGGTCCACTGCGCGGCCTACACGGCGGTGGACGCGGCGGAGGACAACGAGGAGCTGTGCCGCCGGGTCAATGCCCTGGGTACGGAGAATATCGTCAAGGTGTGTCAGGAATTGGACTGCAAACTTATGTACATCAGCACGGATTACGTGTTCAACGGCCAGGGGACCAGGCCCTGGGAGCCGGACGACGAGAGAGAGCCTCTTAATGTATACGGCCAGACCAAGTATGAGGGCGAGCTGGCGGTGGAGAGGCTTAAGAAGTTTTTTATTGTCCGTATTGCCTGGGTGTTCGGGGTCAACGGGAAGAATTTTATTAAGACCATGTTAAACCTGGGAAAGACCAGGGACAGCCTTACGGTGGTGGATGACCAGATCGGGTCGCCTACTTACACCTACGACCTGGCAAGGCTTTTGACGGACATGGTGGAGACGGACAAGTACGGCCGGTATCACGCCACCAATGAAGGGCTTTGCAGCTGGTACGAGTTTGCCTGCCAGATCTTTAAGGAGGCTGGCATGGAGGTGAGGGTAAGCCCTGTCAGCAGCGATAAGTATCCGTCCAGGGCCAAACGGCCTATGAACAGCCGGATGGACCGATCAAAGCTTAAAGAGATGGGATTTGAGCCTATGCCTTCCTGGCAGGATGCCCTTAGGCGGTATCTTAGGGCGATTGGCCAGATCTAGCACGCTAGAGGTAGTAAGAGGGAGGATGCGCCTGTTTTCAATCTTTTCAGAGAGAAAACAGGCGTATCTTCGCATCGGAGATCATAAAGATGTGGCGATGTCAATTCCGACGCCATTTACAAGAAAGTCTGTGATGGTATCGGAGATTTTTTCGGCGCTTTCCATGCTTAACCAACCGGCAGAAACGCGGTACAGACCAAAACCATCGTTGCCGGTTCCAAAGAAATAGACGAGGTCCCCTAAGTCATTGCCAAACATCCACACATTACGGATGAACGTTTGATGGAAAGGCTGATCAAATTCCTGTAATTTTTCCAATGCCATTTTTGCGCTCCAAATCCAGATCGACACCCCTTCTTCTTCCACCTCAAATTCAGGCCCGTAACTGCCTTCCCCGGAAATTTGCTTTAAAAGATCCATATAGTCTTTGGGTAAAGGAACCGGTGAGATGCGGGCGATCTCTTCAATACCATATCTGTATTGCCTTTTTAGAGTGGATTGCATATACTGAAAGAAAAAATATGAAAATATGTGGCAGTGAAAATGGAAATGAAAGGTTACTATTCGTTGCGAATCAGCAATCTGAAAAATGTATAAACTGATTGAAAAAGGGTGTTTGAAATGATAAAATCTATATTAGGAAATAAGTTCTATTGTAGAGGAGGCGAAAGGATGGCTACATCAAGTATAACTGATAATATCGTGATCTGTGATCCCAAGCAAGTAGAAGCATTCGCTGATGCAGTTGAGAAAGCAGCCCAAAATCCGCTTGAACGCAGAACAACATCTGTTCGTATGGTGAAAGATAAGGCTGAATTTATACAGTTAATGGAAAAGAGGAGACAGCTACATGGATAGAAAGCTGCCAGAAGAGCAATTTGTTTGTTTCAATATAAGGGAGTATTTGAATCCGGAAGAAGCAGGTGGAATCGGAGAGAATGACTTAGAAAAGATTCTCTCCGATTTTTCAAGTCCGAAAAATTCAGATGTAGAGTCTTTCCTGAAAAGGAATGCGGTTGAGTTTACCAAGAAGAACCAATCCGTTACATATTTAGTTTTTTCTCTGGAGGATATGTGCCTGGTAGGATATTTCTCAATCACGATGAAACCTGTGACAGTGAATGTGAGAGGGATGAGCAACTCTGTAAAACGAAAATTAAGCAGGCTAAGTCGTTTGGATCAGAATACAGACAGCTATACAGTGTCAGCGTATTTAATTGCCCAGTTAGGAAGAAATTACAGTGAAGAAGTGAAATTTCCAATTACAGGGAAAATGCTCATGAACTTTGTGATTGATACATTGCATGAAATTCAGAGACAATTAGGGGGAATCATGGTTTATCTGGAATGTGAGGAGAAGGAGTCTTTAATTAGGTTCTATAGAGATCAGAATGGATTCCGGATTTTTGGTGAGAGAATGACAGAAGAGGTGGAAAAAGGAGAGAGCCATAAGTTGCTACAGCTTTTGAACTTTTTATAGTGATCATGAAAGTCTGCTGCGGATATTTGATTTTGTAATTAATAGAAAATACTTCTCAATAGACGGGATAGTGTTGGCAACCGCCTGCAGAGAAAAGAGATTGGAGGACCAAAAGATGAAACACGAGAAAGACTGGTACAAAGAACTGGTCATCTATTAGATCTATCCATGAAGCTTTATGGACGGCAACGGAGATGGGATCGGGGATCTGAAAGGCATGACAGAGAAGCTGGATTATCTAAAGGAGCTGGGGGTGACGGCAGTGTGGATGTCCCCGGTGTACGCGTCCCCCAATGTGGACAACGGGTTTGATATCTCCGATTATTTCAGCATCATGGAGGAATTTGGCGCCATGGAGGACTGGGAGGCGTTTCGGGACGGGGCTCACGCAAGAGAGATCGCCATTATCATGGACCTGGTGTTAAACCACAGCTCGGACCAGCACCAGTGGTTTAAGGAGTCGAAACAGTCAAGGGACAATCCGTTCAGCGATTATTATATCTGGCGTGACCCTGGAAAGGACGGGGGAGAGCCTAACGGGTGGCTTTCCGTGTTCGGCGGCAGGGCGTGGGAGTATGCGCCGGAGCGGGGGCAGTACTACCTCCACCTTTTCGCCAAGGAGCAGCCGGATCTTAACTGGGACGATGAGGAGGCGCGGGAGCGGATTTTTGATATCATCCGTTTCTGGAATGAAAAGGGCGTGGACGGCTACCGGGTGGATGCCATCAGCTATCTGGACAAGGGGATGGATGGCAGGGCAGATCTGTCGGAGCCCTTTGGGACCACGTCCTGCGCCAATCTGGAGGGGACCCACAGATACATCCGGGAAATGGTGGCAAAGACCACCAGACCGGACAATCTGATGACCGTTGGGGAGGTGAATATCCGAAACCTTCAGGATGCCAAGGATTATGCCAGCGCGTCCAGAGGGGAGTTTGACATGGCCATCGGCTTTGTGCCTCCCATTGTGGAGATCAAGACCTGGTCTCCCCAGCGGTTTAAGCAGGAAGCCAAGGAGCAGTATGAGGCGCTGCGGGAGGACGGATGGTGGGCCAGGTTTTTGAGCAACCACGACAAGCCCAGGCAGGTTTCCCTGTATGGAAATGACAACGAGTACTGGTTGGAATCGGCCAAGATGCTGGGATGCTACCTGCACACGCTGCCCGGCACGCCTTTTGTGTACCAAGGGGAAGAGCTGGGGATGACCAACATAAAACTGCCGTCCATTGAGGAGTATGATGATATTGACACCAAGAATTATTACAGGACCATTCTGGAGAAAGGGGCCTCGCCCCAGGAGGCGCTGGCAGAGTCCCAGGTTGTAAGCAGGGACAACGCCAGGACGCCTATGCAGTGGGATGACAGCGAAAACGGAGGCTTCTCCACCGGCAGGCCCTGGCTGGCGGTCCATGAAAACTATAAAACCATCAACGCGGCGCAGCAGATGAGGGATAAGGATTCGGTGTTTTGTTTTTACCAGAGCCTGATCCGTCTTAGGAAAGAGAATCCGGTGCTGGTCCATGGAGATTTTGCGCTGTGTTGTCCCCAGGAAGGGCCGGTGATCGCCTATACCAGGAGTCTGGACGGTGTAGCATGGCTGGCTGCCCACAATTTTTCTGGACAGGAACAGGGGCTGTTTATTGGATCCATCCCATTTTACGTCCCATAATATCCGGGTTGTCCGGCGCTTTCGGCAGCTGCGCGGTCTCGGAAAAGCTGAAATACTCATTGCTCCCAAGACCTGCGGTCCGGTCCGCCCAATACTCCAGCCAGTCCAGGAAACGAAAGATCTTTCCTGTCTCCTTGTCACGCATGGGGATGATCCCGCAGTCGTTGGCCAGATCGTAATACCAGACAGTCCCGTAAGTATCCGGGTCAGAGCTGTTGACCACCAGAACACTGTCCATGCCGTCCCCCTCGGTACACAGGGCCACCAGTCCGTTATCAGCGGTAAAGGGAGCATCTTCGTCATAGAACTGGTCCATCTCCTCCTCGGTCATATGAAGAAAGTAGAGGATATGGTTGGGAGTGTAGGGGAAGGGCTTCTCTACAGAAGCTTCCTTCTGGCGCAGGGGCATGAGACCATAAAAGGGCTGGCTTCCGGCGCCGGCAATGGTGGTGATGAAACGGCGGTAGTCTTCCGGCAGCCGGATCCCTTTTTCCGCCTCAAAAGCGGCTGCCTCCTCTTCGCTTATGGGCGGTTCCCAGACCGGCGGCCATTGCCCGCAGGAAAAGGAAAATCTCCGGTCATGCAGCGCCTTGATCTTGGACATGATGCGGGCGATGCGCTGGTCATATGGTTCCGTCGTGTTCATTTCTGTCTGGCTCATAAATCGTTCCTCCGTGTATGGTTTTATTTGATCCTTATTTTATCAAACTTCAATCCGGTTTTCAATTCGGTATTATGGAGGCTGGCCAGATATAATTTGGCCAGCCATGTACCGGAAATAATGCAACTTCCTGTCACAAAATGATTGAAATCCCACAAAGGATTCGTTATAATAGGTAGCACACCGGGGGGACGCCCCTTACAAAACAGAGTACTTAATTAGAAGAGGAGAGAATCGTCATGAAAAAAGTATATGCGACCGGCAACGCGCCGTTAGCCATCGGACCGTATTCCCAGGCAGTGCAGGCAGGGGACGTGGTGTTTGTATCGGGACAGCTTCCCATTGACCCGGCTACGGGAGAGTTTGCCGGGGAGGACATTGCCAGCCAGACAAGGCAGTCTCTGACCAACATCAAGGCGATCCTGGAGAGCCAGGGCCTTGGCATGGAGGATGTAGTGAAGACCACGGTGCTTTTGCAGCATATCAGCGATTTTGGGGCCATGAACGAGGTTTACGGGACCTTTTTTGAGGGAGATTACCCGGCCAGAGCCGCATTTGAGGTGGCTGCCCTTCCAAAGGGCGCTTTGGTTGAGATCGAGGCAGTGGCATACTGCAAAAAGTGATCGTGACAAAGGGCAAGATAGGAGTGGATGTTCCATGAGATATGAAATGAAACCAGTAGGCGTGTGTTCCAGCAAGATCTGTTTTGACCTTAACGGCAATGTGGTGACCAACGTGGAGTTTACCAACGGCTGCAACGGCAACCTGAAAGCCATCTCCAAGGTCATTGACGGGATGACGGTGGAGCAGATCGAGGGATATTTTATAGGCAATCTGTGCGGAAGAAAGAATACTTCCTGCGCGGACCAGCTGGCCCGTGTGGTGCGCAAAGCCTATGAGGAGTCGAAACAGGCCGGATGAGCGGATGGTCAAAAAGACCTGATGACATGAAGAAGGGTCCTGCAGCAGCAGGGCCTTTTTGAGGTAGGACGCGGCAGAGACCGCAGGATGACAGAACGTGAGAAAAGGCGGTAGGAGAATGGATAAATACGAGATGCTGAATCCCATGCAGAGGGAGGCTGTTTTCTGCACCGAGGGACCTCTTTTGGTGCTGGCCGGAGCCGGGTCGGGAAAAACCAGGGTCCTTACCCACAGGATCGCTTATCTGATCGAGGAAAAGCAGGTGAAGCCGTGGAACATCATGGCTATCACATTTACCAACAAGGCGGCAGGAGAAATGCGGGAGAGAGTGGACCGGCAGGTGGAGTTTGGCGCGGACAGCGTGTGGGTCAGCACCTTCCATTCCACCTGCGTCAGGATCCTTCGGAGACACATAGATTTTCTGGGGTATGAGACCAACTTCAGCATCTATGACACAGATGACCAGAAGACAGCCATAAAGCAGGTCTACAAGGCCATGGACGTGGACCGGCGGATGTACAAGGAGCGGGTGGTTATGTCGCAGATCTCCAGGGCCAAGGACCAGCTGATCACTCCGGCCCAGTACATGAAGTTTGCGGCGGGAAGCGTGTACGAGGAGACTATTGCCAAGATCTATGAGGAGTACCAGAAGTTTCTAAAGCGGAACAATGCCCTGGATTTTGACGATCTGATCGTGAAGACCGTGGAGCTGTTCCGGTCCCAGGCCCAGGTGCTTGACTATTATCAGGAGCGTTTCCGCTACATCATGATCGACGAGTATCAGGACACCAACAAGGCCCAGTTTGAGTTGGTGCGGCTGTTGGCGGAGAAATACAAAAATCTGTGCGTAGTAGGCGATGACGACCAGTCCATCTACAAGTTCCGGGGGGCGGATATCCGGAATATCTTGAACTTCGAGGATTCCTTTCCGGGGGCAAAGGTCATTAAGCTGGAGCAGAATTACCGGTCCACCCAGAATATTCTGGACGGGGCCAATGAGGTGATCAAAAACAACCGGGGGCGCAAGGATAAGACCCTGTGGACGGCCAATGACAGGGGAGAAAGCCTGGGATACCGGCAGTTTGACCAGGCGGAGGACGAGGCGGAGTTTATTGTGCGCAACATTTTGTCCAAGGACTATGCCTATGAGGACTGCGCGGTGCTGTACCGGACCAATGCCCAGTCCCGGGCGCTGGAGGAGCAGTGCATCCGGTTTAACGTACCCTACCGGCTGGTGGGAGGGGTAAATTTCTACCAGCGCAGAGAGATCAAGGACATTTTGTGCTATTTAAAGACCATCTCCAACGGAAAGGACGACCTGGCGGTGACCCGGATTGTCAACGTGCCGAAGCGGGGGATCGGGGCAGCGTCCATGGGAAAGGTGACGGTTTTCGCCTCCGCCAACAATTACAGCCTGTATGACGCCATGTGCCGGGCCAGGGTGATCCCGGGGCTTGGAAAGGCGGCGGACAAGCTGGGCCGGTTTACGGATCTGATCGGGGATCTTCGGGAGAGACTAAAGGGGGAGGGCTATTGCCTGAAACAGCTGATTGAGGATATCCTGACAGACACGGGCTACAAGGCGGAGCTGGAGGCCGAAGGCGACGTGGAGGCGGAAAGCCGTCTGGAAAATATCCAGGAGCTTATGGGCAAAGCTGCCAGCTACTGGGAGGAAGCAGAAAAACCTACGCTGGAGGAGTTTTTGGAGGAAGTTTCCTTGGTGGCTGATGTGGACGCCCTGGATCAGTCGGAGCAGAAACTGACGCTTATGACGCTGCACAGCGCCAAGGGCCTGGAGTTTGACCATGTGTATTTAAGCGGCATGGAGGAGGGGCTGTTCCCCAGCTATATGTCCATCATGTCCGGGGAAGAAGGGGACATGGAGGAGGAGCGGCGTCTTTGCTATGTGGGCATGACCAGAGCCAGGAAACACCTGATGCTTACAGGGGCAAGGGCACGGATGGTCAACGGGGAGACCAGGTACAGCCGAACCAGCCGGTTTGTGGAGGAGATCCCGGATGAACTTCTGGGAAGAGCCAGGAGAGACGCCGTAGTTTCTTTCGGGGAGAAAGAGGGGCTTGGGTGGAATGAGTCCGGGGATAAAAGCGGACAGAAAGACTTTGGGGCTGGGGGCAGCGGCGTTTTATCGGCATCAGGCCGGCCAAAGGGCGGCCGGGGGCTTAGCAGAGCGGGCGGGGGCAACAGCTTTCAGCCGGGATTCAACCCCTACGCGTCCCAGAATGCTCCCAAAAGCCAGCCAGGATTTGGGAAAAGCTTTTCGGTGGAAAAGGCCAAATCCCTGGACTATGAGATCGGCGACCGGGTGGTCAGCGTGAAATTCGGCGCCGGGGTCGTGGAAAATATCAAGGACGGACCAAAGGATTTTGAGGTGACGGTGAATTTTGATAAGGCAGGGGTAAAGAAGATGTTCGCCTCTTTCGCGCGGCTTACGAAAGAGGAATAGGGGATGATAGGAATCAGATGGTGAGGATGCCTATAAAGAATAAAATTTTCGTTAATTGGGAAAAATAAGATAGTAAATTCATGGAAATGGTGGTATAATGTACACGTAGGCAATGAGCAGGATCGAAAGGCGCACTGCAAAGCGGCGATGCCCCAATATTTCAATTGAGCAGCGCGAAAAAAGGATAACCAGGAAAGGAAGGATCGGACAATGAATAAATTTGACATCATGGGCAAGGATGCCATGAATCGCATGGAGGACATCATGAACTCCACAAGACTCAACGAATTCCTCCACAGAAAAGAGGAGGAGGACAAGAAGAAAAACGGTGTTCTGTGGGCGCTTGCCATTATCGGAGCCGTAGCGGCTATTGCGGCTATCGCATACGCTGTTTATCGTTTCTTTACACCGGATTATCTGGAAGATTTCGAAGACGATTTTGATGATGACTTTGACGATGATTTTTTTGAGGACGAGACAGATAAGGAAGTAAAGACAGAGGAATAAAACCAAAAAAGAACAGAGACAGGAAAGGGATGTTGCAGAAGGCAATATCCCTTTTCTTAAGAACAAGATAGTATCAGGAAGGGACTAAACGGTGAAAAAAGGACAGATTTATACAGGGATCGTGGAAAAAATGGAATTTCCCAACAGGGGGATCGTTTACATAGACGGAGAAAAGGCGGTTGTAAAAAACGGGCTTCCGGGCCAGGAGATCACGTTTGTGGTCAACAAGAAGAGAAACGGAAGATGTGAGGGGCGGATCTTGAAGTTGGAAAGTCCGTCGCCGCTGGAGACTTTCGAAAACCGATGTCCCCATTTCGGCGTCTGCGGCGGATGTCTGATGCAGAGCATCCCCTATAAGGAGCAGCTTCGCATCAAAGAAGAACAGGTGAGAGCCCTTGTGGGGCAGGTGGAGGAGATAAAACCCAGTCCCATATGGGAGGGATACCGCAACAAGATGGAATTTTCTTTTGGGGATGAGGTAAAGGGCGGCCCTCTGGCCCTTGGGATGCATCGGAGGGGGAGTTTTCATGATGTGGTCAACGCGGACTTCTGCCGCATCACCCACATGGATTTTACCCGGATCCTTTCCGCGACCAGGGAATATTTTGCGGAACGGCAGATCCCGTTTTATAAAAAGCTGCAGCATGAGGGGTATCTGCGCCATCTGCTGGTCCGCCGGGCGGTGAAGACTGGGGAGATTCTGGCTGCTCTTGTGACGTCGGGGCAGACGGGACTTCTTAAGGATCAGGGGATGGAGGAGCGGGAGTTGTTGGAGGGGTGGAAGGAACGTTTGTTGGCGCTCCCTGTTGAAGGCGCATTTGCCGGAATTCTCCATATCCGCAATGACAGTCTGGCGGATGTGGTCCAGAGTGATGGGACCACAGTGCTGTTTGGGCAGGACTTTTTTTATGAGGAGCTTTTAGGGCTGCGGTTTAAGATCTCTCCCTTTTCATTTTTCCAGACCAATTCTTTGGGGGCCGAGGTTTTGTACCGAACGGTCAGGGAGTATGTGGGGGAGACGCAAGGGAAGGTGATCTTTGATCTATACAGCGGCACCGGGACCATTGCCCAGATCTTGGCGCCTGTGGCGAAATCGGTGGTGGGCGTGGAGATCGTGGAGGAGGCGGTGGAGGCGGCCAGGGAAAACGCTTCCAGGAACGGCCTTGAAACCTGCCGGTTTATTGCCGGGGACGTGATGAAGGTTGTGGAGGAGTTGGAGGAGAAGCCGGATGTGATTGTGCTGGATCCGCCCAGGGACGGGATTCATCCGAAGGCTCTTAAGAAGATCATTGCGTTTGGGGTGGAGCGGATGGTGTATATTTCTTGTAAGGCTACCAGTTTGGTGAGGGATCTGGAAGTGCTTTTGGAAAATGGGTATCGGGTGGAGAGGAGTTGTTGTGTGGATCTGTTTCCTTCTACGGGGAATATAGAGACGGTATGTTTATTGTCCAAACTTCATTCAGACCAACATATCGAGGTTGAGCTTCAGATGGACGAGCTTGATTTGACGGTTGCGGAGAGCAAAGCTACTTATGAGGAAATCAAAGATTATGTGTTGGAGCATACAGGATTGGAAATTACGAAGTAATAAAATTAGAACTAAATTGATTGTGGAAGAATTAGAAGATATAGTGAGTGATTTGAGTGGAGATAGCAAAATAAAAGTTCAAAGTTTTATTAAAAAAATAAAATCATTTTGCGGAGATATGTTTTAAGATCATATGCATGTGGAGAATGTGTGACTCTTGAGCAACCGAAACCAAATATCCATGTGAGACCGAGTATGGATGACTACTACAGGATCAAGAAAGAGGGTAATAATAACGAATAGCCAATTTTGGCAAAGACGAAACACAAGAAGCTGGTTAAAATTGAAATTGTAGAGCACAGGACATTTACAGCGGAGGCGGTCGGAGACAAGACCAGTATACTTGATATCCGTGCAGTAGCCGCAGACGGTACAAGGATTAACATTGAAGTCCAGCTCCGGGATTATGGGAACATGGACAGGCGGAGTCTTTTCTATTGGAGCAGGGAGTTTGCAAGCGGTCTGGACAAGGGAGATGATTACAGCCAGTTAGCCAAGGTGATAGCGATCAACATCGTAAACTTTGAAGCCGTGAGTGTGGATGATTTCCTACGGTATTCCATCTCTGGGAGGATACTCATAAGGACTGCCTTTTGACAGATGCTCTGGAGATTCACTTCATTGATGTAAAGAAGTTCAATGCTCTGCCGGAAAAGGACATTAAGAATGATTCGCTGCACAGGTGGCTGACGTTTTTTGACCAGAACATTTCAGATGATATGTTGAAGGAGTTGATGGACATGGATGCCGCGATTTATAAGGCTAATGAAAAGATGACATTTCTGGCTAATGATAAGGAAGTGCTACGGTTATATAATATGCGTGAAATGGCACAGATTGATTATAACAGTGGAATGCGAAAGGCAAAGGTAGAAGGCAAAATAGAGAGGAATATTGAAATTGCCCAGAATATGATAGCGGATGGCGAGCCTATAGAAAAGATTATCAGATATACTGGACTCACGAAAAAGAGCATAGAGAATTTAAAAGCTTGACTGATGCAGACGAAGAACGAAGCGGATCGCGTATTTTCAACATTTTCTATAATATATAAGGTGTAACAATAGGCGCCCCACCCCAAAAAACATCATGGAATAATTTACCGGCTGCAACAAGAACGTATGTTTGGTATTCTATAGCTACAGGAGGTGAACATACGTTTGAAAAAGATCATATTCCACATTGACGTAAATTCAGCCTTCCTTTCCTGGGAGGCTGTTTATCGTCTGGCCCACAAAGGGGGAAAACAGGGGAAGCGATCTGGGAGGCTAAGATGAAATGTCCGGGCTTGGTGGTGGCGCCCCCAAACTATGGCTTGTATGAAAGATGCTCCGCAGCATTTATGGAAATCCTACGGGAGACTGGAAGGGTCATGCCCTTGATGCTGAAGATTGAAGATGAGGACGGCCAGATTAGGACCATCAGGGAGATCAAGGTCCGTTCCCAGGAGAAAAAATGTATGCCGGGGTTCCCTTCCTTGCATATGACTGCACGCTGTTTGCCTGGAACCAGGAAATACGAGCATGGCTCATCTATTATCAGACGGAAAGCCGGTGGGTATTGAATATCCCATAACCGCATCCCAAAGCAAAAAAAGTGTAAAGCTCTGTTACAGCCCAGAAGCTTTACACTTTTTCTTTTCTGCGCAGATCCCTTTTAAAATTAAGCGTGCATGCCGTTTCCGACCCTTCCGGTCTTTCCGAAAAAGGTCAGCAGATAGATCCCGCACAAGCCTACGGCTCCGTAGATGATCCGTGATAACCAGAAGTTGCCGAAAATAAATTCTACCAGATTAAAGTCGAAAAATCCGATAAGTCCCCAGTTGATCGCTCCGATGATCCCAATTGTAAGCGCTATTCCATCTAACATTTTGTTCATAAAGAAGACCTCCTGACTTTTAAAACATCATGTGCAGATTTTTAGGTTACAACTTCACTATGCAGTATTCCCGAATGGGACGATTTTATACGCGCGCTATAGTCTGTAAACATTACCCAATTATGGATAATTGACATCAAATATGACAAAAACTATATAATTTTTGCACAGAATTGAAAAGTATGCTCAATAAATAATACAAAATATATATTAATACTGATATATATCCTCAAAATGGGAAATTTTTGTAAAAATATGCAAAATTTTGTTGACGTGACGCGGGCGCAGTGGTAGAATATTCTTACAATAATATTATATATGCAATAAAAATGTAACATATCACGATTTTAGCTTAAGCTATCTCCATTTGTGCATATGACAGATTAACAGAATGAAAAAGCCAGAGGGGCAAAAGAATGAAAATTATCAAACAAACAAACCGAACGATTCTATTTGATGTGATCAATCCAGAGCGTTTCGATCTGATCAATCTCATGGCGGGGATCGAGCCCACAGGAAAGAGCCTGACGGATGAGAAGATCAAAGAGATCCACAGTCATCTGCTGGTACACAGTTTTGACGAGTTTCTTAAGAAATTCGCGCCTACGATCTACAGCTATTTTGACGCGGAGAGCAAACGGATGGTGTATACGCTGGAACGGCCCATGGGTATTCCGGCGCAGTTTGTGAAAGAGATCGTGATCAACAAGAACAATAATTTCCTAAAGACGTTTATACGGCTCATCGATGAGAAGCGCAGCTCCAACAAGCCTAATGTGACTTTTAACTATGAGTCTATGCTGGAGATGCTGTCTCCCCAGAAGACCCTTAAAGATATGAAGCGTCTGAACAAGGACGTCAACTATCTGGCTAAGGAAAGCTTGAAGCTGGAGAGCGATTCGCCGGCTAAGCTGAAACGTCTTAAGATGCTCTCCAAAAAGATCAACGAGACGGAGAGCTATTATAATGAATTTCCCACGCAGATCGCGCTGATGATCGGGACGATTCGGGAGAATCTGGTGGCGATTGAGGCGGCAGGCCGCAAAAACGGCGGCACACCGGCTCCGGCGCTCCCCTATTTTGACGGGGAAGGCGAGATGAAGAGCTTAGCCTTTAAGCCCGGCCAGGAGGTGCCTCTTCTGGAGATGGACGACAAGGCCACACAGCTTCTGGTCTCCGAGATCGAGGAGCGGTATGACATGATCGAACAGCGCCGGCGCAACGCCGTGGGGATCAGGGAGGAGGAAGAAAATACCGGGATCGAGAAGGTTTCCTCTCTGATGCAGGAGCTTGTGGTCTCCGCGTTTACCAATAAGATGTCCTCCAAGCTGGCCGTGATGGAGACCGGCAAAAAGGTGGAGATGTTCAACAACTACAGCGCCCTCTACAACACCTGGCAGAAGGACTTTATCAAAGTGGCCAAGCCGGTGTTTGAGCGGATCTTAGGCGTAAAGGCGTTTTTTGACGCGTACACCCCGAAGATCAAAGGCATGGCGCCCTCGCTTTTAGTGACTAACCTGCCCATTGAGGAGCTGGTGGAATCCCAGAACATGGATAAGCTGAAGCTGTACCTGGAGACGGTGAACAACAAGACCGATTACACGGATACCATCTGGTTCGGCATTGTGCCAAGGATTGAGCTGCAGCGGGAGACTTCCCTGGATGACTATCCCATGGAGATGACCGTGGACTTTGCGGAGAAGTGGGGTTATTCCGGAGATTATGATGACGACGATCTGGTGTTTTACTCCTCCATTGATACGCTGCAGAACCTTCTGGACGGGATCAAAAAATATAAGATCCAGACATTTTTCGGGTTTGAGACCGGGGAGGAGAGCACGTTTTCCCGGATGGCTACAGACGGAGCCGCCCCCTATATGGAGAAGGCGGAGGAGATCGCGGGCAATACCTATGACGAATACGCCATTGCCTGCTTCCCCAATATGACTATTGTTCCCGAAGATAAGTCAAGGGTAGTCACGTCCAGAGGTGCCAGGCTTAACGAGTCGGGAGCCGTGGAGTTCCCTAAAGGTCTTGAAAATGATGTGAAATTCTGGATGAAGGGCGTTTATGTGGGGGCGGAATTTGTGGCCGCCGGGACGGTGGCGGCCTGCCAGTGTCCCAACTACTTAAAGACCTACCTAAAGAAAGTATACCCCGATTTTCCGGGAGTCAGGTTTGATCTGGAAGAGGATGAGAACGCGCTGCGGCTTCCCATCGTATTTGCCAAGGAGATATCGGGATTTACCAACGATGTGAAGGAAGAGATCGATCAGAGCAAATTCGGCTTTGTCTTCTCCTCTGACAATTATACCCTGGATGGAAAGGTGATCAGCGGCATTACGGTCATGAGCGCCAGAAGCATGCATATGGACCGCAGGACGTACCGCAGCGTATTCCAGACCACCAGGCGCACATACATTGAGCGGATGATGGCGGCCCAGCTGCGCAACAAGGACGAGCGCAACATCCGCGCTTACTTTGAGCCCAGCGGACAGATCAGCGAGTGGATGAAGTTTGGGACCTGGGACAATTCCATCATCCGGGAAGGCGAGCGGGTAGAGCTGGAGAACATCGCGGAGGGACAGTGCGATATCCGCATTGAATCCAAGGGCGTATCCGAAAGCTTTACCATCAATATCACGGAGAACGAATAGATTGGCAGTAAGGTTGTTAGCCCTGTTTATGAAATTCGGCAGAGAGATAAAAACGAAATTTAAAGAGAGAAGGAAGGGGATTCAAATGGCATTATCAACAGTGCAGGCAAACAGCCTGAAAATTGCGGACATTGCGGAGATCACAGAGGGTATTTCCTATGTGGAGTTTACATCTGTTATCGACGAACATTCCTATGCGCGTTCCGCAGACATTTACTGCACTCTGGTGATCAAGGGAGTGCTCAACATGGACTCCACCAAGAAGATCCTTGGTGACGAATCCAAAAAGATGCTGGAGTGGTCTTTGGTAGCGTCCAACAGCGCGGACTGCTACAAGGCAGTGGAAGTTTCCTATACCCACAACGACGTAACTACCAAATACAAATTCAGCCACGCTTTCCCGGTTTCCTATAAAGAGGAGAACGCGGATCAGGAGAAGAGATTTACGCTGGTGGTAAGACAGAAGAAAGACCGTCTGGCGGATATTGTAGTAGAGTAAGAAGCGCCACAGCCGGACATACATATCAGGGCTAATAATGAAAGAATTAAATAACTGACGGTTAACACGGGAGAGGATTGTGCAGTACGGATTCTCTCCTGACGTGTAACTACGCGCTTTGCAGGCTTCCTATCTGCTTAATACCAGAGGGAGGCTGCGGAGGCGCGGAAGTAGATGGGAGGGCCATATGGCAGATCAGAGTAGGGTGATCCTTTTCCTGGTGATCTCCGTGATCGCGTTGTGGGGGATCGTAATCTGTCTCGTTGCTGTTCATATTGTGGGATTCCTGAAAAAACGGGTCCGGATAAAGGCCCTGGTCCTGGACGGCCAGGGAGGGGTCCGGGACGAATATGAATTGGGAAAACAAAAAGAATTGCTGATTGGGAAATCTACGCCTGCAAATCTGGTGAATATTGATTTTACCGATTCGGCCTATGCCGGTTCCATTGAGGAGGAACACGCGTCCCTTGTCCGTTACGGGACATATTGGTATGTCTGCGCCAAGGCGGACAACGGTATGGTGGGGCTGCGGCAGAAAGGCGGGGATACGGTATATAAACTGCGGAGAAATATCCCGTACCGGATCCAATGCGGCGATATTATCTATATATCTTATGAAAAAATTATCATCCAATAACCTGGGACGCGGAAGGAAACGGGGATTGACATGGGTTTGATCAGATGTGAAAACGGACATTTATTTAGCGAAAAGCGGTATGGGACCATCTGCCCCTATTGCAGCACGGCTGTCAACATAGCCAGGAAGAAGGGGGAGGATGTGGACGGTATCCTGAAAGATACCACCTATCTGGAGGAGCTGGAGGTAATGCATCCTGTGGTCGGGTGGCTGGTGTGCATTGAGGGTCCGTCTAAGGGCAAGGATTACCGGATGATCGCGGAGAAAAATTTTATCGGCAGAAGCCCGGAGATGGACATACGGATCCTGGGGGACAACACGATCTCCTATAAGAATCACGCCATCGTTTCCTATGACGGAAAAAAGAGAGCCACATTTTTGCTGCCCGGCGACGCCCAGGGGTTAGTGTATTTAAATGGGGAGGCTGTCTATGCGCCTGCGCAGCTGGAGGCGTTTGACCAGATCGAGCTGGGAAAGAGCAAGCTTTTGTATATCCCTCTGTGCGGGGCCAATTTTGAGTGGGAAGAGGAAGATGAGTAGACGTTACGGCAATGCCCAGACCATAGGCAGCAATGTGACCCAGAACACCTATTTTATGACAAAACAGGTGGGGCAGGGGTTTTTTGCCGTGCTGGCCGACGGTACCATTGACAGCGTCACAGGGGCCTACGCCGCGATCCTGGCCTGCGAGACCATTGCCAAGGGGTTTGTATCTCTGGAGGATGTAGAAGGGCAGCTTGAGAAACAGTTTGCCAGGGCGGCGGCTGTGATGAACGAAAGGCTGTACAAGGGGCGGCAGCCCAGGGTGTCGGTCCTGGCAGCCTGCTTTGTGGGAAATTCCATGGTTTACCGCAGTGTGGGGGATCTGTCTGTTGTGCTCTGTGGCAGCCGCGGGCTGACGGTGAACCAGGAGGAGTCCGGGCAGATGGACGTTAAAGGCGCCACCACGCTGCTGTGCAGCCAGGGGGTGTGGCAGGCTCTGGCGGAGATGGACATTGAGAAGCTTTTGTCAGGGAGGAAACATCCTTATGACAAGGCGCAGAATATAATAGAAGCGGTGAACCGCAGAAATCTAAAGGATCAAAAAAGCGCATTGGCGGTGATCGTGGCGTAATAGGCGCTGCTTTCATGGCGGATGGAGATATGAGGTAGCCATATGAGAAAATTGAACAGCCAGTTCATAACCACATTTGTATCAGAGGCAGGATTGAACGGACAAAACGGGACTTACTATGGTTTTGTGGAGATGGACCGGTACTATTGTATGGCAGTGGCGGAGGGCTATGACCGGGACGGGGGCCTGGAGAGCGCCAAGCTGGCGGTGGATACGGTTATCGAGGCGTTTGTGCAGAAGCCGGGCATGACGGCGGGGCGGATCCGGGCGTGTCTGAAAAAGGCCCACAGATGTCTGAAGGAACACAGCGTAAGGGTCCGGTTAAAGGCGGGGATCTTGCTGCTTGTTTCCGATTATACCAGGCTCCGCTACGGCGTCTGCGGCAATGTGATGCTGTACGCCTTCCGAAATGCCGGAGTCTTTCATCAGAGCGCTACCCATACGGTCTATCAGGCCATGGCGGACCAAAAGAAGTTATCCGGCGAGGATGCGGGCCCTAAGGAAGAGACCAGGAACCTTTACCATTATCTGGGAGGCAGCGGAGGCGTCACGGTATCCGGCAAGGCCCGTCTGGAAGACGGGGACATGGTCCTGGTTGCCACGGAAGGATTTTGGAACCGGATAAACCGGGTGGAGGTCTTGGATGCCTATGAGTCCATCCGGTCGGTGGAGGAGTTTTTGGGGGATCTTCAGGAGCTGTACTTAAGGGGCAGCACGGAGGACATTCCCTGCTGCTGCCTGGCTGCCGTGGAGATCAAGAAGGCGTACAAGGAAAATACGGCGCTGAAGAAGAAGCTGTGGCTTTGGTCTTTGGTGATCCTTTTGATTCTTGCGGTAGGCGGGACAATCCTGGCCTTTTATCTAAGGGCGAAACGCCGCAGACAGGAGGAGATACGCAGCACCGCGGCCGTATATGAGGACACGGGGGACCGGTATATAGGGAACCTGAACAGCCTGCTGGCTAAGCAGGAGTATGAGAAGGCGGCGGAGGAGAGCAAGAAGCTTGACAAGAATGAGGAGCGGCTTGAAAGGGAGCGGCTGCTTTCCGAGAAGATCAACATCAGCGTCATGACCGACAGCGCCGGCAAGTCTTATGAGGCCAGAGATTATGCCCGGGCCAGGGATGAGTACAAAAGCGCCATGGAGCTGGCAGAAAAGTATGAGGAGCTGGTTCCTTATGTCAATGCCATCGGACAGCGGATGAAGCTGGTGAGCACCGGGCTGGAGATCGACAATTACATGGAAAGCGCGGCGCTTAAGGAGGCGGCGGGAGACATGGAGACCGCCGGCATCTTATATAAACGGGCCGAGGCCATGCTGCGGATCGTGGATGACGCGGAGCGTTTAAAAGAGGTGCAGCTGGCGCTTTTGCGGGTGAAGGAAGAGGCGGACCAGGAAGCCAAGGATGAGAGAGCCAAGGCCAGGGACGAGGTGATCATCGATGCCGACAAGGCCGCAGCCCTTGACGCAATTCTGGCGGGAGATTTCGATACTGCCCTGGCACAGTATACCAAGATACGGGACGCCTACATTGCCATGGAGGACAATGAAAAGGCGGAGGAGACTACCCAGATCATCTTGTCGCTGCAAAAGCAGGCCAGAGAGATCGAACAGCTGGCTGCCGGGGCCATTGATGAGGGAAAGAGCGCGGCAATGGATGCCCTTGTGGCAGGCGACGCGGAGAAGGCCCTTGGGCTGTATGAGGAGATGCTGAAGACTTATCTGGAGATGGGGGATGAGGCAGGGGCCCAGGAGGCCAGAGCCATGATCGATTCCCTGAAGGAACAGATCGAGGCCGCTCAGGAAACGGATATGGAAGATCCGGCCCAGGAGACCAAGAAGGCGCAGCCGGAGAGCGACGGGCAGGAGGCCGGACCGGCAGCCGGTCCCGGAGGGCCTGACAGCCCTTCGTCCCCGGGAGGGAAAAACCGCTGGGAAGGCATTGAGGGCGACGGCCAGCTGCTGTTTGACAAGTGTTTGGATGAAGCGCTGCGGGCAACGGCCAGGCAGGATTATGAAGCGGCCATGAAAGCTTACCGGGAGATTGAGAACCTTTATAACCGGTACGGCATTTCCGATACCACCGTAAAGACGGAGGTGATGATCGAAAGGCTGAGAAAGCTTATGGAAGAAGGGAAAACAGATGGATGAAAGCTTTATCTATGAGCGGCTAAAGGCTCTAAGCGGCGGTCTGGAGCGGTCGGTGTACCGGGATATCAGCAAGGCTTTTGAGGAAGTGGTCCGGTACAATGAGAAGGCCCTTAATGAGCTGAAACAGAGCCTTCATCGGGAGCTGCGGGATGTGTCGGAACGTTTTTACCTGTATGGAGCCGTGGCGGCTGCCGGGGATGTGCCGATTGTCAATGATTTTCTGTTTTCCATGGACGACGGACAGGTGGAAGGGAGCATAGCCACCATCTTCTGTCAATGTTCCAGGAGCAGGATGGAGGAAATATTTGAAAACAGTCAGGAACTGATCGTGGAGACGGATGAGGGCCAGATGGAGATAACCGCCAGGATCCGGCCCTGCAGGCGGTATCAGAAAAAGATCGATGAGCTGCAGAATGTTTTTTATGAGAACGGGATTTTCTGGAGGACGCCCTATCTTCCCTACGTGGACCGGTTTGGGGACGTGTTTTGTGGGGACTTTCCCCAGGAAGCAACGGTGAAGTCTCTGCGGTTTAAGGATGACAGCGTCCCGGTGGGGCTGGGGCTTATCCCTTTATGGAATGTGGAGCCCATAAGCCTTAAGTGTACGGTCTTTCCCATTCCGGCCATTGACGAGCAGAATTTCCGCCACACCCTGAAACTGCCTTTTTATCAGGACGGATATGTGGTCAGGATGGATGAGGCCGTAAAGAATGTGTTTATGAGCGATGAGGGTTTGGAGGTGGTATCCCAGGAGAAGGTACAGAGGCCCTTTGATCTGTACCGGATCGCCGTACACAGGGATGTGAAGGTGCCTCATTATCCCCTTACTTCTAATTTCCGGCGGATGCGCCATGTGGACCGGCAGGCGGACAACGCCGTGTTAAAGCTTAGGACAAAGGCGGAGATCGGACGGATCGTCACCAGCTATGAGGCTTATGCCGGGCTGGAGCTTATCGGGATCGAGGAAGGGAGCCGGGGCAGCATTGCCGGTCCTGGCAGCCGGTACGGGTTTGTCCCCAAGGGGCAGGAGGATCTTTTGTTAAGATTTCGGGTACAGAAGGAGCATTTTCTGGCCCAGGACCAGGTGGCGTTTCTGGTGGCGGAGGTTCAGAGGGATCATCCTCAGTTTGCGGTTACGGGAGATCTGACCTTTGGAAACCAGCAGGACGATAACGAGGGAGGATGGCATGAAACGTCTGTGGCAGGCGGCTATGGAGGCCAGGGAAAACGGCATCCGGGAGAATGACTTGTTTTTTGACGTGGCGGATACCAGCTCCCCCTACGGGGAGGCTACGGTGAAAAACGCCTACACGCCTTTTGGGCCGATTGAGGGCAGGATAGCCGTAAATCCTTATTACAGCTATGAGGCTGTCTTTGACCATATCATCCGGCCGGGCCCCATACCGGAGCTGACCCAGTACCTGTGCGATCTGATTCTCCATCATCTGTGGAAGGTGGACGCCTTGTCGGGCATGGACGTGGAGGCGTTTTATGTGCGGTTTCTGGAGGAGGATATCCTGGCAGGAGCGTTTGGGCCGGAGGTACCGGTTGAGGATTTTACTCCCCAGGAGATCCGCAGGATCGCCTATTTCTATCTCAGGCTGTGCAGGACAGGGGATCATGAGCGGTGTTTCTGCGATGCGCTCCTTGGCCTGTATCAAAACTCCTGGATAAACGCCAGGGAGGATGGGAGCATTGTGCTCTTTTTAAACCGGGAGCCGTCGCCTGCGGATGAGCGGAAGGTGTCTGCCATCCGGAGCATCTTTTTACAGACGGGCAGAAAATGCCGGATATTCTGGGACATCCCTCCGGGAATCGTGGAGTGTAAGGAAACACCAATTGGAAATTTTGTGTTGTTTTAGAGGAGGGCCGTTTGGGAAACGAAGTTTCCCAAACTGGAATCGGCCCGACGACATGGCAGGCGCCGCAGAGCGGTGCGTGCCGATACATTGAAACAAGGAGGGCCGTTTGGGAAACGAAGTTTCCCAAACTGGAATCGGCCCGACGACATGGCAGGCGCCGCAGAGCGGTGCGTGCCGATACATTGAAACAAGGAGGGCCGTTTGGGAAACGGAGTTTCCCAAACTGGAATCGGCCCGACGACATGGCAGGCGCCGCAGAGCGGTGCGTGCCGATACATTGAAACAAGGAGGGCCGTTTGGGAAACGGAGTTTCCCAAACTGGAATCGGCCCGAGGACATGGCAGGTGCCGCAGAGCGGCGCGTGCCGATACATTGATACTAGGAGGAACGGTTGTGGCGTACAGATACAGGCTGTTTAAGAACGGCAGGGAGCAGGGCATGAGGCGCTATACCCTGGATGAGCTGCAGGATATGGGGACTTTTATGCTTCGGGATATCTGCGTCAGCGAAAAGATCATGACAAGGTCCGCAGGCGTTGATCCTAAGCGGCTGGACCGGGAGGCTCTGATCGAACTGTTGTTCCGCTACAGAGGCAGGGAGGAGGAGTCCCTGGCCGACGGATTCTGGGAGGAGTCTGTGGGGATCGTAAAGGATCTGGCGGCCATGGCGGTTTTGGCGGCCGAAAAGCTGGAGATGCCGGGCAAGATCGAGATAAAAAAGGATATTCCCCTTCTGGAGGCTGAGGATGTCCTCATAAGGCACGGATTTGACGGGGAGTATTTCGTGGGACTGATTCTGGACGAGGCAGGATCGGTGCTGGCCGTGTTTGAGGTCCGGACAGGGCGCATGACCCTGTCACCGAAGCGTATGGCAGGGACCCTTACCCCAGGCATTTACCAGGATCTAAAGATCCTGTTGTTTGACACTCCCTCCAGCCGGAAGGTCCTTAGAGCGTACAACAGCCAGAAGTGCAGCATGGCCAGGGAGGGGAGTCTGACTGCGGCTATGGCCAGGCTGCCTATCCTTTCCATTGCAGAGGTGAAAGATTGTTTGGAGCCGCTGGTCATTGATTTCGGGGCAGGCAATACGACGGCGGCTTCGGCGGCGCCTCAGGGCGAAAAGGATCAGAAGATCCTGGAAGTCCGTTTCCAGGGCGGCAGCCGCCTTTGCCCAAGCGCCGCGGCGGTGAAGCGCTGCGGAGACGGCGGCGCGGAGTTTGTCTTTGGGTATGAGGCCCTTGGCCTCATACGGCGAAGGGGATATGGGGAGGGAATTACGTTTTTCCATAATCTGAAGCTGTTTTTGTATGAGGAACGGATGCTGGATGTAAGGGATATTGACGGCAATGGGGCGTTGATTTCGTCGGACACCGTCTTAAGCCAGTTTTTTCAGTATGTTGTCGGCGCGGCCAAGGGGGAACACGGAAAAAATTATACGAAACTGTGTTTTCTGATGCCGGAAAAAAGGGCCGGGCTGGCCCTTGAGCGGCTTAGGGTGCTGCTGCCAACGTATGAGGTACACGGCGTTTTTTCGGAATCCGTCAACAGCGTCTACGGGGAGATTATCCGGCGGGGGGATTTTGAGGGGGAGGAATTGACACAGGAACTTGCATTCCACTGCGGCGCAGGGTCGTCTTCTCTGGTATTGTGCGGCCATGAGGCTGAAAACACCAGGGTGGCCTACAAGGTGCGGATGAAGGCCCGGTATATCAATGGGGACAGAGGGTTTGGCGGGAACAGCCTGACATGTCTTATCTTTATGTACTTAAAAGCGCGGGTGATGTTAGCTGTCACCGGCTCTGACCAGGAGATCTTTGATGAAAAGCTGCGGGACGCCTACTCTTATGTGGACCAGTACCGGGGGACCAGGGAGGTTTATGAGGGATTTTACCGCTTGTATGAGCAGGCGGAGACCATAGTCCCCACCCGGTTTGGCGATCCGGAAACAGCAGGCCCCTGGAAACGCAGGAATTTTTACCGCCTCTGGTTTTTGGCGGAGGAACTGAAATTAGCGTTTTTCTCCGGGGAGCCTGTAAGCATTATACAGCTGCCGGACCGGTTTTCCCGGTTTTGCATGGTTCATGTGGCGACGCCGGAAGGGATCTTGGAACACCGTCTGGATTTTTCCATACACAAGGAGGAGCTGGAACTTGTGATGGCTCCGGAGATCTATGGCCTTGTGAAGCGTTTTATTGAGCCGCTGTGCGACGAGTACGGGATCTTGATGGGATACCGGATCAAGTTTACAGGCATGAGCTGCCAGATTCCTGTGTTTCGCGACGCTCTGCGGGAGTTTACGGTAGGGCGCAGGGCCAGGGTGAAACGGGCAGGGGATGAGGGGCTTAAGCTTCGGGCCCTGGAAGGGGCGATTCTTCGGGACCAGATGGAAAAAGGCGGCCGCGTGATTCCGGAGATCTGGCAGGAGGAGGCAGCGATTCCTTTTATGGTCACTGTGGAGACCCATGATGGTTCCGTAATGCGCATTATATCGGGACAGCAGCCGGATAAGGATGTGTTCGGCAGTGTGAAGCGCCATGTGGCCACCCGGCAGGTGGAATTTACGGTGTTTGATGTGCTGGGCCATGAGGTGGGCAGGCGGATGGTGGATCTGGATATTGATTCCTTTAAACAGATAACCTATGATGCCCTGTTTGAGGAATACCCCATATTTCAGCCTCTTCAGGGGGATTTTGACTCCATTGGGGAGGAGGAGATCCGGCTGTTTGTGTATCGTGAGGAGAACTGGGATTTCTGTGTGCTGCCGGCTGCCAGAAGGCAGGGGATCTTAAGCGTGGGAACGGTCAGCCGTTTTTTGTTTGACGACAATTGCGTGGATTATTTCTGCGGGGCATTTTAGAGGGTATATTTTTCATAGGTGGAGGTTGCCATGGAGATTAAGCAGGTGTTCCCTCTGTTTGAGGAAGGCCGTATTCTCAAGCGGGACTCTCTGGATCTTATGCGGGATTACGCGCCGGATTTCTTCTCTCTCCTTTTTCGGGAGTACGGAAATGGGGTGGTCACCGGGTTTTCTGTCCGCGGGGACGGCAAGGACCTTGTGGTCAGTCCCGGTATTTTAAAGCACGGCGCCTCTTTTTTCTGCATGAAGGAGGAGGCCAGGCTGGAGTTTTGCATGTATGGGCAGATGGTCCAGGTGATTTTTAAACGGACAGGCAGCAGTTTCTCCCCGGATTTTAAGACGGAGCGGTTTGAATTGTCTTTGGAGCCTGTGAGGGTCCTTGGCGATGGGGAGTATGAGCTGGGGCGGTTTCTGTTGGAACAGGGAGCCAGGCTTAGGAGTTATGAGGAGTATCAGGATTTTAATGACCTGGTGACGGAGTTTAACACCTTAAATCCTGTGCATATTCCTTATGCCTGTGAAGGAGGGTGTACGCTGGCGCCTTTTATCCTTCGGCTTTACGGAAAAGGCGTTTTCGGGTCCGAGAAAGCGCTGCCGCTGGATCTTAGTTTCAGCGTGGCCTGTCTAAACAGCTCCATTGTGTCGGCAGAATTGATACAGCGGTATCTTCTGGCCAGAGAGCAGGGCGGGGATGGAGACCGGGGCAACTGGTATCTGTATCAGGGACTGGGAAGGCTATACGCCAGGCTTGTATCCGGAGGAGAAAAACGTCAAAAGCCCAGAGGCATGGGCGGGAAGACGATGATTGATTGAGGAGGGGTATTATGGCTAAAAATTATGTTGTAAACGGAGCTACGTTAAAATGTGTCCTGGGGGCGGCGCCTTCTACTTTGACGGTGCTGCCTGTAAACCGGGTGGAGGTGGGCGGGAAAGCAAAGGCCAATATCATGGACTGTAAACCTATGGTGAATATCAAGCCTTTCGGCACCTGCGCCAAGATGGCGCCGCCGGTGCCCTGCACGCCTGTGGTCGCTACCTGGCTGAAAGGAAAGACCAACGTGCTGGTAGGCGGCATGCCGGCGCTGATGAGCGATTCTATGGCCATCTGCGCCTGCGGAGGCGGAGTGATCAAGATCCAGAAGGACGGGCAGTAGTTTTACGATGAGATGATTCTTTGTCAGATGCGCAATCAACGAAACTGCTAATCTGCGAATCTGCCATAAAGGCAGGCGCGGTAGCGATTCTGAGAGCGCATCCGAACATACAGGAGGGAAACGGGGATGGAGTACGGCGACGAGGAATTTATTGCGTGGATGGCGGATTGGATCGAACAGCAAAAACTTGAGGATGAGCAGGAAAAGGAGGAGGACAATGATAATTGACGTGACCAGGTTAAGCGTCAGTCCCTTTGCTGTGGAGGGCATTGTGGAGATGAAGGTGGAACAATCTCTGAACCAGCACGCGGCCATGTATTTGAAAGGCATTGTGCCGAAGGAGAACGGGGATTCGGGTGTTATGGATACGGATGATTCCACGGTGATCACGGTTTCTGACCAGGATGGGGTGATCTTTTGCGGACTTGTGCAGGACATCAGGGCTTCTTTTGAGGGTCAGGTCTGTTATCTGGAAGTGTGGGCCGTCTCTTTCAGCATTAAGGCGGACACGGACGTTTTATCCCGGTCATTTCAGGACGCGGGGATGGATTATCAGCAGATCGGGGATCTGATGGCGGGAGAGAACGGATTGTCCCTGTCCATGGAGACAGATGCCTTGTCTGTCAGCAATATCCTTCTCCAGTACCAGGAGACCAACTGGGAATTTTTAAAGCGGATCGCTTCCCACAATCATTCCGTCCTGCTGCCCTCGGTGGAGGAGCCGAAATTTTATTTTGGAATACCTAAGGGAAATCAGAAAGGCAGCCTTCTTTCATACCGGTTTTCCGTGGGGAAAAATATCAGACGCTTCCGCAGGCATATGGGGGCGGGGGTGGACGTGACTGCGGCCGACGCTGTGGAATACATCGTCACGGCGGACGACTGCGTGCTTTCCATCGGCGATACGGTGGATTACGGCGATAACACCTTGTTTGTCCGGGAGGCTGTGATCCATCTGGCGGACGCGGTGCTCACATGCCGCTATGTGCTGTGTCCGGAGAACGGGCTTAAGGTCCCGGGAGCCTATAATCAGCATATTACGGGCCTGACCCTTGGGGGGCAGGTGCTGGAGGTAAATCAGGACACAGTGAAGGTACTGCTGTGTGTGGACGAGAGCCAGGACACGGCCACAGCCTATGCATTTCCCTATATCACCCCCTACAGCGCGGAGGACCATACGGGGCTTTATCTGATGCCGGAGGTGGGGGATGTGGTCAACATCCAGTTCCCCACAGAGGATGAGAGCCTGGCCGTGGCGTTGTCCTCCTACCGTCAGGCCCAAAGCGACCGCACAGGGGACCCCAATGTGAAATACCTGCGGACTCCCCATGATAAGGAGATAAAGATCAGTGAGGAAGAGATCCTCATAACGGCAAAGACCGGCGGCCTTTATATCCGGCTGAACCAGGATGACGGGATTGAGGTGTTTTCCCAGCACGGGATCATGGTGAACACTCTGTCCAGCATTGACATGACGGCGGCGGGCCATATTTCCCTGGCGGCGGGAACCAATATCTTGATGAACGCAGGCGCGGGATGTACGGTCAGCGCGGGAAAGAGGATTGACGCCAGAGCCGGGGACGGGGTTGATGTTTCCGCAGGAGGGGAGCTGACGCTGTTCAGCGGCAAGGAGATGACCTTTACCGCCACGGAGAAGCTTGGCATGGAGACGGAGAAGGAGTTTGTGGCAAAATCGGAGGAGGATATGACCGTGGTGAGCCAGAAAAAGATGACGCTTTCTTCTAAGGAAGACATGTCCCATGCTTCGGATAAAAAGATGAAGATCAGCGCCAAATCAGAGGTAGGCATCTCCTGTAAATCCAGCTCCATCAAGATGAACGGGGCTATGGATCTGAAGGCGTCGACCATAAAGGAAAATTAAGACTGCCAAAGGGGCGTCAGAGGAATGGATATGGATGATAATTTCAAGAAAGAGTTTAGGGAGATAAGAAACCAGGCCCGCCTTGATGTCAATGCCTATTATTTTTCCCACATGGAGGAGCTGACGGATTCGTACAGGGAATCTATGGCCGCGGCGTGCAGGCAGGTTAAAAAGATGCAGGCCCAGGGATACCAGGATGTGGAGTTTATGGAGATTACCATGCTGCGCACCAGGCTTTTGGACCGGGATTTTCGGGTGCCTATTTTGGTTTACGGGCCAAATTGGTACGTGGATCCGATGCAGGCTCAGGCAGGGGAGATCGACGCCGGAGGGATCTTTTCCTTTTATGAGGACATGGCAGAGAAGACCGCCGGCCTTGTGAAAAAGTACCGGTCAAAGGTTCCGGAGCGGATGGTGGAGATCTGTATGTGTCAGACGGCGGATTCTTTCTGGAACTACGTGGATATGGCGTGCCGCAGGGCTATTATGGGGTTTACGCCGGAGGGCATGGGGATCACGGAGCAGTTTCGGGTAAGGATCTGCGAGTATATGGGCTACGGGTCTGTGTGCCGCCGCCATCTGCCTGCCATGGAACAAAAGCAGATGAAAAAATGGTTCCAGAAGGCGGAGGCAGAGGTATATCGGTTCCGGGATTTTCGCGGGATGGATTTTTCGGGATGGAATTTTGATGGGCTTGACCTGACCGGGTGTGATTTCCGGGACTGTAATCTGGACGGGTGCAGCTTTGCGGAGGCCAATCTCACCGGAACATGGTTTTGCGGCAGTACCATGAAGGGCGCCTGCTTCCGGGATGCCTGGGTTCCGGGCGCCAGGTTTGACGGGGCCAATCTGGAGGGCGCGGTCTTTGAGGGAACTTACAGTTCCTGCCGGTTCAATGAGGAGATCTGGCTTAGGCCGGACAATGAGTGGGCCAGCTTTGCGGGATGTGGGTTAAAGAACGCGGATTTCACGTTCAGCGCCGTGGAATGCGCGGATTTTTCCAATGCGGATGTGGAGGGCGCTCTGTTTGATGAGGGCCATGAGGAGTATTACCAGCTGGATGAGAAGCAGAGAGGGCAGGCTAAGTTTTGCGAGGAGTGAGGAGTGGCGGATGGAATATTTTTTATTGAAGCCCTTTGAGGGAGGGTGCAGATTTAAGATCATAAACCATGACAAGGATATCCTGATCTGCAGCATGATGAAAAAAGGCGAGGCGCCGGATTTTACCCTTCACCCCTGCCCGCTGATCAGCGATCGCTTTAAGGAGCTTTTGGAGCAGTTTCTGCGGGACATGGATTTTATCCCCTGCATCTTAGAGGGGCAGGAGAAACCGGATTACTGGGCGTTTCATCTAAAGGAGCAGGACGTAGAGAAGGCAAGGTTTCGGCCGGACGGGTCGGTATGCGCGGTGCATCCTATGGGGCTGACGCCGATCTTTATGGTCCCTAATTATAAAAAGGTCTCGTATGTGGTGAATCTGGCGCTGGCGGAAAGCCTGTTGCGGCGGGGGTATGTAAATCTGGGGCTGGAGCGGATTGAGACCATGGGAGGTGATGGGGATGGCGACGCAAAATGAAGCAAAAAAGACTGACGGAAAGATAGAGAAGCCAGGTGACTGCAAGACAAAGGGAAAGTGTCCCTGCGATGCCTTTGATCGGTGCAGAAAACGGCGGCCTTATGGAAGCGATGTGTGGGGCAAAAAAGAAAAAAAGAAAAAAGCCTTGGGAGCGATTGCTTTTAACGGGACTGAGGGGATAAAGGATGCAGACCAGCTGAAAAAGCTGCAGACCAGATTCATGTACAGAAACAAGGCAATTATAAAATATAATAGTACTCATGAAAAAAAATGGAGGTTTAATAAGTATTTCGCCAATCTTCGTGCAGCAGGTAAGAAGTCTCCAAATGTATTGTATCTTCCTCCAACAAGCGACCCGTATATTACAAAGCAGATGAACAAATTAAAACCATCCCTTGATAATACAGGTTTATTTACCGATTTTCAAAGGTCTATGGTCGCCCGCGCTAATCTGGTGAGGAACGGGCTTACACTAAGGTCAGACACTTACCGTACCCAAAAGGGAGAAAAGAATTTTAATCCAAGGAATCTGATTCCCTATTCCAGAGATAAGAAAGGGGAGATGTGGTCGGTTGACCATATTCAGATAAGGGCAAAAGGAGGATGCAACCGGTTCTGCAATGCTGCAGTTTTAAAGTTTAGATTTAACGGCATGAGGGGGGACAATGGGCCAAGCTGCCCCTGCATCATTGCGGAGAAGGGGAACACGCTTGACTTGCAAGAATTTGGGCCACATCCGGAAGATGGGACATATCATCTTTATGTATGTGTTACATACACTCGAAATCAAAAGGAAGGAGAACCCCCCAAGAAACTTCCCGGAATATGTCATGCAAAGAAACGCTGTAAGCTGGATGACCCACGCAAATGCAAGGAAGTATTGTCTCAGGGTGTCATAAGACCGATCTATAAGACGTAATAGGAGGAAACATGAGCCATTTGGAAGACAGAGCCGTAAACAGGCTTGCCATAGACAGCAGAGCATTATGGGAGGGCTGTATCCTCGCCTCATGCGTTCATGGGGTCATGCTTGCGGAATACCCCTTTATTGTCAACGAAAATGCGTGGTTTGGAGAACTCTATATAGTCCGGAATGATGAGGGGAGTAAGGCGGCGCTTGTTTTTTCCGAGGACATGGAACTTTTAATGGGCATGTTTGATGACCGAAACAGTCTACGTTCCGGGTTGGTGCTTTCAGACCGGTATGCCAAATCTCATTACAAAGAGGCGCCTGGATTTATCCGTGACGCAGCTGAGGCGTTATCTATTCTTTTTAAGGACACTGCCGGGCAGAAGCAGCTTCCCTTTGTGACCACAGGGTTCTGGGAGGAGGAGGATCAGATCTTAAGCCGTGACAGTTACGAGGACTGGTTTGAACATGGCGGACATATTCTGGCGCCTCAGATGATGCCTTTTGAGAAGGCAATGGCTTATTATGAGGGAAAACGTTCCATGGATGCCAGGAGGATGGAGATCGCAGAGCGCATTTACCGGGAGCGGATTAAATCTCCTAAGGAGAGCGTTGCGCTGAAAAAAGAGGAGATCGCGGTCCTGGAAGCCACCGGGCCTTACAATATCGAAACCTGCCGGGATGTCTTTGGGCAGTTCGGCGTTGTGTTTGAGGGAAAATGATTGTAAGAGTAAAAGGACTTTACCATTGAATCATGCCAATAAATTTGTTATACTATCTTGAAAACGGAAAGCGGTGCATACGACTGCAGGAAAAGGAGAAGGATATGAACGTATTGATGATCAATGGGAGTCCGCGGGGACAGGGAAACACCAGCATTGCCTTAAAGGAGATGGAGAAGATTTTTGGGCAGGAGGGGATCGACACAGAGACCATCCATGTTGGCAACAAAGATATAAGGGGCTGTATCGCCTGCGGTTCCTGCATGGAGAAAGGCAGATGCGTATTTGATGACCTGGTAAATGAGACGGCGCCTAAGTTTGAAGCCTGCGACGGATTGGTGGTAGGCAGCCCGGTGTACTATGCGTCGGCCAACGCCACGCTGGTGGCATTTTTAGACAGGCTGTTTTACAGCACCCGGTTTGACAAGACCATGAAGGTGGGAGCCAGCGTGGTGGCGGCAAGGAGAGGCGGACTTTCCTCCACATTTGATGAGCTGAACAAATTTTTCACCATCTGCGGGATGCCGGTGGCTTCAGGGCAGTACTGGAACAGCATTCATGGAAGGACTCCCGGGGAGGCATTGGAGGACGCGGAAGGGCTGCAGTCTATGCGGACATTGGCCAGGAATATGGCGTTTTTGATGAAGAGCATCGCTTTGGGGAAAGAAGCCTACGGGCTTCCGGAAAAGGAGCCGGCGGTGAGGACCAATTTTGTCCGATAGGCAGGAAGCGGGGCAGGAAAAACAAGTTGACAGCCTCCTGAAAATATGATAGATTTGTAGACAACTCCAAATACCGTGAAGAGGAGTAGTAGCATGCCGCTGGACCATACAGAGAGCCGCCGGGTGGTGAAAGGCGGAGGGAAGGGTGTGTGAACTGGCCTTGGAGTAGCCCGTGGAACAAAAGGGAACAGCCCTTTTCAGTAGACGGTTGCCGGGACCCGCCGTTATCCGGGAAGGGATATGACCGTTATACGAAGCCGGATGGGCCGGAAGAAAAAGCGGGACGGTGATATGCCGCAGAGTGCATGCGCAGCATGAAGTAGAGTGGTACCACGCAGGAGAGCCTTTAGCCGGTGCTTTAAGGAATGTGATCCCTGCGCCTCTATCAGCAGATTGACAGATTTGTATAACCGCAGATCTGTAGGACGATAGAGGCGCAGGATTTTTTTGTTTCACACAGAAGATCCCAAGTGGTGGCCGCTTTCTAACAACAAGGAAAACAAAAAGGAGGATGATACCCATGTCATCATACAACCACAGCGCCATTGAAAAGAAATGGAGAGAAAACTGGGAGAAAAATCCCATCAATGTAGACGACGGCAAGAAGCCCAAATACTACTGTCTGGACATGTTCCCCTACCCGTCGGGCAGCGGGCTTCATGTGGGACACTGGAGAGGCTACGTGATTTCCGATGTGTGGAGCCGGTATCAGATCTTAAAAGGCCATTACGTGATCCACCCCATGGGGTGGGATGCCTTCGGCCTGCCTGCCGAGAACTACGCCATCAAGATGGGGATCCATCCGTCCATCTCCACGGCTGAGAACGTAAAAAATATCAAGAGACAGATCAACCAGATCGCCTCCATCTACGACTGGGACATGGAGGTGAACACCACGGACCCGGACTTTTACAAGTGGACCCAGTGGATCTTTGTGCAGATGTTTAAAAAGGGTCTGGCCTACGAGAAGGAGTTCCCCATCAACTGGTGTCCATCCTGCAAGACGGGTCTTGCCAATGAAGAGGTGGTCAACGGCTGCTGCGAGCGGTGCGGAGCCACGGTGACCAAGAAAAATCTGCGGCAGTGGATGTTAAAAATCACCGCCTACGCGGAGCGGCTGTTAAATGATCTGGACAAGCTGGATTGGCCGGAGAAGGTCAAGAAGATGCAGAGCGAGTGGATCGGTAAATCCTACGGCGCGGAGGTGGACTTCCAGGTGGAGGGAAGGGACGACAGGATCACGGTCTACACCACCAGACCGGACACCCTCTACGGCGCTACCTTTATGGTGCTGGCCCCGGAGCACGCCCTGGCAAAGAGCCTGGCCACCGACGAGACCAGGGAGGCAGTGGACAAATACATCTTCGACTCCTCCATGCGCTCCAATGTGGACCGGATGCAGGACAAGGAGAAGACCGGCGTGTTTACGGGAAGCTACGCCATCAACCCCTTAAACGGAGCCAGGACTCCTATCTGGCTGTCCGACTATGTGCTGGCGGACTACGGCACCGGCGCCATCATGTGCGTGCCTGCCCACGACGACAGGGACTTTGAGTTCGCGAAGAAATTTAACATCCCCATCATCCAGGTTATCGCGAAAGACGGGAAAGAGATCGAAAATATGACGGAAGCCTACACCGAGGCCAGCGGTACCATGATCAATTCCGGAGAGTGGAACGGCATGGAGTCCGCAGTGCTGAAAAAGGAAGCTCCCGTTATGATCGAGGCCAGGGGATTGGGCAAAAAGACGGTGAACTACAAGCTGCGGGACTGGGTATTTTCCAGGCAGCGGTATTGGGGCGAGCCGATTCCCATTGTCCACTGCCAGGCGTGCGGCAATGTGGCGGTTCCGGAGGAAGAACTGCCCTTAAGGCTTCCCGATGTGGAGAGCTATCAGCCTACAGGCACCGGGGAGTCGCCTCTGGCTGCCATTGAAGAGTGGGTAAACTGCAAATGTCCTAAGTGCGGCGGTCCGGCCAAGAGGGAGACCAATACCATGCCCCAGTGGGCAGGTTCTTCCTGGTATTTTCTGCGGTATGTGGACAGCCACAACAACAAAGAGCTGGTGTCTAAGGAGAAGGCGGCCAAGTACCTTCCGGTGGATATGTACATCGGCGGCGTGGAACATGCGGTTTTGCACCTTCTCTACTCCCGGTTCTATACCAAGTTTTTGTGCGACATCGGCGTTGTGGACTTTGACGAGCCCTTTACCAAGCTGTTTAACCAGGGCATGATCACCGGCAAGAACGGGATCAAGATGAGCAAGTCCAAAGGCAATGTGGTGTCACCGGACGATCTGGTGCGGGACTACGGCTGCGATTCCCTGCGGATGTACGAGCTGTTTGTGGGGCCGCCGGAGCTGGACGCGGAGTGGGATGACAGAGGCATTGAGGGCGTCAGCCGATTCCTGAACCGGTTCTGGAACCTGGTGACAGACAGCAAGGATAAGGATATCGCGCCAACAAAAGAGATGGTGCGGCTGCGCCACAAGCTGGTGTTTGACATTGAACAGCGGTTTAATCAGTTTAACTTAAATACGGTGATCTCCGGTTTCATGGAGTACAATAACAAATTTATGGAACTGGCTAAGAAGGAGGGCGGCATTGACAAGGAGACCTTAAAGACCTTTGTGGTGCTGCTGGCCCCCTTTGCCCCTCATATCGGCGAGGAGCTGTGGCAGCAGCTGGGCGGAACGGACAGCGTGTTCCACGCGGATTGGCCGGAGTGCGACGAGGAGGCCATGAAGGAGGACGAGATTGAGATCGCGGTTCAGATCAACGGCAAGACCAGAGCCGTGGTCCGCATACCGGCGGAGGCTTCCAAGGAGGAGGCCATTGAGGCCGGCAGAACTGCCGTGGCCGACAAGCTGACCGGAAATGTGGTAAAGGAGATCTATGTTCCGAAAAAGATCGTGAACCTGGTAGTGAAATAGGATAGAAAAGCGGGAAGGCAGAGGACTTCGGAGGGATCCGGGGTCCTTTTGTCATTGGCAGCGTTATTGTTTACGGGTTCCCGTGAACGTAACTGCATACGCCCATTTAAAATCGCCTACAGCCATGGGGCATATGTTTTGGCCGCATAACAGTACCGGTCCATGGCGTACACAGTGACCCGGAAACATTCGAAAGCACGAGTAAGTGGACAAAAGCCGGAATGTTCACTATAATGGAAAGATGGACATAGTCTTATAGAAAACGGTTGTAACAGAAAGGGGAAAAGTTGTGGAAAAGGCAGTATGGGATGATCAGTATAATCTGGGGGTAGAAGTGATCGACAAAGCCCATGCCAATCTTTTTCGGATTGTGGCAAAGCTGATGGATCTGATGGAGGATAAGGAGAACATCCAGGGCGCCTGTAAGGAGGGACTGAAATATCTGGAAAATTATACCATGAAGCATTTCTTTGAGGAGGAGGCGTACATGCGGTCCATCCGGTATAAAGAGTATGCCAGGCATAAGAAGATCCATGACACGTTCCGCAATGAGACGCTGAAGGCGTTAAAATGGTATCTGGAAAAGGAAAGGTACTCCCCAGGGTCAGTCCAGCGGTTTGTGGGTACGCTTCTTGGCTGGCTCACCGGGCATATTATGGCGGAGGATCAGGCCATTGTGGGAAAGGTGACCATAAAGAGAGTCTATGACCGCTCCAAGGAGATCGCTATTGTGGCCAGGGCGGTGGACCATGCCATGCAGGACATTTTCCGCCTGAACGCGGAGCTTGTGGATGAAAACTACAACGGGCGGAACGTAGGGAAAGGATTTTACTGCCGCCTGGATTACAATATGGAGGATGGCAGCAGGATACGGCTGCTTTTGGGTGTGGAGGAACAGCTGGTTTTAAAAGGGGTGGGCATGTTTTTGGGGCTGGCGGCCCTGAAAAAGGAGAGAATGGCGGACCAGGCGGCGCTGCAGATCTTTAAACAGCTGTTCAGCCATATGGGCAGACTGTTCCGGGTGGATGTCCCCCATGAACTGTACCGGGAGGATATGCTGACCCAGGAGCAGTTCCGTGAGGAGTTTATGACAAGGTATCCCTGCAACCTGCTGTTTCGGACCAGGGTGGGACACTTTATATTCTGTTTCCGCAAATGGAAAGCCAAGGGGTAGAGAGATATTTGCAGTCCGGAGCTTACGGCATACCGATGAGGCGCGCAAAAGCTGCAGTCCCAAACCTATAGGTTCCCCCGTAAGATGCTCAGAAAAAATGGCTTTCAGGCAGCATTTAGCTGCGCCTGAAAGCCGTTTTTTGTGAGAGCATGCGGAACATATCCAGCCGGCTTCGGTCTGCGGGACTTAGGTATCCGGTAAGGATATCCGTCAAAAGTCCGGTCTCCTCGCCGGAGAAGGAGATGTTTTTATTACCCGCCTCCGCAGTGAGGCTTAGAAAGCGGGGGAGAACCTGGTCTTTTGGAGCATTGTTCAGCTGTTGGGAAAAATCAATGAGGAACTGGATTTTTTCGGGCGCCATAGTTTTCAGTCTGGGATCTTTTTGCCAGTCATTGTTCATAGAGGGTACCTCCTTTAAAAAGTGGGGTTAAAATGGAGCTGGAATTTGTAGGCCTATGTAAATTGCTGCAGGGCCTGAAGGACGAAAGCCGCCTGTTCTAAGCGGGCCTGCTGGTCCGGGGGAAGAAAACTTTTTATCTGCTCAATGGAAGCGGGCATGGAGCGGCCGGACGGGGCCTGTGCAGGGCCTGGCTGGGTTGCCGATTCGGGACCTGTGGGGCCGGACCGGCCCGGGGCCAGATCCGAAAAGGGCTGGGGATTGCTGTAGGGCGGCATGGCGGCAGGGATGACGGTCTGGTCAGGAACGATCTGGGTAGGCGGGGCATCGTCCATGGCGGCGCGGTCAGGGGCCTGGGCAGCCACGATATCAGGGTACTGTCCTCCCATGCGGGGGCCGGAAAGGAAGCTTAAGAGCATGTCGATCAGATCCTGCTCCTGGGTGTTGCCGTAAGGCTTGATGGCTTTCATGATCTCCAGCGGGGACCCTTTCTGTCCGTCGCCGGGGGAACAGATTCCCATGGCTCCCACCGGTTCCTCGCGAAAAAGGGAGACGGTCCGCTGCAGTTCCCGCAGTTTTACGAAAAGGGAGAGAAAACGCTGTCCGGTTACGGGTACATAAGGAATGGCGGCTTTCACCATCTGCAGATGGTGGTCGCCGATAAGATAGTCGAAATCAGTAAGCTTCATGGTGGATTCATCAGTCATAATAGGCGGCTTTCCAAATCTCTTTGATGACAGTGTATGAGGCGCTTATGAATAATATTCCGCATATGATAATATTGGAAATAAAAATAGGCGGAGGACATAATGTCAGAACGATTGATCATAGATGGAAACGCGGTGTACGAAATTGATGAGGACTGCCTGCGGCAGCAGGAGGCCAGAAGAAGAGGACGAAACGGGCAGCGGGGAGGACGGAGGGAGTGGCAGATGTGCCAGGAGAAAGGAAAGGCAGGAGAGGACCGATAAGGGGAAGGGGCGCCGCTGCTGCCGCTGACGCCCCTTCCCTATCTTGGAGATAAGATACAATTAGAAAAGGAGCCGCCGGGAGAACCCCGGCGGCCGGTTGGAGATGGCAAGATCAGCAGCAGAAGCAGCCGTTGTTATTGTTGCCGCAGCAGCACAGAAGGAGAATGATCCAGATAAAGTCGCATCCGAAACCGATCCCGCAGGATGTGTTGCAGTTGTTGCAGCCGCCGCCGCATCCAAAGCTGAAACCGCCGCCGCAGCAGCACAGAAGGATCAGGATCCAGAGAATACCGCTTCCGCCGTTGCCTCCTGTTGAACATTCACACCCGCAACCGCAGTTAGTTGCTGCCAAATCACTCATACTGTTTCCTCCAGATATTTTCTTTACAATCTATCATATGAACGGAGGGTTGGCAAAGTTTCCAGGAAAGCGGTTTATTTTTCTGTCAGAGTCCATGGGCCGCATGCGGCTAAAGACGGGACATGCAGTCCAAGGACAAGGGAGACCGTCATGGCTCTTGTCAGCCGTTTGCGCCGCTAAGGGCCGGCAGCCTGGCCTAATGGCTCTTGTCAGAACCTGCCGTTGATGCTATACTGTTTCGAAAAAGGAGCTGTGAAATGGAATTAAAAAAAGAGACAATCGTGAAATTAAGAGGTTTGATCGTGTTTGCCGTGTTTGCCGTGGTGGCCGGCGTCAATTATCAGAAGCTTTTGGGGCTCATAGGCAGCTGCGTTGCCATGGCTTCCCCATTTCTTTTAGGAGGGGCCATTGCCTTCATCTTAAATGTACCTATGCGGGCTATTGAGCGCCGTACCCCTATCCGAAAGAGCAAGCGGTTTCGGCGGCCCATAAGCCTTTGTCTTGCCATTGCCCTGGCGGTGGGAGTTCCGGCGGCGGTGATTATCGTGGTGGGACCGGAGCTTTTTCATACCATCGAAAGTTTGCAAAAGACCATTCCTCTGTTTTTAGAAGAGGCCCAAAATCAGGCCGAGGACCTGTTCTCTCGCTATCCGGATATGGTAGCGTATATTTCCAGCGTCCATATTGACTGGGAGCAGCTGGGAAAACAAGTTATGGCTTTCTTATCCAGCGGCGCGGGCACCATGCTGGCATCCACCTTAAATGCGGCGGTGTCCATTGTCAGCGGGGCGGTCAGCTTTGGCATCGGCTTTGTTTTTGCCATCTATGTGCTTTTGCAGAAGGAGAATCTGGCAAGGCAGATAAAGCGGCTGGGCAGGGCGTATCTGCCGGAGAATGTGTATGAGAAGACGTTGGAGGTGGCCCGGCTGACAGAGCGGATCTTCTCCAATTTCCTGGCAGGACAGTGCGTGGAGGCGGTGATTCTGGGGGCTATGTTTTTTGTGACGCTGACGCTTCTGCGCCTTCCTTACGCCCTGCTCATCGGGGTCCTCATCGCGTTTACGGCGCTGATCCCCATATTCGGGGCGTTTGTGGGATGCGGGGTGGGAACCTTTTTGATCCTTATGGTAAGCCCGGTAAAGGCTCTTATCTTCCTGGTGGTGTTCCAGATCTTACAGCAGCTGGAGGGCAATCTGATCTATCCCCATGTGGTAGGCGGGTCCGTGGGGCTGCCGTCGATCTGGGTGCTGGTGGCCGTGACCATAGGCGGAAGCGCCATGGGTGTGGTGGGTATGCTGGTGTTTATCCCCCTGTGCTCCGTGCTGTATGCCCTTTTGCGGGAGGCGGTGGCAGGTAGGCTTCAGCGAAAAAACCAGAAAACTAGGCAAAAGGGCGGCGCGGCAAAAGGGAAGGCGGCGCAGGCAAAGACTTGACCGGGCAAAGCCGGACCGGAGAAACGGTTATGATTTGGGGCGGATCATGGCCTCATAGTCGGCTTTTATGTCTTCTAACAGTCCGTAGGTCACCCGAAGGCCGCCTCTGCCTTTTCCCAGTTCGATATCCGGCTTGTTGGCACCGTGGAAATCAGAGCCTCCCGAAGGCAGCAATCCCAGCTTTTTTGCCATGACCTGCAGCTTGGCGCTCTGGGGCTTTACATGGGAGGAGTGGTAAACCTCCAGTCCCCGAAGCCCCAGCTCTTTTAGCTGGAAGGCCAGTTTTTCTACCTCCTCGTATCCCAGATGGTACTGCATGGGATGTGCCAGACAGGGCCAGATACGGCAGCGGTTCATAAGCTCCATGACCTGCCGGGGGGTAACGGTCTCCTTGCGGGCGCAGTAAGGGCTGCCGTACCACAGATATTTCTCAAATGCCCTGGCCGGGGAGGGAACGTATCCTTTTTCCGTTAAGACCCTGGCAAAATGGGCTCTCGTAATGACGGTCTGGGGATTTCCGAACATCAGATCTTCTTTTGTAATGGCAAATCCGTTTTCCTGAAAGCGCTTCAGCATGGAGTCGTTGCGCCGCGCGCGGACCTGGCGCAGTTCATCAAGTCCTTTTTTCAGTTCTTTGTCCGTTTCGTCCGCGAAAAATCCCAAAATATGGATCTCCGTTCCCTGGTAGATACAGGAAAGCTCCATGCCCGGGATCAGTTCCAGAAGAGAGCCGGCAGCGGCAAGCTTTGCCTGGGCGATGCCGTCCACGGTGTCGTGGTCTGTCAGGGCTATGGCCCTAAGTCCCAAAGAGGAGGCGCGGTCCACCACTTCTTTAGGGGTTAAGGTCCCGTCGGAGGCTGTGGAATGGGTGTGCAGATCGACAAAATTCATAAAAATTCTCCCTTTTGAAATAGTTTGGTAACACTATAGTAACATGTTCGGGAAAATAAGTAAAATGGAAAAAAAGAGATTCCATTTTCCACAAAGTATGGTATACTACTTCTTATGAAACTACATTATCATGTGAAACAGGTGGAAAAATGAATACAGACGATCGCTATAATAATCATAGAGCATCAGGTAACAGAAGCTATTCCGGAGCCGGCAGAGGGACAGGCTCCGGAACTTCCAGAAGTTCTCTCGGCCGGAGCGCGGGAGGCAGTATGGGCCGGAGTGCGGGGGGACCTTCGGGGAGAGGCGCGGCAAGCGGGGCAGGCAGAGGCCAGGCGGGGCAGGGCAGAAGCCCGGGCCGGACGGCTCCGGGGACCGGAGGGCGGACATCGGGTTCCTACGCAGGCTCCTCCAGAGCCTCGTCGAGACCGCCGGGGGCAAGGCAGAATCCCTCCCAGTCCCACTACTCCTCGGGAGGTCACGGAGGCAGAAGGGGCCGCAGAAGGAGACAGTCGCCGGATTACCGGATTATTGCCGTGGCCGGAGTGGTTCTGATCCTGGCTATCGCGGCTGTGGTCTACGGTATGAAGCACAGCAAGAAGACGGACGCGGACGCCAAGACCACGGAGGCTGTAACCACGGAACCGGAGACGGAGCTGGAGAAGAAAGTGACGGTGGACGGTCTTGAGATCACCGGCATGTCCAGAGAGGACGCGAGGGCAGAGATCCTTAAAAAGTATCCTTGGGAAATGAAGATTACTTACAAGGAAGATACTTACGAAGTGTCCAATCTGATGGAGGAGAAGGTGAACCTTCTTCTGGATGAGATCTACAGGGGAACGCCTAAGGAATCCTACACCCTGGATACATCGGGGCTTGAGGCGGCCGTTGAGGCACAGGCGGCAGCGGCGGCGGCTAAGTGGGACAAGGCGGCCAAGAACGGTTCTATTTCCAAGTATGAACCTTCCAACGACACCTTTGTGTTTGAAGGGGAGGCCGTAGGCATCTCCATTGACCAGGAGAAGCTGGCGGAGGAGATCGCCAAAGCGCTGAAGGCCAAGAAGTTTGACGCCTCTATTGCGGCTTCGGCCAAAGAGGTGCAGCCGGAGATATCCGTGGCCAGCGCCAAGGAAAAGTACAAAACCATCGGCACATACACCACCAAGACCACAGCCAACAGCAAGCGGAACACCAACGTGCGTCTGGCCTGCGAGGCGTTAAACGGAACCATCGTTCAGCCGGGCCAGGAACTCTCCTTTAATGATACTGTGGGGGAGAGGACGGAAGCCAAGGGGTATCAGGGAGCCGCGGCTTACAATAACGGCGAGGTGGTTCAGGAGATCGGCGGCGGTGTCTGCCAGGTCAGCACTACCTTATACAATGCGGTGCTGAAAGCAGGGCTTAAGATTTCGGTGCGCCGTTCCCATACGTTTGAGCCTTCCTATGTGACTCCGGGGCAGGATGCCACCGTAAGCTGGGGGGGACCGGACTTTAAGTTTATCAACAATTCCAACACTGCCATCGGCATTCGGGCCAGGTACGCGGATCAGACGTGTACGGTATCCGTTTACGGGATCCCGATCCTGGAGGAAGGAGTCACATACTCTCTGGATGCCAAGAAGATCGCAGATCTGGATCCTCCGGCGCCTACTTACGAGGAGGATCAGACCCTTCAGCCGGGCGAAGAGGTACAGAAGTCCGCAGGGTCCAAGGGAAGCCGCTGGGAGGTCAGACTGGTAGTGAAGAAGGGTGAGGAGATCATCAGCAATGATGTGGACCATACCACTCAGTATAAAGGACACGCGCCTGTGGTGAAGCGCAATACTTCCGGTGTGGTGATCCCGGCGGAGGGGAGCACCGAATCCACGGCGGAGACTTCGGCTGCGGAATCCCAGCCGGGCGAGACGTCAGCAGCCCAGGATCCGGGGCCGGCAGGACCGGGTCAGGCGACCCAGTCGCCTGCCACTGTGCCGGAGACTACGGTCGGACCCGCTAACGCAAATGACAATGGGCCAGCCGGGGCGGATGTGATGCCTGGGCCTCCTATCCAGGATCCGGTGGTTCCGGGCGGCCCGGATATGGGAGCGCCCAGCGGAGAGATCATGGGGCCTGTGGGGCCGTAAGGGATCTTGGTGTGAGAGCGTAAAGAGAGAGAAAAGAGCAGTGGGGCCGTAATGGATTTGGCCCGGCTGCTCTTTTTGGTGAGGGGATCTTCTGATGTCAGAGGCGCTTTAGACGGGCGGCTGGGGACGGTGGTTGTGTTTCCACGCTTCAAAGACTTTGGCGTGATCATAGTCAGGGGCAAAGGGCAGGGCGGCCTGGCAGACGGAACGGATGGTGTCCAGATCCTCCTCCAGCTCCAGGGCAATGGTCTCAGGGGATTTTTCTTTTTTGATCTTTTTGCAGACCTGTTCAATGAGTTTGCTTCCTTGGCCGTCGTGAAAGCCGTCATGAAACCCGTCGTCAAAGATCATTTTTCCAATCTGTGTCATTCTCAATTCCTCCTTTATTTTGCTTCGAAAGCTTTCGACGATGACTTTGTCGGTAAAGGTCAGGATGCCAGCTAAAACTTGGATGGTGTGTTGGCGGTCGGGAATCTGGCGGGCCAGTTCTACGGCCTTTATGGCAGCATCCTGTTTCGGCTTTCGGCCTTTGGCCGTAAGGGGCAGGATCATCAGCTGGAGCCGTTCGCTGTCTGTCAGCGGTTCGCCGTGAAGGAGTTTTTGGCGGATGTGGTCGTAAATTTGGCGGGTGTCCAGGTTTATCAGATATGCCGGTTCTATGCGGACGGTGATGGCATTGAGATCGTAACACTGGCAGGCGGATGCTATGTCGGCAGTGTAGATGACGATGATGCGTAGTTTTGTCAGCTGGTCCAGACGGTTTGCCATGGCGTAGCGCCGGATGACGCGGGCAGCGTAGTTGATGTATTTCACAAAGTTTGCTTTTTCGTAGTCGGATTCGTAGTCGATGATGGCTACGGAGTCATCCTCCAGGAGAAATAGGTTGTCCAGCCGCAGTTCGTTGACTTCGATGACCGGCAGGTTGGTGGGGAGGATGGCTTTGACTTTTAAATGCGGCAGCCCGAAAGGGGCAAGGCTTTGGCCGATGAGGGCTTCGCTGGTGACTTTTGACGCGATGTCTTTGTTTTGATATGCGATGTTGTCCATTTGTCTCCTTATCATTATAACATGGGTTTATGGGGGGGCCAGAGGAATGTTGGGATTGTGGGGGAAAATGAGGTGGATGTTGGCGGGTAGGTGTGGAATGTTGGTGGATTGCTGTGATGATTGTGGATGGTTTTAGATCTTGGAGGGAATGGATATTCCCGGGTGATGGGAGTAGTATAGCAGAGTTTTTGGAGGGATGCAAGGGATTTTTTTGTGGGTGGGGGAGTAGGCTCGGTTTGCATTGTATGGGAAGAGAAGGGGTATGCTCGCTTCGCGTCGCATGGGGAAAAGGGGTATGCTCGCTTCGCATCGCATGGGGAAAGGGGGATGCTCGCTTCGCATCGCATGGGGGAAAGGGGGATGCTCGCTTCGCATCGCATGGAAAAAAGGGGGGCTGGTGGCATCGACTCCGCGGTGAAGCTCGATTCCGCTCCGCTCCATCTCGCTCGCGGGCTTCGCCCTATAAAAAAATGCAGGAGGGAATCTGCTTACGTGCCAGCACGACGCAGATTCCCTCCTGCATTTTTTTGCACCGCTCATTGCAGTGCCGGACATTGTTCCCAAAATAATACGCTGAAATGCTAGATTTTACCTTTTCAAATTGATAAATAATTGTTATAATACTACACAGGTCAGTATGTATGTTTCATACATGCTTCACTTTGCACCATCAAATTTGTAGGAGGAAAATCAAATGGCAAGAAAAATGAAAACCATGGATGGTAATCAGGCGGCTGCGCATGCTTCGTACGCGTTTACGGAAGTGGCCGCTATGTACCCCATCACCCCATCGTCTGTTATGCCTGAGCATGTGGATGAGTGGGCGACAGAAGGAAGAAAGAACATCTTCGGACGCACGGTTCAGATCACGGAGATGCAGTCCGAGGCAGGTGCTGCAGGCGCGGTTCATGGGTCTTTGACGGCCGGCGCGCTTACGGCTACCTATACGGCTTCCCAGGGTCTGCTTCTGATGATTCCCAACCTGTACAAGATTGCCGGTGAGCAGCTTCCGGGCGTTATCAATGTTTCTGCCCGCGCTCTGGCCAGCCACGCGCTGTCCATCTTCGGCGACCACTCCGACGTGTACGCATGCCGTCAGACCGGCTGCGCTATGCTGTGTGAGTCCAGCGTGCAGGAAGTTATGGATTTGACTGCAGTAGCGCATTTGGCTGCGATCAAGGGTAAAGTTCCCTTTATTAACTTCTTTGACGGTTTCCGCACTTCCCATGAGATCCAGAAGATTGAGGCTTGGGATTATGAGGATTTGGCTGAGATGGCTGACTGGGAGGCGATTGCCCAGTTCCGTAAGCATGCCCTGAATCCAAATCATCCGTGCCAGAGAGGTTCCGCTCAGAACCCGGATATCTTCTTCCAGGCAAGAGAAGCCTGCAATCCATACTATGACGCCCTTCCGGCGATTGTCCAGGAGTACATGGACAAGGTTAACGAGAAGGCCGGCACCGATTATAAGCTGTTTAATTACTACGGCGCAGCCGACGCGGAGCATGTGATCATCGCCATGGGTTCTGTCAATGATACCATTGAGGAGACCATTGACTACATGGCAAAGACAAGCGGCGCAAAAGTGGGCGTTGTGAAAGTACGCCTGTACAGACCGTTCAGCGCCGAGGCTCTGATCAACGCGATTCCGGATACGGTTAAGAAGATCTCCGTTCTTGACAGAACAAAAGAGCCGGGTTCTCTTGGCGAGCCGCTGTATCTGGATGTAGTTGCCGCGTTAAAGGGCAGCAAGTTTGACAATGTTGAGATCGTATCCGGACGTTACGGCCTTGGTTCCAAGGACACCACACCGGCTCAGATCGTAGCTGTTTATGAGAATAATGAAAAGAAGAGATTTACCATTGGTATTGAGGATGACGTAACGGGCCTGTCCTTAAAGCTGGGCGCTCCTTTGGTGACCACTCCCGAGGGGACTACCAACTGTAAGTTCTGGGGCCTTGGCGCTGACGGTACCGTAGGCGCGAACAAGAACTCCATCAAGATCATTGGCGACAATACGGATATGTATGCGCAGGCATACTTTGACTATGACTCCAAGAAATCAGGCGGCGTTACCATGTCTCACCTGCGTTTCGGCCATAAGAAGATCAAATCCACCTACCTGATCCGCAAGGCTGACTTTGTGGCCTGCCACAATCCGGCTTACGTGAGAAAATATAACATGGTACAGGAACTGGTTGACGGCGGAACATTCCTGCTTAACTGCTCCTGGGATGCCAATGAACTGGAGACCCATCTTCCGGGACAGATGAAGAAATTTATCGCTGACCACAACATTAACCTGTACACCATCGACGGTGTGAAGATCGGTATCGAGACCGGCATGGGCCCCACTCGTATCAACACCATTCTTCAGTCCGCATTCTTCAAGCTTACGGGCATTATCCCGGAGGAGAAGGCCATTGGGCTGATGAAGGACGCGGCAGAGAAGACCTACGGCCGCAAGGGCGAGGATGTGGTTAAGAAGAACTGGGCAGCCATCGACGCAGGTGCCCAGGGCGTTGTGAAGGTGGAAGTTCCCGCAAGCTGGAAAGACTGCGCCGACGAGGGCCTTGACTACAAGGTGGTTACCGAGGGCAGAAAAGACGTTGTTGACTTTGTAAATAACGTACAGACCAAGGTTAGCGCTCAGGAAGGCAACACCCTGCCGGTATCCGCGTTTAACGACTATGTGGACGGTTCCACGCCATCCGGTTCCGCGGCTTACGAGAAGAGAGGCATCGCGGTTAATGTTCCGGTTTGGAATCCTGACAACTGTATTCAGTGTAACTTCTGTTCCTACGTATGTCCTCACGCGGTTATCCGTCCCGTTGCCATGACCGAGGATGAGGCGGCTAAGGCTCCGGAAGGAACAAAGACTCTGGCGCTTACCGGCATGCCGCAGTACAAGTTTACGGTTTCCGTTTCCTCCCTTGACTGTACGGGATGCGGCTCCTGTGCCAATGTATGTCCCGGCAAGAAGGGCGAGAAGGCTCTGGTTATGGACAAGCTGGCTGACCATCTGGATCAGCAGCAGGTATTTGACTACGGCTGCACCGTTCCGGTGAAGACCGATGTGGTTGAGAAGTTCAAAGAGACTACCGTAAAGGGCAGCCAGTTTAAGCAGCCGCTCCTTGAGTTCTCCGGCGCGTGCGCAGGCTGCGGCGAGACACCTTACGCAAAACTGATCACTCAGCTGTTCGGCGACAGGATGTATATCGCCAACGCCACAGGATGTTCCTCCATCTGGGGCAACTCCTCACCGTCCACACCTTATACCGTTAATGTAAAGGGACAGGGTCCGGCATGGGATAACTCCCTGTTTGAGGACAACGCGGAGTTCGGTTTCGGCATGCTCCTGGCTCAGAACGCTATCCGCGACGAGTTAAAAGAGAAAGTGGAGATGGTGGCTGCTGACGACAGAGCCAGCGAGGAAGTGAAAGCTGCCTGCAAGGAGTGGCTGGACAGCTTTGGCGTAGGCGCTGTTAACGGTACGGCTACGGACAAACTGGTTGCGGCTCTGGAAGGCATCGACTGCCCAACCTGCAAATACATTGTTGATAATAAAGACTATCTGGCTAAGAAGTCCCAGTGGATTTTCGGCGGCGACGGATGGGCATACGACATCGGATTCGGCGGCGTTGACCACGTGCTGGCAAGCGGCAAGGATATCAATATCATGGTATTCGACACCGAGGTTTACTCCAACACCGGCGGACAGTCCTCCAAGGCTACCAAGACCGGCGCGGTTGCCCAGTTCGCGGCAGGCGGAAAAGAGACCAAGAAGAAAGATCTGGCAAGCATTGCCATGTCCTACGGTTATGTATATGTAGCGCAGATCTCCATGGGCGCTGATATGGCTCAGACCGTTAAGGCTATTGCCGAGGCAGAGGCTTATCCGGGTCCATCCCTGATCCTGGCCTATGCTCCATGTATCAACCACGGCATCAAGAAGGGCATGAGCAAGGCTCAGACCGAGGAGAAGCTGGCTGTTGAGACCGGTTACTGGAACAACTTCCGCTACAACCCGGCGGCAGAGAACAAGTTCACTCTGGACAGCAAGGCTCCGAAGATGGAAGGATATCAGGACTTCCTTAAGGGCGAGGTGCGTTACGCTTCCCTGGCTATGAAGAATCCTGAGAGAGCAGCTAAGCTCTTTGCCAAGAATGAGGCTGAGGCTAAGGAAAGGTATGAGTACCTGTCCAAGCTGATCGCTCTGTATGGCAACGAATAAGCCGGATCTATCAAGAATCATGGATCATTGAAAAACGGAAGAAGATCGACAGATCTATTAATTAAGAAATCTCCCGCTGACCTGTTTTTGCAGGCAGGCGGGAGATTTCTTGATTTGCGGATTTTTGGAGCTTTTTTTAGTTGGTAAAAGTCATCCCAAAGCATTTCAAAGTGAAAGATTTACTTGTCATATAAGAAAAATAATGATAGAATGGTTTGGACATACGCGAAAAGCGTGATAAAGGACGAAAGGAAGAGCAAAAAAGGAGAGTATTGTTATGTCAGGACATTCAAAATTTGCCAATATTAAGCATAAGAAAGAGAGAAACGACGCTGCCAAGGGCAAGATCTTCACGGTTATCGGCCGGGAGATCGCGGTAGCGGTGAAAGAGGGCGGGCCGGACCCTGCCAATAACAGTAAGCTTAGGGATGTGATTGCCAAGGCCAAGGCCAACAACATGCCAAATGACACCATTGACCGGGGGATTAAGAAGGCGGCGGGAGACGCCAACTCCGTCAATTACGAGGTGCTGACCTACGAGGGCTACGGTCCCAACGGCGTGGCCATTATCGTGGATACCCTTACGGACAATAAAAACCGGACGGCGGCCAACGTGCGCAGCGCCTTTACCAAGGGCGGCGGCAATGTGGGTACGCCGGGGAGCGTGTCCTACATGTTTGACAAGAAGGGGCAGATCATCATAGACAAAGAAGAGTGCGAGATGGACGGGGACGAGCTGATGATGCTTGCCCTGGACGCGGGAGCCGAGGACTTTGCCGAGGAGGAGGACAGCTTCGAGGTCTACACCGGACCCGACGATCTGGGCGTCGTGCGGGAGGCTCTGGAGAAGCAGGGGATCCCCATGATGGAGGCAGAGGTGACCATGATCCCCCAGACCTGGACCCAGCTGACAGACGAGGACGCGGTGAAGAAGATGAACAAGATCCTGGATCTTCTGGACGAAGATGACGACGTGCAGGCGGTCTACCACAACTGGGACGAGTAAATTTCACAGATAATTTACGGTTTGGCCTTTTCAACAATCACAAAATATGATAGGATTGTCCTGATGCCATATATGGTGAAAGGACACAGATGGCCAGAAAAGTTTATCTTGTGGACACCGAGAACGTGGGAACGGCGTGGAAGGAACTGCTGCCTCAACGAGGCGTAAAAGATATGATCATCCTATTCTACACCGAAAATTCCCCAGGCATCTCCTATGTGGACCTGAACGTGATACGGGAATACCCGTCATCCTTTGATATGATACTATGTTACCCGGGAAAGAACGGGCTGGATTTTCAGATGATCTCCTACTTGGGATATCTGATCAAGACGGCCCCCAAGACCGAGTACGTTATCATATCCAATGACACAGGGTACGACGCCGCGGTCAAGTTCTGGCGGGACAGGGAGATTGAGGTATGCCGCAGGAGCAAGGCGGAGCTGACGGCTCTAAAGGACACCCAGGGAAGCGACGAGGACGTAAAGTCCCTGCTGAAACAATTACTGACAGAGGGAAACTACACGGAAGAGGATTTGGATAAGATTTATGAGTTGTTGCGCAATTACGGCATAAAGCAGCTGCAGGAGCTGTATTTTGCGTTCCAGAAAGAATTTGGGGCATTGGGGATGGATATTTACCGGCAGCTAAAGCCCCAGATAAAGAACATTTATAAAAAGATACCCAAATAACAGCAAAGCGACATATATGGCATCTTTTCCGTGGAGCGGATGGGGTTTGGATTTTCGACACTCCAAAGCAGCCCAGGGGCCTTTTTCTGCCGATGGCAGGGGGCCGGGCTGCTTTTTATTTGGGGAAAAGAACAGGCCCGCTAATTGCCGCACTCAATGCTGATGGCGTTGAATTTATCCAAAAGATCCTGGATGCGGACCGCCTCTTTTTCGCTGCCAGACAGATCCAGAACGATGCTGCCCTGGTGCATCATCACAAGGCGGTGGCCGTACTCCACGGCGTACCTTAGGTTGTGGGTCACCATGATGGTGGTAAGATTTTTTTCTCTTACCAGTTTTCCCGTCAGTTCCATGATGGTGTCGGCGGTCTTAGGGTCCAGGGCGGCGGTGTGTTCGTCCAGGATGAGAAAGTCAATGGGAGTCATGGCAGCCATCAAAAGGGCCATGGCCTGGCGCTGGCCTCCGGAGAGGACTCCGGCTTTGACGTGGAGTTTATCCTCAAGGCCCAGGCCCAGGGCGGCAAGCATCTGCTGGTAGGTCTGGATCCGGCGGCGGTTGATGCCGGGGCGCAGGTTAAAAGATTTGCCTTTGTTGTCCGCCATAGCCATATTTTCCAGGATGGTCATGTGGGGGCAGGTGCCCATGGCGGGATCCTGATATACCCGGCCTATGCGACGCTGCCGCTTAAATTCCGGCATGTGGGTGATGCATTCCTTTCCTATATAAACAGCGCCGGAGTCCACAGGGATGCTTCCGCAGATGATGTTCAGCATAGAGGTCTTGCCGGAGCCGTTGGAACCTACCACAGAGACGAACTGCCCCTCATCCACGGTCAAGTTGAAATCGCGAAACAGGCACATCTCGTTGACGGTGCCTCCATGGTAGTATTTGCTTACGTCTTTTAGTCTAAGCATGGCGCTTCACCTTCTTTCTTCGCTGCCCGCTTATGACCAGGATGATCAGGAACAACGCGGATGTAATAAGCTTTAGATCATTGGCCTCCAGGCCCAGGGAGATGGCAAGGGAGATGCATGCCTTGTAGATCACGGAGCCTGCCACAACGGCGGCAGTGGGCCTTAGGGAGAAGGTCCGGTTTCGCAGCCGGAACAGATAAGGCCGGTGATCCGGGCAGAACACTTGGATTCCGATGATAACGCTGGCCAGTCCCATGACAATGGTGCCGGTTCCGGCGGAGATCTCAAAAAATCCTTTGTGCTGGCAGTAGATGGAGCCGGCCAGGGCGGCAAAACCGTTGGCGATGGCCAGTCCTGCGATCTTTACGGTCCCCTTGTCTTTGGCCAGGGAGGTTACCAGAGTCTCATTGTCCCCCACGGCCCTAAGAAGGAAGCCGGATCTGGTGTTCAGATACAGATCCAGAAGGAATTTGCACGCCAGGACAATCAACAGCAGGATCAGGACAACCGTAAAAGGGCGCAGATTGGCAGGGATCAGGCGGTCAACGGCAGGATTTTCGAAAATGGTCTCCTGGTTGAAAATAGGCACATTGGCCCGTCCGCCGGCAAAGCGCAGGTTAAGGGAGTAGAGCCCCGTCATGACGATGATGCCGGACAGAAGATCCCGGACCTTTAGCTTTACGTGGATCAGCCCTGTGACGCATCCGGCCCCGGCTCCGGCCAGGAAAGACAAAAACAAGGCAAGGGCAGGATTTTGGCCTGCCAGGATGGCGGAGGCGGTGAGAGCCGCCCCCATGGGAAAGGTGCTGTCCACGGATAAGTCGGGGAAATCCAAGATCTTGTAGGTGATGTAGACACCCAGCGCCACGATGGCGTAGATCAGCCCTTCTTCAAAGATACCCAGCAGCAGTGTCATCATAGCCTCCTTTGTTATTGGGTGATGGTGGTAAACAGTTCTTTGGCCGTGGAAGTAAACCGGTCGGGAAGGGTGATGCCCAGGTCCTGGGCCGCTTTTGTGTTGCCGTAAAAGGCGGCTTCCTCAATGACCTGAAAATCCATCTGGCTGGCTTTTTTCTCGCCCTTTAACACGGCGGCGGCCATTTTTCCGGTCTGCCTGCCAAGGGCCACATAGTCAAGGCCCATGGCTGCCACACAGCCGATCTTCACCTGTTCGATCTCGCTGCCGAATACGGGGATGTTCTTTTTGGCCGCCTTATTAAGGATCAGGGGCAGGGATGCCACCACGGTGTTGTCAGTCAAGTTGGTGACGCAGTCCACTTGTTCCAAAAGGGCGTCGGCGGCCAGGGGAACGTCGGCAGTGGCGGAAATGCCCATGTCCACGATCTCAAATCCGTAGTCCGGCGCAGCGGCCTTGTACTCCTCAATGGCGGATAAGGAGTTGACTTCGCTGGTGGTAAACAGGATGCCGATGGTCTTGGCATCAGGCAGGACAGATCGTATCATGTCCAGCTGCTGGGTGACGGGAAGCTTGTCGCTGGTGCCTGTGATCTCCCCAACCGGAGAACCGTCAGGGCCTGCAAGCTGGGCCGCCACAGGGTCCGTGACAGCGGTGTAGATCACCGGGATATCCTGCTTTTTGCCCACGCCGTAGGCGCTTTGGGCCATAGGCGTGGCGATGGCGCAGATCAGGTCCGCCTTCTGGGAGGCAAAGTTTACGTTGATCTGGCTGGCGATGCCGCCGTCAGCCTGGGAATTTTCGTACAAAACGGTCAGGTTCTGGCCCTCAATGATGCCCTCGTCGGCAAGTCCTAACAGGAAGCCCTCCCGGCAGTTATCCAGGGAGCCGTGGGCGGCAAACTGCCCGATGCCTATGGTGTAAGTTTGCCCCGGATCCTCCTGGCCTGCTGCCGGAGAGCCGTCTTTTGGGGACGGCGGCGAGCCGGCGCATCCGGTTAAGGAAAGGGATAAGAAAGCGGCGGTCAATATTTTTATGGATCTCATAGATTTTTTCATGGTAATGTCCTCCTTATTTTGAGATTTCGGCACAGGCCGTTAAACAATTCCCCGAAGCAAAGAGAGACGGAACGATCCGGAATATTCCGCCGCGGCATGTAAGGTTTGGGGACCATAACAGGCAAAAAGGGGCAATAAAAAAAGTCCCAGGCATACATTCATATGTATGCTTGAGACGAATAAAAATCCGCGGTGCCACTCAAATTGACCTGTTAAAGGCCCTCTTTTTCATATACTGACATATATGCCGCGCTGGTAACGGATGCGGAAGCCGTCGGTCCCTACTATAATCAAACGGTTCAGGACCGCCCTCAAAAGTCCATTCGGCAATTCCACCCATATCGCATTCCCACCTGCAGCGACTCTCTGAAATGTTCAGGAAAAGCTTACTCCTCTTTTTCAACGGTTTGTTTTGATGGTTTGTATGATAATACAGTTGCGGGGATTTGTCAACAGGAAATTTTTATGGCGGATCTTGGCGGGAGGTAGTATAATAAAAAACATGCCCGGCCCAATGGCGGGCAAGGGAACCTATAAGGAGGATGACAGATGAAACGATTGCTGGTGGTTGTGGATATGCAGAAGGATTTTATTGACGGGAGCCTGGGGAGTAAGGAGGCAGCAGCCATTGTTTCCCAGGTCCAAAAAAAGATCCAGGAGTACATAGCTCTTGGGCAGGAGGTAGTGTTTACCCTGGACACCCATTTTGATGATTATCTGGACACCCAGGAGGGGAAAAGGCTGCCAGTGATCCACTGTGTCAAAGGCACAGAGGGATGGGGGCTGTGTAAGGAATTGGAAGGATTTGAGGGAAAGCGGTTTGAGAAGGGGACCTTCGGCTCTGTGGAGTGCGGGAATTATGTGGCAGAAGGCGGTTACGACAGGGTGGAGCTGGTGGGGCTCTGCACGGATATCTGCGTGATCTCCAATGCCATGGTCATAAAGGCCATGGCTCCCGAAACGGAGGTGGCGGTGGACGCCAGGTGCTGCGCCGGGGTGACGCCGGAAAGTCACCGTACCGCTCTGGAGGCCATGAAAATGTGTCAGGTGGAGGTTTTGGGATCATGACAAAAGGTTTTCGGTGGCTGTGGATCGGGGCTGCTGTTATTGCCGTCACATGCGCCGGCTGCGGCGGCAAAGCCGGGGATCACGAAAGTCCGGCCGTGACGAAAGAGGAGTCCCCGATGGAGGGGGACGGCGGGACAGAAGAGAACAAGGATGAGACGGAAAGGAAAGAAGAGACCTTAGGGGAAAGCGCCCAGACACCGGACGGGGAAGATGGAAAGGGAAACGCTTTGGAAACTTCCCAGGCAGATGGGGAGAACGATCAGGACCGGGGGGCATTTACCACAGGGACGTGGAACGGGCTGACGTTTGAGAATTCCTGGCTGAACTTGTCCATCCCGTTTCCCGAAGGCTCAAAAGTATTTTCGGCTGAGGAGATGAGGCAGCTGGTGGGCGCAAGGGACGATATCCTGGTCAACAGCGGCAGCTATGAGGACATACGGGAAAAGGTCCCCCAGGCTGTGAATATCTATGATTTTATGGTCACCATGCCCGACGGCAAAAGCAGCGTCCAGCTGGCCTACATGAGCGTGGCCAACGTGGCCCCCGGGCAGGAGATCTCGGCGGCGGACTGCCTGGAGGAGATGGCCGGGGAGCTGGCTTCCATCGGGGACATGGGGTATGAGATCCAGCCTATGGAAAAGAGGGCGGTGGGGGGACAGAGCTTTGACTGGTTTTCGGCAAGCCTTATGGGCGGAGCCATGTATCAGGAGTACTACGGGATCCTGGCAGGGGATCACGTGGCCGTTCTGACCGCCACCTATGACGAGGCCGGCAGGGAAGCGGTGGAGGCCATGATCCAGTCCGTAGAACCCATGGAACGAAAGCAGGAGGAATGAGGCAGATGGCAAATGACACCGATAGACAGCTAACGATCCGCAGGGCCAGAGAGCAGGATCTGGAGGTGATGATGGAGCTGTACAGAAAGGCCAGGCAGTTTATGGCAGACCACGGCAATCCGGACCAGTGGCCTTCGTCGTATCCGTCCAGGGACATGGTGGAGCAGGATATCCGGAACGGCTATATGTATGCCTGCGTGTCCGGGGAGCGGATCGCGGCGGTCTTTTATTACCGGGCAGGGGAGGAACCGGATTACCGGATCATAACCGGAGGCAGGTGGCTGAATCAGGAGCCTTATGGGGTGGTCCACCGCATTACCTCCGACGGGTCCGTAAAGGGAGCAGGCTCCTTTTGCCTTGAGTGGGCGTGGCGCAGGTGCGGGAATCTGAAGATCGACACCCACAAAGACAACCGGGTGATGCAGGGGCTTCTAAAGAAAAACGGATTTTCATACTGCGGGATCATCCATCTAAAAAACGGTGAGGAACGGCTGGCTTACCAGAAAGGACCTGGCGCTCAAAAGCTTTGAGAGAACCGGTTGATTTACCGGCAGGGGATTGCTATAATAGAACCAGCACTAATGCGGATCTGTCAGATTGGAGGAGAGCATGGTCATATTCACACACAAGATTTCCGATCCCAAGGGTCTCCACGCCGTCAGCGCGTCAGCGCTTGCCCGGTTTTGCCTGGACAATCCATGCCGGATCCGGGTGTCCTGCAAAGGCAGCGCGGCAGACGCCAGACAGCTGATGGGGCTGATGAAGCTTCGGGCAAAGCGCGGAGATATCCTGGAATTTCAGGTGGAGGGAGAAGGGCAGGAGCAGACGGCACAGGCTCTGAAAACATTGGCAGGGGAACTTTTATAGGCGGAAAAGTTCCCCTTTTCCTAGTAGTTAGGAACGCGGTTTGCTGTCCGCAGACCCTGTTTTTCGGTTATAATAGAACCATTCATAGAGAACCCTCTGCGCCCGGGGACAGGATCTGGTCCTGTTCCGGCGGCTGCGGAGGTATTTTTTAAAGAATACCCATGATGAAAACAGGGCGCAGGCAATTTTGGGGGCATGCTCGATAAGGAGGTTGTCATGCTGAATGACAGACAAGAAAGGCTTCTTGAGCTGTTGGCAAAGGAGCAGGACTGGATGACCAGCCGCAGGCTGGCGGAGCTTTTAAAGGTGACGGACAGGACCATCCGGTCGGATGTGGAAGCGGTGAACCGGCAGCAGGGGCGAATAGGGATCGAGTCCAATGTGCGAAAAGGCTACCGGGCCGTTACGCGGCAGGAGGGACAGGGGGAAGGGAGCGGGAGTCCATCCCAGGCCGGGGGCATTCCCCAGACTCCGGGAGCCAGATGTATCTACATGATCCAGCGGCTTTTGTTCGAAAACCGGGAGTTAAACCTGACCCGGCTCCAGAGCCAGATCTACGTCAGCGATCACTCGATCCAGAATGATCTAAAGCGGATACGCAGGATGATCGAGCCTTACCCGGGACTTAAGCTGGTCCGGAATCTGGAGTGCATCTCCCTTCAGGGGGACGAGCATATGAAGCGGAAATTTTACAGGGACCTTCTGGTGGCCGAGGTGCAGGAGAATTTCCTCAACCTTAACCGGCTGGCCCATTTATACAAAAATTTCGATCTGATCCAGGTGAAGGATATCTTTGTGCAGGTGCTGGAGGAGCATGACTATTTCATCCATGAATCTATGTTCCCCATGCTGATCATCCATGCAGGCACCAGCATTGAGCGCATAAGCGCCTGCCACTATGTCCAGATGGAGGAGACCAGGCCGGGGCTTGAGGACACCATTGAGTACCACATTGCGGAAACCTTCTTTCAGCGGATCGCCAAAAGGCTGAATATCCAGGTGAAGGAGGGGGAGGTGGGGATGTTCGCCCTGGTGATCATGGGGCGCAGGGCCTCCAACTATGCCAGCGACCACATTAAGCTGGGAGAGCGGTGGCTTAACACAAAGCGTCTGGTGGACGGGTCCCTGGTACGCCTTAAAGATGTGTTCGGGGTGGATTATCAGGACGACGAGGATCTGACGGCAGGGCTTAAGATGCACATCCACGGCCTCATTGAGCGGGCCAGGAACCAGGTGGTCATGGAGGATATCTTCCTAGAGGAAATCAAGCAGAATTATCCCCTGGTCTTTGAGATGGGAGTCTGCATCACCGGGTATCTGGAGGAGGAGCTGGGGATGGCCATCGCGGACATGGAGAGCGGGTTTTTAGCCCTCCATCTAGGGGCGGCCAGCGAGCGGATGAACTCGGTGCGCAAATACAGAGCCATGATGATCATGCCCTACAACCAGACGTTTTTTGACATGTGCGAGAAGCGGATCATGGAAATGTTCCGGGAGCGGATGGAGGTGGTGAAGCGGTGCAGTTATTTTGAGGAGACGGAGGTAAAGCAGATCGCCCCGGATCTGATCCTGACCACAACGCCCATTGACCACGCCCTGAAGATCCTGACCGTGCCGGTCAGCGTGTTTGTGGACTCGGAGACAGAGGCCAGGATCTTAGAAGCGCTGAACCGGCTGGACAAGAACCGGTTCCGGCTGGAATTTGCCTCCCATATAGGGCATCTGATGCGGAAAGAACACTATCATCAGAACCTGATGTGCCAGACGCCCCAGGAAGTGATCCGCTGTCTGTGCGACCGGCTAAGGAAAGAAGGGGTGGTGGATGAACGTTTTCTGGACTCGGTGCTGGAGCGGGAGCGGCTAAGCCCCACATCCTTTGCCAACGCCCTGGCAGTGCCTCACGCCTTTCGGGCGTACGCCAGCAGATCCACCATCGCGGTGGCCCGGCTGTCCCAGCCCATGAGATGGGGGGGCTTTGACGTAAGGCTGGTGATGCTGTTTGCCATCAATGAAAGCGACCAGCGGATGATCAAGATCTTTTTTGACTGGGTGTCCAACATCATCAGCAGTCCTAAGCAGCTGGAGCGGCTGATCGAAGAGTGTACATACGAGGAGTTTGTGGAGAGGATCATGGAGTAGGGGAGTCCGGCCAAAGGCCGGGCTCCTTTTTCGGAGTGTCGGCAATGGAAAAATTTGACGGTGTTTAAAACGGCGCCTGGGGAAAACTATAGTAAAAACGCATAAAACCATATTTCCTAACAGTTAGGAAATAGTTTTACTGCACAAAGAAAGTCTTTGGGGATATAATGAGGACAGATTTAAAACAGGCGCGCGAAAGGCGCAGCCGGCAGTCCGGCAAAAAGCCGGAGCCATAAAAGAAAGGAGGGGGAATGATGGAAGGATTAGAGATGATTTGCTTCCAGATTATTTCCAACGTGGGAACGGCCCGTTCCAATTACATTGAAGCCATCCACAAGGCCAAGGAGAGGGATTTTGCGGGGGCCAGAGCCTGTGTGGAGGCCGGGCAGCAGGAGTTTTTAAAGGGTCATGACGCCCATTTCGAGCTGCTGCAGCGGGAAGCCAAAGGCAATCCGGTAGGCGGGTCCTTGATCCTCATTCATGCGGAGGATCAGCTGATGAGCGCGGAAGGGTTTAAGATCATCGCGGAAGAGATGATCGCCAGCTATGAGCAGATCGACGCCCTGGAGAAGAAAATAGAGCAGGCGTGATCCGGCAGAAAAATAAAAAGAAAAAAGGAGAATGGCGATGAAGAAAGTGTATTTATTCTGCAGCGCAGGCATGTCCACCAGCATGCTGGCAAGCAAGATGCAGGGCGTGGCCCAGGACCATAGGCTTCCGATTGAGGTGGAGGCTTTTTCTGACGGAAAGATCGGCCAGATCATTGAAGAGCGGCACCCGGACGTGATCCTTTTAGGTCCTCAGGTGAAGCATCGCTACCAGGAAGTGGTAAAACAGTACGGCTCCACCGGGATCCCTATCGCGGTCATCGACCAGACAGCCTATGGCATGATGGACGGGGAGAAGGTTTTAAAGACTGCCGTTAAGATGATGAAGGAAGCGAAAAAGTCGTGATCGAAACAAAGGAAATTGATTAGGGGGCTTTATTATGTTAGAGAAGTTAGAGAAGTTTTTCATGCCGCTGGCTGAAAAAATCGGAAAAAATAAGTATCTTATCGCAATCCGCGACGGCTTTTTGCTGTCCATGCCGCTGTTGATCGTAGGTTCCTTTTTCCTGCTGATCGCCAACTTCCCGATCCCTGGCTGGACCCAGTTCTGGGCGAAGTTTTTCGGGGAAAACTGGGCTTCCTATTTCTCCAAGCCCACAGACGCCACCTTTTCCATCATGGCCATTCTGGCGGTCATCGGCATCGGGTACTCGTTTGCGGAGCAGATGAAGGTGGACCGGCTCTTTGGCGCGGCCATTTCCCTGGTAAGCTGGTTTTTGATCATGCCTTATGAGATCTTGTTCAACGGCGAGGTAGTGACCGGCATCCCCCTGGGCTGGGTAGGTTCCAAAGGTATCTTTGTGGGTATCATCTGCGCCTTTGCGGCGGTACACATCTACTCCTGGGTAGACAAAAAGGGCTGGGTCATCAAGATGCCAGACGGCGTTCCTCCCACAGTAGAAAAGTCATTTGCGGCTTTGATCCCGGCAGGCGTGTCTTTGTCCGTGTTCTTTGTGATCAACTTTGTGTTTGCCTTGACGCCATTTGAGAACGCGTTCAACTTTGTATTCGTTATTTTGCAGACGCCGCTGTTAAAACTTGGAAATACGCTGCCGGCCATGGTTATCGCCTATATTTTCCTCCACTTTTTCTGGTTCTTCGGAGTCAACGGCGGATCCGTAGTAGGCGCGGTGTTCAATCCCATCCTGCAGACCTTGTCCGCGGAAAATCTGGCGGCTTTACAGGCAGGGCAGCCTATGCCCAACATTATCTGCCAGCAGTTCCAGGATCTGTTCGCTACCTTTGGCGGCGCCGGATCTACGCTGTCCCTTCTCATCGCCATGCTGCTGTTTTGCAACTCCAAGCGGGTGAAGGAACTTGGAAAACTGGCTTTTGTGCCAGGCATTTTCGGCATCAATGAGCCTATTATCTTCGGTCTGCCGATCCTTTTGAACCCGCTGATGCTGGTTCCCTTTATGCTGGTGCCGACGATCAATATCGTTATTTCCTATATCTGCATGAGCATCGGATTGGTTCCGCTGTGTACGGGCGTGGCGATCCCCTGGACCATGCCGGTGATCATCTCCGGATTTTTGGCCACAGGCTGGCAGGGAGCGGTGCTGCAGGCGCTGCTGCTGATCCTGGGCGTGTTTATCTACATGCCGTTCATCAAGATGATGGATAAACAGTATCTGTCAGACGAGACCAAGACTGTGGATCAGGTGGAAGACGACGATATTTCTCTGGATGATCTGTCCTTTGACGATCTGTAAGAGATTTTATTAACATAACAAAAAAGCGCATTGGCAGATTGTAAGATTGGCAGGTGCGCTTTTTTCGCAAGGGAAACGTGAAATCATTTTATAGTTGGAGGTTGGATATGAAGATTGTGATGATTTTTGACCAGATCCAGTCAGGATTGGGGACGAAGGACGACAGGATGGTGCCTTTGACAGGCAAGAAGGAGGCGGTAGGGCCTGCGGTGATGATGCAGCCCTTTTTAAAGGAGATCGACGGCCATGTGATGGCCTGCCTGTGCTGCGGCAACGGCACGTATCTGGAGAACCCCGAGGAGGTCAGCAGAAAGTTGTGCGCCATGGTAAAGAAGCTGAAACCGGATGTGGTTGTATGCGGGCCGGCGTTTAATTACGCGGACTACGCGTCCATGTGCGCCAAGGTGGCCGTTGACGTCAACAATACCACGGACAGCAAAGCCTTTGCGGCCATGTCCCAGGAAAATGAGGATGTGATCGCCGGTTACAAGGAAAAGGTGATGATCGTAAAGACGCCGAAAAAAGGCGGCATGGGGTTAAATGATTCCTTAAAGAATATCTGCCGCGTGGCAAAGGCCATGGCGGAAGGCAGCGGGGATCTGGAGAAGTTGAGACAAGAGGTTTGTTTTTAAAGAAAGGGGAAACGGGTTATGTGGGGAATGATCGCGACGTGGAGAATGGCTCTGGAGGGTGTTACCAAGGGATGTGAGATGCTGGGACAGGGGCAGAATGCCGGGGATGCCGTGGAGGCGGCTATCCGGGAAGTGGAAGATTTTCCGTATTACAAGTCCGTGGGATACGGCGGGCTGCCCAATGAGGAGATGGAGGTGGAATTGGACGCGGCTTACATGGACGGGGATACGCTGTCCATCGGCGCCGTGGCTGCCATTAAGGATTATGCCAATCCGGTGTCCATCGCAAAAAGGCTTAGCCAGGAGTCGGTGAACAATGTGCTGGTAGGCGAGGGCGCGGAGAAATTTGCCCACAAAGAGGGGTTTGAGCGGAAAAATATGCTGACCGACAGGGCCAAGGCTTTTTACCGGAAGCGGAAAAAAGAGGTGGCGCAGCAGGAATTGAAGCCCTACGCCGGACACGATACGGTGGGCATGGTGTGTCTGGACCGGGATGGAAAGGTGACGGCGGCCACCTCCACCAGCGGTTTGTTTATGAAGAAAAAAGGGCGGGTAGGCGATTCCCCCATTGCAGGCTCCGGATTTTACGCGGACAGCAAGGTGGGAGGCGCCAGCGCCACAGGGCTGGGGGAAGACCTGATGAAAGGGTGCATCTCCTATGAGATCGTGCGGCTGATGAAAGAGGGCCTTCATCCCCAGGAAGCATGCGAGAGGGCGGTAAATTTGCTGGATCAGGAACTGAAAGAGCGGCGGGGGAAGGCGGGGGATCTGTCTTTGATCGCCATGAACAAGGAAGGGCAGTGGGGCGTTGCCACCAACATCGAGGGCTTTTCCTTTGCCGTGGCCGTTGAGGGACAGCCTCCCCGGGTGTATCTGGTGAAGCGCAATGAGGACGGACACTGCGCGTTTGAGGAAGCGTCCAAAGAGTGGATGGACGATTACATGAAGACCAGAATGGCTCCGGTTAAGGAGTGAGCGTCGGAAGGGGATGAGAAGATGGAGGAGAAGATTCTGGCCAAGGTGGAGAGCCTGAAAGATCAGATGATCGACGGGATCCTGGAATTAGTAAGGATCGACAGCGTGGAGCGGGAGGCAGCGCCCGGGGCTCCTTTTGGGCCCGGGGTGAAAGCGGCTCTTGAAAAGGCTCTTGCGCTTGGCAGAAGCCTGGGATTTCGCGCGGTGGATATGGACGGCCATATAGGCTATGCGGAGTACGGACAGGGGGAGGATTACGTCTGCGCCATAGGCCATGTGGACGTGGTGCCTGTAGGGGACGGATGGCGGCAGCCGCCGTTTAGCGGGCATATGGACAACGGAGTGATCTACAGCAGAGGGGTGTTGGATAATAAAGGGCCCATTTTGACCTGCCTTTACGGATTGTATGCCTTAAAGGAGCTGGGGTATGAGCCGAAGCACAGGATCCGGATCATCTTTGGGTGCGATGAGGAGTCCGGGTTTGAGGATCTTACCTATTACCTGCAGCGGGAGGAGCCGCCGGTGTACGGGTTTACGCCGGACTGCAAGTTCCCTGTGGTCTACGGGGAGAGGGGCAGAGCCTTGATCCGGGTCATGGGACAGGATCTGGAACCGTTTTTCGCCTTTGTGACCCAGTATTTTATCGGGGCCAAGAACACCGGAGACCGGCTTGGCATTGATTTTTCCCACGAAGAGTACGGCGTCATGGAGATGCGGGGCTACAAGCTGGGGGTGGAAGAGGGGACGCCCTATTTTGAGGCGGCTTTAAGCTATCCGGCAGGCCATGATATCGAGGAGATCCTTAAGCGGATCCGGGCAAAGGCCGGGGATCTTTTGGTGGTGTTAAAGCACAACTACAACCCGGTGGTATTTGACAAGGAAAGCCCCATGGTCCAGGCTCTGACCTGGTGCTATGAGACGGTGACCGGTCAAGAGGGAAAGCCGGTGACTACCACAGGAGGGACTTACGCCAAGGCCATGCCCAACATCGTTCCCTTTGGCCCCAGTTTTCCGGGACAAAAGGGCATCGGACACAATCCCAACGAGTGGATGGCTGTGGACGATCTGATGAAAAACGCGAAAATCTACGCGTTGGGACTGTACCGATTGGGAAATTTGTGATAGAATCATATTCTGGAAAATGGAGGTGATCCCATGGGAGTGGTTGTTGAGATCTGCTGCGGCAGCTATTACGACGCAAAGCAGGCGGCTCTTGGCGGAGCCAAGAGGATCGAGTTAAACGCGGCCCTGATGCTTGGAGGGCTGACGCCTACGGCTGCCACGGTGGCCATGGTAAAGGAAGACCTGGATGTAAAGGTGATCTCCATGGTGCGGCCAAGAGGCGCGGGATTTTGCTACCTGGACGAGGAGTTTGCCGTCATGGAGCGGGAGTGCAGGGAGGTTTTGGAGGCCGGAGCCGACGGAACGGCCTTCGGATGCCTTAAGGAGGACGGCTCTCTGGACATAGAGAAGAATAAGCGGCTTTTGGACATCATAAAAGGCATGGGCAGGGAAGCGGTATTCCACCGGGCATTTGACTGCTGCGCGGACCCTTTTGCCACTATGGAGCAGCTGATCGGCCTGGGCGTTGACCGGGTGCTGACCAGCGGCCTAAAGCCTAAGGCCGCGGAGGGCAGGGAGATGCTCAAAAGCCTTCAGGAGCGCTTCGGCCGCAGGATCCAGATCTTGGCAGGCAGCGGGGTCAACGGAGACAACGCCAAGGAACTGGTGGAGTACACAGGCATCAGCCAGGTCCACAGCTCCTGCAAAGCGTGGCTTGGGGATCCCACCACGGTGAAGAACGGAGTGTCCTACAGCGTGGCCGACGGTGATCTGGCTATGTGCTACGATGTGGTGTCACGGGATTTGGTGCGGTACTTGGTGGACCGTGTAAGTTAGAAGTTTGATCGGGAGAGAAATGGTTATGAAGAAACGGTATTTTATTATGACGGCCGCGGTCATCGCCTCCGCGTTTTTGCAGGCGTTTACGATGAACTTGTTTTTGGAGCCGGTGCAGCTTCTGCCCAGCGGGTTTACGGGGATCGCCAGCCTGCTGTCAAAGATCACGGGATTGTTTGGATTTCATTTTTCCACGTCCTTGGGTATGGTGGCTCTGAATATTCCGGTGGCCATATTCTGTTACCAGCATATCGGCAAGAAGTTCGTCTTGTTTTCCATGCTGCAGGTGGTGCTGTCCAGTATCTTTTTGCAGGTGATCAAAAGCGAGCCGGTATTTGACGATGTGCTGCTGAATATCTGTTTCGGAGGTTTCCTCTACGGCATGGCGGTGTCTATCGCCTTAAAGGGCAACGCGTCCACGGCGGGGATGGACTTTATCGCCCTGTATGTGTCAAACCGTCTGGGCAAGTCGATCTGGCAGTATGTGTTTGTCTTTAACTGCGTGCTGCTGTGCATCTTCGGCATGCTGTTTGGGTGGGAACATGCCGGGTATTCCATCTTGTTCCAGTTTATCGCCACCAAGACCATCGACAATTTTTATCACCGGTTTAAGCGGGTGACGCTGCAGATCACCACACAGATGCCTCATGAGGTGGTGAAGGAGTATGTCAGCTTCTGCCGCCACGGCATTTCCGTTGTCAACGGGTACGGCGGGTACAGCGGGAAGGAGATGAGCCTTCTCCATACGGTGGTCTCTACGTATGAGGTCCATGACATTATGATGCATCTAAGAAAGATCGATCCGGCGCTTATTGTGAACGTGATGCCTACGGAGTCGTTTATCGGATCGTTTTATCAGAAGCCTCTGGATTAGTCGGAGGAGATTTTGAGCAGGCAGGGTGATGTCCCCTGTCTGTATTTTTTTGTATTAGGCAGGTTTTTAAAGAAAATCACTCAATGACAAATAAGGCCAGGTATACTATAATAAGAGTATCTATACTGTTTAGGAGGGATTCGTGCAACGCTGTAGTATAACTCGATTCAAATAACCTTACATTTCGCTGGTCCGCTTTCCCGACAGCGCAAAGGAAAAATGAAAGGTATTTAAATCGAGTTATACCAGATCCTGGTAAGGGGGGAGGCATATATGGCTATATTGGATGAGTATCAGGAACATTGCCGTATTCTGGCGGAGAACGGGGATCCTTTAAGCGGGATCTCCCTGGTCATCAATCAGTTTGATCTTATAAGCAGGGCTGACGTGTATCACTATACGGATATCAGCGGTTTTATCAGCATCATGCAGAAGCGGGAGCTGTGGGCGTCCCACATCGCGTTTATGAATGACAAATCCGAGTATCTTCACGGCAAGGAGCTGTTCCAGAGACAGTTAAGGGGAAAGATCGCTTCCGTGTCGGGAAGGGAGGGCGAGTTTTTAAGACAGGTCATAAAGGGGCTGGACAATGAGCTGGGGGACGGCTTTTTTACCGCGTCCAGCAAGGATGTGTTCTCTTTGAGCTTTTCCCATGCCCGGGATTCTTTGGAGATGTGGCGGGGCTATGGAAAAAACAGCGGCATTGCCATCGGGTTCAGCCACAGCAAATGCGGCTCGCTGCCCGGGATGTGCCTGATCCGCAGGGAGATGTATGAGCGTCTTTTGGCGGAATATAAGGGAAACGCACGTCAGGTGCGTCCCAAGTACGAGCAGGGGTTTATTCCGTGGACCGTATTGTATGATGACGAGAGAAAGCTGGAGCTGGTGGAGTCCACCATTGAACTGGGACTTGGCTGTTTTCGGAACCAGAGCAGAGAAAACCGGAAACGGGGGTTTGCGGTTGGGGTGTCGTTTTTGCTGGACATGATCTTTTACCTGATCCCGTTTTTTAAGCATCAGGGGTTTGCGGGGGAGGAGGAGTGCCGCATTGTGGACCACTTTGTCAAGACGGAGGGGGATGAGGGGTGCAACATCCAGTTTCATGAGCGGGGAGGGATCGCGCTTCCGTTTATCCGGTACAAGATGATGGACAAGTACTGCCGGCCTCTTGCGCAGATGCCCATCCACGAGATCGTGGTAGGCCCAGGGGTGAAGCAGGATAAGGTGATCGAGAGCGTGAAATACTTTCTGGAGAGGAATCGGATGGAGTATCTGGTGTCAAAGGTGCTGGCGTCGGATATCCCTTATATTGAGACGTGAGTTATTCATAAAAGTTCTATGCACATTCACCAAAATGTGCTATAATCGGAAGTGGCAGATGCCCGCGGTCCAGGGAGGACGCGGCAGGCCATAGGGCCGCCCGGCAGTTTCCTTAAGGAGAAGGGGCAAAGGGATGGGCCTGGAAGACAGCCGGAAGACCGGCAGTATGCACCCCCGGGGGTTTTGGCGGATACAGCGCAGGCTTTGGGGAGTAAAGCACAGAAACAAGGAGGAAATGTAATGAAGAGAAGAGTGTTGGCAGTTCTCATGGCGGCAGCCATGACGGCAAGTCTGACAGCCTGCGGCGGCGGCGGAAGCGCGGAGACCACCCAGGCAGCAGGAGGGACGGAGACCACCGCGGCAGCAGAGCAGGAAAAAGCGGCAGGTGAGACCAAGACCGCAAGCGAGCCGTCGGACGGCGGGTATGAGTTGGCGCTGGTGACGGACCTTGGCACCATTGACGACAAGTCCTTTAACCAGGGCGCTTGGGAGGGTCTGACCAAGTACGCGGAGGAGAACAAGATCTCCTACAAGTACTATCAGCCCCAGGAGGGGACCACAGACTCCTATCTGGAGACCATCGGCCTTGCGGTGGAAGGCGGAGCCAAACTGATCGTTTGTCCCGGATATCTGTTTGAGGAGCCGGTGTTCCTGGCGCAGGACCAGTTTAAGGATACCCATTTTATCCTGTTGGACGGCGAGCCACACAGCGGCGACTACTCCGAATACAGGACCAATGACAACGTGATGCCCATCCTGTTCCAGGAGGACCAGGCAGGATTTTTGGCAGGTTACGCGGCGGTTAAGGAAGGCTATACCAAGCTTGGATTCATGGGCGGAATGGCGGTTCCGGCGGTTATCCGTTTCGGTTACGGATTTATCGAGGGCGCCGAGGCAGCGGCAGCGGAGCTTGGGGTAAGCGGCATTGAGGTTATGTACAACTACACAGGCGCTTTTGCGGCTACGCCGGAGGCGCAGTCCATGGCGGCTTCCTGGTATCAGAACGGCACCGAGGTGATCTTCGGATGCGGCGGCGCCGTAGGCAACTCCGTTATGGCAGCAGCCCAGGAGAAGGGCGCTAAGGTTATCGGTGTTGACGTAGACCAGAGCTTTGAGTCCGAGACGGTTATCACCTCTGCCATGAAGCTTCTGTCCAACTCCGTGTACGACGGGGTGAAGGCGTTCTACGACGGCAGCTTCCCGGGCGGGAAGACCAGCGTGTTCACCGTGGAGAACGAGGGCGTGGGCCTTCCTATGGACACATCCAAGTTTGAGACCTTTACCCAGGCAGATTACGACGCCATTTACGCAAAACTGGTTGCCGGAGAATTTGAACTTGTTCAGCCATCCGCCGATAATATCGACCCGACTGCTGACTTGACCGTATCAGCGACAACTATCAAATATGTAGAGTAAGCTTGAAACCGGGCAGATGTTATGCCGTGTTTCGCGAATACAGGGGGCTGGCTGCGGACCGCAAGGTCCGCGGGGCCCTTTTCGTCTAATTTCCGGAAAATAAGGGGGAAACCTGATGGATTATGTTATTGAAATGCTTCACATCACAAAGAAGTTTCCTGGAATCATTGCCAATGATGATATTACGATTCAGCTGAAAAAGGGTGAGATCCACGCGCTGCTGGGAGAAAACGGCGCGGGAAAGTCCACCCTCATGAGCGTTCTCTTCGGACTTTACCAGCCGGAGGAGGGCGTGATCAAAGTAAAGGGGCAGGAAGTCAAAATGAAAGGCCCCCTGGATGCCAATGCCCTGGGTATCGGCATGGTGCATCAGCATTTTAAACTGGTACATAACTTTACGGTGCTCCAAAACATTGTTCTGGGCATGGAGACCGTGGAAAAGGGTTTGCTGAAAATGGATGACGCCCGGAAAAAGGTTATGGAGTTAAGCAAACGGTACAACTTGTTCATTGACCCGGACGCGCTCATAACCGATATCACGGTGGGCATGCAGCAGCGGGTGGAGATCTTAAAGATGCTTTACCGTGACAATGAGATCATGATCTTTGACGAGCCTACGGCGGTGCTGACGCCTCAGGAGATCGACGAGCTGATGGCCATCATGAAGAATCTGACCGATGAGGGCAAGTCCATTTTGTTCATTACGCACAAATTAAATGAGATCAAGGCGGTGGCGGACCGATGCAGCGTCCTGCGCCGGGGGAAATATATTGGGACTGTGGATGTGGCTTCCACCTCCAAGGACCAGATGTCGGAGATGATGGTGGGAAGAAAGGTGAAGCTGACCGTGGATAAGGCGGACCGGGAGCCGGGGGATGTGGTGCTGGAGGTGGAGAAGGTCTGCGTAGATGCCCGGCAGGAGGGCCACGTAAAGAAGCTGGTAACAGACGTCAGCTTTCAGGTCCGCCGGGGCGAGATCGTCTGCATCGCGGGGATCGACGGCAACGGCCAGACGGAGCTGGTGCAGGCTATTACAGGGCTCCGCCCGGCAAGCAGCGGTACCGTGAGAGTCAACGGGGAGGATGTGACCAAGAAATCCATCCGCTACAAGAACACCCACGGCCTGGCCCACATTCCGGAGGACAGGCACAAACACGGTTTGGTGCTGGACTACAACCTGGCTTACAACGCGGTGCTCCAGCAGTATTTCGAGCCGGAGTTCCAGCACGGCGGTTTTTTGCGGGAGGACAAGATCTACAGCTACGCGGACAAGCTGATCGCCAATTTTGACATCCGCAGCGGCGAGGGGGCGTCAACCATTACCAGGAGCATGTCCGGAGGCAATCAGCAGAAGGTCATCGTGGCCAGGGAGATCTCCAGGGATCACGACCTTTTGCTGGCGGTGCAGCCTACCCGCGGACTTGATGTGGGGGCCATTGAGTATATCCACTCGGAGCTGGTAAAGCAGAGGGATAACGGGTCCGCCATTTTACTGGTGTCTTTGGAGCTTGACGAGGTGATGAACCTAAGCGACCGGATCCTGGTGATTTTTGAGGGCCATATCGTGGCGGAGCTGAACCCCAAGGAAGTGACGGTCCAGGAGCTGGGGCTTTACATGGCAGGTTCAAAGAAGGAGGGGGAAGCAGATGAAAAGAAAGAATAAAGGGAATTATGTTGGCGTTCTCTCTTCTGTGTTCGCCATTGTCATCGGACTGTTTGTGGGGCTGGTGGTGCTGATTTTATGCAACCCCGCTCAGGCATTTCCGGGATTTTTTACCATCCTTACAGGGGCTTTCACCCACGGCATGAAGGGGGTGGGGCAGGTGTTTTACTACGCCACGCCCATTATCCTTACAGGCTTATCCGTAGGGTTTGCCTTTAAGACCGGCGTGTTCAACATCGGGACTCCGGGCCAGTTTATCATGGGCGCTTTCGGGGCGGTGTATGTGGGGATCATGTGGGAGCAGCTGGGTTCGGCCCACTGGATCGCGGCCCTCCTTGCCAGCATCGTCATGGGCGCTGTGTGGGGGCTGATCCCGGGGCTTTTGAAAGCTTATTTTAATGTAAACGTGGTGATCTCCTGCATCATGATGAACTACATCGGCATGTATCTGGTGAACTGGAGCGTCCGGGGCAACAAGGCGTTGTTCAACACCCTGCGAAACGAGTCCAAGAACGTGGCGGCCACGGCGGTGATCCCTAAAATGGGTCTGGACAAGGTGTTTGCCGGCTCCAGCGTCAACGGTGGGATCCTTATTGCCGTTGCGGTGGTGATCCTTATCTATGTCCTGCTGAATAAGACGGCTTTCGGGTACGAGCTAAAGGCGGTTGGATTTAACCAGGACGCGGGAAAATACGCGGGCATCAATGAGAAGCGCAACGTGGTGGCAGCCATGGTGATTGCCGGGGCTATCGCGGGATTGGCAGGGGGGCTTTTGTATTTGGCGGGCACGGGAAAACACATCGAGATCAAGGATGTGCTGGCTTCCGAGGGATTTACAGGCATTTCTGTGGCCCTTCTGGGATTAAGCCATCCCATCGGCGTGCTGTTCTCCGGCTTGTTTATCGCTTACCTGACTGCCGGGGGATTTTATCTGCAGCTGTTTGAGTTTTCCACGGAGATCATTGATATTATTGTGGCGGTGATCATCTACTTTAGCGCCTTTGCTTTGATCGTGCGGTCCATTCTTGCAAAGCTGCGGGAGCGAAAGGCCAAAGGCGGGGAGAAGAGTGAGGGAGGTGACCAGGCATGAGTGTTATTTACTTTATCTTTCAGCAGACAATGCTCTTTACGATTCCTTTGATGATCGTGGCCCTGGGTGGTATGTTCTCGGAGCGCAGCGGCGTGGTGAACATTGCCCTGGAAGGCATCATGATCATGGGGGCGTTTACGGGCATCCTCTTTCTCAATCTGACAGGGGGGAGCATGTCGGGGCAGCTGCAGCTGATCCTGGCTATCCTTATTGCCATGGTGACAGGAGGCGTGTTCTCCCTGACTCATGCCTATGCGGCTATCAATATGAAGGCGGACCAGACCATCAGCGGCACGGCATTGAACATGTTCGCTCCTGCCTTTGCTATTTTCGTGGCCAGGGTCATCCAGGGCGTGCAGCAGGTGCAGTTTAACAACACCTTCCGCATCGACTCTGTGCCGGTGCTGGGGAAGATCCCGGTGCTGGGGCCCATGCTGTTCCAGAATGCTTACATCACCACCTATCTGGGGATTATCATCCTTCTTGTGTCGGCTCTGGTGCTGTACCGGACCAGGTTCGGCCTGCGGCTTCGGGCCTGCGGCGAGCATCCCCAGGCAGCGGACGCGGCGGGGATCAACGTGTACCGCATGCAGTATGCGGGGGTGGTGATCTCCGGCGCTTTGGCAGGTCTTGGAGGGCTGGTGTTTGTGGTGCCCACGTCCACGAACTTTAACGCCGATGTGGCGGGCTACGGATTTTTGGCCATCGCGGTGCTGATCTTCGGCCAGTGGAAGCCGTGGAAGATCTTGGGGGCGTCCCTGTTCTTCGGGCTGATGAAGGCCGTGGCGGCGGCTTACTCGGGGATCCCGTTTTTGGCATCCATGGGTATACCCAGTTATCTGTATAAGATGGTGCCTTATATCGCCACCATGGTGGTGCTGATGTTTACTTCGAAAAATTCTCAGGCGCCCAGGGCGTCGGGGATACCTTTTGACAAGGGACAGCGGTAGGAGAAGGGATGATGGGGAGCGGCAGCTCCCCATTGTTTTCTTGTACAAAGGCAGGGGCAGAAGATTCCGAGAGTACATTGAATATGAGGAGGGATGGTTGTGATATATACCACGCACTATGATTCCCCTATTGGCCGGTTTTTGCTGGCGGAGCAGGACGGCAGGCTTGTGGGGCTGTGGATCGAGGGGCAGAAATATTTTCTTGGGTCGCTGAAACGGGAGGAGATGGCGCAGAGGGATCATTCCCCGGCGCTGTGTGAGGCGAAACGGTGGCTTGACCGGTATTTTAGGGGGGAGAGGCCGTGGGTGGGGGAGCTTTCCATGAATCCTCAGGGCAGTGATTTTCGCAAGTTGGTGTGGAAGTTTTTGTGTGAGATCCCTTATGGTCAGGTGACTACCTATAAAGAGATTGCAGGGAAGGTAGCAAAAGAGCGGGGCCTTAGCCATATGTCGGCTCAGGCTGTCGGCGGGGCGGTGGGACATAACCCTATATCAGTGATCATTCCCTGTCATCGGGTGGTAGGGGCGGATGGGAGTTTGACGGGGTATGCAGGGGGGATTGAGAGGAAGAGGATGTTGTTGGGGTTGGAGGGGGTTGAGGTATGAGGTTGTTGGGGATGAATAAATAGTATTAAGGGCTATATTGCTGTGTTGTTAAGTCGAAGTTGTGGTGAGCCCTGGAGAATCCGTCTGCTGTCCGGGTTCAGGTATGCCAAACATTGCGATGAGCCCCTAAAGCAGAAAACACTCGGGGTTAGGCCCTCCTGTTTTCCTGGGTCTCATCTCCATGGCAAAAATTCACCCGGACAGCAGACGGATTCTCCAGGGCAAAAGCAGGGTTCGCTGGCTCAAATGTATGCTGGTTGGATGTTGTGCCTGATAAGGGGGAGAATGGTTTTCTTTTGATAGGGTAAAGATACACCAGTTTATTACTTTTGAATAAAGAATTTTCTCATCCTGGTATACCGGAAAAGAGAACGGATATCAGTATGGCCATGATATGCTTGATAGCTGTCTGTGGAAAGAGCCGGCATAAACCTAATTTTTTAAAGAAGTGGAGATATAACAACAATGAGGGGGTGTAAAATGGAATTTGTAGAGTTTATCAATAAAGTGGAAAGTGTAAAAAAAAGTACCCCTATATTATTTGAACTGGATAGTGATAGTATAGCATCTGATTTGGATTTAGATAAAATTGAGATGTATTATGGTATAAAATTTCCGGAAAGTTATAAGATGTTTCTGAAAAAATATGGGGGAGGGTATTTTGCATATACAGTTGTTTATTCTTGTGATTCTAATAGCAATTTCTATATATTAGAAAGAGTATCGAAAGATTGGGTTGAAAAAAATAATTTTTTTCCTGTGATTGATTTTGAAACGGGAGATTTGGCAGGATTTAAAGTGCGTGATAAAGTATGTGAGAACAGAATGAGTGTGTTTGATCACGATGTAGGTGATATTGTGGTTTGTAAAGAATGTGATTTCTTTGAAGCGTTAGTGGAATATGGATTAAAATCCTGATTTTTTATAAGAAAACAACAGTGTACAACTTTCGAAATTTCCTAAAATCTGAGAAAATGTAGTCTTCTACGACCTTTATCAAAGCAGAACAATTTTTAATAGTTTCGAGAAATCTCCCGAAACTGCATAAATTTATATCTGCTTGGATTTGCTGGCCGATTTTGTATCGGGTTTCCTGGGCAGTGGCGGACTGATATCTGGAAAAGGTTTCATCACTGTACGGGAGCAGGGCTATGCCATGCCAATGGCAGATAAAAGATATCATGACTTTCATGGCCTAAGCCACCAGATCGGCATCCAAAGCGAGTTTGCTTGTTTCCTTATCCCAGAGCCGGTAACCCACCGGGATAGAAAGATAGACGATTTTCCCATCCTGGTATCATCAATAGAAAGAAAAATTGGCTGATGTGTCAAAGTGCCAGTATAACTCGATTTAAATACCTTTCATTTTCGGTGAGGATGCTTTTCGAGAGTGCAAAGGAAAAAGCGAAGGCGTAGTGGTGCTACGTTGAGCATTTTTTCTTTGTGCTATCGGGAAAGCAGACCAGCGAAATATAAGGTGTTTAAATCGAGTTATATTAGGAACAGTCTGGAAATCACATGGATGTGGGTAAAGCGTACGGAGCGGAAACTGTCCAGAGTCAAAATGGAGATAACCAACAGAAAAAGATTTCTGGCGGTTAGTCTGGAGGTAGCGGAAAAATGATCCTGAAAATATAAAAACAGTCTGCTAAAAATGGAATCTTTAAGGTATAATAAGCGGTAGATACAAACGCATCTCTTTTCGTGTGGATTTTTGTTTAGTCGCTTAAATCATACCGCAAAGAGACTGAGTTTGTATTTTTATTTATTAAAAATCAGAAAGTTGTAAACTGGTGTAAAGATAGCTAGTATAACCCGTTTTAAATAATCTTCCGTTTCACCAGTCTACTTTCCCGATAGCACAGAGGGAAAATGCTCAACGTAGCCCCACTACGCCTCCGCTTTTCCCTCTGCACTCTCGGAAAAGTATCCTTGCCGAAACAGAAAGGTATTTAAAACGGGTTATACTAGACAGCAGTATCTGAGAAACATTTATTGCCTGTGTAATGGGGGAGAAACCTTGCTTTCTAGTGTACGGTTCAGATTATATCTGGCGAAACTTTGCAGGATAAATTTTCATCAGCAAGGGGGAGAAGAGGGGCGGTGCGGCGGCATCGTTGACCGTCGACAACGCCGCCTCAACCATAACCATACAGCAATTATTTTTTACTCCTGATCAAGGAGCTTAAAGTATTCCTCATGAACCTGATGGTATACCTGGTTAAATTCTTCATCCCCTCCGGAATGGAGCTTGGATATATAATTATGTATCTGGTGGTTCATGTCAGGGATCCCTCTTGCCACGGTAGCCACGCCTACATTAGAACACACGTCAGAGATGCGGGCAGCCTCGGATAAAAGATTGAAAAATTCGGAGCCATTGAACACATCGCAGTCCCCTCGGCGCAGTCTTTCCAGGTGGCGTTCTTTTAACACGTTGACCATATCGTCCACAACCTGCTCCAGAGGCTCAATGCGTCGGGCCTCAGACAGGTTCTGCTTTCGAAACGCCTCGCCGGTGTGGTCCAGGATCGTGTCCAGAAGCTGCCACAGCACGGCCAGATCGGCCAAGGCGTCTTTGGAAAAGGGATTGTTCTTTTCGTGAAGTTCCGCGGCGATCCCGGCCATGTTTAACCCGTGGTCACCCAGGCGTTCAAATTCGGTGATGGCGGAGAAGTAGTAATTCATGATCTCCACATGGTAGTGGGAGGTGATGGACGCGGAGATCTGGATCAGGTAATTGCTGACCCGGTCCGCCATAATGTCAATGTATGCCTCGTCTTCCTCCATCTGTTCCATGACTTTGGGATCGTACTGGGTGAACATGGCAAAGGCCCGGCTGATGTTGGTCTTAGCCAGCCGGTACATCACCAGAAAGACGTCGTAGCACCGCCCAAAGGCCATGGCCGGGGTGCTGATGAACACGGGATTTAAAGCGTCCAGCATCTCGTCGTATTTTCCTTGGGCCGCAGGCTCATTTTTTACAAGCCTGTGGCTGATATTCTCATAGATCCCCACAAAGGGAAGGAGGACAAAGGCGCAGGCCAGGTTAAAAATGGTGTGGGCATTGGCAATGCCTCCGGAATAGATGGGTTGATCCCAGATGCGGTCCAAAAGCCCCGCCTTGTGGATCAAGGTGACCGTAATCATAATGAGAACGGATTTGCACAGGTTAAACAGGACATTGACAAGGCCCACCCGTCTGGCATCGGGTTTTGCGCCTATGCTGCAGACAATGGCCGTGGTCAGGCAGTCGCCCAGATAAATGCCCACCAGCATGGCGTAGATCTCCCCAAAGGTCATCTGGCCGGACGTGGAAAACGCCTGCAGGATACCTACGGTGGCGGAGGAGCTTTGGAGCACAAAGGCCACACCGGCCCCAGTGAGGCAGGCCAGAAAGGGGTTCTGTCCCAGGCGGGAGAAAAGCTGTTCCACGATGCCGCTGTCAGAAAGGACGCTGACCGCGTCGGTCATGGACAAAAGCCCGGTAAAGAGGATCCCGAACCCTACGATGATATGTCCGATCTTGCCGGAATCCCGGGATTTCATCCCAGAGATCACCAGACTGCCGATGATGACGGCCAAAGGCGCCAGGGTGGAGGGCTGCAGAAACTGCAAAAACCAGGCTCCCGAGGCGCTGATATCCAAAAGCCGGATGATTTGCCCGGTGACCGTGGTGCCTACGTTGGCGCCGATGATGATGCCCAGGGACTGGTGGAGGGAGATGATGCCTGTCCCCACGAGTCCGGAGGTGAGAACAATGGTGGCCTTTGAGGACTGGATCACCGCAGTGACAGAAAGACCGAGCAAAAACGCCTTTAAGGGAGTGCCGGTTACCCGCTCCATGGCTTTTTTTAAGGGGCCGGAGGAGCTGGCTTTTAAGCCGTCGCCCATCATGCGCATACCGTAGAGGAACATGGCGAGTCCGCCGAAGAGAGTGATCACGTTAAAAATATTCATGTTATCCACCTGTAACTTGTAATATGTTTTCGAGGCCAGAAAGGTCTGACCGGTGTGTTATGAGAATGCCTTACTTGGGATTTTACTAAAGTTCGGCATAAATTTCCAGAGGTATTTAAAAAATTAAAAAAATTTGAAAAAAGGGGTTGTCAAATTAAGGAAAGCGTGCTATACTACAAAAGCATTAAGGAACGGCCAATTGGTCAAGCGGTCAAGACGACGCCCTCTCACGGCGTAAACCCGGGTTCGATTCCCGGATTGGTCATTGTGATTTGTGCATGTGTAGTTCATCGGTAGAACGCCAGCTTCCCAAGCTGGAGAGGTGGGTTCGATTCCCATCACGTGCTTTTGGAGATACTCCTGAAATATCGGAATTTTTTAAAAATACCGATATTTCAGGGGTTTTTTACATACATAAACATGTATGCCATATACATCAATAAGTGGGTGATTGGCGTAAAAGTATCACACGAAATATCACGCATGGATATTGTGAATTTGAATAGTTGCTTCAATATGATAAAAAGGTATAGAAGTGGTGTAGGCATCAAAAAGAAAAGGCATGTGCTTGAGAGCGCGTGCCTTTTCTTCTCTTATCTTATGTCTCGACCGCCAGAGCGGCTATGATTAAAGAGTCATCAATCCGTAAACAGCTGAACCCAATAATAGGTATACTGGCCGCTGCCTTTGTAGAAACCTACCCCAAGTTTCTTATAATTAGAGTTAAGGATATTGGCCTTATGTCCGGAGGAGTTCATCCAGGCATTCATGACCTGGGCGGGGGTGGATTGGCCGGCGGCGATATTTTCTCCCGCATAGCCGTGGGAAACGCCGTTTTCGCTGAACACGGTAAAGCACTGGCTTCCGTCCGGTCTGGAGTGGGAGTACAGCTGCGTCAGCTCTTCCGCCCGGATCTGGGCGCAGGAGACAATGGAGTCGTCCCATGTCAGGGCGCTTTTTCCCGCCTTTTGCCGCTCCTCATTTACCAGTTCAAAGACCTTCCAGGCGTAGTTGCTGGTGTCTGCGCTGGTGGATTGGCTGCCGGCGCCGGAGGTATTGTTTGCATTACCTGTGGAGCTGCTGCCGGAGGAAGTGCCTGTGGAGGTGTTTTGGTTGTTATACTTCCAATCTTCCAGGTCCTGTTCGTCGGTAATGACGCCGTCGCTGTTTACCTCATAGTGGATGCCGTTGCGGTTAAAGGATTTTGTCTGCAGATCGCCGCTGGCATTAAAATAATAGGAGCAGCCGTCAAGATCGTGGAAACCGGTTAGCATGATGCCGTTTTCGTCAAAATAATACCGTTTGCCGCTTATCTTTCTCCAATCCGTCACCGCTTTGCCGTTGATATAGTATTTCCAGGAATTATTTTCGTTGCTCCAGCCGTTTGCCGGCGTCTGGCTTTGGGTCTGGGTCTGCTGCTTTGGCTGGGAGGAAGGCGGGAGGGCCTGGGTCTGCACGGCGTTGTTGACAACCCATGCGCCGTCGGCGTTGACTTCGTAATTATCCGGCGTTTTTGTATTGCACAGCAGGTAGCCGTCGCCATTGAAATAATAACATTCCGCCACACCGTCCCTATTTCCGTCCAGCCACTGCCAGGAGCCGGCGGGCCAGGTGCCGTCTTCATTCTGCCACCACCAGCCGGTTGCGTTGTGCTGCCAGCCGGCTGCGTAGGCGGTTGCGGACATAGAGATCGTCGCTGCTGCTGCGGCTATGACAAGCCTGATCATTTTTTTCATCGTTGACTCTCCTTGTTTATCAGTATTTTCCATTAAAGGTATGATTTGATTATATAACCGAACGGCAGAGAAGTAAATGTTTTTTTATTTGGCATGGATTTTGCAAATTTCCCCTTGCAATTTCGAACAAATGTTTGTATAATAGAACTATAAAATCAAACAAATGTTCGAAATATAGATCAAACATGTACTCTCGGAGTCTCTTTGTGCCTGATTTTGTGAGATGATTTTTTGTCAGATGTGCATAAATTTATGAGGCGTACGTGGAACGTACGTTGATTAAATTTATGTGCATATGACGGAAAATCAGCCAATCTGCCACAAAGGCAGGTGCAAGAGAGATTCCGAGAGTACATCAAACAAGTACAGGAGGGCAAGGTTTATGATGATCACAAAGAACAATCTCAACTGTGTTACTTTTGAAAATGAAGACGCCAGGCTGCTCATACTGGACGTAGTCACCCACACCAGCGCCTGCCTTTACTATTACGGCGCGGACATTGAGATCACGGTATTTATGGCCGTGAAGATCCGGCAGAGGGCTTACTGGGCAGATGAGAGGGATGATCTGTACACGGTATCGCTTTTGGACCCGGGGCGTATGCCCTTTAAAAAGCCTGCAAGGCCAAAGCCGTCTTTAAGCAGGCTGATGGCATAAGGGGCAGGGACGGTCCTTAAGACGTGGGAGAAAGGAAAAGGGGACAAAAGCTATTGACGCCATTTGGAAAACCTTGTATGATGTTTCCATAAATAAAGAAACCAGTACGGCCATGGGGGATCAAAGCAGGTATCCCAGGGCTGTATGAACAGCAGAAAAGGAGAATTGATATGGCTAAAGTGGGAATCGTCATGGGCAGCGACTCGGATATGCCTGTTATGGCGCAGGCAGCGGATGTGCTGGAGAAGCTGGGGGTTGATTTTGAGATTACGGTGATCTCGGCGCACAGGGAACCGGACATCTTTTTTCAGTACGCCAAATCCCTGGAAGCAAAGGGCGTCAAGGTGGTGATCGCAGGGGCGGGCAAGGCGGCCCATCTGCCGGGTATGTGCGCCGCTTTGTTTCCCATGCCGGTGATCGGGATCCCCATGAAGACTTCCGATCTGGGAGGCGTGGATTCCCTTTATTCCATTGTTCAGATGCCTTCCGGCATCCCTGTGGCCACGGTGGCCATTAACGGCGGAACCAATGCGGGGATCCTGGCCGCCAAGATCTTAGCCGTTTCCGACCCGGAACTTTTAGGAAGGATAAAGTCCTATTCGGAATCTTTGAAGAACGATGTGGCAGCCAAGGCCGAGAAACTGGACAAGATCGGATACAAGGAATATCTGGGGCAGATGAAAAAATAAAACACAGACTGACAGCGACGCGCCGCCGATTTTGCCGCAACGTGGCCTGATGGGGTTCTTTGGAGGCAAAAGGGAGTGTAAAGCGGACAGATTGGAGGAGATTATGGATTACAAGAAAGCCGGAGTTGACATAGAGGCTGGCTATAAGTCAGTGGAATTGATGAAAGAGCATGTGGCAAAGACCATGAGACCGGAGGTCTTAGGGGGGCTGGGCGGTTTTTCCGGCGCTTTTTCCCTGGCAAAGATCAAGGAGATGGAGGATCCTGTGCTTTTGTCCGGAACGGACGGCTGCGGGACCAAGGTAAAGCTGGCGATCATTATGGACAAGCACGATACCATCGGCATTGACGCGGTGGCTATGTGCGTCAATGACATTGCCTGCGCCGGTGGGGAACCGCTGTTCTTCCTGGATTATATTGCCTGCGGAAAGAATCATCCGGAGAAGATTGCGGATATTGTGAAAGGCGTATCCCAGGGATGCATCCAGTCCGAGGCCGCGCTGATCGGAGGAGAGACCGCGGAACACCCGGGGCTGATGCCCAAGGAGGATTACGACCTGGCGGGATTTGCCGTGGGCGTGTGCGACCGGAAGGACATGATCACCGGGGAGGATCTAAAGGCCGGGGATGTGCTGATCGGTATGGCGTCCTCCGGCGTCCACAGCAACGGCTTTTCCCTTGTGCGCAAGGTATTTGAGAAAGAGCTGACCCGGGAAGGGCTTGACACGTACTATGAGGAGCTAAAGACGACCCTTGGCCAGGCGCTTTTGATGCCCACCAAGATCTATGTGAAGGCTTTAAAGAGCGTGAAGCGGGCAGGGGTGACGGTGAAGGCATGCAGCCACATTACCGGTGGAGGTTTTTATGAGAATGTGCCGCGGATGCTCAAGGAGGGCACCCGGGCGGTGATAAAGAAAGACAGCTACGAAGTTCCGGCTATTTTCCGTATGCTGGCGGCCAAGGGCGATATTGCGGAGGAGATGATGTACAACACGTTCAATATGGGCCTTGGCATGATCGTGGCCGTTGACAAACAAGATGCCGACAAGGCCATGGAGGCCATAAGGGCGGCAGGGGATATTCCCTATGTGGTCGGCTATGTGGAGGCGGGAGAAAAAGGGGTGTCTTTATGCTAAATGTAGGCGTTATGGTGTCCGGCGGAGGGACCAATCTCCAGGCTATTTTGGATGCCGTGGAAAGCGGCAGGATCACCAACGCCAAGATAAAGGCAGTCATCAGCAATAATCCGGGGGCTTTCGCCCTGGAGCGGGCCAGGAACCATGGCATTGAAGCGGTATGCGTTTCGCCCAAAGATTTTGGAAGCCGGGAGGAATTTCACCGGGCCCTTCTTGAAACGGTGGACGGATACAGGCTGGACCTTATTGTGCTGGCCGGTTTTCTGGTGACCATTCCGGAGGAGATGATCAGAAAGTATCGAAACCGGATCATCAACGTCCATCCGTCGCTGATCCCGTCGTTCTGCGGAGTGGGATATTACGGGCTGAAGGTTCACGAGGCGGCTTTGAGCAGGGGCGTGAAGCTGACCGGAGCCACGGTGCATTTTGTGGATGAAGGCGTGGATTCCGGCCCTATTATCCTGCAGAAGGCCGTGGAAGTGCTGCCAGGAGATACACCAAAGATCCTGCAGAAGAGGGTCATGGAGCAGGCGGAGTGGAAGATCCTGCCCCAGGCCATTCATATGATCGCCAACAAAGAGCTGGAGCGCGCAGATGACGGGAGCGGATTTTCAGACATGTATTAGGGCAATGGCAGGCAGATCGAAGATTTGACAGGGTGATGAGTTAGGCGGACGGACCGGGAGCTTTCGGTCTGTCCCCAGTGAAGGAGGAAGACGGAATGAAAGTATTGATCACAGGCAGCGGCGGCAGGGAACACGCCATTGCGTGGAAAGTGGCAAAGAGCAGTAAAGTGGATAAGATATACTGCGCGCCGGGCAACGCGGGGATTGGGGAGATCGCGGAGTGCGTGGATATCGGCGTTATGGACTTTGACAGATTGACCGCGTTTGCCAAGGAGGAGAACATTGATCTGACTATCATCGGGCCGGATGATCCGCTGGCAGCGGGGGCGGTGGACGCGTTTGAGGCCGCCGGGCTCCGGGTGTTCGGGCCAAGGAAGAACGCGGCTATTCTGGAGGGGTCCAAGGCATTTTCCAAGGATCTGATGAAAAAGTACAACATTCCTACGGCGGCGTATGAGACGTTTGACACGCCCCAGGCTGCCCTTAAGTATTTGGAGACTGCGGATATGCCCATCGTTTTGAAGGCCGACGGCCTGGCGCTGGGAAAAGGGGTGCTTATCTGCAATACCCGCAGCGAGGCCCGGGAGGGAGTCAAGACCCTGATGATGGATAAGCAGTTTGGCTCTGCCGGAGACCGGATCGTGGTGGAGGAGTTTATGACCGGGCGGGAAGTGTCGGTCTTGTCCTTTGTGGACGGAAAGACCATCCGGGTCATGACCTCGGCTCAGGACCACAAGCGGGCAGGAGACGGAGATACGGGGCTTAATACAGGTGGTATGGGGACATTTTCCCCCAGTCCTTTCTATACCAAAGAGGTGGATCAATTCTGCAGGGAGCATATTTTCCAGCCTGCTGTGGACGCCATGAGGGCGGAGGGGAGAGCGTTTAAGGGGATTCTTTTCTTTGGGCTGATGCTGACGGAGAAAGGACCTAAGGTTCTGGAGTTTAACGCCAGGTTCGGGGATCCGGAGACGCAGGTGGTGCTCCCCAGGATGAAGAATGATATTGTGGATGTGTTTGAGGCATGCATTGACGGGACATTGGATAAGGTGGAGCTGGATTTTGAGGACAATGCGGCGGTCTGTGTGGTGCTGGCGTCCCAAGGATATCCGGAACACTATGAGAAGGGGTATCCCATTGCCGGGTTGGAACGTTTTAAGGACACAGAGGGATACTATGTGTTCCATGCCGGCAGCAAGTTCGACGAGGCCGGGCGGATTGTGACCAACGGCGGTCGGGTGCTGGGCGTGACGGCTGTGGGAAAGGATTTAAAGGAGGCCCGGAAGAACGCTTATGAAGCAACGGGATGGGTTGCTTTTGACAATAAGTATATGCGCAATGACATTGGGAAAGCCATTGATGAGGTTTAAGTGAACGGTTTTGCCGGCCCGAAAGAGGCGAACATCCGGGCCGGCAGCAGGAACTGTGTATCTGAATGATGTTTTATAAGCAGGGGATGCCTTTGATAGGACATGGCGCAAAGGGCGTCTGGGAGGGTCAGATAACCTCCACCTGGTATTGCCGCATCCAGAAATCAATCTGGATCATATAGGCCATCATCTGGGGCGCGGCCATGAGCTGGCCGTACCAGGGCTTTCCGTAATCGGACGGGCTGGAGATAAAGCGCAGCGTTTTTTCTCGGTCTACAAACTGCAGGATCGGTGAGGATGTGTCGGCCAGTATGGCTTTTACCTTTCCTGCCAGCAGATCTTCGTATTTTTTGTCGTAGGTTTTGGGGTAGGGGGATTTTCTTCGGAAAAGGATCTCATCCGGCAGCATCCCCCGGCCTGCCTGTCTTAATAGGTTTTTTACTATGCCGTCTTTGGCTTTCATTTCCCACGGTACATTCCACAGATATTCGATAATGCGGTGGTCCGCAAAGGGGACTCTGGCCTCCAGGCCGCTGTACATGCTGGCGCGGTCCATGCGGTTAAGGAGAGTCTGCATAAACCACCTTAAGTTCAGCCAGGAGATTTCCCGCCGTCTTTTCTCTACGGGGGATTCGCCGGGGAGAAGGGGCGTCTGGGCCAGGGAGGTCTCGTAAGCCTGGCTGACGTACTCTTCCATGCGCAGTTCCCGGAGAAATTCGTCTTTTAACAGCACCTGCCTGGCTTGTAGATCCATGGTCCAGGGAAATGTGGGGGCTTTGAAACATGCTTCTTTGTGGAACCAGGGATAACCGCCGAAGATCTCGTCGGCGCACTCTCCGGTAAGGGCCACTTTGCACAGAGGACTGACCTGGGAGCAGAAGTACAGCATGGAGGAGTCCACATCCGCCATGGCAGGCAGGTCGTGGGCCAGTACGGAGTCCTCCAAAAGCGCTGCCTGGGTTTGGGTGGAACATTCCAGAAAGTGGTGGTCTGAATTTAGGAAGGAGACCATCTGCTCCACATAGGGACGGTCCTGGGAGGGCTGGAAGGCACTGGCTTTGAAGTTCTCCCGGTTTCCCGCAAAGTCAAAGGAAAAGGTGGACAGCTGCCGGTTTTTCTTTTTCAGTTCCCTGGCGCAGACGGAGGATACCAGGCTGGAGTCTACTCCGCCGGACAGGAAGGTGCATACCGGCACGTCGGAGACCATCTGGCGTTTGATGGAATCCTCCACCAGGAAGGCGGTGGTTTCAATGGTCTTTTCGTAGCTGTCCTCATGAGGACGGCTTTCCAGCTTCCAATAGCAGTCCTGGCGCACGGAATCTGACGTACACATGAGATAGTGGCCGGGGAGTACTTCCCGGATATTTTCAAACACGCCGTTTCCGCTGGTCCTGGCAGGGCCTATGCTGAAGATCTCGTTGAGACCCGTTTGGCTGACCCTGGGTTTTATGCCGGGGAAACACAAGAGTCCTTTGATCTGGGAGGAGAAAACCACGGTTTCTTCAACAACGGAATAGAACAGCGGTTTGACCCCGGCCCGATCTCTGTAAAGCACAAGGCGCTCCATGACAGGGTCCATGATGGCTATGGCAAAGATGCCGTTGAGCTTTGTGACAAAGTCCGGACCGTATTCCAGGTAGGAGGTCAGGATGACTTCCGTGTCGCTGGCAGTCTGGAAGCAATGGCCAAGAGATTTCAGTTTATCCCGCAGCTCATGGGTGTTGTACAGTTCCCCGTTGTAGACGATGCCCCAGGTCCTGCCGTGATCTGTTTTGAACATGGGCTGGTGTCCGGTGACAAGATCTACAATGGACAGCCGCACGTGAGCCAGGCCGAAATGGGGGGAGAGGAAGGTTCCGCTGTCGTCAGGTCCCCGACGCTGCAGCTTTAAGTTCATGGAATCCAGGATCTTCTGATATCTGTCCTGTTCTTTTGTAAAATCGCGTTTCCCATGGAAAAAACCGGAAATTCCGCACATAGAGAGACTCCTTTCAGAATTTTACGTTCAACCTGCCAGTTGGTAAGTGGGAATACGCCTGCACATAGGCTTAAGGGATGCGTAGGGCGGTTCTTGTCATAGAAGAAGGCAGGATACCAAAAAGGCGCAGAGAAAGCCTATGATTACAGGCAGGAAGTTTTTTTGCGCCAGTTCCAGAGGGCTTACGTTGCAGATAGCCGCCACAGGAATAAGGCCCCAGGGAACGATGGTGCCGCCGCCTACGAAGATAGCCGTGATCTGTCCCAGGGCTGCCAGCACGGGAACGGAGGCGCCTACGGCTGTTCCGAAGGTCTGCGCCAGGGAGCCGGTAAGGGGGAGGCCGGAGAAGCCGGAGCCGTCCAGCCCGGTAAGGGCTCCCACCACCATCTGGATGGCGGCGATCAGGTATTTGTTCAGAGGCGTGTGGGCGGCCAGCCACAAGGCCCAGTCGTTCATGATGCCGTTAGTGGGCACGTCTCCCATGATGGAGGTGATCCCTTCTCCTCCCAGAAAGAAAAAGGCGCCGATGGCAATGACCGGGGCAAAGATGCGGATGGCGAAGAGAAAGCCGTCCGTAAGGTAGCCGGTGATTTTTTCCAGGGATTGGGCGGGGGAGGCGATAACTGCCCCCAGGCACATGAGAAGCACTGCGGTTCCGGACACGATGCTGGTGGCGTCGCCGCCCCGCAGGTCAAACATCAGCATGGCGGCGATATCCGCCAGGAAGGCCAGGGGAGTGGCTATGGCCAGGATCAGGGCCGGTCGGGAGGCTGGTTTGGCAGAGTGATGGGAAGGCGCTGGCTGCAGGCTTTTTTCGGCAGGGGAGCCGCTGTGGTCTGCTGCGGGATCTGCGCCGTGATCGGGGACGTCAGAGGCAGATTTCAGGGTGGAAGTCATGCCGGGACTATGGGGGGCTAAGGCAGGTGTTTTTTTATAGGAAGGCACGGCCCCGGAGGTTAATGGGATTGCGGGAGTGGCTGCCAGGGTGTTTCGGTTCAGCAAAAAGGCGGCGATCACTGTGGCAGCCCCCATGGTCAGGAACACGGGACGGCCCTGGGTCAGCACCTGACTGGTGGTGACGCCTGCCGCCGCCGCGGAGATAGCCGGGGCTCCCTGGATGACCACGTCATAACTTAAGGCGATGCCGTGGCCGAACAGGTTCATGGCCATAGCCGCCGCCAGGGCATTTAACCCGCCCCGGACAGCAAAGGGGAGCATGATGGCGCCCACCAGGGCCACCGATGGAGAGGGCCACAGAAACAGGGAGAAAAGGAGCATGGTTAAGCCCAGGATCCACCAGGTAAGAGCAGGCGTTTTCATGATCCGGGACATGGGCTGCATGAGCAGATAGTCGCTTCCCAGGTCGCTTAGGGCCTTGGACAGAGCGGTCACAAGGGCAATGGTGGCAATGACTTCCATAAATTCTTTTGCCGCATAGAGCATGGCGTTGAAAACGGTCTGGATGCCTCCGATAAGGCTTCCCATTCCCACAACGCCTAAAAGAAAGAGAAATCCGATGCAGACCGCCGGAGTGTCTTTTCGAAGGACCATGACTGTGAGGATCACCAGAACGCCGGCCAGGTACAGATAGTGGAGCGGGGTTAAAACGGCTGTGGTTTCTAACATACACGACTCCTGATAGAAAAATATATGTTTAGGATATGAGAAGATTTTCATGGGGTGAGGGATAGGAAAAGGAAAAAAATTTCCTTTTTGAGTGCCGCAGAGGCAGGCGCAAGAGAGATTCCGATAGTACATAAATGAAAAAAGGGGGATACAAATGGCAGATTTTGTGATATAGTATTTAAGGTTTTGGCCTGAGGGCGCCAAAGAGCGCGTCCGTGAAAGTCAGAGACGGGGCATAGGCAGGAGCCAGTACATATAAGATGTACTCTCGGAATCTCTCTTGCACCTGCCTTTGTGGATGCTTTTCCGTCAGATGCACATAAATTTAATCAACGTACGTTCCACGTACGCCTCATAAATTTATGCACATCTGACAAAAAATCATCTCGCAAAATCAGGCACAAAGAGACTCCGAGAGTACATTAAGTGGTCAAGGAGGAAATACATGGAAGATCAAAAGAAACGGGCAGCGGTCCCGCTGGCAAAAAAGATGGGGATCTCTCTGGTCTGCGGTCTTGGGGCCGGGATGTTTTTGTTGTTTTTGAGAGAAGTGCTCAATGGTTCCGGGAAAGAAGCGGTGTGGGCGGTTGTCAATGACCTTTTATTTCAGGATATAACAGCGAAAGGAGCCGAGAGGGCTTTGGGGATTTTGTATTTGATCGGGCAGTTGTTTATCCGTTCTCTTCAGCTTGTTATTGTTCCAATGGTATTTACTTCCATTACGCTGGCCATCGGACAGATATCAGATACCAGAACTTTGGGGCGTATTTCCGCCAAGACCATCGGCTGGTTTCTTATCTGTTCTTTTTTTGCCCTGATACTGGGGTGCGGGGCTGGTATTGGGGTGTATAAGGCCGGGCTGTTCCAGGTTCAGGTGGAAGGGCTTTCAGGGGATGGGGGATCTGTGGGAGCCAACCCGATGAACGTGATCCTCAATGTGGTACCCTCCAACCTCATTTCGGCGTTTGGCAGCAACACGTCGGTTTTGGCGGTGGTGTTTGCTGCCGTGTGCCTGGGACTGTGCATGAATGTTCTGGGGGAGGAGAAAACCTGCGCGCTGCGAAAGCTGGTGCAGGAGGTCAATGACGTGGTGGTGGTGTTCCTCAACTATGTGGTGACAAAATTCGGTCCGTTTGCCATTTTTGTGCTGCTGACAAGGACATTTGCCACTTACGGCATTGATTACCTGAAACCGGCGTTGGCTTATGTGCTGGTGGCAGTGGCTATGCTGCTTGTGTTTTTGGCAGCAGGGTATCCTCTGGTGGTGGCGCTGGGAGCCAGGCTGAATCCGTTTATCTTTCTGAAAAAGATAACCAATGTGGCGGTCTTTGGGTTTTCTACGTCCTCCAGCGCTGCGACGCTGCCCCTTAATTACCAGACCTGTACCGAGGAGTTCGGGGTGGACGAGGCCATTGCCTCTTTTGTCCTGCCTTTGGGCATGACCATCAATATGAACGGCACGGCAATTATGCAGGTGATCGCCACCGTGTTTATCGCAGGCTGCGCCGGGTATGACATCAGCCTGACCCAGCTGGTAGTGGTGGCTCTTTTGGCCCTTATCGCGTCGGCGGGAACTCCGGCCGCTCCTGGGGCGGGGGCTATTGTGCTGTTTACCATATTGTCCGGCGTAGGGTTTGTCAATGAGGGAGCCCTTTTGGCGTATTCGCTGATCCTGGCCATCAACCGGCCCATTGAGATGCTGGTGACGGCCCTCAATGTGGTAGGGGACGCAGTGACCAGTATCTGTGTGGCCAGGAGCGAGGGATGCCTGGATGAGGAGAAGTATAATAAGAGATAAGAGAAGATGAGAGAAAGGCTCTTGTGGCGGCGGCAAAAATATGATATAACAAGGAGGGGTTAAAGGCAATGGATTGATCCTGCAAAAATGAACGCTTTAAAAATCTAAGAGGCGCAGACGCGCGAAAACAGGCAGTTATGCCGACTGGTTCGAGAACCTCCCAGTATAAAAAACTAGGCAAAAGAAAAGAACACGCTGTTTTTGACAGGGTGCTGCTTTTGCTGTTCTCGAAGTTTGGAGGAGAATACAAAGGCAGCATTTTTTTGGGGAGTTTTCACAGAGATTGCTGGGCAGCCGGCGGGGAATAGGCGAACTGACCGAACATTGGGAAAGGAAGGGGCAGGGGAATATGAAAAGAAAGGTGATTATTGACTGTGATCCGGGAATTGATGACAGTCTGGCGCTGATGCTGGCTCTTACCATGGAGGAGATCCAGGTGGCGGGCGTTACCATTGTCTGCGGCAACTGTCCGGCGGCTATGGGAGCTGCCAACGCAAAGAAGGTCCTGGGCCACATGGGGCGTCTGGATATTCCGGTGTTTAAGGGGGAGGACAGGCCCTTAAGGCGGGAGTATGTGGATGCTCTGGATACCCATGGAAGGGACGGGCTTGGGGAAAGTTTTCTGCCGCAGATAACCGGCTATGACCAGGAGATGGGGGCGGTGGAATTTATGGAGAGGACGCTTTTAAAGGAGCCTTGTTCCATCATTGCCCTTGGCCCTTTGACCAACCTGGCCCGGCTTTTTGAGAGAAATCCGGAAGCCTTTGGGCGGATCGAGGAGATCGTGTCCATGGGCGGTAATTTTGGCAGCAGGGGGAACTGTTCGCCGGTGGCAGAGTACAATTACTGGGCGGATCCGGACGGGGCGTCCATGGTCTATGAAGCAGCCGGAAGATCCGGAAAGAAGATCTCTATGGTGGGACTTGACGTGACCAGGAAGATTGTGCTGACACCGGGGCTGCTGGAATATTTAAAGCGTCTCGATCCCAAGACGGGAGGATTTGTGGAAAATATCACAAGGTTTTATTTCGAATTTCACTGGCAGCAGGAGCATATTTTGGGGTGCGTGATCAACGATCCCCTGGCAGTGGCGTATTTTGCGGACCGGAGCCTTTGCAGAGGGTTTGAGGCATATACCCAGGTGGAGACAAAGGGGATCTGCATAGGGCAGACTGTGGTGGATTTTACGCCGGAAAAGGGCGGATACGGCTGGAGGAAAGACGGTCTTGGAGCGCATAAAGGGGTGTATGAGGCGTGGCCAAAGGATCTTCCGGACAATTTGAGACAGGTGAATTTTTATGGCAGAAGGGCCAACAGCGTGGTGCTGGTTGAGACGGATCCGCTGAGATTTTTTCAGATGTTTTTTGGGAGGCTTTTGGGGGTGGATGGGGAGGAGATTGATCTTTTGCCAGGGCTTGTTTGAAGATGGCGAGGCTTTGGGCTTCTGCCAGAGTTTGTTTCAGGAAAATGATGTGATGGAGGAATGGACATGAATCGAAAAAAAATTACGGCATTTCAGCTGTGTGTTTTGGCCATGGCTGCGGGAATCAATGTGGTGGGAGGTCAGCTGGCTTTGTTGCTTCGGCTTCCTATTTATCTGGACAGCATGGGGACGATTTTGACGGGCGCTCTTTGGGGGCCGTGGTTTGGAATGGCGCCCAGTTTTTTAAGCGGTATCCTTATGGGGATGACTACGGACATTTATTCCCTTTATTTTGCCCCGGTGGGGATGGTCATGGGATTTATGAACGGCCTGGTATGGCAGAGATGGATCTGGAAACGGATTGGGATGGCAGGTAATGGAAAGGCAATGATTTGGCTGTGGGCTTTGGCTGTGGCGATTCCGGGTACAATGGTCAGTTCGGTGATCTGCGCCGTGGTATTTGGGGGGATCACGTCCTCCGGGTCTGCGGTGTTGGTGCAGCTTTTGGCCAAGACGCCTATGGGAATGACGGCTGCCATTTTTCTAGTGCAGATCGTTACGGATTATTTGGACAGGGCCTTAAGCATGATGGTGGTGTCGGTTTTTTTGCAGGCGCTTCCCGTTGGGATTCGAGAGAGGATCAGGGTCCAGAATGGACATTAGAGAAGCATGGATAAGGGAAAGGGAGTGAAGATCATGGGCATACCGCAAAAGCGTTACAGCATTGTTGTGGGGAAGAATGAGAGGGAGGTCTGCCTTCTTAAGGGATTTCCGTGTAAATGGGGTAAGTGTACGTTTTGCGATTACATTGAAGATAACGGCAGGGACGGGGTGTCCATGGCGAAGCTGAACCGTCAGATCCTTGACCAGGTGACAGGGGAGAAGGGGGCGCTGGAGGTAATCAATTCCGGCAGTTGTTTTGAGCTTCCGGATGAAACGCTGGAGGATATTTCCGGGATCGTCAGGGAGAAAGGGATTGGGAGGCTTTTTTTGGAATCCCATTGGATGTACCGGAGGCGTCTTGACGAGATGAGAAAGAAAATGGGTATTCCCATTGTGTTTAAAATCGGGGTGGAGACGTTTGACAGGGATTTCAGGGAGAGAGTCCTGAATAAGAACGCGGATTTTGACGGGCCTGCTGAGGTGGCCGGGTATTTTGACTCGCCCTGTCTCATGGTGGGAATCCAGGGGCAGACAAGGGATATGATCGCCTACGATATCGACTGTTTGAAAAAATATTTTAAACTTGGAACCGTGAACGTGTATAATAATAATACCACGCTCATAAAGAGAGATGAGGAGCTGGTAAGCTGGTTTATGGAGGAATATGCCTGGCTTAGGCAGGATCCGTCTGTGGAAGTTTTGTACGAGATCACGGATTTTGGAGTGGGGTAATGGGGACTTAAAGGCAGGGAAGGCATTGGGGATCTTTTGGGATGGCCCAGAGCGTGTTTGAGAAGGAGGCAGAAGGGACAGCATGGAAGTGGTAAAGGCAAGGAATCTCATTATAGGCAAAGGCAGGCCAAAGATCTGTGTTCCTATTGTGGCGGCGACCCGGGAGGAAATTTTGGATGAGGCCGGGGCTTTGGCCGGCATGCCGGTGGATCTGGCGGAGTGGCGGGTTGATTGGTATGAGGATGCCATGGACCTTCCTAAGGTTTTGGAGACAGCCGGGATGGCGAGGGAGATACTGGGGGATACGCCGTTTTTATTTACCTTCCGAACGGAGCGGGAGGGCGGGGAAAAGGCCATGGGAGCGGAGGAATACATAGCTTTGAACAAGGCGGCGGCAGAGAGCGGGTATGTGGATCTGCTGGACGTGGAACTGTTTACGGGTGACGAGGCGGTGATGGCAGTGATCGAGCATGCCCATCGCCATCAGGTAAAGGTGATTGTGTCCAGTCATGATTTTCGAAAGACTCCTTCCAGGGAGGAGATGCTGGGGCGGATGAGGAAGATGCAGGATCTGGGCGCGGATATTCCCAAGATCGCGGTGATGCCCCAGCTTAAGCGGGATGTGCTGACGCTTTTGGAGGCCACGCTGGAGATGAGCGAGCAGTACGCAAAAGGCCCTATCATTACCATGTCCATGGCTGGAACGGGGGTGGCAAGCCGGGTCGTGGGTGAGAGCTTTGGGTCGGCGGTGACTTATGGGGCCGCAGGGAGAAGGTCTGCTCCGGGGCAGTTGGACGCGAAGGAGCTGGCGGGGGTGTTGGAGGTGATCCATGAGGGGATGGAGAATGGGTGAGGGGGATTGGGGGTGGTAGGATAGATAATTTTTTTAATAAAGAGAATGAAAAAGTGTCGCTTAATAGACTGTTAAGCGACACTTTTTATTTATGGTTAAATAAATCATACACTTTTCATAACGAATCCGATTATATCATCATTTTTGGTGAGTGTCAACTGCCATAAATTATCATTTTTATTATGATTATACGCAAGAAAAGAGAGATAATTATAAAATTATAGATATATATTTGGATAATTTTGGTTGATCAATGTTGATAGATGGCAAAAAAATGTCGCTTAACAGTCTATTAAGCGAATCTTTTTAATGTGATTCCGTCTAAAATAAGGAGATCGCCTATGTGGTGCGTTGTACATGTGAAAGATGGCGGTGAGGGACATATGGAAGATCTTGTTGCAGGACTTCTTCCGGAAAGTCTTCATGCGCGTTGTTTTCATCTGACCAGAAATAGAAGGAAGAAGTATGAAGGGCAATGGCAGACGGTACAGGAGAATCTGTTTCCAGGGTATGTATTTATTGATACAGATCAGCCCGACAGAGTGTATAAGGAACTAAAAAAGACACCAAAGCCAAAATTGTTGTTCAGTGACGAGGAGTATGTGTCCAGGTTGGAGAAGCATGAATCAGACCTGATGGAGCGGCTTGCGGACAGAAGCGGCAGAATTGGCATCTCCAGGGTGAGGATTGGGATGGATGGGAAGATCCACTACCTGTCCGGTCCACTGTCGGGCATGGGGGATATGGTGAGGCGGGTGAATCTTCACAAGAGGATCGCTGAGATAGAGGCGGAGATCATGGGAAGAAAGAGAGTGCTTTATCTGGGGATCGATATCGAGTCGGATGAAAGACGAAAGGATGCAGCCAGTTAAAAGATTAAATATGGAGAAAACATAGTGTGTGGTATGTGATCCAGGTTTATACAGGAGCAGAAGAGGAAATCTGTAGGCAGTGCCGCCGCAGGATCATGGAAAAAGATGAGATTGATCAATTTGTCAGCAGGATTAATGCTTTTGATCATTTGCAGATTTGAAGATCAGGAATGGAACTTCAATGATGGAAAAGAGTTTGCTGAACATAGTTTTGATAAGTGTTTACTGATCGATTCATTGACGATAGAAGACGGGAAAGTTGTTTTAACACTTAGCGAACTGACACAGCAGCCAATGAACTGGACAGGGAAAGAACCGAATCTCTTTGATGGGGTATAAGCTAAGAACATGGAAGAGAGCAAGAGATTATTGATCATTGGTGCCGGTGGTCATGGAAGGGTTGCTTCAGAAGTGGCTGAGGCATGCGGATATAAGGTTTCGTTCCTTGATGATCAATCCGGCAAAGGTGTTGTCGGAACACTTTCAGATATAGAAGAGGTTAAGGATTTGTTTGATGAATTCTTCGTGGGGATAGGAAATAACAGTAAGAGACAATCCCTGCAGGAAGAATTAGAGCAGAAGGATCTTCATGTTGCTACATTGGCTCATCCTACGGCATATGTCAGTCCGACAGCGACTGTTGATGCCGGAACAATTATAGAACCAAAGGCGATTGTAAATACAAATAGCATGATCAGGAAAGGCTGCATCATTTCCGTTGGAGCCATTGTTGATCATGATGCAGTTATCGGAGCATATGCTCATGTGAATGCCGGTGCTATCTGCAAAGGCGGAGCAAAAGTTGAGCCCTATACAAGACTTGAAGCAGGTGAAGTAATTCACGGCTTTAATTGAAAGCGATTCGAGGAGCATCAATTCCAGAGCAATGGTATTGAGTGCTATTGATATACGAATTTGATGTTGGAGATAGAATCATATGTTACGCGACAATAATGTTAATAAGGATAATGGAAAAGAAGACTATCATAACCCTATGGAAGGGAAAAGGGTAGTTTTTGTTGAAGATAGCAACGATAAGGAAAATGCAGATGGTGCAAGAGGTCATCTGGAGGCTGTAGGAGAGAGTCATTACAAAGCTGGCTTCTATGAAAAAGGTGTTAAGAGAGCGTTAGATGTTGTTCTTTCCGGATTAGGTCTCATTGTCTTATCACCGGTTTTTCTTGGAACAATGATCGCAATAAAGATAGATGATCCGGGACCGGTACTGTTTACACAGAATAGAGTCGGAAAGAATAAGAAGTACTTTAAACTGCATAAATTCCGCTCGATGAAGGTGTCCACACCGCATGATGTTCCAACACATATGTTGGATAATCCGGATCAGTACATAACCAAAGTAGGCCGCTTCATGCGCCGGACCAGCATTGACGAATTACCGCAGGTTTGGGATATTTTCGTGGGAAATATGTCTATTATAGGACCGAGACCTGCACTTTGGAATCAGGATGTGCTGGTTGCTGAAAGAGATAAGTATAACGCTAATGATGTAAAGCCTGGACTTACGGGATGGGCTCAAATCAATGGAAGAGATGAATTGGAAATAGTGGATAAAGCGAAACTGGATGGGGACTATGTAAAGAAAATCAGCTTTCCATTTGATGTGAAGTGCTTTGTAGGAACTATCTTCTCTATAGCCAAGAGTGATGGAGTTGTTGAAGGTGGTACAGGAGAAATACATAAAAAGGAGCAAAACCAGTGAAGAAGGTATTGATCACCGGTGCAAATAGTTATATAGGTGTATCCTTTGAGAATTATGTTCATGAGCGCTATAGTTCAGAACTATCTATAGATACTGTTGATATGATTGATGGCAGTTGGAGAGAAAAGAATTTTTCATCATATGATGTTGTTTATCATGTCGCAGGAATCGCTCATGCTGATGTAGGAAATGTAAGTGATGAGGTAAAGACAAAGTATTATGTCATCAATACGGATCTTGCAATTGAGACTGCAAAAAAAGCCAAGGCAGATGGAGTAAAACAGTTTGTATTCATGTCTACTGCAATCGTATACGGTGATTCAGCATCGTATGGAAAACGGAAGAGAATTACTGCCGATACAGAACCGCAACCTGCAAACTTCTATGGTGACAGTAAATGGCAGGCTGATAAGGGTGTGAGGGAGTTAGCGGATGAAAGATTTACGGTTACTGTTCTCAGACCTCCTATGATTTACGGGAAGAATAGTAAGGGCAATTATCCTACGCTTGCCAAGATGGCGAAGAACTTGCCAATATTTCCGGATGTACAGAATGAAAGATCTATGCTTTATATAGAAAACCTTTGTGAGTTCCTCTCGCAGGTGATGATAAGAGGCAAAAATGGTATCTTCTGGCCGCAAAACGCTGAATATACCAGAACCTCGGACATGGTTAAAATCATCGGAGAGGTAAGTGGACATAAGGTAAGAGTGTCAAAGGCATGGAATTGGGTTGTCGGTCTGGCATCACATGTCCCAGGCAAGATTTCAGGGCTGGCAAACAAGGCTTTTGGTAACATGAGCTATGATCAGTCGATGTCAAAATATGATTTCAACTATCAGATTGTTGACCTTAGGACTTCTATAAAAAGGGCGGAAGAATAAATGACAGATAAAAAAAAGCATATTCTGTTAATATCTCAGTACTTCCATCCTGAAACTTTTAGAGTTAATGACATGGCTTGCGAGTGGGTAAAGAGAGGGTATAAGGTAACAGTCCTTACAGGAATCCCGAATTATCCAATGGGCAAGTACTTTGAAGGATATGATAAGAAACACAGAACCCGCGAAAACTGGAATGGTGTAAATATTATCAGAATACCATTGGTAGCACGCGGCAATAGCGGTAATAAGCTCATTAATGCCGCCGGTATGGCAGCGAACTACTTCTCTTTTGTAAGGTCCGGAAAAAAATGGGTAAAGAGCAAGGAAGCTGCTGATCTCCATGCCGATTTAGTATTTACATTTGAAGTATCACCTATGACACAGGCGATGATCGGTGTTTGGTATGGGCAGAGGTTCAATGTACCAACCTATCTTTATGTTCAGGATCTCTGGCCGGAGAATGTGGAAACTGTTACAGGTATTCGCAATAAAATGATCATCGGACCTATCGATAAGATGGTTGATAAGATTTACAGAGAGACCGGAACAATATTCACAACCAGTCCGAGTTTTGTTAGAGCGATTGTTAATCGAAAGGTTCCGGTTGATAAGAATAAAGTTCATTACTGGCCGCAGTATGCGGAAGAGTTTTACAGGCCGATGGAACCTGCGGCTATTGATGGAATAGATGATGATGGCTCCTATAAGATTGCTTTCACAGGAAATATAGGAACCGCTCAAGGTCTTGATGTATTGCCTAAAGCAGCGAAGCTGCTTAAGGATGATAATGTGAAGTTTGTCATCGTAGGTAATGGACGGTATCAGCCTGAGTTTGAGAGGCAGATAGACCAGTTGGGAGTTCGCGATAAGTTTGTAATGATCTCAAGAGTACCTGCGGAGCGTGTGCCGGAGATTCTAAGGAGTGTTGATGCCGGATTCATCAGCTTCAACAAGACACCTCTCTGGGAGAATACAATTCCGGCTAAACTTCAATCATACATGGCTTGTGGTAAAGCGATCATAGCATCCGCATCGGGTGAGACTGAAAGAGTGATCAAGGATGCCTGCTGTGGTGTCTGTTGTGAGATTGCTAATGCTGAGGCACTGTCCGATGGCATACGAAGATTGATGCAGATGAATAGTAGTGAGCTTGGCATGAAGGCAAGGAAATACTTCGAAGCAACCTTTAATAAACAGATGCTCATGGATGAGATGGATGAGTATTTTGGAGGAAAATGAAAATGAACTATCCGGTAATAAAAAGCAAGAATCTCAGACCATATCAGATCTGTAATTGTTGTGTTATGGACACAACAGATGAGGATATAGTGTTTGATTCTAAGGGGGTGTGTATGCGCTGCAATGAATATAAAGAGCGCATTGAGCCTGAATGGAATTATGGTAAGGGACATGAAAAAGAACTGCAGGAATTGATATCCGCTATCAAAAAGTCAGGAGAAGGGAAGCAATACGACTGTATACTTGGACTCTCCGGCGGGTTGGATTCCGCATATATGCTTCATCTTGCTGTAAAAGAATGGGGGTTACGACCTTTCGTTTTCCATATTGACACAGGTTGGAATCTCCTTGTTGCGGAAGAAAACATCCGTAAGGTTACAAAGAAGCTTGGCGTGAAACTGCACATAGAAAAAATGAACTGGGATGAGATGCGAGAAATGCAGCTTGCTTGGTTTAGAACCGGTCTTGAAATGCTTGATGCTCCGCAGGACCATGCATTTATCTCAGTGATTGATAAGTACGCACAAAAGCTTGGTGTAAAGTATATTCTAAACGGATATAACGTATGCACTGAAGTTGTGGCAGATCCTGCATCGTGGGAGAAAGGCGCTGGTCCTACCGGCGATGGAACATATATCAAGGATGTTGTAAAAAAACATTGCAATATTCCAATTAAGGATTACACATATACAAGTGGTTTGAAGCATAAGTTTGCGATTCCTTATTTGAAAGGTGTTAAGACCATTAAACCTCTCAACCTCGTTGAATTCACAAAGGAATCTATGATAAAGACGTTGGCTGACGAATATGGATATGTTCCTTACGGACAGAAACACTTTGAGGATCTAATTACGAAATTCCTGGAGGGGTGGTGGCAGCCTACGAGATTTGGCCATGACATCAGAAGAGCGCAGCTATCAAGTCTTGTGGTTACCGGACAGATGACCAGAGATGAGGCTCTAAAGATTCTTGAGCAGCCATCTTTGAGTGAGGAAGAGAGCAAGGAACTGTTCTCCGAAGTGGCTAAGAGACTTGAGATTTCTGAGAAAGAACTGATGAAGTTCCATGGCATGCCGGAATGCACTGAGAAGTTTAAAAGTCAGGAGAAGTTCTATAATCTGGGTATTAAGGTTTATGAAAAGCTCGGAATTGAGAAGAGGATTAGGAAGTAATTCACAAAGAGTGAAATGATGGAAATTCATATTATAGAGGGCAAAATATATGAAATTAATGGAATTGAAAGAGTTACAAGAATGTGAATTTGAAATGCTTGTAAAATTCAGAGATTATTGTGATAAACATAACCTTAGATACTATTTGTGCGGAGGAACACTTATTGGAGCGATTCGGCATAAAGGTTTTATTCCATGGGACGACGATATTGATGTAATGATGCCTAGACCCGATCTAGACAAGTTTTTGGAATTGAATTCTACCGGCAAGCTAGATGAGTATATAGCTATAAATGATATAAAGTTTGATAGAAATGCTATTTCGGCATGTACAAGACTATATGATACCCGTACGGAGTTGGTTTTTACAAACTTTAGAAAACCTACAAAATTTGGATGCTGGATGGACATATTTCCATTAGATGGTTTGCCTGATTCAGAAAGTGAAAGGCATAAACATTTTCGTAAAGCACGAATTTTCATGGACTTACAGATACTTGAAGAAACAAAAATTGGTTCGAAAAGAAGAAGCAAGATCGCTTCCATTCTTCAGTTTCTTTTAATTCCTTTATTGCCGTTTACATACATAATCGGAAAACATGGGTGGAATAGAATATTGGATAATTTAGGTCGCAAGTATGACTATAGTTCTGCAAATTATGTTGGCGTAATAGAAGGTAGAGCAGGCGATAAAGAAGCTATGTTAAAGAATAATATGGAGCCCGCAGTGAATGTTGAGTTTGGAGGGGAAAGCTTTTCTGCTATGGCAAACTATGACGAATACCTTACGAATTTATATGGCGACTATATGATTCCACCTAGCGAAGAAGATAAAAAATCTAGGCATGAATTACTGGTTTATAGGAAATGAAAATAATGATGTCTTAGCATTAGTTTTGCAATAGATAAACGTAAAATTACAGGATGGGAAAATCTAATGAAAGTGGTTTTTTGTACAAGAGTATATAACATGGAAGATTATGAAAAATATTGTGCTAAAGCAGGTCATAATCTAAGTTTATCTGATTCAAACTTTACACATAGATTTATTGAAGGAATTGAAGCAAACATAAGATCGCCGATTGCTCTTGTTAATGTGACGCCAATTCCAGGATTTCCCCAATATCCTGATATAATCATTAAGACAAGGACATGGAAACATACTGAAAAAGCAAATGATATCGAATGTGGATATATTAATCTTCCGATAATTAAGCAATACACTCGATCGAGGAGAATTTATCATTCGCTTAAAAAGCTTATAAGTGATGAGAAAGATAAAATACAGATTGTAACATATGATTTGCACGTAGATGCATGCGTTGCTATACAAAAAATAAAAAATGCGTATCCTGATATTCACACGACGGTTATTTTGCCGGACATTCCTGAGTTGATGATGGATGTAAGAAAAATAAAAAAGGGGTCACTAGCGGAAAAATATGTAAAAAAACAGATGTCATATATAAATATGTTTGATTCATATGTTTTTGTAACAAGATATATGCATGACTTTATCAGTGACATTAATAAACCTTACACTATAATCGAAGGAATGTGGTCAGGAAAGACAAAGAAAAAAGTGGAGAAAAGAGAAATAAATAACACTCGGAATATTGTGTTGTATTCTGGATTATTGGCCGAAGAATACTGTATTCATGAACTTGTACAGGCGATAGTAAAAATAAATGAAATGTATGACTATTGTGAACTGTGGATTTGCGGAGATGGTCAGGAAAGGGACTATGTTGCAGATATGTCACAAAAGTTTAATTATATTAAATATTTCGGTTACGTTAACTCAAATGAAATGGAGAATCTACAGCAAAAAGCAACATTATTGATTAATCCAAGGCCAAACGAAGGGAAATATACGAGATATTCATTCCCGTCTAAAACGATTAGCTATCTAGCAGCGGGGAAGCCTGTAATAGCGTATAAATTAGATGGTATTCCGGATGAATATGATAAACATATAATTTATATTGATTCATTAAGAGAAAGAACTGAAAGCATCGTAGATTCTATAAAATCTATATTAGAATTAACCGAAGAGGAACGGGAAGTAATGGGGCGTGATAATATGCGTTTTATAGAAAGCAATAAACAAAGTAAAATAATGTGTAAGCGCATTATTCAAATGTGGAGTAAGATCTGTTCAAAGTAATACACAAATTTTGATACAAATCAGTAGTTCGGATACACGTAGGATTACTCAAATTATTAAACTTAGATTGAATTGCCGATTGTTCTATTATTACACGTAAGATTTTTACAATTATCTGAAATTTGACGCATAATAGAGTGTCAAGGAGGTTTCGTTCATAGTTCGGTGTTATTGAGCCTTAATACTTTTTTGGAGGAAGAAAAGGAGGCGTTTGACTTGGGATATTATTTAAAAATTCATAAAAAAGTCACGATAGGTATTTTGCTTTACCTATCTGGAACGCTTTTATTGTATTATATGGGCCCGTTTAGATGGGAGACAAGAAGCCCGATCTACTTTATAGCTATCAATATTTTATACCTTTTAGCTTTATGGATGGGATTATTTATAGGCGCAAGAACACGGGGCGGATATAGTAATATGTCGTATGCTCAGGAAAATCGAGTAAAAAGATTATTGTTACCAATGAGCTTGCTGAATGTTGTGATAACATTGATAAATATATATCGAGGGTTTGGACTGGCTAGCATGAATCCCACGCATTTAATTAATAGAATAGTATTTGGAGTAAATGATTTGGGAGCAGGGTATGAACTGGCTATTTCGGCATTAGAAGGAGTGAGCGGGGCAGACTTAGTTGGCGGGAAGCTTTTTACTTATATAAATTTTTTTTGGCAGATCTTTGATTTTAACATTATTCTATTGGATTTATATTATTATAAAAAGAGTTCAAGCTTGCAAAAACTAATCACGATTTTTTTGATTATTGAGACATGTGTAAGGTATGTGGCAATTGGTACAAATATTGGAATTTTTCGTCTGGTAGTTGCTGTAGTTGTGGTCTTCGTTATAGGTTTACTAAGGGGAACAGTAGTGACTAATAAGACTGAGCATGAGAAACGGGTATTAAAAAGGAAAAAATCATATGTAAAATATATTATAATTTTTGCGATTGTGGTAGTTTTTTTGTTTTTTATAAAAACTATGGAAGGTAGAGCCGGGGGGAATTATATTTGGGAGTTTTCAACATATAACATCGGTGGAATCTATATTAACAAAGACTGTGTTTTTTTTAAACTATTTCCACAGGCATTCTATATGCCCATTATTATGATTAGCGCATATTTGACACAGGGATATTATGGTCTTGCTCTGTGCTTGGAATTACCATGGAAGCCTATGTTTGGGCTAGGAAGTAGCATGGGTATAGTTGATTTATTAACAAAAAGAGGTATAGATCTTAATTCTATGACGTTTCAGCAACGTGCAGAGGAATTGTATCATTGGAATAGCCGTGTCCAGTGGGCGTCAATGTACACATGGTTAGCAAATGACATCAGTTTCATTGGGGTGATTATTTGTATGTTAGTAATTGGAATATTTATTTCAAAAGTTCTTAAAGACGCTTTGTTAAGCAATAATCCATTTGCAGTTTGTCTTATGGTTTATTTGACAATCATGGTGTTTTTTATTCCTATGAATAATCAGATATTCCAAACAACGTATATGCTCTTTGGATTTGCCTATATATTATTTCGATGGATTACGACCACGCGAGTGAAGATTATTTAGAGGTAAATGTTTCTTGATGAAAGTAGAACAAATAAATAAAACAAAAAGCACATTCCTAAATGCCATTTTTTCAATTCTATTAACTCTAATTAATGGGCTGTTGAGTATAGTTGTCACAAGACTAATTATTCAGCAATATGGATCCGATTTTAATGGAATTAATTCGACAGCTAATCAAATAATAAATGTTTTACTGGTGCTAGAAGGAGGTTTTACTCTCGCTTCGAATGTTGCATTATTTGAATCGATAGGAACAGGTGATTACAAGAATGCAAATGGCATTCTAAATGCCACTAGAACCAAATTCAAAAAAATAGGATTGTTTTTTTTGATTATAGGCATATTGGTTGCAATCATATATAGTGTGTTTGCAAAAACTGATTTATCAAGCACACTAGTTTTTTCGATTGTTTTGATGGCAGTTATTCCACAAGCAATAAATTTGTTTGCCGTAACGGTATATAGAGTTGTATTACAAGCTCAACAGCGAGAGTATGTTGTTAGTGGCTTTTCTGCTTTAACAATTGGATTAGGTCATATTGTAAATATTATCGTGATTTCCCATGGGGGGAAGATGTGGGTAGTGAGATTTGTAACTATGTCTTTTGCAATTCTTAACTGTTTTTTGATTTCAGAATTCACAAGAAAGAAAAATAAGTTTCTTAATAGTAAAGAGGCTAGTCGCCCTGATCTTATTACGGGAACATCAGATGTAATGATACAAAAGGTTACAGGCGTTATTTATTCATCATGGCCAATTATATTTTTGTCTATTTCCGCAAATGCAGGAACTACGTTGGCAAGCGTATATGCTGTATACAATAGTGTTATGATAATGATTAAAGCGCTACTACATGGGGTTATTGATGCGCCAAGACTCGGATTTGGGCAAATGTTAACAGAACGTGATAAAAAAGAAGTGTGGGAGCCGTTTAAACAGTATGAATATATATCAATTGTATTTACATTCATATCAATGACAACTACGAGTGGAGCAATCATGCCATTTATTCGCATGTATACAAAAGGGGTAAATGATGTTAATTATTTTGATGTAAATATCGCTGTATTGATGATATTAGCAGGGTCGATAGAAATGATTCATATTCCGAGTGGACATCTAATGAATATGGCTGGACATTTTAAACAAAGTAAAAAATTTCAGATTATTTCGTGCATTGTACTTATAATATCGATGGCGGTACTAGGTAACTGGAATGGAATATATGGAATGTTATGGTCACTGTTAATTGTATCCATATTGTTAGCGTTATTGGAGATACGCTATATTCATACCATATTCTTTAATGAAAAGTGTGTTGAATTTATATTGATGGGCGCGCCATATGCGATTTTTGGTATTTTATTATCTGCTTTCGAATTGAAATACTCACTTCGAATAACGGAAGTCAGTCGTTTCATGATCTTTACGCTGATTATGATGTTAATTAATTCTTGTTTTACCTTATTTGTCAGTTTTCTATTTCATAGGAAGTTGATAATTTCTGTGATTCGAAGAGTACGTGGTTTTTTGAAAATGTAAGTTTTGTAGCATATTGTAGCCAAAGCGTTAAAGCAAGGAGGAGCACGAATGAATATAGCTGTAATAATTGCAGGGGGATCTGGTCATAGAATGGGACAGGATATTCCAAAACAATTTATAAATGTATATGACAAACCTATATTAATATACACGTTAGAAGGGTTTCAAAGGCATCCGCTCATTGATGCTATCGAAGTAGTATGCATTGATGGATGGCATGATGTGTTAATGGCATATGCAAAACAATTTGGAATCTCAAAATTGACTTGGATTATACCTGGCGGCAGCACAGGACAGGAGTCATTAAGAAATGGAATATTCAACCTAGAGGGAAAGGCTTCGGATGAGGACATAATTATTATTCATGATGGGACAAGACCACTGGTGGATGATGCTGTCTTAACAGATGTAATTGTTAAGGCTCAAAAGTATGGTAATGCTGTTTCTTCACTACCTTACAATGAGCAAATATTTATTATAGATGATGAAATAAGCACGGTAGAATATATCCCAAGAGAAACCTTGCGCAGAGTTTCTACACCGCAAGCGTATAGATTCGACAAAATAGATTGGGGATATCATGAGGCATTTGAGAAAGAAATTGGTATATATGGTTCGCATTATGCGAATACAATGATGGTTGCTTTAGGTGAAAGGCTATATTTTGCTGCTGGCTCAAACAAGAATATTAAATTAACAACAAAAGAGGATCTTGAGTTGTTCAAAGCATACATTAAAGAAGATAAAGATAATTGGTTAAAGTAAAGAGGATAACCGTGATGTTGAGTAGTATTTATTTTGAAGATATTGGAAAGATTATTAATGATATTGCATGTCTCGATAAGCTTATAAACAAAACGATATTAATTACTGGCGCTAGTGGTCTTATTGGAGGGGCCGTAGTAGATTTGCTAATATCTATTAACAAAAGGAATGGAAATAATATACATATATTGTTAGCCGGTCGAAATAATAAAGCTTTAGAGAAAAGATTTTTATATTCAGAGGAATTTCATTTTGGGTTTGTACCATTAGATATCATGGATGAAAATGAAATAAATGTGGGAAGCGCTTCTGTGGATTATGTAATTCATTGCGCTGGCAATTGTAGTCCTAAATTGTATGCAACTCAACCTGTAGAAACCTTAATAGGCAGTGTAAAGGGATTGAACAAAATACTGAGTTTTTCTAGGAATCACCATGTTAAAAGAGTTTTATATGTTTCTTCAAGTGAAATATATGGAATAACAAATAATAAAGAAGCTCATAAGGAAGATGATTATGGATTTGTGGATATATTAAACTCAAGGTCGTGTTATCCATCTGGGAAAAGAACGGCTGAAACCTTATGCGCTTCATATTTGGATGAATATGGTCTTGATTATGTAATTGTACGTCCGGGGCATGTTTATGGAGCACCAGTTCTTCAAGATGATGACCGTGCTCATGCGCAATTTGTTCGAGCTGCTGTTGAGGATAAATGCATTACTATGAAGTCTACTGGTTTGCAACTTCGGTCATATTGTAACTCACTAGATGTAGCTAGTGCTATTTTGTGTGTGCTTTTAAATGGCGGGACAGGAGAAGCATATAATATATCAAATCTAAAATCCATGGTTACAGTTCGTGATTTTGCTGAAAGGATAGCAAACATTAGTGGAGCAAAGATCAGATTCGTTAATCCGACAGATAAAGAGAAGAAAGGCTATAACTTAATGCTAAATTCTTCCTTAAATGCGCAAAAATTGGTAGATATTGGATGGAATGCAAAAGTAGAGTTGGATAGAGGGATTGAACATATGTTAAAAGATTTAGAATAATTATGATATAGATATTTTTACATTTGAGTAATTTAATTGTCAATTATGAACAATACTGCAGAGAGCAAAAATTATCAAACAGAGGAACTGAAGTGAAATTCAATAAAACTATAGAAAAGAAGGGGTTGTTATTAGCTCACTAATAACAAGCATACAAGAAAATTATGTTAATTACAGAAGCGTTTAAAGACAAAACATTAGTCATAACAGGAGGCACCGGTTCTTTCGGGTCAACCGTTCTCAAGCACTTCTTGACATCCGACATTGGAGAAATCCGAATAATCTCTCGTGACGAAAAGAAACAGGATATGATGCGGCATGTCTTGCAGGCCAATTATCCTGATCATGCTGGCAAGGTTCAGTTTTATGTAGGTGATGTAAGAAATTTTGGGAGTGTCCGTGATGTTATGTATGGTGCTAACTATGTTTTCCATGCAGCTGCATTGAAAGAAGTTCCTTCTTGTGAATTCTTTCCGATGGAAGCAGTAAGAACCAATATTATTGGAACGGATAATGTAATAACAGCAGCAGTTGAGAATCATGTAGAGAGGGTAGTTTTTCTTTCTACAGATAAAGCAGCATACCCAATCAATTCAATGGGTATGACTAAGGCTGTTGGTGAAAAGGTAGTACAAGCCAGAGCTCAGAAAGCATTCGAGCGTGGAGGTACGGTGTTGTCGTGTACCAGATATGGTAATGTAATGTGCAGCCGCGGGTCTGTTATTCCTCTGTTCATTGATCAGATTAAGAACAAGAGACCTATTACCATCACAGATTCAAATATGACACGTTTTTTGATGAATTTGGACGAAGCTGTAGATCTGGTTGCGTTCGCATTTGAACATGCTGAGCCGGGTGATCTGTTTATCCAAAAGGCAGATGCTTCTACAATCGGTGATCTTGCCGACGGGGTCATGAAGGTATTCGGTGAGACAGAGAAGAAGATCATAGGTACCAGACATGGTGAGAAGTTATATGAGACCTTAATGACTAGAGAGGAAAGACTTCGTGCTACGGATATGGGGCATTATTTCAGAATCGCTCCTGATGGAAGGTCATTGAATTATGATAAGTTCTATGTAGAAGGAAATGTGCTGACAGAGGGCGATGAAGCATATACCAGCCATAATACTAATCGTTTGGATGTGGATGGGGTTGTGGCAAAGATAATGTCCACAGATTATGTGAAAGAAGAGCTGGAAGGCAGACCACATGCCGTCGAAGCATAGATTAAGGAAATAGGAGAGATGGTCAAATGACATATCCCAATTGGAAAGAAAACGGAAAGATTAAACTGATGATCATAGTGGGCACGCGCCCAGAGATCATAAGACTTGCCGCCGTAATAAATAAATGTAGAAAGTATTTTGATACGGTACTTGTGCATACGGGTCAGAATTATGATTATAACTTGAATGGCGTGTTCTTCAAGGATTTGGGACTGGAGGATCCAGAGCTTTATCTGGATGCGGTCGGTGCTGATCTTGGGGAGTCTATGGGCAATATCATCGCTGCAAGCTATAAGGCAATGGTAGAACTGAAACCGGATGCCGTATTGGTTTTAGGGGATACGAATAGCTGTCTGTCCGTTATAGGAGCTAAGCGCCTTCACATTCCAATCTTCCATATGGAAGCAGGAAACCGCTGTAAAGATGAGTGTCTGCCGGAAGAAACTAATCGGAGGATTGTTGATATAATTTCTGATGTCAATCTGGCTTATTCCGAGCATGCGCGTAGGTATCTGGCAGATTGCGGATTGCCGAAAGAGAGAACCTATGTTACCGGATCTCCTATGGCAGAGGTTTTGACGGAGAATCTGGATGCGATAAAGTTATCGGATATACATCAGAAACTGGGATTGGAAAAGGGTAAGTATATTCTCCTGTCTGCGCATCGTGAAGAGAACATTGATACTGAAAAGAACTTTACAAGCCTGTTTACTGCGATTAATAAAATGGCTGAGAAGTATGATATGCCGATTCTTTATTCCTGCCATCCAAGATCAAGGAAAAGACTTGAAGCTTCTGGATTCAAATTGGATCCACGTGTGATCCAGCATGAGCCATTAGGATTCCACGATTATAATTGCCTCCAGATGAACGCGTTTGCGGTTGTTTCGGATTCAGGAACACTTCCAGAGGAAAGTAGCTTCTTTACTTCAATTGGTCATCCGATTCCGGCGGTTTGCATCAGGACATCAACGGAAAGACCGGAGGCACTCGATAAGGCTTGCTTTATTCTTTCCGGAATTGATGCTAAAGGCCTGATTCAGGCTGTTGATGCTGCAGTGGAGATGGTCAAGGAAGAGAAGAATGGCGGAGCCATACCAGTTCCTGATTATACTGACATCAATGTATCGGACAAAATAGTGAAAATCATCCAGTCCTATGTGGGCGTTATTAATAAGATGGTTTGGAGAAAAGAAATATAGGATGGTGAGATATGAATATACTGGTTACGGGGGCTGCAGGATTCGTCGGTCGTAATCTTGTAGAGAATCTTAAGAATATAAGAGATGGCAAGAACAGAACCAGACCGGAAATCCAGATTGATGAGATATATGAGTACGATCTGTCATCCACGCCGGAAGAGTTAGATGAGTATTGCGGCAAGGCTGATTTTGTTTTCAATCTTGCCGGAGTAAACAGACCGAAGGATCCAAAAGAGTTTAAGAAGGGGAATTTTGGTTTTGCTTCAACACTTCTGGATACATTAAAGAAACACAATAACAAAGCTCCGGTTATGTTATCAAGCAGTATTCAAGCGACTCTTGCAGGAAGATTTGGAACATCGGAATACGGGCTCAGTAAGAAGGCGGGTGAGGATCTTTTCTTCCAGTACGGAGAAGAGACCGGTGCCAGGGTTTTAGTATACCGATTCCCTAACCTGGTAGGTAAGTGGGTGCGCCCGAATTACAACAGCGCGGTAGGAACCTTCTGCAATAATATCGCTAATGATCTCCCGATCACGGTAAATGATCCTGCCGTAGAGTTGGAGATGCTTTTCATCGATGATCTGCTGGAAGAGATGTACGATGCACTGGAAGGGAAAGAGCATCATTGTGAATTCGATGGTGTGGAGACAATTCAGAAAGAAGACGGGCGGTATTGTTGTGTACTTGTAACACATAAGGCTACGTTGGGACATATCGTTGAGTGTCTGCACAAGTTCCATGATCAGCCTAAGACTCTTATCATGCCGGCGATTCCTGAAGGCTCTTTTGAGAAGAAGCTGTATTCCATGTACCTGAGCTACCTTCCGAAAGAGAAAGTGGCTTTTGATCTGGATATGAGCAAGGATGATAGGGGATCCTTTACAGAACTCATTAAGACACTTGATCATGGACAGATTTCCGTAAACATCAATAAGCCGGGTCAAACGAAAGGACAGCATTGGCATAATGGGAAGTGGGAGATATTTATCGTTGTTTCCGGGCATGGACTTATCCAGGAGAGGAAGATCGGATCCGATGAGGTAATCGAATTTGAAGTTACTGGAGAAAAGATTCAGGCGGTGCAGATGCTGCCTGGATATACGCATAATATAATCAATCTATCTGAAACGGAAGACCTTGTAACCGTGATGTGGGCAAATGAAATATTTGATCCGGAACATCCGGATACATATCGTGAGCCGGTGTAAGCCGGTTTCGCTTTTTGGATAAATTGGATTGAAATGAAAACGAAAGGTTAAGTTATGGCCAGACCAAAGAAGAAACCTGCCCATGACGCAGAGAAGATCATGAAGGAACTGATGGCGGCGGTAGTGGAGTGCTATGACGAAACTGGGGAACTGAAGTTGACGGCGAAAGAGTTTGGCATGTCAGCGCTGAAGATAAAGAAATTGCTGATCACTGCGGGAGCATATAGCAATGAAATATCTGATGAAGTGAATGACTTGTATGCTGCCGGTAAGACTGTGGCGGAGATTCAGAAACTCACGGGACTTGGAAAGTCATCCGTTAATGGATACCTTCCATACACGAAAGCTGTGTACAAGCCGGAGGAACTGTCGCTGAATGCCGAGAGAATCAATATGTTTAGAAGCAGGCAGCAGGCTGTGAGGAGGCTGGCTACCGACATGAGTGAAGAGAAGTTGTGGGATGCTGTAGTTGCTTTTCAGAATGTTCTATTGTTATATCGTTTCGGTATCATTGAGGTACCGGAGAAGATTGCTGCGAAGATGCAGCTGATAAGACCGAATCCGAAAAAGAAGTAGAGCGGAACACTTTGCGGGTTGTCCCGCTCGATTGCTTCATCAATTGCCTGGTTGATAAAGGCGGAAGTGCTTTCACCTTGATCCTGGGCATACCAGGATGCTGAAAAAGGCGGTCAGCGTGTCGGAAAAAGATATGGAAGATCTTTTGTACCTGGCCCAAAAAGGCGTGGCAGTTACCGCCCAGATGGCGCCTACAGAGGAAGCCGTAGATCTTGCGGCCCTGATTGCGGCAAAAGCTTAAGAGCGTTTTTTCATGAAAATCACCTCCTGGCCCATATGACACCATTTTTACAAAACCGACAAAGTGGTATAGACTTTTGGATAATTATGGATTATAATGAAATAAGTGAACAATTTACGGCTTTTTTTGTACAAAATGATAAAAGTCATACGTAAGCTAGTGAGGAGGATTTTTTTAATGAAATTGAAACTGCGGGGAAAACTGGTTGCCAGCATCGGTATCTTGACCTTTGCTGCTGTGTTTTTGCTGTCTCTGCTGTCCTATCTGTCTCTGCGGACAGCTTATGATAAAGTGATCACCGCCGAGAAAGAGAAGCTGGACCAGATCATACAGAGCCAGGTGGAGTGCATGGTAGGTGTGCTGCAGGCGGAGTATGATAAGTATCAGAGCGGCCTGATCACGGAGGAAGAGGCCATGGAGAATTGCGGATACCTGGTCCGAACCACCAGGTACAACGGCGGGTCCGGATATTTCTGGGCGGATATGGCGGACGGCACCAATGCCGTGCATATTAAGCCGGAGGTGGAAGGGACCAACCGCTACAACTCCAAGGATGAGAAAGGCAACTACTTTGTCCAGGACACCATTGCCGCCGGGGATAAGCCAGGGGGAGGGTTTATTGACTTTTATTTTGCCAAGCCGGGAGAATCCGAGGCTAAGGCAAAGCGGGCGTTTATCCAGAAATTTGAGCCTTACGGATGGTATATCGGAACGGGAAACTATGAGGAGGACATGCTGCCCATTATCCAGGATGAGCTGGACGAGTGCAACCAGTACAGCAGCATTTCTCTGATGCTTATCTGCTTTGCCGGGGTGGCTATTTTTGTCATAGGGATCAGCGCGATCTCCGCCATCGCCAAGCGCATGGCAGATCCCATCAAGGAGGCGTCGGGGCGTCTGAAAGAGTTAAGCCACGGCAATCTGAAAGACGAAGTCCATGTGTCCCGGTCAGAAGACGAGATCGGGGAATTGACCCAGGCTCTGGCAACGACGGTGCAGACCTGGAGAGATTACATAGGGGATATCTCCGCGTCTCTGGCGGAACTGGACCGGGGGAATCTTAAGCTGGAGATGAACATGGAGTACGTAGGAGACTTTGCTCCCATTAAGGCGTCGTTCCAGCGCACCATCCATATGCTCAACGATACGTTTTGCAAGTTGAACAACAGCGCGAATCAGGTAGCCAGCGGCGCGGATCAGGTGGCCAGCAGCGCCCAGTCCCTGGCCCAGGGAACGACCCAGCAGGCATCCTCCGTAGAGGAGCTGGCGGCTACGGTCAGCGATATCCACGGCCATGTGGCAAAGACCGCGGACAATGCCAAGATGGCCAGCGAGCAGGCGCTGGCGACGGCGACGGAGCTGGAGCAGGGGAAAAACCAGATGGAGCAGATGACTGCGGCCATGAACCAGATCAACGATTCTTCCTCCCAGATCAGCAAGATCATCAAGACCATCGAGGATATTGCTTTCCAGACGAATATCCTTGCCCTGAACGCGGCCGTGGAGGCTGCCAGGGCCGGTTCGGCAGGCAAAGGCTTTGCCGTGGTGGCGGACGAGGTCCGCAATCTGGCCAGCAAGTCGGCGGAGGCGTCCAAGAACACGGCGGCTCTCATTGAGGCCACCGTGCGGGCAGTGCAGGACGGTACCGCCATTGCCAACGAGACGGCCCAGTCCATCGGGCGCATTGTGGTTGCCTCCGAGGAGGCTGCCAAGCTGGTCCATGAGATTTCCGACGCTTCCCAGGAGCAGGCGGCCTCTATTGCCCAGGTGACTTTGGGCATCGACCAGATCTCCAGCGTGGTACAGACCAACTCCGCCACCTCCGAGCAGAGCGCGGCGGCCAGCCAGGAGCTGTCAAGCCAGGCTCAGATCCTAAAGGGATTGGTGAGGCGGTTTGAGGTGAAAGGATCTATATGATAGAAAGAGAAAGGCCGGTTTTGCGGACGGGATCGCCCAGCAAAACCGGCTTTTTATGTGGGGATTTCCATGGGGCTTATACGGAGCGGCTACAATTAAAAAGAACTTCTTTCCAAGGCATCTATTGTATGCTATAATAAAAGCCAGGTTAAGCAAAAGAGACAGGAGATCTGGAACATGAGATGGAATCGAGTGTTGTTAAAATTAAGCGGAGAGGCCCTGGCCGGCCCTAAGAAGACGGGATTTGACGAGTCTGTGGTCAAAGAGGTGGCCAGGCAGGTGAAGCTGTCAAAGGACGCGGGAGTGGAAGTGGGGATCGTCACCGGCGGAGGAAATTTCTGGCGGGGACGCACAAGTAATGACATGGACCGCACAAAGGCGGATCAGATCGGCATGCTGGCTACGGTGATGAACTGCATCTATGTGTCGGAGGTGTTCCGCGGCGCAGGCATGGAGACGGAGGTTTTGACGCCATTTGCCTGCGGGACCATGACGAAGCTGTTTTCCAAGGATCTGGCCAACGAGTATTTTCGCCAGGGCAAAGTGGTGTTTTTTGCAGGCGGCACAGGCCATCCTTACTTTTCCACGGACACGGGCATTGTGCTGCGGGCGGTGGAGATGGAGGCGGATGTGATTCTGCTGGCCAAATCTGTGGACGGGGTCTACGACAGTGATCCGGCCCTGAATCCGGACGCGAAAAAATATGATACGATTCCCATTGAGGAAGTCATAGACAAAAAGCTTGGGGTGGTGGATCTGACGGCTTCCATCATGTGTATGGAGCACAGGGTGACCATGGCGGTGTTTGATCTGGGCGAGCCCGACGGCATTGCCAATGCCATGCAGGGAAAAATAAACGGCACCATAGTGACCGTATAATCAGGAGGATATTATGCAGGAATTATTAAAACCTTATGAGGACAAGATGAACAAGACGCTGGAGGTTCTCCAGAGCGAGTACGGAACCATTCGGGCCGGAAGGGCCAACCCTCACGTGCTGGACAGGATCAAAGTGGACTATTACGGCACACCTACGCCGCTGCAGCAGGTGGGCAACATTTCCGTGCCGGAGGCGCGCATGATCGTGATACAGCCGTGGGAGAAGAACCTTCTGAAAGTCATTGAGAAGGCGATCATGACATCGGATCTGGGCATCAATCCTACCAATGACGGAACGGTGATCCGCTTAGTGTTCCCGGAGCTGACAGAGGAGCGCAGAAAGCAGCTGGCAAAGGACGTGAAGAAGAAAGGCGAAGCAGCCAAGGTGGCTATGCGCAATGTCCGCCGGGATGCCAACGACAGCTTTAAAAAGATGGAAAAGGCAGGGGAGCTTTCCGAGGACGATCTGGAGCTGGCCATGGACAAGATCCAGAAGATGATCGACAAGATGACCGAGAAGGTGGACAAGGCCGTGGAGGTTAAGACCAAGGAGATCCTTACGGTGTGATCCTGCCTGCTCCAGGCAGATAACGAGACGAATACAGGGGGGCGGGGATTTACCTGCCCTTTGTGCGTGTAAAGACAACGGTTATTGTGAGAAAACAGGAGACAGCTATGAGCTTAGAAAATATGGTGATACCGGAACATGTGGCCGTAATCCTGGACGGCAACGGCCGCTGGGCGAAAAAGCGGGGAATACCAAGGGCCATGGGCCACAAGGCAGGCTGCGAGACTCTGGAGAAGATGGTCCGCATCGCGTCGGATGCAGGCATCCGGTATTTTACGGTGTACGGGTTCTCCACGGAAAACTGGAAGCGGTCCCAGGAAGAGGTGGGGGCCCTGATGCAGCTGTTCCGGTATTATATGGTGCGCCTTTTAAAGATCGCCTCCGCCAACAACGTGCGGGTAAAGATGATCGGCGATAAGACGCGGTTCGCGCCGGACATTATCAAGGGCATCGACGATCTGGTGGAGTCCACCAGGGACAACACAGGCATGACCTTTGTGATCGCCATCAACTACGGAGGCAGGGACGAGATCGTCCGGGCAGCCAGGAAGCTGGTGAAATCGTATCAGGAGTCAGGCCGGGACAGTGAGTCCATAAGCGAGGCGGAGTTTGCCTCTTTCCTTGACACGGCGGATATTCCGGATCCGGATCTGATGATAAGGACCAGCGGGGAGCTAAGGCTGTCCAACTATCTTTTGTGGCAGATGGCCTATGGGGAGCTTTATGTGACGGATTGTCTGTGGCCGGATTTTAATAAGGAAGAATTAGAAAAAGCCATTGCTGCGTATAATAAGAGAGAGCGCAGATTTGGCGGCAGGGTTTGAAAGATGGAGGTGGGTACATGTTTGCGACCCGGTTGTTGAGCGGGATCATCCTGGTGGTTTTAGCGGTTCTGATCGTGGGAGCCGGAGGGAGCATACTGTTTGCGGTAAACGGAGCCATTTCCATGGTGGGACTCTTTGAGCTCTACCGGGTGTTAAAGATTGAGAGGACGCCTCTTGCCGCCATCGGATATCTGGCCTGCGGGGCCTATTACGGCCTTATTTGGTTTGACGGCCATGAGTATGTGACGCTGATGGCCATTGCGGTCCTGATGTGTCTCATGAGCTTTTATGTGTTTACCTTTCCAAAGTACAAGACAGAGGAAGTAACAGCAGCGTTTTTCGGCGTGTTCTATGTGGCGGTGATGCTGTCCTATCTTTACCAGGTGCGGCAGATGCCTGACGGCAGGTATCTGGTGTGGCTTATTTTTTTCAGTTCCTGGGGATGCGATACCTGCGCTTACTGCGCGGGAAAACTGTTTGGGAAGCACAAGATGACGCCTACCTTAAGCCCGAAAAAGACCATTGAGGGGGCGGTGGGAGGCGTGGCCGGAGCGGCGGCGTTGGGGTATATTTACGCGGCGTTTTTCGGTTCCCATATGTTGGAAGTGCGGGCTCCCCAAATGGCCTGCGCCCTGGCCTGCGGCATCGGGGCTTTGATCTCCCAGATCGGGGATCTGGCGGCGTCGGCAATTAAGAGGAATCATCAGGTGAAAGATTACGGCCATCTGATCCCGGGACACGGCGGGATCCTGGACCGGTTTGACAGCATGATCTTTACGGCTCCGGCCATCTATCTGGTGATCATGCTGTCCCAATAGGAGGTACCCATGAGAAAGAAGATATCAATATTAGGTTCCACAGGCTCCATAGGGACCCAGACTTTGGAGGTTGTAAGGAATAACGGGGATATTCAGATCACGGCTCTGGCAGCAGGGCGCAATATTGAACGTCTGGAGGCGCAGATCCGGGAATTTCACCCTTCTTTAGTCTGTGTCTGGGATGAGGAGCGGGCAAAGGAGCTTAAGGGGAAAACGGCGGATCTGCCGGTGCGGGTGGTGTCAGGCATGGAGGGCCTTGTGGAGGCGGCCACGGAGCGGGAAGCAGAGGCGGTGGTTACGGCCATTGTGGGCATGATCGGCATACGGCCTACCATAGCGGCCATGGAGGCGGGAAAGGATATCGCCCTGGCCAACAAGGAGACGCTGGTGACGGCAGGCCATATCATCATGCCGCTGGCCAAAGAAAAGGGCGTCAGGATCCTTCCGGTGGACAGCGAGCACAGCGCCATTTTCCAGTGCCTGAACGGGGAGGAGGCAAGGAGCATCCGAAAGATTCTTCTTACCGCATCAGGAGGTCCCTTCCGGGGAAAGACCAGAAAAGAGATGAGCCAGGTCCAGGTGGAGGATGCCCTAAAGCATCCCAACTGGTCCATGGGCAGAAAGATCACCATTGACTCCTCCACCATGGTCAATAAGGGCCTGGAGGTGATGGAAGCCAAATGGCTGTTCGGGGTGGAGATGGATCAGGTCCAGGTGGTGGTCCAGCCAAAGAGCATCATCCACTCCATGGTGGAATTTGAGGACGGCGCGGTCATGGCCCAGCTTGGCACGCCGGATATGAAGCTGCCGATCCAGTACGCCCTTTCTTATCCCCAACGGAGATACCTTCCCGGGGAGCGGCTGGATTTCTGGGCCATGAATGAGATCGCTTTTGAAAAGCCGGATTTTGAGAACTTCAGGGGCCTTTCCCTTGCCTACCAGGCGGGAAAACGGGGCGGGAGCCTGCCTACGGTGTTCAACGCGGCCAACGAGTGGGCGGTCAATGAATTTTTAAACAGGCGGATCTCCTATTTGGAGATTACGGACAGGATCGAGAGGGCCATGGATGCCCATAGGACCGTGGAAAATCCTACGGTGGAGGAGATCCTGGCCGCGGAGAGATGGACGTATGAGCTGCTGGCCTGACAGCGGGAGCAAATGGGGCCGGCGTAGCGAAGTATAGGTGAGCGCGAATCTTTATTAGAAAGCAGGTATCAAAAGTATGAGCATGATCGTGGCGATCCTCGTGTTTGGGATGATCATTCTGATCCACGAGTTTGGACACTTCATTGTGGCAAAGAAATGCGGCATCGGCGTGGTGGAATTTTCCATGGGCATGGGTCCCCGGCTGTGCAGCGTTGTCAAAGGGGAGACCCGGTATTCCGTGAAAGCGCTGCCTTTCGGCGGTTCCTGCATGATGCTGGGGGAAGACGAGGAGGATTCCAATCCCAAAGCGTTTAACAACAAGCCGGTGTGGTCCCGGATCGCGGTCATTGCCGCCGGGCCGGTGTTTAATTTTCTCCTGGCCTTTGTCCTGGCTCTGGCCATCATCCATGTGGCAGGGTGCGACCCGGCGGAGCTCACAGGGGTATTGGAGGGATTTTCCGCCCAGGAACAGGGCATGGAGGCCGGGGATGTGATCACCCGGATCGGCGGGGAGAAGGTGACCGTTTACCGGGACGTGACCATGTATATGTATCTGCACCCTTCGGACCCGGTGGACGTGGAGTACAAAAGGACCATGGAGGACGGCTCGGTGGAGACGCGCCAGGCCCGTTTGGAGCCCAGATATTCCCAGGAACACGGAGGCTATATGCTGGGAATCCAGACCAGAGGCTACCGTCAGCCTTCCAATGGGATCTTTGACACGGTGAAGTACGGGGCCTACGAGGTGGTGTACTGGATGAAAACCGTGGTCAAAAGCATCGGCATGATGTTTCGGGGCCAGGTGGGAGCCCAGGACATGGCGGGACCTGTGCGTCTGGTGAGCATGATCGACGAGACGGTGGAGGAGACCAGGCAGTACGGTCTGGAGACCATGCTCTTAACCATTGCCAATCTCTGCGTGATGTTAAGCGCCAACTTAGGGGTCATGAATCTGCTGCCGATCCCTGCCCTTGACGGCGGACGGCTGGTGTTCCTTTTGGTGGAGGCCATTCGGGGAAAACCGGTTGACAAGGAGAAAGAGGGCATGGTCCACATGGCAGGCATGGCGCTTTTAATGGGATTTATGGTGTTTGTGCTGTTTAATGATATAGCCATGCTGTTTTTTAAATAGAAAAGGGGGCAAAGGAGAAGGATATGAGCAGAGAGACAACAAAGACGGTTCGGATCGGCGATCGCGTCATCGGCGGCGGCAATCCGGTGCTGATCCAGTCCATGTGCAATACCAGGACCGAGGATGTAAGGGCTACGGTGGACCAGATCTTAGAGCTGGAGCGGGCGGGATGCGAGATTATCCGGGTGGCAGTGCCCACCATGGAGGCGGCCCAGTGCCTGGGGCAGATCCGCAGGCAGATACACATCCCTCTGGTGGCGGATATCCATTTTGACTATCGGCTGGCCATTGCCGCCATGGAAAACGGGGCGGATAAGATCCGCGTAAACCCGGGCAACATCGGCTCTGCCGACCGGGTGAAAGCTGTGGTGGACAAGGCAAAGGAGCGAAACATCCCCATCCGGGTGGGGGTCAACAGCGGGTCTCTGGAAAAGGATCTGATCGCCAAGTACGGCGGCGTCACGGCAAAGGGCATCGTGGAGAGCGCTCTGGACAAGGTGCGGATGATCGAGGATATGGGGTATGACAATCTGGTCATCAGCATCAAATCCTCCGACGTGCTTATGTGCGTAGATGCCCATGAGCAGATAGCCCAAAAGACGGCATACCCGCTTCACGTTGGCATCACCGAGGCCGGCAGCGTGACGGCAGGCAATATCAAGTCCGCCATAGGGCTGGGACTGATCTTAAACCAGGGCATCGGCGACACCGTAAGGGTCTCCCTGACAGGGGCTCCGGCGGAGGAGGTTAAGTCGGCCAAGCTGATTCTTAAGACGCTGGGACTTCGAAAGGGCGGCGTCACGGTGGTGTCCTGTCCTACCTGCGGCAGGACCAGGATCGATCTCATCGGGCTGGCAGAGAAGGTGGAGACCATGGTGACGGAATTTGACGACCTGGATGTGAAGGTGGCGGTTATGGGCTGCGTGGTCAACGGGCCGGGGGAAGCCAGGGAGGCGGACCTTGGAATCGCCGGCGGCATCGGGGAAGGGCTTCTGATCAGCAAAGGGGAGGTTCTTAGGAAGCTTCCGGAGGAGGAACTTCTGCCGGCGCTTAGGGAGGAGCTTTTGAAGCTGCAGCGTAAGAGCTAGTACATCATAGATACGGTGACGGTCAGGAGGTTTATTGAAAAGCGGACAGGAGTAAAAAGATGGCAAAAGCATTTTTGGAGGTATTTCCCGATCTGAGCATGACACCCGAGATGGATCAGCTTTTCCGGCTGGTCCATGTGGAGCGGGTCTCGGCCACCAGGGACAGGAGTTCTCTTAGCGTCTACATAAACAGTCCCAGGCTGATCGATAAGAGAACGATCCATGCCCTGGAAAAAGGGATCCGGGAACAGCTGTTTCCGGGAAAGAAGATTACCATAAAGATCATGGAAAAATACAGCTTGTCAGGACAGTACAATCCTGAGAAGCTTCTTTCTGCTTATAAGGACAGTCTGCTGTACGAGCTGAAAAACTACAGCATTGTGGAATACAACATCTTTCGGAGAGCCAAGTGCAGTTTCCCTCAGGAGAATCTGCTGCGGATGACTGTGGAGGACAACGCAGTCTTCCGGGAAAAGACGGGGGAACTGCGGCGGATTCTGGAAAAGATCTTCTATGAACGGTGCGGCCTGCCTATTGATGTGGAGTACGAGTTTGTGGAGGCTCCCAAAAACTCCCTGCTGAAACAGCGGGAGGCCCAGGTAAGAAGGGAGATTGAGGAGAAGATCTTAAACCATCCCATGTTCGGGGGAGGCGCTGCCGGGCAGAGAACTTATGAGGAAGGGGAAGCGGCCGAACAAAAGCATTTCGGCAATGCCGCGTCCGCCGGGAAAGGGCCAAAGGACAGGCCGCCTTCCGGCGTAAAAAAGCCTGGGGCAGCCCCGGCGGACGGTCCCGTCCTGCCCCAGACGGGAAGGGACTCTTTTTCCAAGGAAAACCGCAGATTCGGCAGTTACCAGAGAAAGAGCGACAACCCGGACGTGCTTTACGGACGGGATTTTGAGGACGAGTTTTCCCAGATCCGGGATATCGGCGGCGAGATGGGGGAGGTGACCATCCGGGGTAAGATCATTGCGAAAGACAGCCGCCTTTTAAAAAGCGGAAAGACCATCGTGATCTTTGACGTCACCGATTTTACGGACACCATCACGGTGAAGCTGTTTGTCCGGGAGGACGCTTTGGAGGACATTGACAAGGCCGTGACCAAGGGGCAGTTTATTAAGCTGAAAGGCATGACCACCATTGACAAGTTTGACGGGGAGCTGACCATCGGTTCGGTGGTTGGCCTGAAAAAGTGCGAGGATTTCTCGGACCAGCGGACGGACAACAGTTTGGTCAAGCGGGTGGAGCTCCACTGCCACACCAAAATGAGCGATATGGACGGGGTCAGCGATGTGAAGGATCTGGTGAATCGGGCAAAAAAGTGGGGCATGCCGGCCCTGGCCATTACGGACCATGGGTGCGTTCAGGCATTTCCGGACGCCAGCCATGCCCTGGATAAAGAGGATGCGTTTAAGGTGATCTACGGGGTGGAAGGGTATCTGGTGGACGACGAAAAGCAGCTGGTGGAAAACGGCAAAGGCCAGGATCTGGACGACCCTTACGTGGTGTTTGATATTGAGACTACAGGATTTTCGCCTCTGACCAACCACATTATCGAGATTGGCGCCGTGCGGGTGGAGAAGGGGAAGATCGTGGACCGGTTCAGCACGTTTGTAAACCCGGATGAGCCTATTCCGTTCCGCATTGAGCAGCTGACCAAGATCAATGACTCCATGGTCCTTGACGCCCCCAGGATCCACCAGGTTTTGCCGGAGTTTTTAACGTTCTGTCAAGGGGCGGCCCTGGTGGCCCACAACGCCTCCTTTGACGTCAGTTTTATTGACCGGAACGCCAGGCTTTTGGGCCTTGCCTTTGATCCCACGGTGCTGGATACGGTGGCCCTTGCCCGGATGCTGCTGCCTCAGATCAGCCGCTATAAGCTGGATACGGTGGCAAAGGTTCTGAACATTTCCCTGGAGAACCACCACCGGGCTGTGGAGGATGCCGAGACTACGGCGGAGATCTTTGTGGCCTTTCGAAAGATGTTAAAGGAAAGAGGCATCCAGACCTTAAAGGAGTTAAATCGCCTGGGGGATTTGGACAAGGATAAGATAAAAAAGCTGCCGTCTTACCACATCATCATCCTGGCTAAAAATGATCTGGGGCGGACCAACCTGTACCGTCTGGTGTCCAAATCCCACATCGAGTATTACCACAAAAGGCCCAGGATCCCCAAAAGCCTGCTGCGCAAACACCGGGAGGGACTGATCATCGGCTCGGCCTGCGAGGCGGGAGAGCTTTACCAGGCCGTGCTCCGGGGGATCCCGGACACGGAGGTGGGAAAGATCGTGGAGTTTTACGATTACCTGGAGATCCAGCCTTTGGGCAACAATGACTTTATGCTTCGGGACGAGGACAGCTCCATCAAAAGCGAGGACGACCTAAAGGACATCAACCGGAGGATCGTCCATCTGGGGGAGGAGTTTTGCAAACCGGTGTGCGCCACCTGCGACGTGCATTTTCTGGACCCGGAGGACGAGATCTACCGCCGGATCATCATGTCCCACCGGAAATTTAAGGACAGCGACGACCAGGCGCCGCTGTATTTGCGCACCACTCAGGAGATGCTGGATGAGTTTTCCTACTTAGGGCCGGACAAGGCGGAGGAGGTGGTGGTTACCAACACCAGGCGTATTGCCGACCAGTGCGAAAGGATCTCGCCGGTCAGGCCGGACAAATGCCCGCCGGTGATCGCAAGTTCCGACGAGACCCTTAGGAATATCTGCTACAACCGGGCCCATGAGCTTTATGGGGACGATCTGCCGGAGATCGTGGTGGAGCGGCTGGAGCGGGAGCTGAACTCCATTATCTCCAACGGATTCGCGGTGATGTACATTATCGCCCAGAAGCTGGTGTGGAAGTCCAATGAGGACGGGTATCTGGTGGGCTCCCGAGGCTCCGTAGGATCCTCTTTGGTGGCCACCATGTCGGGGATCACGGAGGTTAACCCCTTAAGCCCCCACTATTACTGTCCCAAATGCCATTTCTCTGACTTTGACTCCCCGGAGGTAAAAAAATTCGGGGGTATGAGCGGGTGCGATATGCCGGACAGGGAGTGTCCCAAATGCGGGACTATGATGAACAAGGACGGCCACGACATTCCCTTTGAGACGTTTTTGGGATTTAAAGGGGACAAGGAGCCGGATATTGACTTAAACTTTTCCGGCGAGTACCAGAGCCATGCCCACGATTACACGGAGGTGATCTTCGGAAAGGGACAGACTTTCCGGGCCGGGACCATCGGCACTCTGGCGGACAAGACGGCTTACGGGTATGTGAAGAACTACTATGAGGAGCGGGGGGACCGAAAAAGAGGCTGCGAGATCAACCGCATTGTCCAGGGGTGCGTAGGCGTTCGGCGGACTACGGGACAGCACCCGGGAGGCATCGTTGTTCTGCCGGTAGGGGAGGAGATCTATTCCTTTACCCCGGTTCAGCGGCCGGCCAATGACATGGAGACCACCACCATAACCACCCATTTTGACTACCACTCCATTGACCACAACCTTTTAAAGCTGGATATACTGGGACACGATGATCCCACCATGATCCGGATGCTGCAGGACTTGACGGGGCTGGACCCGGTAAAGGACATACCTCTGGACTGTAAGGAGGTTATGTCTCTGTTCCAGAACACCTCGGCTTTGGGGATCACGCCGGAAGATATCGGCGGCTGTCCTTTGGGGGCCCTTGGGGTGCCGGAGTTTGGGACGGATTTTGCCATGCAGATGCTCCTGGACGCCAAGCCCAAGTATTTTTCCGACCTGGTGCGGATCGCCGGTCTGGCCCACGGTACGGATGTGTGGCTGGGCAATGCCAAGGATCTGATCTTAAGCGGACAGGCCACCATCCAGACAGCCATTTGCTGCCGTGACGATATTATGGTTTACCTGATCCAAAAGGGCATGGAGGAGGGCTTGTCCTTTACCATCATGGAGTCGGTGCGTAAGGGAAAGGGGCTGAAGCCGGACTGGATCGAGGCCATGCTGGCCCATGACGTGCCGCAGTGGTATATTGATTCCTGCCTGAAGATCAAGTACATGTTCCCCAAGGCCCATGCGGCGGCCTACGTGATGATGGCCTGGCGCATCGCCTACTGCAAGGTGTTTTATCCCCTGGCCTACTATGCGGCGTTTTTCAGCATCCGGGCCAATGCTTTCAGCTACGAGATCATGTGCCAGGGCCGGGACAAGCTGGAGTACTATATCGCGGATTACCGGAAACGGTGGGATTCCCTGTCAAAGAAGGAGCAGGATTCCATGCGGGATATGCGGGTGGTCCAGGAGATGTATGCCAGAGGGTTTGAGTTTGAGCCTTTGGATATCTATAAGGCCAAGGCCAGGGATTTTCAGATTGTGGGCGGGAAGCTGATGCCGTCGTTTGCCAGTATTGAAGGTTTGGGGGATAAGGCGGCAGACGGTGTGGTGGATGCGGTGAAGGATGGGGTGTTCTTGTCTAAGGAAGATTTCAGAAACCGGACTAAGGTTAGCAAAACTATCTGTGATTTGATGGGAGATCTGGGGCTTTTTGGGGATTTGCCGGAGTCGAATCAGTTGTCGTTGTTTGATTTTGCGTAGGTGGTGGTCTTGGGTAAAATGATTAAATTGCTGTTTAGTTGAGTGAGCAAAGGCGGGGGGTTGTCGTGGAGCCAGGGCGGGAAGGGTGGAATGGTACCGTCCGGGTTCAGATATGCCAAACATTCCGATGAGCCCTTAAGGCAGAAAACACTCGGGGTGAGGCCCTCCTGTTTTCCTGGTCTCATCTTCATGGCATATATTCACCCTGCCGGTACCATCCCACCCTTCCCGCCCTGGCAAAAGCAGATATTCGCTGGCCGGGATTTGCTCGCTTAAGGTGTTTCCGATAGGGGCGCTGTTTCAACGTTGCGGCGGAAAGATATCTGTTTTATCGACAGTAAAGTTTGCGCATGGTATTTATCGGAACAGATCCTGCCTGTTATACTTTGGGTGTTAGCCAAAAGGATGTTGTTTGAGTCCGCAAATGCCATAAACATAATCCTTTCATATGGTTGAAATATGGCGGCTAATATAGATACTGACCAACACCATATTTTAATAACACGAGGAAAAACACCGGAAAACACGGCCTTTTTATAATTTTCCATATTTTATAAAGCAGGACGTGGAGTATCCATGCGTGTATAGGAACATAAAAACTCGAATACCCGAATCCGCGGAAGAACGGAATCTTGCTATTGCTTTCAATTGCAAGGCGGCAGATCCTTTCAGGTTCACAGCAACCCCGCCTTAACCTTACTCAACAATATACTTGAGGCCATAAAAAGAAGCTGTTTTTTCGCTGCAAAGTCGAAACAGCGTCCCCTACCGAAACCACCTTAAGTGAGCAAACCTTAGCCAGCGAATTCTGGTTTTGCCAGTCAGAGGAGAGCTGTCCCGTCCGGGTGAATCTATGCCATGGAGATGAGACCAGGAAAACAGGAGGGCCTCACCCCGAGTGTTTTCCGCTTTGGGCTCATCGGAATGTTCGGCATATCTGAACCCGGACGGGACAGCTCTCCTCTGACTGGCCTCACGACAATCCCCGCCCATTGTTTACTCAACAATACAGCAATTTAATTTTTTCTATTTTGCGCAAGAAATCGTTCTCAGCACTTAAGTTAATGCCATTGCCTGTGAACAGTAACAGCGAAACAGCGCATCGTAAGACAAAAAAACAAATAAAGATTGCAGGACACCCGGGCTTACTATATAATGAAAATAAGGAGCCCTGCATAGGAGGAAGCATGACAGTCAAAGAAAAAATACTGATAAAACAATTCAAGCCGGTTACCATCCAAGATGACATGATGTTTGGCACCGTGATGGCAGATCCCAAATGCTGCAAACCGTTTCTGGAAACTATTCTTGGGATAAAAATCCAGAAAATCGAGTACCCGGAAAGGCAGAAGACCATAGCCTTGGCTGCCAATGCGAAATCAATCCGGATGGACGTGTATATCGAGGATGAGGAACGCACGGTCTATGATGTGGAGATGCAGACAGGGAGAAACAGGAACCTTCCAAGGCGTTCGAGGTACTACCAGGGAATGATCGATCTGAACATCCTTGCCAAAGGGGAGGATTACGTCAATCTCAAAAAAAGCCTGGTGATCTTCGTATGTACCTTTGATCCCTTTGGCTATGACGAGTATATTTACCGCTGCGGGGAATACTACCAGCTAAGTGACGGCTCATACCGTCAGCTGGGGGATGACGCCTGGAAGATTTTCGTGAATGCTGACGGTCATAAGGGAAATGTCAGTGATGCGTTTAAAATCCTGATGCGCTATATCATGGAAGGAGAAGCGAAAGATCCTTATACTCAGACATTGGAAGAGAAGGTGACGGCCATAAATAACAATGACGAATGGAAGGTGAGTTATATGACGTGGGCAATCAAACTAGCGGATGAACGGCGGGACGCCCGCGAGGAGGGCCGCAAGGAAGGCCGCAAGGAGGGCTATGAGGAATTACTAAAAAATCTGGTAAAATCAGGTGATCTTTCGCCTGAAAAAGCAGCGCAGTATTCCCGGAATGGCTCGTTAACCGTTTCTGGGACATAAATTTCTTTCCCATCCATCTAAAAAAAATCGACGCATATAAAGTATGGCCTTGTCAATCCCCCGAAAGTATGGTAATTATGAAATGGTATGTACCATAAGAAGCAGCAGAAAGGAAAGATCATGACAGAGTCCAAAGAAAGATTGTGCTTTCGGCCCGTAAAGGCCGAGAGCATCGAGATACTGGAACCATACTTTTGCCTAAGGCCCAACAAGACCTGCGACAGTGTGTTTCTGGAAAGCTTTTTGTGGAGGAAGTACAGCAATCTCCGCTATGCCATCAGCAAAAACAGAGCCGTCCAGTGGATCATGAATATTAAGGGGGAGGAGACGGGGGCCATGCCCCTGTGCAGGCAGGAGGATCTGCGGGAGAGTTTTTTTGAGATGGTCCGCTATTTTAACCAGGAGCTGGGCCTTCCCTACAAGGTGGGCCTGGCAGACGAGGAGGCGGTGAGAATTTTAGATCTGGACCCGGACAAGTATCAGGTCAGCGAGGTGGAGGATCTGAAAGACTATCTCTACGACGGGGAGGCCATGCGGACGCTGGCGGGGAAAAAGCTCCACAAGAAGAAAAATAACCTGAACGCCTTTAAACGGGAGTACGAGGAACTGGCAGAGTACCGCCGTCTCTGCTGTTCGGACCGGTACGATGTGTGGGATTTTCTGGACCGGTGGAGGGAGGGGAAAGGTCAGGACGTGGAAGAGCATCTGGATTATGAGATCGAGGGCATCCACGAGATCCTGAACAACTGCTCTATTCTGGATGTAAGGATGGGCGGCATTTACATCCAGGGAAAGCTGGAGGCATTTTCCATAGGCAGCTACAACCCCTGCGAGAACATGGCCGTCATCCACATCGAGAAGGCCAACCCGGACATGAGGGGATTGTACCAGTTTATCAATCAGCAGTTCCTTATTCACGAGTTTCCGGGGGTACAGCTGGTGAACCGGGAGGACGATTTAGGGCTTGAGGGGCTTCGGCGGGCAAAGATGAGCTACTGTCCCATAGGATTTGCCAGAAAATATTCGGTGGCGCAGAGAAAGATAGGCATCCTATGATCCGGTATCTGGGCCAGGAGGAAAAGAGAGAGAGCCTTCTTTTGTGGCGGGAGGCGTTTTTAGAGGATTCGGACCGTTTTTTGCGGTACTATTACAGGGAAAAGACAAAGGACAACCGGATACTGGTGAAAGAGGAGGGGGATAGGATCGTGTCCATGGTCCACCGAAACCCTTACCGGCTCCAGGTGGGGGACCATGTCCGGGATGTGGACTATGTTGTGGCAGTGGCCACGGCAGAGGATCGAAGGCGCCGGGGGCTGATGAGGAGCCTTTTGACCCGCATGATGGAGGATCAGTACCGGGAGGAGATGGGATTTTGCTTTCTCATGCCGGCGGATGTAAGGATCTACGCCCCTTTTGATTTTGTCACCGTCTGCCGTCAGCCCCGATTTACGTTAAACGGCCGGGGGCGGAAGCTTCTGGAAAGGCAGCGGATTCGGCGAAAGGGGCAGGATATCCTTATTGCGGCCAGGTGGATGGAGAGATGGCTTAAGGAGCGGTACGACGTTTTTGCCAGGCGGACGCCGGAGTATGTAAGGCGGCTTTTGCTGGAGCTGGAAAGCGAGGACGGATGGATGGAATTTCTGACGTCCGCCGGGACTAAGGCAGGGGAAGAAAGTTATGGGGAAAGAACCATTGAGGGCCTTTGGGGCTGGTGGGGCATAGAGAAAAAGGAGCAGAGGATGCTTTTTGCCGGAGAGGAATGGACCGAACCCGAAGCAGAGGAGGGGCCGGTGATTATGGTCAGGATCATCCATCTGAAAACATTTCTCCGATCCATAAAGCTGTCCCCAAAAGGCGGCAGCGCTCCTCTGTCGGTGCGTCTTGGGGTAAGGGACGGGGTGTGCAGGGAGAACAACGGGGTATTTCTCTGGACCATTAAAAAGGACGGCTCCTGCCTTTTGGCCTGGGAGGAGGGGATGGAAGCCCAGGAGCGGCTGGAGGTTTCCATCGGACAGCTGACCGGATGGCTGCTTGGAGGAGAGGGATGCAAAGGTTTTGCCTGGATGGAGCGGGTTAAGGGCTTAAGTCGGATCTTTTTGGATGAGGTGGTGTGAAGCCAGCGCGAGTGTTACTTTGAAAACTGCTTGTTTTCTTTTGATACTTCCGGTATAATAAGAAAAAACACACAAGGAAGGGGAAAAAGCTTATAGATGAAAGTGACAGGCGCGGTGCTGGTAGCAGCCGGTCTGTCGTCCCGCATGGAGGCGTTTAAGCCCATGCTCCCATTTGGCGACTCCACCGTTTCCCGCCATATTGTCAATATGCTAAGGGACATGGGGATCGATCCCGTGGTGGTGGTTATCGGACACCGGGGCGACGAGCTGCAGCAGCACCTTTCATTTACAGGCGTTCGGTTTATAAAAAACGAACGGTATCAGGAAACGGAGATGTTTGATTCCGTGCGCTTAGGCGTTGAAGCCATCAGCGGGGAGTGCCAGCGGATGATGATACTGCCTATGGATCTGCCGGCCATTATGCCGGACACCATCCGCCAGCAGCTGATGATCGACGCGCCCATTATCCGCACGGTATGCCATGGAAAGCCGGGGCATCCCATTATGGTGTGGAGCCAGGTGGCCCGGCAGCTGTGCGCCTACAAGGGGGACGGAGGGCTGCGAAAAGCCATTGAAGAATCGCGGATTACTGTTACCGACGTGGAAGTGGATGACGAGGGGATCTACCGGGATCTGGATACAAGGCAGCAGTACCAGGAGCTTTTGGACTGGAATTACCAGCGTGGACAGGGGTATCCCATACGCCCCCAGATACAGATCCGCCTGACGGCCAGCGAGCCTTTTTACGGTCCCGGTGTCCAGAATCTTTTAAGCTGGATCGCCAAGACCGGATCGCTGCAGGAAGCGTGCTTTCACATGGATCTGTCCTACAGCAAAGGGAGAAAGATGATCAAGCAGCTGGAGCAGCAGCTGGGGGCGCCTGTGGTCCAGCGGTGGACCGGCGGCAACGGAGGCGGAGGATCGGTTCTGACGGAAAAGGGAAAGAATTTGATGGAAGCTTACGAGAATTTGGTGGCATCGGTGCAGGATTTTACAGACCAGGCATACCAGAAATATATGGGAAAGGGATTTTGATATGACAGACATGAGATTGATCCGCACCCAGGAGGCGGAGGGCGCGGTGCTGTGCCACGATATTACCCAGATCATCCCAGGCGTCAAAAAGGACGCCGTGTTTCGAAAGGGACATATTGTGAGGAAGGAGGATATTCCCGTGCTCCTAAGCGTAGGCAAGGATCATCTGTATGTGTGGGAGCAAAAAGAGGGGATCCTCCATGAAAATGACGCGGCCGAGATCTTGTGTACCATGTGCCTAAATGATCATATGAGCCGGTCAGAGGCAAAAGAGGGCAAGATCGATATCGTGGCAAAGCGGGACGGCCTGCTTAAGGTCAAGAGAGAGGGCCTTAAGGCGGTCAACGGTTTTGGGCAGATGATGATCGCCTGCCGCCACGGGGATTTTGCCGTGAAAAAGGGGGACAAGCTGGCTGGGACCAGGATCATCCCACTGGTGATCGAAAAGGAGAAGATGGAAGAGGCCCGCCGGGCTGCCGTGGAAGTTGCCGGGGAAGAGCCCCTTTTACAGCTGAAACCCTTTGTACATAAAAAAGTGGGCATTGTGACTACAGGCAGCGAAGTGTTTTACGGCCGGATTAAGGACGCCTTTACCCCGGTGATCCGCCAGAAGCTGGAGGAGTTTGACACGGAAGTCATCGGTCATGTGATCCTGGACGACGACGACAAAAAGGTGACAAGCTCCATAAAAGACATGATTGAAAAGGGGGCGGATGTGGTCATCTGCACAGGAGGCATGAGCGTGGACCCTGACGATAAGACTCCCCTGGCCATTAAGAACACCGGGGCCCGGATCGTGTCCTACGGCGCTCCGGCACTGCCGGGAGCCATGTTCCTTCTGGCCTACTATGAGGCGCCGCAGCAAAAAAAGGCTGTGGCCATCATGGGATTGCCGGGCTGCGTCATGTACGCAAGGCGGACCATCTTTGATCTGGTGCTTCCAAGAGTCATGGCCGACGACTGGGTGTGCCAACAGGAATTGGCGGCTCTGGGCGAGGGGGGATTGTGCTTAAACTGTGGAACGTGTACATTCCCCAACTGCGGATTCGGGAAAGGAAGATAGTTTTGAGAGACGATTTTCAGCGGGAGATCGATTATATGCGGATATCCATCACGGACCGCTGTAACCTGCGGTGCTGCTACTGTATGCCAAAGGGGATCCGGCGGGAGCCTGCAAAAGATATCCTGACTTTGGAGGAATATGGAAAGGTTGCCTCCTGCGGGGCCCGTCTGGGCATCCGCAAGATCAAGGTTACAGGGGGAGAGCCTTTGGCGCGTCTTGGCTGCTGTCAGCTGGTGGCTATGCTGAAGGAGACGCCGGGCATCGAGAAGGTGACCATCACCACCAACGGCATACTGCTGGAGCAGTATCTGGAGGATCTGATTCAGGCAGGGATCGACGGGATCAACGTCAGTCTTGACACTCTGGATGAAAATTTGTACAGCATCCTTACAGGCGGAGGCAGGTTAAAAACGGTGATGTCTGCCCTGGAGAGGGGGCTGAAAGCCTGTTATCAGCGGCAGATTCCCATAAAGATCAACGCCGTGTCCCTGGATCTGGAGGCTGTGGCCCGGCAGCTTGGATGCGGCGGCGGAGACTATGGCTGGCACAGCCTCCTAAGGCTTGCCAAAACGTATCCGGTGGATGTACGGTTTATCGAGATGATGCCCGTAGGTTACGGAAAGGGATTTCAGACGCTGGATCATCAAACCCTTTTAAAGGAACTGGAAAGAAGATACCCTGGTATGGAAAAGGATGAAAGGGTCCATGGCAACGGGCCAGCGGTGTACTATCGGATCCCCGGTTTTTTGGGGAGCGTGGGCTTAATAAGCGCCATCCACAATAAGTTCTGCCCAGGGTGCAACCGGGTGCGTCTTACCTGCCAGGGGTATCTGAAAAGCTGTCTGTGCTATGAGGACGGCGTGGATCTAAGACAGATCCTTCGGGGAAAGGGAAGCTGGGGTGAGAAAGAGGGAAGGCTTCTTGCGGCCATGGAGGGAGCTATAAAGAAAAAACCTATGGCCCACTGCTTTGAGCGTCCGGAGGATATGACGGAACATGACAATATGGTAAGTATCGGAGGGTGATATGGAATTTACACATTTTGACCAACAGGGCAACGCGCGGATGGTGGATGTGGGGGAAAAGGCGGATACCAAGCGGGAGGCTATGGCCCGTGGAAGTATTTTTATGGATCCGCAGTGCTTTTCCATGGTAAAGAGCGGTTCCATGAAAAAGGGGGATGTGCTGGCCGTGGCCCGGATAGCCGGGATCATGGGGGCAAAAAGGGCCCCGGAGCTGATCCCTTTGTGCCATGGGCTCAATTTGACAAAGCTGAATGTGGATTTTCATCTCGATGAAGAAAATCATAGGATCCAGGCAGTGTGTACGGCCCGTACCACGGGAAAGACCGGGGTGGAGATGGAGGCCCTTACGGGGGTCACGGTGGCGCTGCTCACCATTTACGATATGTGCAAAGCCGTAGACAAGTCCATGGAGATGGGGGAGATCTATCTGGAGAGAAAATCGGGAGGAAAGAGCGGGGATTTTCACAATCCGGCTCACTAATGCATCCGGCGGGAATGTTTTTTGAAACACACCATAAGGCCCAGGACAAAAACAGGCGAAAGGAGCGCGCAGGTATGATAACCGGGATCGTAAAGGCTGTCTGTGTCAGCCAGAAGAAAGGAACGGAAAAACAGAATGTGGATCGGGTCCATGTAAAGCCCCGCCACGGGATCGTGGGGGACGCCCACGCGGGAGACTGGCACCGGCAGGTAAGCCTGCTTTCCTATGACAAGGTGAAAGCGTTTAACGAGAAGGGGGCCAATGTGGATCACGGCGCCTTTGGGGAGAATCTGGTAGTGGAGGGGATTGATTTTCGGAGACTTCCTGTGGGGAGCCTGTTCTTGGCGGGGACGGCGGTGCTGCAAATGACCCAGATCGGGAAGGAGTGTCACAGCCACTGCGCCATCTTTAAGCGCATGGGCGCGTGCATCATGCCCCATGAAGGGGTGTTTGCCCAGGTGGACAAGGAGGGGGATATCTGCGTCGGCGATCAGATGACCGTGGTATTGCCAAAGCCTGACCGGCCGTTTTCGGCGGCCGTGGTCACGGTCAGCGACAAGGCAGCCAGGGGACAGCGGGTGGACGAAAGCGGCCCGGCGGCAAAAGCGGTCCTTGAGACGGCAGGCTTTCAGGTGGTGGAGACCCTGGTGGTTCCGGATGAGCCGGAGCTTTTAAAGACCCAGCTAAAGCGGCTGGCAGACGGGCGGCAGGTGGATCTGGTGGTCACAAGCGGCGGGACGGGCTTTTCCCGGCGGGATCTGACACCGGAAGCCACCATGGCAGTATCAGACCGCAATGCGCCGGGGATCGCGGAGTACATGCGCAGCCGTTCCATGGAGATCACCAGCCGCGCCATGTTAAGCCGCGGGGTGTCGGTGATCCGGAAATCCACGCTGATCATTAACCTGCCCGGCAGCCCCAGGGCCGTGGAGGAAAGCCTGGGATTTCTTTTGGACAGTTTGCCCCATGGGCTGGAGATCCTAAGGGGGACCGGCGGAGAGTGCGCCAGGGGGAAAGAGGATGGATCAGAGGGAGAGGGCTCATGAACAAGGGACGGTTGACGACAGCCGCGGCGCTGGGGCTTGGATTTCTGGCCATTTTTGGCCTGGTTGGCGCGAAAGGCCGGGATACTGCCGGCAAGCAGGTGGAGCTGTCCGTGTTTGCTGCCGCGTCCATGACGGAGACCCTGACCAAGATCGGACAGCAGTACAGCCAGGTAAGGCCGGATGTGGCCATTGTTTTTACGTTTGACTCCTCCGGCGCCCTAAAGACCCAGATCCAGGAGGGCGCTGACTGTGATATCTTTATTTCCGCCGCCCAAAAGCAGATGGACCAGCTGGATCTTTCCGCAGGGGCAAAGAGAAATCCCCAGGGCCTGGATCTTATTGACAGGGACAGCCGGTTTAACCTGGTGGAAAATAAGGTGGTGCTGGCGGTTCCGGAGGGAAATCCGGCGGACATCCGGTGTTATGAGGATTTGGGTACAGAGAAGGTAAAAGCAGTGTGCATCGGCAATGAGGACGTTCCCGTAGGCGTTTACTCGGAGGAGATCTTAAGGGATCTTGGGATCTTTGACAGTCTGAAAGCCCGCGGAATAATCACCTACGGCTCCAATGTAAAGGAGGTCACCACCCAGATTAAGGAAGCGTCTGTGGACTGCGGCATCATCTACGGCACCGACGCCAGGGCGGCAGGGCTTTTAATAGTGGATACGGCTAAAGGCCAGTGCAGTCCGGTGGTCTACCCGGCGGCCATGGTAACCAGGTCACGAAAGAAAGAGGAGGCCCAGGCGTTTTTAGACTACCTTTCCGGCGGGGAGGCCAGGGCGGTGTTTGAGGCGGCAGGGTTTTCCATGGCAGAATAGTAAGGAGGGCAGAGATGGACTGGTATCCTCTTTACAACTCGCTGCGGATTGCCGCTGTCTCCAGCGTGATCGTGTTTTTTGCGGGCATTTTTGCCGCCTACTACGTGGCCAAGCTAAACCGGTTGGCAAAGGGGGCGCTGGATGTGCTCCTGACGCTGCCTATGGTGCTTCCGCCTACGGTGGTAGGGTATTTTCTTCTGCTGTTTTTAGGCAACCGGCGGCCTTTGGGGGCGTGGTTTCTGGAGCGGTTCGGAGTCGGTTTGGTGATGAACTGGTATTCCGCCGTCTTTAGCGCCGTGGCCGTGGCCTTTCCTTTGATGTACCGCACGGCCCGGGGGGCCTTTGAAAGCTTTGACGAGACCCTGGCCTATGCCGGTCAGACTCTTGGGCTGTCAAACGTTTACATCTTCTGGCGCGTCCGCCTGCCCGCCTGCCGCCAGGGCATCCTGGCAGGGGCGGTATTGGCCTTTGCCAGGGCCTTGGGGGAGTACGGAGCCACCAGCATGGTGGCAGGCTACACGCCGGGGCGGACGGCAACGATTGCCACCACGGTTTATCAGCTGTGGCGGACAGATAATGAGGCGCTGGCCTTTCGGTGGGTCATGGTCAACATGGCTATCTCCGCGGCAGTGCTTTTGGCGGTGAATATGCTGGAGCAGAATAACCGCGCAGGGAAAGAAAAGAGAGGTTAAGCCATGTCATTGTATGTGGATGTGGAGAAAACATTAGGCGCTTTTCGGCTTTCGGTCCGGTTTCAGGCGGGGAATGAGGTTTTTGGCATTCTTGGGGCCTCCGGGTGCGGAAAGAGCATGACCCTAAAGACCATTGCCGGGATCGAAAAGCCTGACCGGGGCAGGATCGTTTTGGACGATCAGGTTTTGTTTGACGCGGAAAAGGGGATTGATCTTGCGCCGCAGAAGCGGCAGGTAGGGCTTTTGTTCCAGAACTACGCCCTGTTTCCCAACATGACGGTGGAAAAGAATCTTCTGGCAGGAGCGCGGGCGTCAAAGGAGCCCAGGGACCAGGCGAAAGCCCGGGTGGCGGACATGATGGACCGGTTTTACCTGACCGGACTGGAAAAGCACAGGCCCCATCAGCTGTCCGGCGGCCAGCAGCAGAGAGCGGCCCTGGCAAGGATATTGCTGACAAGGCCCCGGCTTTTGATGCTGGATGAGCCTTTTTGCGCTTTGGACGGGTATTTGAGCTGGAAATTGGAACTGGAGCTGATGGATCTCTTAAAAGACTTCGGGTGTACGGCGCTGTTTGTGTCCCACAAAAGGGACGAGATCTACCGCCTATGCCAAAGAGCCTGCGTCATGGACGGCGGCATCTCTACCCCGGCCATGGCGGTAAAGACCATGTTTGAGGAGCCGGGCACTCTGGCTGTTTGCCGCTTATCCGGCTGTAAAAATTATTCCTCCGTTCAGCCCGTCCATCCAGCTTGTAAGGACGGCGGGGAAGAGGACCGGTGGGTCTATGCGTCTGACTGGGGAACGCGCCTGAACTGCGGGCGTAAGGCGCCGCCAAATACCGCCTATATCGGCGTCAGGAGCCATGATATTCATGTGTGTTTAAAGGGAGAGGAGGAGAACGGGGAGAATGTGATCCCGTGCCGGATCATCCGCGTGGTGGAGGATTTGTACCATATGGTGGTCATGGCCGTCCCCCTTTCTGCTGCCGGTAAAAGCGGCAGCAGCCAGATCCGCCTGGAGATGCCAAAGGAACGGTGGAACGCATACATAAGCCATAACAAGGCAGAAGAAGGGGAGGAGATCCGCTTGCGGATCGCTCCCCGGGACATCCTGCTGCTGAAAAGATAAGCCCTGGCATACCATGTTACGGGGCCTTGGAAGATCAGAGACGGATCGGGTCTTTGGATTCCCTGGTCCAGTACAAGATCCCGTCCCGGCAGCCTCTGGAACATTCCTCCATGTCGTAAAGGTATTCCAGGCAGGAGAAAGAGAGGTTGTGAGTCGGATAGACGGCACAGCCGCCGTAAAACAGATTCCCGTTGTCTGCTTTACGGCGGTCTCTCTTTTAGGTAGGAAAGACAGGAATCAATCCAGATCTTCCCCGTTGCTTTCAATCACTTTCTTGTACCAGAAGAAGGAATCTTTCCTGCTTCTGGAGAAGTCGCCGGTGCCGTCGTCATGGCGGTCAACATAGATAAAGCCGTAGCGCTTGGCGTACTGGCCTGTCCCTGCGGAAACCAGGTCAATGGGTCCCCAGGTAGTGTAGCCGATCAGCGGCACGCCGTCGTCAATGGCATCGCCCATGCAGCGGATGTGCTCCCTGAAGTAGTCGATGCGGTAGCTGTCGTGGATGGAGCCGTCCTCCTCCACTTTGTCAAAGGCGCCGAAGCCGTTCTCCACCACCATAAGGGGCGTGTGGGGATAGCGGTCGTGAAGCACGTTCAAAGTGTAGCGCAGTCCCAGAGGATCGATCTGCCAGCCCCAGTCCGATGCCTTTAAGTAGGGGTTCTTAGCGCCCATGGCCAGATTGCCCAGGGTCTTCTCCGCGTTCTCGTCGGTGGTGACGCAGTTGGTCATGTAGTAGGAGAAGGTATAGAAATCCACGGTGCCGTTCTTGATGATCTCCTTGTCCTCCTCGGTGATAAAGGAGGTGTCAATGCCGTGATCCTTAAAATACTTGTAGGCAAATGTGGGATACTCGCCCCGGACCTGCACGTCCCCGCAGATATTGTTCTTAAAGTTCTCTTCATTGTAGCAGGCGAACACATCTTCTGGTTTGGGAGTCAGGGGGTAAAGAGTCACGTGGGCGATCATGTTGCCGATCATAAAGTCAGGATTGATCTTGTGGCCTTCCTGCACCGCAATGGCGCTTGCCACGAACTGGTTGTGGAGCGCTTCAAAGGTGGTCTGGCGATTAGACTTTAAGTCGCTTAACTTAATGGGCTCGGTGGCCGCGATATCCTGATCATCCATAATGCCCAGGCCGTAGAGATCGCCCAGACCTCCCTCGCCCATGCAGGAGATGTTGATCTCGTTAAAGGTGAGCCAGTATTTTACTTTGTCCTTGTAGCGCTTAAAGCAGGTAACGGCGTACTTGACAAAAAGATCAATGGTCTTTTTGTTGGAAAAACCGTGATATTTGGTAACGATATTCCAGGGGATCTCATAGTGGCACAGGGTCACCAGAGGTTCGATGCCGTGCTTTTTGCACTCGTCAAAGACGTCGTCATAGAATTTTAATCCGGCCTCGTTGGGCGTCTCGTCGTCGCCGTTGGGGAAGATGCGGCCCCAGTTGATGGACAGGCGGAAACAGGTAAATCCCATTTCGCCGAACAAAGCGATGTCTTCCTTATAATGATGGTAGAAATCAATGGCCTCATGGCTGGGATAGAAGGCGTTGGGATCGGACACGGGAAGGAAGGTCCTTGGTGTGTTGACATCGCCGCCTAAAAGCATGTCCGGCACGGAAAGCTTCTTGCCGTCATCCAGATATGCTCCCTCGCACTGATTGGCAGCCACGGCGCCGCCCCATAAGAAATTTTTTGGAAATGACATAATATACCCCCTCGTATTTTAATAAGAAAATTTTACCACGCCGGCGTGGGACTGTCAATTAGGGGATGGCCGGTTGAGGCGTTTTTTTAGGCGGCACAAAGGACGGCCTTTCGGATTACGGGGGGAAAGGGAAAATATAAAAAGCGCCGCGTAGACAAGCGTGGAAAATTGTGCTATCATAGGGAAACGTATTGATGTGAGACATGGGAAGGACCAAGAAGAGAAAAGAGAGGGCAAGAGCATGGAGAAATATCATATTACGGACAGCATTAAGTATGTGGGGGTAGAGGACCTTGACCTGGATCTGTTTGAGAGCCAGTACCCGGTGCCGGACGGGGTTACCTACAACTCCTACGTGATTCTGGATGAGAAGACGGCCATTATGGACACGGTGGATCAAAGAGGCAGCGACCAGTGGCTTTTGAATGTGGAGAAGGCTTTGGACGGCAGGGATCTGGACTATTTGGTGGTGTCCCACATGGAGCCTGACCACGGCGCCAACATCGCCCGTCTGGCACAGCGCTACCCGAAGGCGGCGCTGGTGGGCAATGCCAAGACATTTCCTATGATAAAGCAGTTTTTTGACCTGGATTTGGAGGGTCGGACCCTGCTGGTGAAGGAGGGGGATACGCTTTCCTTGGGGCGTCACACTCTTCAGTTTTTCATGGCGCCTATGGTACACTGGCCGGAGGTGATGATGAGCTATGAAAAGACGGAGAAGATCCTGTTTTCCGCCGACGGCTTCGGCACCTTTGGGGCAGACTCCGGGCTGGGGGAAGACTGGAGCGAGGAGGCGGCCAGGTACTACCTGAATATTGTGGGAAAATACGGGGTGCAGGTCCAGGCAGCGCTGAAAAAGGCGGCAGGACTGGACATTCGCGCCATCTGTCCCCTTCACGGACCGGTTTTAAAAGAAGATCTGGGATTCTACCTGGAAAAATACCGGATCTGGAGCAGCTATGAGGCGGAGCAAAAAGGCGTGATGATCGCCTGCGCCTCCATCCACGGCAACACGGCCAAGGCGGCCGATGAGCTGGCGGAGCTGTTAAAGAGCAGAGGGGAGAGCCAGGTGGAGGTGGTGGATCTGGCCAGGACGGATGTGTCCCTTGCGGTGCGAAAGGCGTTTTATTACGACCGGATCGTGGCTGCCGCGGCAACTTACGACGGCGGCATGTTTCCGGCTATGGAAAGCTTTTTGGAGCATCTGCGGGCCAAGAACTACCAGAAGAGGACCGTGGGCCTTGTGGAAAACGGCACCTGGGCGCCTGTGGCGGCAAAAGCCATGCGGACCATGTTTGAAGGCATGAAGCAGATCCTGGTGGTGGAGCCGGCGGTGACCATCCGCTCCGCCCTGGATCAGGACAGCAGAAAGGCCCTGGAAAATCTGGCGGATGTTTTGACGCAAAAACAGTAAGGAAGCCTGTCCGGGATAAGAACCTGCCCCGGGAGAAAGGATGTGGACCGGATGATAGAAAAAGGATTGTTTCCTGTAAAGCCTACGCCCGTTCAGTATCTGGGAAAGCTGCCTAAGGGCCAGGAGATCTTTATGAAGCGGGACGATTTGCTGGGATTCTCCTTTGGGGGGAACAAGGCCAGGATCGGAGCGGCGTTTCTGCAGGATATGGAGAAAAAGGGAAAGGATTTTATGGTCTCCTACGGCAGCTGCGGTTCCAACTTAAACCGGACCATGGCCCTTTTGTGCAAAAGCAGAAATATCCCCTGTCTGATCATTGTCTCCGGGCAGGAGGCAGGGGGCCAGACTTTTAACCGGCAGATCGCGGCAGACACAGGCGCGCGGCAGGTCCTATGCGGAAAGGACGGCGTGGCGGCGGCGGTGGAGCAGGTGATGGAGGAACTAAAGGGGCAGGGATATAAGCCTTACTACCTTTACGGCGATGCCAGGGGCATGGGCAACGAGGAGGCGGCAAGATCGGCTTATATGGGGGCCTATGAAGAGATTAGAAGGTGGCAGCAGGAAAGCGGGGTAAGGCTTACCCACATCTTCCACGCCAGCGGCACCGGCATGACCCAGGGAGGGCTTGTGGCGGGAAAGGAATTGGCAGGGGGCCAGGAGGAGATCATCGGCATCTCCGTGGCCAGGGATGCCGAAAGGGGGATCAGCGCCGTCAGACGGTATGCAGGGGAAGGAGCGGGAGCGATCCGGTTTGAGACGGATTACCGGTGCGGCGGATATGGGCTTTATGACAGGGATATCCAGGAGGTCATCCGGGAGATGATGAACTGCCATGGCATTGCTTTGGATCCTACTTATACGGGGAAGGGTTATAGCGGCATGGTGAAGTGGCTGGCGCGGTATGGGGATGGAAGTGAGAGGGTGTTGTTTATTCATACTGGGGGGTTGCCGTTGTATTTTGATTATCTTAGGGGATTATAAATTGTAATTGAGGAAGGCGATGTTGTGGTGGGCCCGGGAGGATTGGACAGATCCTATAATGCGATTATCATTTTGGACAGGGTAATTTATGACGGCCCAATCAAACAAGTGCAAAATGAAACCTTTGGCTATTTTAAATTACTAGGCGTGTTTGATAGCTGATGATGCTTTTGGACAGTAATTCGGGGGCTCACTTCCTAATTCTGTCATTTCACTTCCGCCATTTCAACAAAGAGAAAAAATGGATAGGCATTTATGCCAATATCTTTCCATGCAGGAAACCATTTAAGCAAGCAGACCTAAGCCAGCGAATCCTGCATTTGCCGTAGAGAGAGGCGGTCCCGTCCGGGTGAATATATGCCATGGAGATGAGACCATAGAAAACAGGAGGGCCCAACCCCGAGTGTTTTCTGTTTTACTGGGCTCATCGGAATGTTTGGCATATCTGAACCCGGACGGGACCGCCTCTTTCTACGGCCTGCCACAACGCCGACTATATTGCAATCATGTAAAATCAAAAGTACCATTTTACCTGGATTAGGAAGATGCAAGAAAAAAGGCGCAGGCTTTAGCCATACCCTTTTCTTTGAACACATTACAAGATCACAAGCTCAAAAAAGCTTCGGCAGTCCATTTGGCAGAGAGGAGGCGCAATGGAGATCAACACAAAAAGGCGAAGGAAAGCAAACCTGGCGGTTGCGGCGCTGGCCGCGGTCCAGATCCTGGTCCTGCTTTTATTTGGAGGGCAGAAAAAGGGATACTTTATCGACGAGATCTATTCCTGGGGATTGGCAAACAGCTACTACAAACCCTTTGTGGCGTCCTACGACGTGTTTGACAGGTGGGTCACAGAGGATGTGGCCGCAGACTACATGACGGTCCAGAAGGGGGAAAGGTTTGCCTACCAGTCGGTGTACTACAACCAGGCCCAGGATGTACATCCGCCTTTTTTCTATATGGCGCTGCACACCATCTGTTCGTTTACGCCTCAGGTCCACAGCAAATGGCAGGGGCTAATATTGAACGCGTTCTTTTACGGCGGATGTCTGTGGCTGGTCTTTCTCACTGCCAGGAGCCTGACTGAGAGCCATAAGGCGGGATTGGCCGCCATGGCGGCGTGGGGCTTTTCCCCGGGAGGGCTTAGCACGGGGCTGTATATCCGCATGTACATGATGATGACGTTTTTCACCATGGCCACCGTGTACCTCCATGTAAGGATGGCAAAGGACGGCCAGAGCTTGAAAAAACTTTTTCTCATCTGTCTGGTGACGTTTCTGGGGCTGCTGACCCAGTACTATTTCGTGTTTATGGCCTTCTTTTTGTCAGCGGTTTATGTGCTGTGGAAACTGTGGGGCAGAAGATGGAAGGAGGGAGCCGTGTATTCGGCGGCGCTTTTTGGCAGCGTGGGCCTTATGGCTGCGGCGTTTCCCGCCTGCATCACCCAGCTGACCAGGACGGATGAGTTTGTGGCCAATGAGACCAGGAACAATTTTATGAACGGCGGGGTGATTATCCGCAATCTGATTTCCTACCTTTCGGACATCAACATGGATTTCTTTGGAGGGAGGCTTCGGGAGGCGGCAGCGGCAGTCCTTGTTTTGGCAGTCCTGTGCCTTGCGCGAAGGAGGAAGGAACAAAGACTCTGGGAAAATGGCAGCGGTGACCGTTTGGGCGCAGGGCTTTTGGCGGTGTGGAGTCTGTCGTTTTTGGCTGTGTCCATGGCCGCCGTTGTCACAGGCGTCCGGTATATCTACAATCTTTATCCTTTGTTTGTGGTGTTGGCGGTGTGGGTATTGGCAGCGATGATCAGGTGGGGATTTGGAGAGGGAAAAAGGGCAAAGGTTCTGCAGGCCGGGATGGGGGTCCTGGTTGGCGTCCTGTTTTTGAACGGGTATGGTCTTGGGTATGTGAGATATCTTTACCCGGAAAATGAGGAGCGGGTTCGTCTGGCCCGGGAGTATCAGGATCTGTACTGCCTGTATATCAACGACTATGAGAATGCGCCTTTGACCCAGGATCTGATGGAGCTTTTCGTTTTTGAGGGGCTGTATGTGATGCCCCAGGAGGAGATTGAACATGTTCAGGATGTTTTTGAGGGAAAGGATCTGAAAGCCGGACTGGTGGTGTATGTGGATACCGACGGGTTTTGGAGCAGCGGGTACGACGCCGGTGAGGTGCTGGAACGGATAAAACAGCAGACAGGCGCCGCAGGGTATGAGTATCTTTACGGAAATGTGCTGTCAGACACGTATCTGTTAAGCTTTTGAACCTTACAGTACAAGACGCAAAAAGGGAAGGCCCCCGCCGATGTCGGCAGGGGCCTTCCTTTTTTATCATAATGTGTTAAGAGATCACTGCTGCTGTCCGTACTGGGCCACAGCTACAGGGTCCGTAGGATCCCAATGCTGATCGCTGGGGATTACTTCCTCGATGGCAGGTCTCTCGTAAGGACCCGGGATCAGGGAATTGTAAACTTCCACCGTGGTGCCGATGGGGCAGTTGTCGTAGATCCACTTTGCATCCCCGGAGGTGAAGCGGATGCAGCCTGCGGAGCGGGCTACGCCCAGATAGTTGTAAGTCTCCGGCCACATGGTATTCACATCCGCTCTGTCGTAGATGATGGAGTGGAACAGAAAACTAAGCCCGGACCCCAGGCGTGTGGCATACTGACAGGACACGCCGCTGTTCATCAGACGCCAGCGGTACTTCTCCGGTGTGCGGAACGTTCCCACAGGCGTGTCGTCACCGCAGGAGCACAGGAAAGATTTTAACGGGATGATGTAGCCGTTGGCTCCGTCCTGGACGTACACGGTGGTGGTGTTCATCTCCTTATTGATGCGCAGGAGGAACGGGCCGTTGGCCCCGATCAATGGCTCCAGATCCTGGACAAGCTTTCCGTCCTCGGCGAAATAGTACTTATAGCCGTCTATGTACTGCCAGCCTGTGACAGGGTAGGAGTCCACAAAGTAGTAGCGGTCATTGCCCAGCCAGCCCCATCCCGTAAAGTTGGAGCCGTCGCCGTGGATGTAGCGCAGAGCGCCGTCAATGGTCTGGATGCCGTCGGCGTGGTCGGAGACGACGGGCTTGGCCATATCCAGAGACGGTGTGTCCCCTTTGCGGAAGAAGGCCATGCGGAATGCCTTTAAGGGCATGCCCTTGTTGATGGAACCTACGGTGGCGCCGTTCTTACCCCACCCGGTCTGGGTTTCGTCGGCGAACATGCCGCTGTAGTAGATGTCCATATTGTTGCCTACGGCGCCGCTGAAGCGGATCTGGACAGCCTCAATGGGGGCGAAGTCCGCCGGGATGTTGGTCTGCTGACCGTTCATAACCCAGTTTGTCCAGCCGTTGGTGGACGTGTAGGCCCGGTACAGGATGTTGCCCACCGCGTTCTCCATAAAGATGGAGATGGAATAAAAAGTCTGGTCGCCCGCGTCGCACCACTGGTCGTTGACAAATGGCTGGGACCACTGATGCTGGCTAAGCAGTACCGTGGTCTGGAGACGGGGCATCTGGATGATTCTGTCTGACTGGGGAGCCTCTGCCTCTGGCGGGGTCTCCGGAACTGCCTCCTCTGGCGGCGTCTGGTTATCCTCCTGGCTTGCAGCTGGGGTCTCTTCCTGGAGTCCAGGGTTGAGATTCGGGTCAAAGCCGGGTCCCACGTTATTCGCTGCAAGGGAACACAGGGAGCTGTTCAGTGCCATGACGCCGGTTAACAGCAGTGTCAGCTGCAATTTCCTTGTTTTTTTCATACAAAAACCTCCTAAACAATAGTGTCCTTTGTTAATTTATCACATTTATGCAAAAAAAGCCATATAGGATTTACATTTTTTGGGGAATCATGTAAAATGAAAGGTATTGGCAAAGGAATCGTAAGAATAATGTCATACTTTGTTGAGGAGAAGAGATGAAGCAGAAAGTAATAGCGGGATTGTTCTGGAAGATCTTGGAGAACGGAGGCTCCCAGGGCGTCCAGTTTGTGGCGGCCATCCTGCTGGCAAGGCTTTTGACCCCGGCGGAGTACGGCACGGTGGGTATTATCATGATTTTTATCACCATTGCCAACGTGATCGTGCAAAACGGGTTCAGCACGGCCCTGATCCAGAGGCGGCAGGCGGACGAGACGGATTTTTCGTCGGTGTTTTTTTTCAGCCTTGGGGCGGCTTTTGGGATGTACGGCCTGTTGTGGGCCGCGGCTCCAAGGATCGCCGGGTTTTATGCCATAGAAGAATTGTCAAAGATCATCAGGGTCCTGGCTCTTGTGCTGTTTCCCGGGGCAGTGATCTCGGTGCAGACGGCATGGGTGTCCAGGAAGATGGAATTTAAGGGATTGTTTGTGTCCACCTTCGGGGCGTCCGTGATCTCGGGCGCTGTCAGCATCTTTATGGCGTATGAGGGATTTGGCGTATGGGCCATGGTGGGACAGCAGCTGGCCTACTATGTGGCGCTGACGGCCGCGCTCTTTGTCGCCGTGTCCTGGAAGCCGGCTTTTTTATTTGCCTGGGAGAGCATCCGGCAGCTTCTTGGGTTTGGGTGGAAGCTTTTGGCCGCGTCTCTTCTTGACACGCTGTTTACCAACCTTTACGGCCTTATTATGGGAAAGATCTACAATGAGGACGTGCTGGGGACCTACAACCGGGGGGAGCAGTTCCCAAAGCTGATCATAAGCAACTTAGGGGCGGCCATCCAGTCGGTGCTCCTGCCGGCCTTTTCCCAGAGCCAGGGGGACAGGGCGGCCATGAAGGGGATGCTGCGCCGGGCGGTGAAGCTTGGCGCCTTTCTGGCGTTGCCTATGCTTTTTGGCCTGTGCGCCGTGGCGGACACCCTGGTGCTGGCCCTTTTGGGGGAGAAATGGACGGCCTGCGTGCCTTATCTGCGGATCATGTGCGTCGCCTACTCATTCTGGCCGATCCATATCACCAATCTGCAGGCCGTCAACGCGGCAGGCCGCAGCGATATCTTTCTTAAACTGGAGATCGTAAAAAAAGTCATGGGTCTTGGAGGTCTGATCCTGGGAATCCGGTTCGGCCCTGTGATACTGATCGCCATCAAGGCGGGGATGGATTTTCTCACTACCTTCGTCAATGCCTGGCCCAATAAAAAGCTGCTGGGATACGGGATTTTCCGCCAGTGGGCAGACATCCTGCCGTCGGCCATCTTGTCTCTGGCCATGGCCCTGGCAGTGTATATGGTGGGGCTTATAGCGCCGGGGGGAGCGTGGATGCGGCTGGGGATCCAGGTTATGTGCGGCGCAGGGATCTATGTGACCGCGGCGGCGGCGTTTCATATGGAAAGTTTTTTGTATCTGCTGGGGATAATAAGGAGAAAGCGGGATCAATAGCCGCTGGCAAAGGAGTAAAATAAGCGCATGAGCATGGAGATAGACGAAAAAAGGAAACAAAACAGCGGGGAGCCTTTGGTAAGCATCTGCTGTCTTACTTACAACCACGAGGCGTACATCAGGGATGCCCTGGAGGGATTTTTAAAGCAGAAGGTGCCGTTTTCCTATGAGATCCTGATCTATGACGACGCCTCCACAGACGGGACGGCGGATATCATCAGGGCCTACCACAAGATTTACCCGGACATTATCAGGCCGATTTTGCAGACCGAGAACCAGTACTCCAAGGGGATCACAAATCCCAGCGGGGCCTTTAATTTTCCCAGGATCCGGGGGAAGTACGCGGCCATGTGCGAGGGGGACGATTACTGGACGGATCCGGACAAGCTGCGGCGGCAGGTGGAGTATCTTGAGGTTCATCCCGGCTGCAGCCTGTGCTTTCACAGCGCCAGGATCCTTACGGTGGACGGGTCCATATCCGACAGACGGATGCGCCCCTACCGAAGGGACCGGCAGGTGAGCCCCCAGGAGATGATCGATAAAAGCTGCGGGTATCCCACGGCTTCCATGGTGTTTCGCAGTAAGCTGGTAAATCAGCTGCCTTCCTATTATACGGAATGTCCTGTGGGGGATACGCCGCTGCAGCTGATGGCGGCCGCGGCGGGATACGGTTTTTATATGGACAGGGATATGAGCGTTTACCGGGTGGGAGGCGCTTCTTCCTGGACCGCGGCGGAAAAGAGGGGCGACTATGAGGCAAAGCAGAGGATATATTGTGAGAACATGAAAAGGACCTACCTGGATTTTGACAAGGCCACAGGCAGGCGGTTCCATGAGGCGGTGAAAAGCGCGGCAAGGCGCACCTGGTTTCTGACCAAGGTAAATACCAGAAAGTACAAGGTGGTCTTAAGCCGCGGATACCGCCGGTACTATAAAGAACTGACAGGGCGCACCCGGTTTTACATCACCCTGGAGGCCAGGCTGCCCCGGGTCTACGGGCTGCTTTCGCGGATCGCCGCAAAGACAAGGAGTGGGAAGTCATGAATATACTGCTTACCAGCGCAGGAAGACGGACGTATTTGGTGGAATATTTTAAGGAGGCGCTTCATATGGCCGGGGAGCCGGGGCTGGTTCACGCGGCCAACAGCAAAGTAAGCCCGGCATTTTTTGCGGCGGACAGACAGGTGGTGACGCCTTTGATCTACAGCAAGGAATACATTCCGTTTCTGCTGGATTACTGCCGAAAGTGGGAGATCCGGCTTTTGATCCCTTTGTTTGACATCGACCTTCCGGTGCTGGCCGCTTTTCGGGAAGACTTTGAGCGTCAGGGGACCATGGTGGTGACGGGGGATGTCCAGGCGGTGGATATCTGCAACGACAAGTGGAAGACGTACCAAACCCTGACCCGGCAGGGCATCGCCACGCCGAAAAGCTGGCTGGACGTCAATGAGGTAAGCAAGGCCCAAAAGGCGGGCCTGGCATCCTACCCCTTTATTTTAAAACCGCGGTGGGGCATGGGCTCTCTGTCAGTGTACCAGGCCGATGATGAGCAGGAGCTTTTTGTTTTGGACAGGAAGATCCGGCGGGAGATCCAGGACAGCTATCTAAGGTATGAGGCGGTCAGGGATCCGGCCAACGTGATCATCCAGGAAATGATCAAAGGGCAGGAGCTGGGGCTTGACGTGGTCAACGATCTTAAGGGGGAGCTGCGGGTGGTGGTGGCAAAGCGCAAGAACGCCATGCGGGCCGGGGAGACCGACGAGTCGGAGACTGTGGAGGACAAAGAGCTGGAGGATCTTGGCAGGCGTCTGTCGGGCCTTTTGCGCCACCGGGGGAACCTGGACGTGGATGTGCTGGGGGAAAAAGGGAGGTATTCTGTGCTGGAGATGAACGCCAGGTTCGGAGGCGGCTATCCTTTCAGCCACGCGGCCGGCCTTAACCTGCCCTACGCCCTGGTGATGTGGGCTTTGGGAAAGGAGCCGGAGGAAGCATGTTTAAGAGCCAGGGCCGGCGTTGTGGCCTTAAAGGATATCCGGCTGCTGGTGTGGGGGTGACAGCGGCCCGGTATTGGAAGAAAGGCTGTAACAGTTCAAGGGTTATCTGAACTGTTACGAAAGGCTGGAAAAAGTTTCATCTTAGCATTGACTTTTTCTTGACAAAGTGAGATAATGAACTCAAATTTTGTTTTTCAAATTAAGGAGGATCAGAATGTCAACAAAAGCTTATTACCCAATTAGCGAAATCGGAGCAGGCAAGCCAGGATTTTCCACTACCAGATCCATCATCGAAGCTGCCTTCTACGGAAACAATGTGATTAAGGTAAACACCTTGAAAGAGGCTTATGAGTTAGCAAAGAATTCTCCGGGAACGGTTGTAACGGATATGCCCGTATATAGAGGCGAGGAGTTCGGCCTTGAGAAGGACGCCAAGGTGCTTCTGTTCAACGACGGAGCCATCACCGGACGCTACGCTACGGCCCGCCGCATTTCTGGTGAGCCAGGGGTGAACTGCGCGGCCCTTGACCGTGTGGCCATGGACGCTGTCTATGAGTCCCGCTGGAAGACCATGTATCATGCAGAGGTGTTTGTGGGCCTTGATCCGGAGTTTATGGTGAAAGCGCATCTTCTGATCCCGGAGGGCGAAGAGAACATTATGTACAACTGGATGCTGAACTTCCAGTACATGTCCGACGAGTATGTAAAGATGTACAAGAACTCCAAGCCTGTAGGCGACGGAAAGGAAGCGGATATCTTCATCTTCTCCGATCCCCAGTGGACCGGCTCCGACCGTCCCAACGTGTCTCTGGACTGCCTGTCTGATCCTCAGAAGAAGACGCTTTGCTACTTTAACACCGAGACCAACTGCGCCTGCATCCTGGGCATGAGATACTTCGGCGAGCACAAGAAGGGGACTCTGACCATGGCATGGGCCATTGCCAACCGCAACGGCTACGCTTCCTGCCACGGCGGACAGAAAGAGTATACGTTGGCTGACGGCAGCAAGTACGTTGCTTCCGTATACGGCCTGTCCGGCTCCGGCAAGTCCACGCTGACCCACGCAAAGCACGGCGGAAAGTATGAGATCAAGGTACTTCACGACGACGCGTTTATCATCAACACCGATACCTGCGCTTCCATTGCCCTGGAGCCTACGTATTTTGATAAGACAGCCGATTATCCCACAGGCTGCGCGGACAACAAGTATCTGTTAACGGCTCAGAACTGTTCCGCCACTCTGGACGAGGAGGGCAAGATCCAGCTGGTGACCGAGGACATCCGCAACGGCAACGGCCGCGCCATCAAGTCCAAACTGTGGTCTCCGAACCGGGTGGACAAGATTGACGCTCCGGTTAACGCCATCTTCTGGATCATGAAGGATCCGACGATCCCGCCGGTAGTGAAGCTGAAAGGCGCTTCCCTGGCATCGGTTATGGGCGCGACTCTGGCTACCAAGCGTTCTTCTGCAGAGCGTCTTGCTCCAGGCGTGGATCCCAACAAGCTGGTTGTGGTTCCCTACGCCAATCCATTTCGGACCTATCCTCTGGCCAACGACTATGAGAAGTTCAAAAAGCTGGTTGAGGAGAAGAACGTGGACTGCTACATTGTCAATACTGGCGATTTCATGGGCAAGAAGGTAAAACCATCGGATACCCTTGGCATCCTGGAGGCCATTGTGGAGGGGACAGCCAAGTTCCATCAGTGGGGACCGTTCTCTGACATCGAGATCCTTGACTGGGAGGGCTTTGTGCCGGATATGAACGACGCGGACTATGTAGGTCAGTTAAAGGCCCGCATGAACGACCGTGTCAATGAGATCAAGGAATTTGCCACTGCAAAAGAGGGCTACGACAAACTTCCGGACGACGCGCTGGCAGCTCTGGAGAAAGTGGTAGCGGAACTGAAATAAGGGAATTTTATGTTCAATAAAGGGGGACGCAGCTATAGCTGCGTCCTTTTTTCAGATAGCATTATGACCACAGCCTGGCTTTTAAAGAAGAGGAGGGAGAAATGGAAAGAACACACATACTGTTTGATTTGGACGGGACGCTGACGGACCCTATGGTGGGCATCACCAAGTCGGTGCAGCACGCCTTAAGCTCTTACGGCATCCAGGAGCCGGACCTTAGGGCCTTGTGTCCTTTTATTGGGCCGCCTTTAAAGGAGAGCTTTATGAAGTACTACGGGTTTTCCCAGGAAAAGGCCCAGGAGGCCATCGGTCGTTACCGGGAATATTTTGCGGACAAGGGCATCTTTGAGAATCGGGTCTATGAGGGGATCCCTCAAATGCTGGACAGGCTCAAAGACAGGGGATGCCGGCTGTTTGTGGCTACCTCCAAGCCGGAGGCATTTGCGGTTCGGATCCTGAAGCATTTCCGTCTGGACAGGTATTTTGACCAGGTGTACGGGGCCAGCATGGATGAGCGGCTGGTGAGGAAAGGGGATGTTATCGCCTATGCCCTTGAGTCGGCGGGCATTGGGGATGTGTCAAAGACCGTCATGGTAGGCGACCGGGAACACGATGTCCTGGGGGCAAGGGAGAACGGCATGGACTGCATAGGAGTCCTGTTCGGATACGGCTCCAGACAGGAACTTTCGGACGCGGGAGCTTTGAAGATCGCCGAGACGGTGGAGGATTTGGGGCGGATCCTGCTGGAAGACAGGTAAGGCCCTTGGTGAATAAAATGGTAAAATATTGTTATAATGAAATTAGAGAGAAGTATATCCTGTTTGCGGCTTCATTGACTGACTAGAAGAAAGGATGAGAAAATTGTTTAGTAAAGGAGAGTATATTGTTTATGGAACTACCGGTGTGTGCCGGGTGAGGGATATTACGGCTATGACGGCCGGGGACGCGTCGAGAGAGAAACTGTATTATGTATTGGAACCTGTAGGGGTTGCGGGCAGCAGGATCATGACTCCGGTGGAGGGCAACAAGAGCATCCTGAGGCCCATTATGTCCAGGGAGGAGGCTTACCGGCTGATTGACGGGATTTTAGAGGTGGAACTGCTGCGGATCGCCGACGACAAGCAGAGGGAGGCCATGTACAAGGAGGCCCTTAAGACCTGCGACTGCAGGGAGTGGGTGGGCATCATCAAGACGCTGCACATGCGCAAGAAGGATCGTCTGGCCAGAGGCAAAAGGCTTACGGAGGTGGACGAGCGGTATCTGAAAAAGGCCAAGGACAACCTGTACCGGGAGCTGTCTATTCCTCTGGAGATCCCGGCGGAGGATGTGGAGCGGTTTATCACGGAGAGGATCGGGGAGCAAAGCGGGAAGCGGGAAGCGGTTCCGGCAGGCTGATGGAAGAAAAAAGAGAGAGTCGGGCATTGGGAAGGCCGGAGGCTTTCTCTTTTTATTTTCCTTGACACTGCCACGGTTTTTCGATATGCTGACATGGGTGATGAAAATGGAAAAGATTGTTTGGCAGGGACTTTTGTATGATTTTTACGGCGAGCTGCTGACAGAGCGCCAGCGGCATATATACGAGGACGTGGTGTTTAACGACTTATCATTAAGCGAGATCGCCAGGGAAGAGGGCATCTCCAGGCAGGGGGTCCACGATCTGGTAAGGCGGTGCGACAAGATTTTGGAGGAGTATGAGGAGAAGCTGCGTCTGGTGAAGAAGTTTCAAAAGACAAAGGAACTGGCGGGCCAGGTGGAGGAACTTTTGGATGAGTATGAGCGGGGGAGTGAAAAGGAGTGCCTTAGGAGGGCCAGGGAGACGGCCAGGAGGATTGTGGAGATTTCTTAGATGCCTCCGGCATTAACTGGTTTCTGGATTGAATCATCTTTGAAAATCTCGCCCAAGGAACAAACCGAGGTTCTGGAACGGATTTTTGGTGAATCATCGGATTATTCTTCGGATGTACGAACGATTCTTGAAGAAGTTATGTTTTTTCCGGAATTAAGTGATGAAACCTGCAAAATTTACGGAAAAACAGGTATGGGAAAAAGTAATAACATTACAGTGGACTGTTGGTATGCAGGTTTTGCGGATGTGGGACATCGAATTTACTTTTGTATTCATTTAGGTGAAACAGAAAGGTATTTAAAACGGGTTATACTAGTACATTAGCGCGAGAAATTGCCGCTTCATTGATTAAAAATACAAAAGAAAGTTTGTCAAGAAAAAACACTTGATATATGTACTCTCGGAATCTCTCTTGCACCTGCCTTTGCGGATGATTTTCCGTCATATGCACATAAATTTAATCAACGTATGTTCCACGTACGCCTCATAAATTTATGCGCATCTGACAAAAAATCATCTCACAAAATCAGGCACAAAGAGACTCCGAGAGTACATATGTGCCCACGGAGGTTTTCTTTTGTGGAGAGTCCCTGTGCTGGGGAGTCGCAAATCCCGACATCCTCCCCCAGATGTGGGGGAAGTCTGTAACATTTCGTTATCCAGTCCCCCCAGAGATTCCAGGGCTATTTCCTGTCGGGTTCCGGGCTGAAGACCTGCTGACAAAGGAAAAAGCCCCCAGAAATAGTCCCGGAGGCCCAGCAGAAGAGGATCACAGCTCCAGCTCCGCAAAGTCAATCCACAGATCATCATAGATATTGACCTTTATTTTGTCCTGGACGGTGTAAGAGTCAGCTTTAAAATCTGTTTCCTCGAGATGGTACACAAAGATTTTCATGCTAAGGGGGTCCACAATCCAATACTCCCTCACTCCAGCGTCCATGTAAAGATTTAATTTGCGTACATAGTCATGACTGGAATTGCTGGGAGAGACAATCTCCACAATCCAGTCCGGCGCTCCGGTACAGCCTCGGTCCGTCAGCTTGTTGGGGTCACAGATCACGCTGATGTCTGGCTCCACCACGTTTCTGTCATCTTCTGAAAACGGCTTGACGGCAAAGGGGGCCGGGTAGACTTCACAGGGGCCGTCTTTAGAATCAATATAGTTGGCAATTCTGACATGGAGAAAAGATAGTATCTTCTGGTGTATCCTGCTGGGAGCCGACATGTAATAGATTTGACCGTCTATGAGTTCGGCTCTGACGTTCTCCGGCAGGTTGTAGTAGTCCTCTTCTGTATAAATGTTTGCGTGGGCTAATGCTTTTGACATAGGATTTTCCTTTCTGGGTAAGGTTATGGGGTTTCGGAGGCAGCAGGGGAAAGATTGTCCCGATTCATGGTTTCGGTGATTGCACGTCCTATAAAGCCATTGACGCTTTCACCATGGGCTTCTGCATGGGATTGAATGGTATCCTTTTGACCTTTAGGAACAGTTAAATTGATTCTGTCATAGGCTTTTGAAATGTATTTGTTCGTGGCCTTTTGTTGAGCTTTTGAGGCTGGCATATTGCACCTTCTTTCTCTTCTAAGGATTGAGGAAATAGAGAAATATTATTCCCAGTATAAACAATACTATACCACAATTATATAATTGTGTAAATATAGTATACTTCTATCATCAACAGAGAGGAGACAAACAGAATGAAGCAGATAACCAACATAAGAAAAGCTGTTTGTATCATGGCCAATGAATTAAAAGGCAGGCTATTCCTTGTCAGAGGCTTTTAAAAGGCATGGCAGAGAGTGAAGCTTTCCATGACCGTTAGAGCCAGAGGGACAAGCTTTGGGAACCGTCAGGAGTGCCTGGGATTCATCAAACAGTTCAGGCCGGATAATTTAAGCGTAACACTGGAAAAAGAGCCTGGAAATAAGTTTCATAGCAACGCTATACGAATTGTGGTTCATATCCATCCCATTTCCAAAAAGACAATCATTGGATACGTACCAAAGGGGTTAGCAAGGGAGCTTTCTCTAATTGACATCATGCTTGACGGTTTGGACGATGTAGAAGAGGCCCAGGTTGATCTGGCCTATCTGGCAGGTCTGGCCGACTGTCTCCTGATTCTGGACCAGCTGGAACTGTTTCAGCTGTGAGGGGGTGGTCATGAACACAAACAATCAGGATTATGCGGAGGATATTATATCAATTATGTCGAAGATTAAAAACAAATCATTGCTTAAGAGGATTTATAACCTGGCTGAATACTTGTATATTCATGTAGATGGAGGTGCGGCAGGAAAGCCACAACTTGTACAAATTATAAATCATATTACAATACTTATATCAAGGATACTATCGGAAAAAAGCAGATTGCGAAGATTACAAAGGCTGACTGCCAGAGAATCATAAATGAAATGGTTCAGGACGGCAAAAAGCACTCTACTATGTCCAACCTGAAAAGCTGTTTGAATATTGTATTTGAATGCGCTTTGGATGATGATATTATTACCAAGATTCCCGCAAAGAACTTGCAAGTGCCGCAGACAGAGAGTAAAAAACGGACAGCAATGTGCTGTTTAATTCAGGCATGAGAATTGGGGAAATGGCAGCAGTATTGAAATAAGCAGTGACAACACAAGATGGAGAAACACTAGTTTGTCAAGAAAAAACACTTGACACATGGCCTCTTTTCATGTATGATTACACAGGTGACAGGAGGGATTGAAGAACGCTATGGCCTTTGAGAGCTTATCGGATAAATTACAGAATGTATTTAAGAACCTGCGGGGCAAGGGACGCTTAAGTGAGGCTGACGTAAAAGCCGCGTTAAAAGAAGTGAAGATGGCTCTTTTAGAGGCGGACGTAAGCTTTAAAGTGGTAAAGCAGTTCATAAATTCCGTCCAGGAGCGGGCTGTGGGCCAGGATGTCTTGAACAGCCTGACGCCGGGCCAGATGGTGGTGAAGATCGTCCACGAGGAACTGATCGGACTTATGGGGTCCGAGACCACGGAGATCGCCCTAAAGCCGGCAAACGAGATCACCATCATCCTGATGGCAGGTCTTCAGGGAGCCGGAAAGACTACCACCACGGCCAAGATCGCGGGAAAGCTGAAGTCAAAAGGGAGAAAGCCTCTTCTGGCGGCCTGCGACGTGTACCGGCCTGCGGCTATTGAGCAGCTGCAGATCAACGGAGAGCGGCAGGGAGTCCCCGTATTTGCCATGGGCAGCCATCAAGATCCGGTGGACATTGCCAAGGCGGCGGTGGAACACGCCCAGAAGAACGGTTTTAACGTGGTGATCCTGGATACGGCGGGACGTCTCCATATTGATGAGGACATGATGGAGGAGTTAGCCCGCATCAAGGAGGCCCTTGACGTCCATCAGACCCTTCTTATTGTAGATGCCATGACCGGCCAGGACGCGGTCAATGTGGCGGAGAGTTTCGAGAAGAAGATCGGCATTGACGGGGTGATCCTGACCAAGTTAGACGGCGACACCAGAGGCGGCGCGGCCCTGTCCATTAAGGCGGTTACCGGGAAGCCGATTCTGTACATCGGCATGGGGGAGAAGCTTTCGGATCTGGAGCAGTTTTATCCGGACCGCATGGCTTCCAGGATCCTGGGGATGGGAGATATCCTTTCCCTGATCGAGAAAGCCGAGCTGGAGGTGGATCAGGAGAAAGCAAAGGAGCTGACCCAGAAGCTTAAGAAGGCGGAGTTTGACTTTAACGATTTTCTGGACCAGATGAATCAGATCAAGAAGATGGGCGGCATGGCAAGCATTATGAGCATGATGCCGGGGATGCCCCAGATAAAGGGCGACATGGACATTGACGATTCCGCCATGAACCGGGTGGAAGCCATTATCCTGTCCATGACAAAGGAGGAGAGAGCCAATCCCTCCATATTGAACCCATCCAGAAAGCAGCGCATCGCCAGAGGCGCCGGAGTGAATATCCAGGAAGTGAACCGCATCGTAAAGCAGTTTGATCAGATGAGGAAGATGATGAAGCAGCTGCCGGGCATGATGGGCGGCAAGCGGCGGGGCGGACTGGGCGGTATGCTGGGGAAGTTTAAGATGCCCTTTTAAGGGCGCCATACGTATTTGTTAGCAAAGCAGGATAGTTTCTGTTTTTGTCTATAGAGGATCTTTTTGAGGATTTCGGAAAGGTCCATGGGGATGGGATTGATAGGCATGCCTGCCCCCAGGAAGCAGGATACCATGGAATGAGGAGGTGAGACAGACATGGCAGTAAAGATGAGATTAAGAAGAATGGGACATAAGAAAGCTCCTTTCTATAGAGTCGTTGTTGCAGATTCCAGATCTCCGAGAGACGGCAAGTTTATTGAAGAGGTTGGTTACTACGATCCGAACCAGGAACCCAGCGTGATCAAGTTCAATGAGGAGAAAGCCAAGAAGTGGCTGACCACAGGCGCGCAGCCTACGGAGACCGTTAGCAAGCTTTTGAAGATTGCCGGCATCCAGTAATCTGAGGTGAGGGATATGAAAGAATTAGTTGAAGTAATGGCGAAAGCCCTTGTGGAACATCCCGAAGAAGTTACCGTAACGGAGACCGAGAAAAACGGCGAGACGATCCTGGAACTAAAGGTGGCTCCCTCAGACATGGGGAAAGTCATCGGAAAGCAGGGGAGGATTGCCAAAGCCATCCGCTCCGTTGTCAAGGCAGCAGCCTCGAAAGAAGAGAAAAAAGTAGTTGTTGAGATCCAGTAGGACAGATAAGACCGCCGCCCCTTAGGGGAAGACGGTCTTATTTATCCGCAGATTAGCAGATTAGCAGATTTGCAGATCTAAGGAGACAGGAAAGGGAATTGCGCATGGAAGATACTTTGAGGGTAGGCGTCATCACATCCACCCATGGAGTCCGGGGGGAAGTGAAGGTATTTCCCACTACAGATGACGCCGCCCGGTTTAAGGATTTGAAAGAAGTGCTTTTGGATACGGGAAGAGAGCTTAAGCCTATGGAGATCAGCCAGGTGAAGTTTTTTAAGAACATGGTGATCGTAAAATTCAAAGGCTATGATACCATAAATGACATTGAGATCTACAAGGGGAGAGATCTTCTGGTTACCAGGGACAAGGCGGTAAAACTGGGGCCAAACGAGAATTTTATTGTGGATCTGATCGGTCTTAACGTTGACACGGATGAGGGGGAATGTCTGGGGACATTGACGGATGTGATTCAGACAGGGGCCAACGACGTGTATGAGGTGACCGACGAAAGCGGAAGGACGGTGCTTCTGCCGGCCATAAAGCAGTGTATTTTGGATGTGGACTTGGAAGCAGGGAGAGTTTTGGTCCATGTTTTGGACGGGCTTTTGGATCTGTAGAACCGTAAGGCAGCAGTCAGGTTTTGGAATGGGGACTGCGGAAAGGACATGTGATGAATTATCATATTCTCACCTTATTTCCCCAGATGGTGACAGAGGGACTCAATACCAGCATTATCGGGAGGGCGGCGGAAAAAGGGCTCATAACCATCAACGCCCTCAACATACGGGACTACTCAAAGGACAAACACCGGCACGTGGATGACGCGCCCTACGGCGGCGGCGCCGGCATGGTGATGCAGCCGGGGCCGGTGTGCGACTGCTATGAAGATCTGTGCAGGAGGCTGAACAAGCGGCCAAGAGTGCTGTATATGACGCCTCAGGGCCGGGTGTTCAGCCAGGCGATTGCTCAGGAGCTGGCGCGGGAGGAGGATCTGGTGTTTCTCTGCGGCCATTACGAGGGCATTGACGAGCGGGCCCTGTCCCGGATCGTCACGGATCATCTGTCCATAGGGGATTATGTTCTCACAGGCGGGGAACTGCCTGCCATGGTGATGATCGACTGCATTTCCAGGCTGGTGCCGGGAGTCTTAAACAACGACGAGTCCGCCCAGATCGACTCTTTCCACGACAATCTGCTGGAGTATCCCCAGTACACCAGGCCGGAAATTTATGAGGGGATGCAGGTGCCTCCGGTGCTTTTGTCAGGCCATCACAAGAATATTGAAGCCTGGAGGCGGCAGGAGTCCATTAGGCGGACCCTTACGATGCGGCCGGATCTTTTGGAGAACGCCAGCCTGACGAAGAAAGAGCAGGAGTTTTTAAAGGCGCTGCGGGAGGAAATTCACGAAGAAAGTGCTTGCGCCCAGGAATATAGTGTGATAGAATAAATTGGTTTTCAAAATAAGAGATGGTCCTCTGTTACCGAAATACGGGTATTACGAACATCAAACATATTTTAAGGAGGTTCCAAAGTGAACGAGATCATCAAAAGCATCGAAGCAACTCAGCTGAAGGCGTCTGTGCCGGAGTTCCATGTTGGCGATACCGTAAGAGTACACAACAAGATCAAAGAGGGTAACCGGGAGAGGATTCAGGTATTTGAGGGAACGGTCATCAAGAGGCAGAACGGCGGAGCGAGAGAGACCTTTACCGTGAGAAAGAATTCCAACGGTATCGGCGTTGAGAAGACATGGCCGGTACACTCTCCGTTTGTGGACAACATTGAGGTAGTCCGCAGAGGTAAGGTAAGGAGAGCGAAACTGTACTACTTAAGAGACAGAGTAGGAAAGGCGGCCAAGGTAAAAGAGTTGGTAAAGTAATTTATTTTCAGATGCAGCCCAGGGACAATAAAGACGATTTATTGTCCTTTTCTTACTTTACAGGAAATCTATGACGGAATGTGACAGGCAGGTGTAAGTTTGGAATTTTATCAGATAGAGGATACAACCCCTCTAAGAAGGGCCATAAAGTGGGTCGTCGATATTGTGGTGGTGATCTCCCTGGCCTGGTTTGTGGCCTATGGGTTCGGCACCCAGATCAAAATCGCCGGACAGTCCATGGCGCCTCTGCTTTTGGGGGATGATGTGGTGCTGATGAACCGGCTTGCCTATGACTTTGGAAGTCCCGGGCGGCTGGACGTGGTGGTGTTTGAAAGGGAGGACGGCAAGTCCAATGTAAAAAGGGTCATCGGCCTGCCCGGCGAGGTGGTCCAGATCACCGACGGATTTGTCTATATTGACGGCAGGAAGCTGGAGGGAGAACAGGGGCTTGACATGGCTGTGCTTCCGGGCATTGCGGAGAATCCGGTGACTCTGGGGGAGGAGGAGTATTTCCTTCTGGGGGATAACCGGGAAGGGAGCGAGGACAGCCGTTTTGTGAATATTGGAAATGTAAAGAGGGATCAGATCAAGGGAAAGGTATGGCTGCGTCTGATGCCCCTTTTGGATATAGCATTGATAGAATAGGAGTTGTCAGTATGAATATACAGTGGTATCCCGGCCATATGACCAAGGCCAGGCGGGCTATGAAGGAAGATATGAAGCTGATCGACCTGATCATCGAACTGGTGGATGCCAGGGTGCCGGTTTCCAGCAGGAATCCGGATATTGATGAGCTGGGCAGGCAGAAGGCCAGGCTGGTGCTCCTCAACAAGGCCGATCTGGCCGGCGAAGGGGCCAATGACGCCTGGGTCCGGTGGTTTCGGGGCCAGGGAGTCCAGGCGGTGAAGCTGGATTCCAGAAGCCGGGCCGGGTTAAAGCAGATCCAGGCAGCGGTCCAGGAGGCTTGCAGAGAGAAGATCGAGAGGGATAAAAAGCGGGGCATTTTAAACCGCCCGGTGCGGGCCATGGTGGTAGGCATCCCCAACGTTGGCAAGTCTACATTCATCAATTCCTACGCGGGGAAAGCCTGCGCCAGGACAGGCAATAAGCCGGGGGTCACCAAGGGGAACCAGTGGATAAGGCTGAACAAGAGCCTGGAGCTTCTGGACACTCCCGGCATCTTGTGGCCCCGGTTTGAGAGCCAGGAGGTGGGGCTCCATCTGGCGCTGATCGGCTCCATCAATGACCAGATCCTGGACAGGCAGCAGCTGGGGGCAGAGCTTATTTGTCTTCTGGCAGAGCGGTATCCTTTGGCGCTTGCCCAGCGGTACGGGGACATAGGGGCCGGGGGGCATTTAGTCCAGGTCGATGGTTTAGAAGAGGCGGCCGGGATCTTGGAGGAGATCGCAAGGGCCAGAGGCTGTCTTATGAAGGGCGGTCAGTGCGATCTTAAGAAGGCGGCGGATCTTCTGCTGGATGATTTCAGAAGCGGGAGATTGGGCAGGATCACCTTGGAGTTTCCGCCTGATGAAGAGAACACGGATGGTTGAGACATGTACTCTCGGAGTCTCTTTGTGCCTGATTTTGTGAGATGATTTTTTGTCAGATGTGCATAAATTTATGAGGCGTACGTGGAACGTACGTTGATTAAATTTATGTGCATATGACGGAAAATCATCCACAAAGGCAGGTGCAAGAGAGATTCCGAGAGTACATAGACACGAAAAGGAGGAAAACTGCCATGGCCGTAAAACCGTTGACAGGAGAAAAACTGGAAAAAGAATTGGCCCGGCTGGAAGCTATGACAGCGTATGAGCGGTCCTGTGAGGAAAAGGGGCGGGTCTGCTGCTGCGGGATCGACGAGGCGGGCCGTGGTCCTTTGGCAGGGCCGGTGGTGGCCGCTGCGGTGGTCCTTCCAAAGGACTGCCGGATCTTATATCTGAATGACTCCAAAAAGCTTTCCCCAAAAAAGCGGGACATGCTGTACGACGAGATCACGGTCAAGGCTGTTGCTTTTGGGGTGGGCATGGCGTCGCCGGGGCGTATTGACGAGATTAATATCCTGCAGGCCACTTATGAGGCCATGAGGCAGGCCATCCGGCAGCTGGGCGTTGCGCCAGATGTTCTCCTTAACGACGCGGTGGTGATCCCGGGCATTGACACCCAGCAGATCCCCATTGTGAAGGGGGACGCCAAAAGCGTGTCCATCGCCGCGGCCAGCATCCTGGCCAAGGTGACCAGGGACCGGATGATGGAAGAGTATGACCGTCTCTATCCCCAGTACGGATTTGGAACGCATAAAGGGTATGGGACGGCGGCTCACATAAGGGCTCTTAGGGAACACGGCCCCTGTGCCATTCACAGGCGGACGTTTTTGAAGAACTTTCATTTGGAGGAAAGGCGGGAGATTGCAGGAGAGGAATCGGCGGAAAGCAGGCAAATGCTATGAGGATTTGGCGGCTCTTTACTTAAAAGAGCAGGGGTATGAGATTTTGGAACGCAATTACAGGGACCGGCTGGGCGAGATCGACCTTATTGCAAAAGACGGGCAGTATTTGGTCTTTGTGGAGGTGAAGTACCGCAGGGACCCAAAGAGCGGGTATCCGGAGGAGGCGGTTGGCGGGCGGAAACAAAAAAAGATCCGTCATACGGCTTCCTACTATCTCTACCGCCGCGGGTATGGGGAGGACATGCCCTGCAGGTTTGATGTGGTGAGCATTGCGGGGGAGGAGATCTCCCTGATCAAGGACGCGTTTTGAAGGCATGATGACAGAAAGTAACAGTTCAGGCAGGTCTGCGCATTTACTTGCGCTGACCGTACGAAAACGTAATGGTAGCAGGCATCCGGCCCATCGCGAAGCGATTTTTATGGCCGGATGTGTAACAGTTCAAGGGTTATCTGAACGGTTACGAAAGAAAGGAGAAAGGCCATGGTATTGGAGACAGGCAGGTTGTATCTTTTGTCCCCTGACAGCGTGGACGCGGAGGCAGTTGCGGAGTATGTCTGCAGGAACCGGGAGTTTATGCGGGAATTTGAGCCGGAGCGGGATAAGGAGTATTACACCGCGGATTTTCACAGAACGATGCTTGGGCAGCAGGAGAAGGACTGGAATGATCAAAGAGGCTACCGGTTTTACATATCCCCCAAAGACCACAAAGATCGGATCATCGGGTTTGTGGGGCTTAGCAATGTGGTTATGGGGGCTTTTTGTTCCTGCTTTATCGGGTGTCAGCTGGATAAGGATCACCTAAGGCAGGGGCTTATGACGGAAGCGGTGAATCAGGTGGTAACGTACGCCTTTGACAGCCTGGGGCTTCACCGCATTGAGGGGAATATTATGCCCAGGAACAAGGCGTCCATCGGCGTGGCCAAAAAGTGCGGGTTTGCGGAGGAAGGGCTTTCCAGGAAGTATCTGAAGATCAACGGCGTCTGGGAGGATCACCTTCATTTTGTCAGGCTTAATGAGGAGATGGAGTGAGTGTTCGCAATAAGGAGGGGCTGGATATGGAGATTTGCTGGGTCCGCCGGGGCGAGAAAAATGCTGCGGTTGTCAGTGAGGTAGAGAGAGCGGGCGTCCGTTATCTGACGTTCCCGCTTTTGGAAGAGAGCGGGCTTGTGTCCCACGGGTTTGCCACCAGGCTGGGAGGCGTCAGCCAGGGCAAGTTTGCCCAGATGAACTTAAGTTTTACCAGAGGGGACGACCCGGACCATGTGAGGGAGAATTATCGCCGCATGGCTAAGGCCCTGGAGGTGGACATGGAGCGGATGGTGCTGGCATACCAGACCCACACCACCAACGTCAGAAGGGTCACAAAAGAGGATGGAGGAAAAGGGATCCTGCGGGAGCGGGATTACCGGGATGTGGACGGGCTGATCACGGATGCGCCGGGAATCACCCTGGTGACGTTTTTTGCGGACTGCGTTCCCCTTTATTTTTTGGACCCTGTCCACAGGGCCATAGGGCTTAGCCATTCCGGGTGGCGGGGAACCGTAAGGCGCATGGGAAGAGCGACTTTGGAGGCTATGGGGGAAGCTTTTGGCACCAGGCCAAAGGATGTGCTTGCCTGCGTCGGTCCCAGCATCTGCAGGGACTGCTTTGAGGTGGGACGGGAAGTGGCAGAGGAGTTTCAAAAGGAATTTTCCAGGAAGTACTGGGATGAGCTGTTTTATGAAAAGGAAAACGGGAAGTTCCAGCTGGATTTGTGGAGGAGCAATGAGATCATCCTGCAGGAGGCGGGAGTTTTGCTGGAGCATATCCAGGTTACCGATATCTGCACCAGATGTAATCCCCAATATCTGTTCTCCCATCGGTTTGCAGGGGAGGAGAGAGGCAATCTGGCGGCGTTTTTGTGCCTGAAAGAGTAAGTTTTATATCGTGACAGCAAAAAGCATTGCCCCGGAAAGGATCTCTATATTTCGATGGATCCTATCCGGGGCAAGACGGTTTTATAAGTTGAGAGAAACTGCGGATGTGTCGGTTTCGCCGGGAAAAGTCTGGGCCAGCAAATAGGCGGCCTGGGCTTTTTGCTGCATGGCGCCAAAGATGTCCAAACCTTCTTCTGCCAAAGATGAGGACGGATCGCCATTACCGGCGTTTTCCTGTTCCGCCTTGGCCCACCGGGCTTCCTCATCCAGAATCGCTTTCATAATGGTTCCTTCTTCCGCGGCGTCATCGGCGGACGACTCCGGCACGGCAGGTTTTTTCTCTTCCTCTTGTTTGGGGATCTCGTATTCTGCCGCGTCTTTTGCTTCTTTGGCCGGCTCCTGGCCGGAAACGGCGTTTAAGTCCAGAACCGTATTTTGAACGCCCTCTGCCTTGTCCTTATCTTTGGCAGGCAATAGGGTGTCGGGAAGGGTCTTATACTCCGGAGTGTCGATAAATTCATGCATGGCATCGTCAAGAGCGGCGGCTTTGTAGTGCTCCATCTGAAGCAGCTCCTGCTTTTGCTCCCGGGACAGGTAGGTGTTTTTCAAAATGGATCTGACCCGGTTGACCGCCGCCTCGGCGTGGCTGGCTTTCAGCTGCTCAACCTCTTCCTTGGTGCTGCAGGATTCCAGGGATTTCTCGTAGGATTTCCGTTCCCTCTCGATGATCTTGGCTTTCTGGTAAGTCCCGGGGTTGTGCTTTTTTAAGTAGTTCATCTCCTGGCTGGTAAGTTCTTTTCCGGCAGTCAGCTTGATCTCAATGTCTCCCTCCATCCGGCTGGAGCGGTCATATTCGGGATAACGCATGTCATCCACCTGCTTTTTAAACGTATTGTCAGGGGGAGCGGTGGTATCCGGGGCATAGTCGCCTTCTTCCTGCCTTTTCTGCCACCGCATCCGCATCTCCAGGTTCTTTGTGAGAGAACTTAGAGACGTGACCATCATAATACTCATAGAAAACCTCCTTTTCCTCATAGGACTGGGCCCATAGACAGGCCCAAATATGGATTGATGTATTACTATATATATCGTCGGATCGCGGAAATGGTTAACCTAACCCAGATAAACCGGAACTTTAAATTCGTTATGTTGCTGTATTGTTGAGTGAGCAAAGGCGGGGATTGTGGCGGAGCCCGGGAGGGAAGGCAGGCTGTGTGCCGTTCGGGTTCAGATATGCCAGACATTCCGATGAGCCCTTAAAACGGAAATCAGTCGGGTATCATCCCTCCTGCTTTCCTGGTCTCATCTCCATGGCATAGATTCACCCGCCCGGCACACAGCCTGCCTTCCCTCCCGGGCAAAAGCAGAATTCGCTGGCCGGGATTTGCTCACTTAAGGTGGTTTTGATAGGGAACGCTGTTTCGACTCTGTAGTGAAAAGATAACTGCTTTGGCGGCGGTGATAGGTTGTGCATAATATCTATGGGAACGAATCCTGCTTCTATATTTTTCACTGCAAAGCTGAGGCAGCGTCCCCTACCGAAACCACCTTAAGTGAGCAAACCTTAGCCAGCGAATTCTGGTTTTGCCAGGCAGAGGAGAGCTGTCCCGTCCGGGTGAATCTATGCCATGAAGATGAGACCAGGAAAGCAGGAGGGCTGATACCCGACTGATTTCCGCTTTGGGCTCATCGGAATGTTTGGCATATCTGAACCCGGACGGGACAGCTCTCCTCTGACTGGCCTCACGACAATCCCCGCCTATTGCTCACTCAACAATACATTTTGCCATTTTGCGCAAGAAATCGTTCTTAAGGGTCTAAAAATACGCAGGGCGGCGATGGCGGCCGAAAAAGGCGGGGATTGCCGGTCACATCTCCTCTTCCCAGTCTTTTAGCTTCTTCTCCGAAGAGCGGTAGCTCTGGATCAGCTTCTGGAGTTTTTCCGTGGGCGACAGGGTCCGCTCAATGGAAACGTCGTGGTTTAGGGCGTTGATGATGGCGGCCAAAAACTTGCTCATGTCCGCTTCCACATACCAGGGGCGGGACAGGAGCTGGGGAGTGCGGTAGGTAAGGTTGGTGGTTATGACGGAGTCAATGTATCCCTTCTCATAAAACTCATCAAACTGTCCTAAGCCGCTGGTGAAAAGGCCGAAGGTGCAGCAGATGATGACTTTGTTCGCTTTTCGGTCTTTCAGCTCTTTGGCAGTGTCCAGCATGCTCTCCCCGGAGGAGATCATGTCGTCGATGATGAGTACCGTCTTGCCCTCTACGGAGGATCCTAAAAATTCGTGGGCAACAATGGGGTTGCGGCCGTTTTCGATCCTGGAATAGTCCCGGCGCTTGTAGAACATCCCCATGTCCACGCTTAAGTTGTTGGCCAAATAGACGGCCCGGTTCATGGCGCCCTCGTCGGGGCTTATGACCATAAAGTGTTCTTTGTCAATGGTAAGGTCCTTGTAGTGACTGAACAGGGTCTTTACAAACTGGTAAGTGGGCATAAAGTTGTCAAAGCAGTGGAGGGGAATGGCGTTTTGGACTCTGGGATCGTGGGCGTCAAAGGTGACGATGGTTTTGACTCCCATGGCGATCAGCTCTTCCAGAGCCATGGCGCAGTCTAAGGATTCCCGGTGGGCTTTTTTGTGCTGCCGGCTTTCGTACAGAAATGGCATGATCACATTGACCCGGTGGGCCGTTCCCGCGGTGGCTCCGATGATGCGCTTTAAGTCCTGAAAATGGTCGTCAGGTGACATGTGGTTTTCGTGTCCGAACATGCGGTAAGTGAGACTGTGGTTGGTGATGTCAGCCATGGCGAAGATATCGGTCCCGCGGACCGATTCTCCCAGATGGGCCTTGGCTTCCCCGGAACCGAAGCGGGGACAGCGCATGGTGAGAAGGTAGGAATCTACATCATATCCTCGGTAGTTTAAGTCTGCCTTCCGGCGTTTCAGCTCTTCCATGTCATGTCTGCGAAAATGTACAATGTGGTCGTTGACTAAGGAAGCCAGATCTTTGCAGCCTTCCAGGGCCGCCAGCTTTAAAGGGGCCAGGGGAAGGGAATCTTTAAATAGATAATTGCTTGCCATAAGGCGTTTCCTCCATTTTTTCCGGGATGACGAAAATATTTAACGGTTGTGGGGAAATTATACCATTTGGGTGGGAATTGCGTCAACATTTCGTGCATAAGTACTGGAAAAAAAACAGCGTTCTTTACAAACGGTGATAATCTTGTTATCATAAGGTTAAGACGGGGCGTTAAGTCTGCCTATTAATTAAGGAAAGAAAGGAAACAGGTCATGGCAAAGGGACACAGGATAAAGGCGGTGGATCCGGGGTCCATCGGAGATGAGCTGGGGCTGGAGCCGGGAGACCGGCTTTTGACCATAGACGGACATGAGATCGAGGACATCTTTGATTACGAATACTATGTAGGCAGCCAGTCTATTGTGGCCGTGGTGGAGAAAGGCAACGGGGAGCAGTGGGAGCTGGAGATCGAACACGATTATGAGGATTTGGGGCTGACGTTTGAGAACGGGCTCATGAGCGAGTACCGCTCCTGCAAAAACAAGTGCATTTTCTGTTTTATTGATCAGATGCCCAAGGGGATGAGAGAGACTCTGTACTTTAAGGATGACGATTCCAGGCTTTCCTTTCTGCAGGGGAATTATGTGACGCTGACCAATATGTCGGACAGGGATATTGACCGGATCATCACGTTTAAGCTGGCGCCCATCAATATCTCCGTACACACCACCAACCCCCAGCTGCGGTGCAGGATGTTAAATAACCGGTTTGCGGGGGAGGCGCTAAAAAAGATAGACCGGCTTTATGAGGCCGGGACACCGATGAACGGCCAGATCGTCATGTGCCCGGGCATCAATGACAAAGAGGAACTGGAGCGGACCATCCAGGATCTGTCCAGGTATATCCCCTGCATGGAGAGCGTGTCCGTGGTGCCGGTGGGACTGTCAAAGTTCCGGGAAGGGCTGTATCCCCTGGAGGCAGTGACAAAGGAGGACGCCGTCAGGACCATTGACCTTGTGGAGCGGTGGCAGAAAAAGCTTTATCAGGCCCACGGGACCCATTTTATCCATGCCAGCGATGAGTTTTATATTCTGGCAGGTAGAAAGATGCCGGAGGCGGAGCGGTATGACGGCTACGCGCAGCTGGAAAACGGGGTGGGCATGATCAGGCTTATGACCCAGGAGGTGAGGGAAGCCCTAAAGGATCTGAAAGGCGACGACCGGGAGGACGAGCTTTCCATAGCCACAGGATGTTTGGCCTATGCGTATCTGAAGGGGTATGTGGAGGACATAGGCAGGAAGTTTCCGGGGGTTAAGGTGCATCTGTATCCCATTGTCAATGAGTTTTTTGGAGAGAGGATCACGGTCAGCGGGTTGATTACCGGCAGGGATCTGATCCGGCAGCTGAAGGGCAGGACTTTGGGCCGCAGGCTGCTGCTTCCGGCCTGCATGTTCCGCAGCGGGGAGGAGGTGTTCCTGGACGATATTACCAGGCAGGAGGTAAAAACTGCTTTACAAGTTCAGGTGGATATTGTAAAATCAAGCGGATATGATTTTGTGAATGGAGTGTTAGGGCTTTCCCGGCAGGAGCAGGACTGCTGCCACGGAGAGTATGAACTGAGCGAAGAGGAGATAATCTATGAGTAAACCCATCGTTGCCATCGTGGGCAGGCCCAATGTAGGCAAGTCCGCGTTGTTTAATGCCATTGCCGGGGAGACCATTTCCATTGTGAAAGATACGCCCGGGGTGACCAGAGACCGGATCTACGCGGACTGCACCTGGCTGGATATGAATTTTACGCTGATCGACACAGGGGGCATTGAGCCGGATACGGATGATATCATTTTGTCCCAGATGAGGGAGCAGGCGCAGATCGCCATGGCCACGGCGGATGTGATCGTTTTTATGGTGGATGTGCGCCAGGGGCTGGTGGACGCGGACTTCAGGGTGGCGGATATGCTGAGAAAGTCGAAAAAGCCGGTGGTGCTGGTGGTCAACAAGGTGGACAGCTTCCAGAAGTTCGGCAATGACGTGTATGAGTTTTACAATCTGGGTATCGGCGAGCCCATAGCCGTGTCGGCGGCCTCAAGGCTTGGGATCGGGGATATGCTGGACGAGGTAAGCCGCCATTTCAGCTCCCGCTATCTGGCGGCAGAGGATGATGACAGGCCCAGGATCGCCATTGTGGGCAAGCCTAACGTAGGCAAGTCCTCCATCATCAACAAGCTGACCGGGGAGAACCGGGTTATTGTGTCGGATATCGCAGGCACCACCAGGGACGCGGTGGATACCCAGGTGATACACGACGGGACGGAGTATGTGTTTATCGACACCGCCGGACTTCGCAGAAAGAACAAGATCAAGGAAGAGCTGGAGCGCTACAGCATCATCCGGGCCGTGACGGCGGTGGAGCGGGCCGACGTGGTGGTGCTGGTCATTGACGCGGTGGAAGGGGTCACGGAGCAGGACGCCAAGATCGCGGGCATTGCTCATGAGCGGGGCAAGGGCGTGATCATTGCCGTCAACAAGTGGGACGCCATTGAGAAGAATGACAAGACCATGAATGAGTTTACGAAAAAGGTCCGTGACATCTTGTCGTTTATGGCTTACGCGGAGATCATCTTTATTTCCGCGCTGACCGGGCAGAGGCTGGGGAAACTGTTTGACACCGTTGACATGGTGCGGCAGAATCAGAATATGAGGGTCTCCACCGGTGTTCTCAATGAGATCATGACGGAGGCGGTGGCGCTGCAGCAGCCGCCCAGCGACAAGGGAAAGCGGCTTCGGCTGTATTACATGACCCAGGTGGCGGTAAAGCCCCCAACCTTTGTGATCTTTGTCAATGACAAGAAGCTGATGCATTTTTCTTATACCAGGTATCTGGAGAACAGGATCAGGGAAGCGTTTGGATTTCGGGGGACGGCTCTTAAGTTTATTATTAGGGAGCGGTCCGGAAAGGATTCATGAGGTGTGTGAGTATGGAGAGAGTGATCTGTCTGGTAATCGGGTATTGTTTCGGGCTGTTTCAGACCGGGTATCTGTACAGCAAGGCCCATAATGTGGATATTAAGAAGGAGGGCAGCGGCAATTCGGGAAGCACCAACGTGCTGCGGGTCATGGGGGTAAAAGCAGGCGCTATCGTGTTCTTCGGGGACTGCTTTAAGACCGTGTTTGCCTGTCTGGCTGCCAGGCTGCTGTTTGCGGACCAGCCGGATATGGTGGGGCTTTTGGTGCTGTACGCGGCGTTTGGAGCGATACTGGGGCATAATTATCCGTTTTATATGCATTTTAACGGCGGGAAAGGGATTGCCTGCACGGCAGGGCTTTTGGTTTCCATTGACTGGAGGCTTACCCTGATCTGCCTGATCGTGTTCGCGGTTATCGTGGGGGTGACCAGGTATGTGTCTTTAGGGTCTTTGGTGGTGGTGAGTATTTTCCTGGCCTGGATGGTGGTGTTCGGGACAATGGGAGAGTACGGAGTAAGGGCCGGTCTTTTGTGGGAGTTCTACGGAGTGGCAGGCATGATCGCGGCTTTGGCGTTTCTGCGGCACCGGGCCAATTTAAAGAGGCTGTTTTCGGGAACGGAAAATAAGATCGGAGTAAAGAAATAGGATGGAGGAGTTATGGCGAAAATAGGAATCATCGGCGCAGGAACCTGGGGTACAGCCCTGGGTCTTGTGCTTTATGGGAATGGGCATCAGGTGACTTTGTGGTCGGCGTTTTCAGAGGATGCCAAGGAGCTTGACAAGAAACGGGAGCACAAGAATCTCCCTGGGGTAAGACTGCCCGGGGATATGGAGTTTACGGATTCCATGGAACAGGCCATGGAAGAGAAGGAGGTTTTGGTGCTGGCAGTGCCTTCGATCTACGTCCGGTCTACGGCAAAGGAGATGGCGGCGTTTTGCAGGGCCGGCCAGGTGATCGTCAATGTGGCCAAAGGCATTGAGGAGGATTCTCTTTTGACGCTGTCCCAGGTGATCGAAGAGGAGCTTCCCAATGCCGACGTGGCGGTTTTGTCCGGGCCCAGCCATGCGGAGGAGGTAAGCCGCGGGGTGCCTACGACCTGTGTGGCCGGCGCCTCAAAGCGGGAGCTGGCGGAAATGGTCCAGAACCTGTTTATGAGTCCCAAGTTTCGGGTGTATATAAGCCCTGACGTGCTGGGGATCGAGCTGGGAGGAGCGCTAAAGAACGTGATCGCCCTGGCCGCAGGCATTGCCGACGGGCTGGAGTATGGGGATAACACCAAAGCGGCGCTGATCACCAGAGGGATCCACGAGATTGGGCGTCTGGGCATGAAAATGGGCGGGGAATCGGAGACCTTCGGCGGTCTGTCCGGCATCGGCGACCTTATTGTGACCTGCGCCAGCATGCACAGCCGAAACCGGCGGGCCGGCATCCTGATGGGCCAGGGTTATTCCGTGGAGGAGGCCATGAGCCAGGTGGGCATGGCGGTGGAGGGCGTGTACTCGGCCAAGGCTGCCTGGAAGCTGGCCAGGGAATACCGGGTGTCCATGCCTATTGTGGAGCAGGTGAACCAGGTGCTGTTTGAAGGGAAGGATCCGGCGGAGGCGGTCAGGGAACTGATGATGCGGGATAAGACCAGCGAGATGGGGACGGCGGCGTGGAAGTAGATAAGGGGCTTGGAGAAGAAGGCGGTTTGTGGGGAAAATAAGAGGCAGGCAGAGGGGGAAGGAGCATGGGGATTTACGTGAATCCAAGGAACGTGGCGTTTCGAAGGGCTTTAAACGGGGATATCTACATTGACAAGACGGATCTGATCACCCATGTGAATGAGAGGATCGGCAAGCCGGACTGTTTTTTGTGCGTCAGCCGCCCCCGGCGGTTTGGAAAGTCCATGGCGGCGGATATGCTGGCGGCGTATTACAGCAAGGGGTGCGATTCGGCGCAGCTATTTGCGGGGAAGAAGGCGGAGAAAGCCCAAAGTTTCCGGAAACATCTGAACCAGTACCATGTGATCCGGCTGGATGTGCAGCGGTTTGTGGAGACCCGGCGGGATCTGGATACGTTTATCGGGGAGATGGAAAGCCGGATCGTGGCAGAGCTGGCGAGAGAATTGGAATTGCCGGATCGCGGCGGATGTGTGTCTGATCAAAGGTTGAAGGATGTTCTGCAGCAGAGTTTTTATGAGACGGGACACGGTTTTATATTCATCATTGATGAATGGGACTGCGTGTTCCGCATGGCCAAGGCCAGAAAGGATGTGCAGAAGGCGTATCTGGATTTTCTGCGGGGGCTGTTTAAAGGGTCCGAGTATGTGGAACTGGCTTATTTGACGGGGATTCTGCCGATCAAGAAATACGGGGAGCATTCGGCGATCAATATTTTTGGGGAGTACTCCATGGTTGACCCGAAAAATCTTGGGGAGTATTTTGGATTTACGGGGGAGGAGGTCCAAAAAGAGTGTCAGAGCCATGGGGTGGATTATGAGGAGGTGGCCAGATGGTACGACGGGTATCTGCTGGGAGGGCTCCATATTTATAATCCGAAGTCTGTGGTTGATGTGCTGACCTGGAAGAAGTTTAAGAGCTATTGGACAGGCACGGAGACGTACGAGGCGCTGAAAGTATACATTGATATGAATTTTGACGGGCTGAAAGAGGCGGTTGTCATGATGTTGGGGGGCGGACGGTGTAAGATCGACCCTACTACCTTTCAGAATGATATGACCACATTTAAGACTAGGGATGATGTACTGACTCTTTTAGTGCATTTGGGATATTTAACTTATGATGAGAAAGACAGTGTGGTTTTTATTCCCAATCAAGAGATTAGCCAGGAATTTATGCGCGCGGTAAAGGTGGGCGGCTGGGACGGCGTCATGGACGCGCTGAAGCGCTCTAAGGAGCTTCTTGCCAGCACCTGGGCTATGGATGAGAGGGCAGTGGCCGATGGGCTGGGCAAGATCCACAGCGAGACCGCTTCCATGCTGAAATATAATGATGAAAATTCTCTGACTTGCGCCATCCTTATGGCGTACTACAGCGCCAAGGCATACTATTTGAATCCCATTATGGAACTGCCTACCGGGAAAGGATTTGCGGATGTGGCATACCTTCCCAAGCCGGGAGTGGACAAGCCGGCTTTGGTGGTGGAGTTAAAGTGGGATCAAAACGCCAGAGGAGCCATAAGCCAGATAAAAGAGAAGAGGTATGGGGACTGGGTTTCGGGATATACAGGGGAGATTCTGTTAGTGGGGATCGGGTATGACAAGAAAAAGAAGACCCATCAGTGCGTGATTGAACGGTGTGATCAGAAAGAAAGGTTATACTAAATATAACTTTTCTGTATGGCTTTACCATGGCAAAAAGCCAATGCGAAAAAGCAAAAGTGTTGACAAGTGAAAATGTTGAAGCTATAATGTAAAAAGTTTTACTTGAAATGTTTGCATAAGTATGAGGAGGAGAACATTATGAAAAAACTGATCGCATTAGGATTAACGGCGGCTATGGCTGCTTCCTTAAGCGCCTGCGGCGGCAACGGAGGGGATACCACCACGGCTGCGGCAGGAGGGGAGACTGCGGCTGCTGCGGATAACACGACGGCAGGTACTGACGGAGGCTTTAAGATCGGCGTGATCGGGCCCCTTACGGGACCGGCTGCGGCATACGGCATCGCGGTTCAAAACGGCGCGGACCTGGCTGTGAAGGAGATCAACGAGGCAGGCGGCGCCAACGGCATTATGCTGGAGATGAATGCCCAGGATGATGAGCATGACCCCCAGAAATCCGTTAACGCTTACAATACTTTGAAGGACTGGGGCGCTCAGGCTATCGTAGGCTCCACCACATCAGACCCCTGTATCGCGGTGGCGGCGGAGACTTCCAATGACAATATGTTCCAGATCACTCCGTCCGGCTCCGCCGTAGAGTGTGTGGCTCCGGACAATGTGTTCCGCGTATGTTTCGCCGACCCGGATCAGGGTACGGCTTCCGCCGTGTACATTGGCGAGAACAAGCTGGCTACGAAGATCGCGGTGATCTATGACAGCTCCACCACCTATTCTTCCGGCATTCGGGAGGCTTTCGTGAAAGAGGCTGCCAACCAGGGTCTGGAGGTTGTGGCTGACGAGGCGTTTACCGCCGACAATGCCACGGACTTTTCCGTACAGCTGGACAAGGCAAAAGAGGCCGGCGCGGAGCTGGTGTTTTTACCCGTCTACTATCAGGAGGCTTCCGTTATTTTAAAGCAGGCCAGCGATAAGGATTTTGCTCCCATCTTCTTTGGATGCGACGGCATGGACGGTATCCTGACGGTTGAGAATTTTGACACGGCGCTGGCCGAGGGGCTGATGCTTTTGACTCCTTTCTCCACAACCGAGGAGAGCAGCAAGTCCTTTACCGAGGCTTATGTGGCGGCTTACGGGATTGAACCCAATCAGTTTGCGGCAGACTCCTATGACGCGGTTTACGCCATCAAGGCGGCTCTGGAGAAATCCGGTGTTGCCGCGGACGCCGATTACTCTGCGGTGTGCGACGCGTTTAAGACGGCCATGACCGAGATCACCATCGACGGGCTCACCGGAGAGGGCATGACCTGGAACGCGGCAGGAGAGCCGGACAAGGCGCCTAAGGCGGTTAAGATCGTAAACGGCGTTTACGAGATGCAGTAAATAGTCTGGGATGGACCAGTTAAGGGGGTTGTCGTATGACGGCCCCTTTTACATAGGATGGAAAGGTGTGAAAGTTTGTCAGAGCAATCGTAAGAAGGGCTGTCGCTATGACGACCCTTCTTCCATTCCTGTTGACACCATGGCTAATCACTCCGCTGATTCGCCATGGGCCAGTGCCGTTACGGGGGCAGGCATATGTCCCATCGCCGCAGGCGATTTTAAATGGGCATATGCGGTTACGTTATAGCGGGCGGGCTAAGGGAATCTTTGCCTTGCGCATCGTTTTTACCTGTGATATAATTCGACATAATATTGTTTTTTATTCTAATGGAGTGAAGGGGTGGATTCATGAGTTTTCTTTCGTATCTAATCAGCGGGGTCAGCCTGGGCAGCATTTACGCGATCATTGCCCTTGGGTATACCATGGTGTACGGCATTGCCAGGATGCTGAATTTTGCCCATGGGGATATTATCATGGTAGGGGGCTTTGCCATTTTCACCATGGTCAGCACCCTGGGCATGGCGCCTATGGTGGGGATCTTGACGGCGGTGGCGGTGTGTACGGTTTTAGGCGTTACCATTGAGTTTGTGGCGTACAGGCCGCTGCGGGGGGCTTCCTCTCTGGCGGTGCTGATTACGGCCATCGGCGTCAGCTACCTTTTGCAGAACGTGGCGCTTCTCATCTTCGGCTCCAATGCCAGACAGTTTACGTCCGTGGTCACCGTGCCGGGGATCAAATTGGCAGGGGGGCGGCTGTCCATATCCGGCGAGACCATCGTTACGATCGTGGTCTGCTTTGTCATCATGGCTGGGCTGACCGCGTTTATCAACAAGACAAAGGTGGGGCAGGCCATGCTGGCGGTGTCCGAGGACCGGGGAGCCGCCACTCTTATGGGGATCAATGTGAATAAGACCATTGCCATTACCTTTGCGATCGGTTCGGCTCTGGCAGCCATCGCAGGGGCTCTTTTGTGTTCCACCTATCCGTCCCTGACACCGTACACCGGCTCCATGCCGGGGATCAAGGCGTTTGTGGCGGCCGTGTTCGGCGGGATCGGTTCCATACCCGGGGCCCTGATTGGCGGCATCATCCTGGGAGTTGTGGAAAATCTGTCAAAGGCGTACATTTCTTCCCAGCTGTCGGATGCCATCGTGTTTTCTCTGCTCATTATCATCCTGTTGGTGCGTCCTACGGGAATCCTGGGCAAGAAGATCAATGAGAAAGTGTAGGTGTGTGTGATGGTGAAAGGAAAGAAGAATAAACTGCTGATTCAAAACGGCATTACCTACGCCATGGTGATCCTCTTTTGGGCGGTGATTCAGGCGCTGTCGGCAGGGGGCCATGTGTCCAGCCTGATGAAGGGGCTTTTGGTGCCGCTGTGTATCTATGGGATCCTGGCGGTGTCTTTGAATCTTACGGTGGGGATCTTGGGGGAGTTAAGCCTTGGCCATGCGGGCTTTATGTGCGTGGGCGCTTTTTCCGGGGCCTTTTTTACCAAATGCGCGGAGACCATGATTCCAAGCGTTGGGGCGCGGTTTTTCATTGCGCTGGTTGTGGGAGCGGCTGTGGCGGGGGTGTTCGGCATCCTGATCGGGATCCCGGTCCTTCGGCTGAAAGGCGACTATCTGGCCATTGTGACACTGGCCTTTGGGGAGATCATTAAGAACCTTATCAATGTAATGTTTATCGGAAAAGACTCCAGGGGCTTTCATTTTTCCATTAAAGACAGTTTGTCTCTGGGGCTGGAGGACGGAGGCGAGGTGATCGTCAAGGGCGCCCAGGGCATCACCGGCACGCCAAGGGCCGCTACTTTTACCATCGGGATCCTGCTGCTTTTGCTGACTTTGGCAATCGTTTTGAACCTGATCAATTCCCGTACCGGGCGTGCCATCATGTCCATCCGGGACAACCGGATCGCGGCGGAGTCTATCGGGATCAATATCACCAAGTATAAGCTGATGGCGTTTTCCATCTCCGCGGCGCTGGCAGGCATGGCAGGGGTTCTTTATGCCCACAGCCTGGCTACGCTGGCTGCCACATCGGCCAATTTCGGATACAACAAGTCCATCATGATCCTGGTGTTTGTGGTGCTGGGAGGTCTGGGCAATATCCGGGGGTCTGTGATCGCGGCTATTGTGCTGACGGCCCTTCCGGAGCTTCTGCGGGGGCTTAACGACTACCGCATGCTGATCTATGCCATTGTGCTGATCGTGATGATGCTGTTTAATTCCAGCCCCAAGGCCATTGAGATGCGGGGCATCATGATGGAGCGGCTTAAGGGAAAGAAGGCGGGATCTGCCCAATCTTCCCAATCTGCCGCAAAGGAGGCTTGATGAGTATGGCAATGTTGGAAGTAAAGAACCTTGGCATTTCGTTTGGAGGGTTAAAGGCGGTAGATAATTTTAGCATGACCATTGAGAAGGGGGAACTGTACGGGCTGATCGGACCAAACGGCGCCGGCAAGACCACGGTGTTCAACCTTTTGACCGGAGTGTACCGGCCAGATATGGGGTCGATCCATCTGGACGGGAGAAACATTACGGGAAGAAAGACCATTGAGATCAACCAGGACGGGATCGCCAGGACTTTCCAGAACATCCGCCTGTTTAAGGAGCTAAGCGTTCTGGATAATGTGAAGGCGGGGCTCCACAACCACCACCCCTATTCCACCATTGAGGGTATTTTCCGGCTTCCTAAGTATTACAGGGTGGAGCGGGAGATGAATGAGCGGGCCATGGAGCTTTTGAAGGTGTTTGATCTGGACAGGGAGTGTGATTACAAGGCGTCCAATCTGCCTTACGGCAAGCAGAGGAAGCTGGAGATCGCCAGGGCCCTGGCCACAGGTCCCAAGCTTTTGCTGCTGGATGAGCCTGCCGCAGGCATGAACCCCAACGAGACGGCGGAGCTGATGGAGACCATCCGCTTTGTGCGGGAAACGTTTGACATGACCGTTTTGCTGATTGAGCATGACATGAAACTGGTGTCGGGCATCTGTGAGAAATTGACGGTGCTGAACTTCGGCCAGGTGCTGACCCAGGGGGAGACGTCGGCGGTGCTCAATGACAAGCGGGTCATCACGGCATATCTTGGAGAGTAGGAGGAGAGGACGTTATGGCGATACTGGAGGTAAAAGACCTGGAAGTCTATTATGGCGTGATCCAGGCCATTAAGGGAATCTCTTTTGAAGTAAACCAGGGGGAGATCATTGCCCTTATCGGGGCTAACGGCGCAGGGAAGACGACGACTCTCCAGACGGTCACGGGGCTGATCGCGGCTAAGGCGGGAAAGATCATCTACGACGGCGAGGATATCACCAGGATCGCCAGCCACAAGCTGGTGGGCATGGGGATGGCTCATGTGCCGGAAGGGCGGCGGGTGTTTTCCCAGCTGTCCGTTCTGCAGAATCTGAAGCTGGGGGCTTATACCAGAAGGGATAAGGGGGAAGTGGAGGAGTCTCTTAGGACCATTTACGCCCGTTTTCCCAGACTGGAGGAGAGAAAGAATCAGCCGGCAGGGACCTTGAGCGGCGGGGAACAGCAGATGCTGGCCATGGGGCGGGCGCTGATGTCCCATCCTAAGCTGGTGGTCATGGATGAGCCGTCTATGGGACTTTCCCCGATTTATGTCAATGAGATCTTTGATATTATAAAGGAGATCAATGAAAGCGGCACCACGGTGCTCTTGGTGGAGCAGAATGCCAAGAAGGCTCTTGGCATCGCCCACAAGGCTTATGTGCTGGAGACAGGGAAGATCGTGTTAAGCGGCGACGCGAAGGAACTGATGAACGACGATTCGGTGAAAAAGGCTTATTTAAGCGAATAGCGGGATTGGCAGATTGGCAGATTGGCAGATTGGCAGATTGGCAGATTTGGAGATTGGGAGGTTTTAAGTCATATGAGAAAAGGCCGGAGTGTGGCAGGCAGGAAAAAAAGAACGGCCAGGATTCTGGCGGCGGTTTTCGCGGCAGCGGTTTTGAGCGCCGGCACTGCTTTTGGGGCCGTGACCCAGGTTGGGCCGGGGGTGCCAAAGGCGAAAGAGGCGTTTCAGGCAAAGGAGTTTGCGCTTCCGGAGGAAGCCAGGGTACTGGTGGTGGTGGAAGGGACCGGTGGCAGCGACTGTAAGGTCTATGCTTATGAGAAGGCGGATGAGAGCTGGGAGCTGCGGGTTGAGACGGCGGGGATCCTGGGAAAGAACGGCATGAGCAATCACCGGACTACCGGAGATAAGACCACCCCCATCGGCGTGTTCCGCATGAATACTCCGTTTGGGCAGAGCGAGGCCCAGGAGGGCTTTCCCGGGGATTATATTAAGGTGAAGGAGAGCCATGTGTGGTCCGATGACCAGAACCGGCTGGTGGACGACGCCGGTGAGGTTGGGGAGCATGTGGGGACCGCGGCGTACCAGGGATATTATGATTACGTTATTGACGCGGGATTTAATCCAAAGGCCATCCCAGGTCAGGGGAGCGCGCTGTTTCTGCACTGCCGGGTGCCGGAGGCCGCCAGCACCGGCGGGTGCGTAGCCATCCCTAAGGAGGAGATGGAGAAGGTCATGAGGCTGTATGGGACTTACGGCAGTGGGGCATGTTTTATCGCTCAGGCGCCGGAGGGGACTTTTTCGAAGATCTATGAGTCCTATGGGGTCAATGACGGGCTGTCTCCGGCCGGTGATTTTGGCGTGTGAGAATTATTATGAATAAGTTTTTACCCCCTTGCATATATTTTAGAAGCACAGCAAGGGGGTATTTTTATGGAGCAATTTTCTGTATACAAGGATATTCAGGCAAGGACCGGAGGCGAGATCTATCTTGGGGTGGTGGGACCTGTGCGGACGGGGAAATCCACATTCATCAAGCGGTTTATGGAGCTTATGGTGCTTCCGGAGATGGAGGATGAACACACCAGAACACAGGCCAGGGATGAGCTGCCCCAGAGCGCGGCGGGGAAGACCATTATGACCACAGAACCGAAGTTTATTCCCAAGGAGGCGGCCCAGGTGGCTTTGGGGGACGGCATTGATGTCCTGGTAAGGCTGATTGACTGCGTGGGATTTATGATCGACGGGGCTGCGGGACATATTGAAAATGACAGCGAGCGGCTGGTGAAAACGCCGTGGTACGATCATCAGATCCCATTTACCAAGGCGGCGGAGATCGGCACCAGAAAGGTTATTACGGACCACTCCACCATTGGGATTGTGGTGACGACAGACGGGACCATCGGGGATATTAAGCGGACTGCCTATGTTCCGGCGGAGGACAGAACAGTCAGCGAGCTGAAGGAGCTGGGGAAACCGTTTATCATCCTGCTTAATTCGGTGAAGCCGTTTTCCGACGATACCAGGCAGCTGGCGGCGGAGATGAACAGCAAGTACGGGGTGTCTGTTCTGCCGGTAAACTGCGAGCAGTTAAAGAAGGACGATATCTTACATATTCTGGAAGTGGTTTTGAAGGAGTTCCCGGTGACCCAGCTGAATTTTAAGATCCCCAAATGGCTGGAGATCCTGCCGTCGGACCACTGGCTGAAAGCCGGTGTGATACAGGCGGTGCGGGATCTTATGGGCAAGGTCAACCAGATGAAAGATGTGACGGCGGCCCTGGCCGGGGTGGTGACAGATGTGGTCCGGGGCATGAAGACAGACCGGATGGATCTGTCTGACGGCACGGTGTCCGTGGATGTGAATGTGGATGACCATTATTATTATGATATTTTAAGCGATTATGTGGGGATCCCCATTAACGGGGAATATCAGCTGATGCAGCAGCTGCGCAGCCTTGCCAGGATGAAGCAGGAGTATGAGAAAGTCCAAAGCGCCATCAGCCAGGTGCGGCTGCGGGGCTACGGGGTGGTGACGCCGGAGAAATCGGAGATCATCCTGGATGAACCTCAGGTGATCCGCCACGGGAATAAGTACGGGGTGAAGATGCGGGCGGAGGCGCCGTCCATTAACATGATAAAGGCCCATATTGAGACGGAGATCGCGCCTATTGTGGGCAGTCAGCAGCAGGCGGAGGATCTGATCGCGTATATTAAGCAGAATGCCCGCAACAGCGACGAAGGCATATGGAATACGAATATATTTGGCAAATCTATCGAGCAGATCGTGGAGGACGGCATACAGGCCAAGGTATCACAACTGACCGAAGACTGCCAGATGAAGTTACAGGATACACTGCAGAAGATCATTAATGACAGCAAAGGGGGGATGATCTGCATTATTATTTAGAAGGTGTTTGCAAATGGATGGTTTGCCTGCGGGAGTATGGATTGGCTTGCAGGGGGATCCATCCATTTTTTGTTATAGGGGCGGGCGGTTGGGATAAGGATAAACTGGTTGAGATACCTTGGAAAACCATGTATAATGAAAGCGGAGTGTTGCGAGGAACGGAGTAATATGAGCAACAAAAGTGAAAAGAGTATGGGGATGATAAGCGGTTGGACAAACACTGCTGGCAGAATATCAGAAGATCGATATCCGTCTGTGGACTCTGGAGCAGGAGAAGCCATTGGTAAGGTATGCAAAGATGAGAGGTTTAGAGAAAAGGAGTAACAAAGGCTATGGACAGAAAAGCAGTTGCCAGAGAGACGCTTCATATTTTGAAACAGGGCTACTATGATGCGCCGGTTAAAGCTAAGGGCGGGACAAAAGCCGGGGAACAGGAGAAAAAGCGGGTAAGTATCGCGGATGATATGAAATGGTCTGTCAGCCACAGCATTTTGATCACGCCGCAGGAGAGCAGCAGGCTGCTGGAAACGTATGAGGCAGAGGTTGAGGCGGCATTTGGCGAAAAACCAGGGGAAGCGGGAGCGATGGCAGATAAAAAGGCAGACAGGCAAAGTCAAACCGTGGATATGGGCAGCCGGGTGGAGAACATCTCCACGGTGGATGCCATCCGAATGCTTTTTGCGGAGGGGAAAGTGAAGATAGGGGTTTTAAATTTCGCCAGCGCCAAGAATCCGGGAGGCGGGTTTCTTAACGGAGCCATGGCGCAGGAGGAGAGCCTGGCGGCATCTAGCGCGCTTTATGAGACTTTGACGGCCAATGAGGAGTATTACAGGGTGAATCGGGCCAACAGGTCTATGATGTATACGGATTACGGCATTTATTCGCCTAATGTGACCTTTTTTAGGGACGGCAGGTTTTGCCTGACGCAGGAGCCGGTGAAGGCTTCGGTGCTGACGATGCCGGCGGTGAATATGGGGCAGGTCCTGCTAAAGGGCGAGGATATGGAGGAAGCAAAAAGGGTGATGCGGCGGCGGATGAAGCTGACGTTGGCCATTTTTGCCAATCAGGGGGCAAAAGATCTGGTTCTTGGGGCTTATGGGTGCGGCGTGTTCCGAAATGATCCCTTGCAGGTGGCCGTGTGGTGGAAGGAGATCCTGGAGGAAGGATTTGACCGGTATTTTGAGTCCGTGATCTACGCGGTTCTGGATCGTTCCAGGGATCAGACTTGTATTAGGGCGTTTCAGAAGGTTTTTTTGGGAGAAGGGGAGTAGAAAAAGGCAGGATCAGGGGAAGATGGGACAGATGAGCTAAAAAACAGAGGGGAAAAAGAGGGGGCAAAGAAACAGGGGGAGGGACAGGCGGGATCATGCCCGTCTGCCCAGCTGCCAGAAGGCCACGGCGCTTGCGGCGGCGACATTGAGGGAATCCACCCCATGGAACATGGGGATCCGGACCGTATAGTCGCAGCTGTTGATGGTGGAGTCGGTCAGGCCGTCACCCTCGGATCCCAGAAACAGGGCCAGTTTTTCCTCACCCATAAGTTTGGGGTCGTCAATGGACACGGAGCGGTCTTTTAAGGCCATGGCAGCGGTTTTAAAACCCATTTCATGGAGGGAACAGGTTCCCAGATACGTCCATGGGATCTGAAACACGCATCCCATGCTGACTCTTATGGCGCGGCGGTATAAGGGATCGCTGCACCCGCCGGTCAGCAGGACGGCGTCCATGCCAAGGGCAGCCCCGGAGCGGATGATGGCGCCTACGTTGGTGGGGTTCATGACATTTTCCAGAACCACTACGCGGCGGGCGCCGGCGCAGAGATCCCGGGCGTCGGGCAGAGGGCGGCGGTTCATGGCGCACAGCATGCCTCTGGTCAGATGGAAGCCTGTAAGCTTTGACAGGACTTGGGAGTCAGCGGTAAAGACGGGGATATGGCCGCATCGGGACAGAACGTCTTTTCCTTCTCCGGAAAGCTGTCCCGGCTCCGCAAGGATGGAGATGGGGCGGTATCCGGCGTCCAGAGCCCGCAGGATGACCTTGGGACTCTCGGCGATGAAGACTCCCGGGGCAGGTTCATTGAGATGGAGCAGCTGTGGCTCCGTCAGCCGCGCATAGATGTCTAATTCCGGCGCGGAAAGGTCGGTGATGGTTATAAGTTTGGGCATATGGGACTCCTTTATGGCGATGGTTTTCCGTCAGTTATTCTGATGGTAATGGTATCACATGGCTGTCGATTTCGCAAGCGTATACCTTACCGTGTAAAGAGAGCATATTTAGATGAAGAGGAGGAATCGGGCATGGATCATCAGCTGGTCCGGAAGGCGCTTATCAACTGGGAGAGGGTAGGCAGAGACAGTTATCTGCGGGATATTGAGGCTATTAGGGGGCTGGATGAGATTGAATTTACCAGCTCCATTACGTTTTTTGTGGGGGAAAATGGAAGCGGAAAGTCCACGGTGCTGGAGGCCATCGCCATTGCCTGTGGATTTAACCCGGAAGGGGGGAGCAGGAATTATCGATTTTCCACCTATGATTCCCACTCGGAGCTTTGCGGGGCCATGAGGATCGTGCGGGGAGTCCGCAGACCGGAGTGGGGATATTTTCTAAGGGCGGAGAGTTTTTACAATGTGGCGACCAAGGAGGAGGACTATGCTGATTCCCTCCATCCTTCCCAGAGGTTTCACGAGAAATCCCATGGGGAAAGTTTCCTTGCCATTGCCCAGACACAGTTAAGGCCAAAGGGGCTGTATTTTCTCGATGAGCCGGAGGCGGCTTTGTCTGTGCAGCGGCAGCTGACTCTGCTGGCGGAGATTGACGAGTGCGCCGGGCAGGGATCCCAGTTTATTATTGTGACCCATTCCCCTATTCTTCTTGGGATCCCGGGGGCGCGGATCTTGACTTTTGACAGCGGGCAGGTCCATGGCTGCCAGTACGAGGAGACGGACAGTTATCAGGTGACGGAGATGTTTATCAACAATCGAAAACAGTTGCTTACAAGGCTTATTGGGAGAGGGTAGGGCATTTTTTGGACTGGATATGGCCAAAAGGAGGGGAACAGGAACCAAATTCATTGTGGGACATAAGATATAGTAAGCCAAGCATTTCCCCGGGGGTTCTAAGGAGCCATAGGAGAGGGAGTGGAGAAGCCGCGGGGAAGGCTGGCTGACAATGCAGGAAGCGCGCTGAAAGGTGCAGACGGAGCGGCGGAAAACGTCCCTGGCAGCAGGGAGACGGAGCGTATTTCCTGCATGAGGCATGAGCAGAAAGGAGAAGATTATGTTTCCAGATGAATTAGACGGACTTGATAACGTAAATGACTGGAGCTGTCCCGAGGGGGAGTACCTGGCGGAAGAGAGCTTAGACATTTTAGTTGAAGAAGGGCGGAGAATGTGCTGCAACCAGTGGAATGGCTGCTGCTGCCGGGGACCCAGAGGCCCAAGGGGACCGCAAGGTCCTGCGGGAGTTCCTGGAGCAAGAGGCCCGAGAGGATTTCAGGGTCCTATGGGAGTGCCGGGCCCTGTGGGAGCGATGGGCCCCCAGGGACCCGTAGGGCCCACCGGACCGGCAGGGTCCGGGGCGGCAGGTCCAACAGGTCCTCAAGGCCCGCAAGGTCCGGTAGGCCCACAGGGGCCTGTTGGCGCAACGGGAGCGACCGGGGCGATGGGACCCACTGGCCCCCAGGGGCCAATGGGTCCGGCAGGAGCGACGGGAGCAACGGGAGCGGTAGGTCCTCAAGGCCCCCAAGGTCCGGCAGGAGCGACGGGAGCGGTAGGTCCGACAGGTCCGCAGGGTCCGGCAGGAGCAACGGGAGCGGTAGGTCCGACAGGTCCGCAGGGTCCGGCAGGAGCGACGGGAGCAACGGGAGCGGTAGGTCCGACAGGTCCGCAGGGTCCGGCAGGAGCGACGGGAGCAACGGGAGCGGTAGGTCCGACAGGCCCGCAGGGTCCGGCAGGAGCAGCCGGAGCAGAAGGCCCCACAGGCCCGCAAGGACCAACAGGAGCCACGGCTCCTTATATTTATACAAAACAACTACAGACCCATATCAAGACCGAAAGAGCAGATCGGCAGATTGATAGCTATGCCATCTTTTAAAGACAACATAAAGATACTTGTTTTTGTTGGTGATCCAAGCATCATACCCCTTTGCCATTCACATCATTCACATAATAAGCAGCTTCCCGCCCCATTTACTCATACTTTTTACGTGAAATACTTCACTCCGAAGGAGCCTGCATTACAGCATGCTCTTCGTTTGACGCCTGTTGTACTGTGAGAGCATCGGTCTCGCTGATTTTTTCGTTTATTTGCCCTGATATTTTTACCGCATCTGCGGTTAATGCGGCAGCCTTTTGCTGTAACTGCACAAGTTTTTTCGTTCTTAGCAATTGATTGGGTATCGCCTGTTCTTCCTTTATCCATTTTTATCTCGCTCTCCGGTACCATGGCTTCTCCTTCCGCCTGGGGCTGTGAGGATCGCACGACTCTCTTTTTTCGCGCTATTTGTGCTACAGCCTTGGTAAATACTTGTGCAAATTTTTCTTTCAATGGGCTTCAACAGATAATGAAAGGCGGATGCGTCAAAGGACTCTTTCTACCACATATAAGAAGAAGTACGGCATGAGTTCCTATGAGTATCGACGAAAAGGAAGATGACAGTAGATCCGGCCAAGGCGCTCTTTGTGGGAAACCATGGGGAGCGTTTTTTGGCGTGATAAAAATGAGGAAGAGGAAAGAAAAGGGACCGGTGCCGGGAAATGATATTGGACAAATGTGCTGTCATAAACTATGTTATATAATAAATAAATGTACGTTCGGAATCTCTCTTGCGCCTGTCTTTGTGTGTGATTTTCCGTCATATGCATATAAATTTATCTACATCTGACAAAAAATCATCTCACAAAATCAGGCACAAAGAGACTCCGAGAGTACATGATAATGTGAAAGGAGGATGGAACATTTGGAAGCCGCTAGAGCGTGTTTGGATAACCAAACCCAAACATTTTGATAAATTCATGCCATCCTAAAATACAGATCCCCAACCCAAACAATGCGGCAAAGGCCAGAAGTGGCAGCCATACGAAAGTCTTCTTTTTATAAAAGCATTCTTTGCACAATGAGAATGTTACGGGCAGGATCGCAAGCAGCCAGAGCAACAGTCCTATAAGTCCCAAAAACACAGCAATATCAGCTTCTGATCCCATGTCATACATATATCCCTTTCCATGTCCGGTGATGTTCATGTATATACAGCCGACCCAAAGAGGCGAAGAAATGCTCATAAACAAGAACCATAGTATGGAAAGGGCGGTCTTTACTTTTCGCATATGATTTCCTCCAATATTATGGGTTGTTAATTTCTTTGCTGATCCAAGTATAGCACATCTTCCGGCCCAGGACAATCAGTGTTTTAGAGAGTGTTTGAAAGTTTGCAGAAGATTGGACCCAGATGAGGGAGCGTAGTGGGCTTGGCTGACCGAATAAGGACCAAATATGCCGCAAAGTGGGGCGTGCCTGGCGCCGCGAATACTGGCAAGCTGATGGCACATAAAATGTCATGGGCCATTTTTTAGGAGAGTTCCATAAGAAATGGCGGCATAGGTTAAGGATTGGAAGGGGCAGTATCATTGAGGAAGGTAAGCAGGATCGAACCTGCCGGGACAATATCTTTTAAGCGGAAAAAAGTGGCGGCTTATGCCAGGGGTTCCAGGAACACTCAGCGGCTTATGCATTCCGTTTCTGCGTAGATATGCCATTACCGAGCGGTTATCCGTGACAATCCCCAATGGGAGTACGCAGGGGTGTACGCGGACGAAGGGATCAGTGCGACTGACACGAGGCACCGCGACGGATTTAACAAAATGGTGCAGGATGCACTGGATGGGAAAATCGACCTTATCGTCACCAAGTCCGTGAGCCGCTTCGCAAGGAACACGGTGGACAGCCTCACCACGGTCCGGAAGCTGAAGGAGAAAGGCGTGGAGGTTTATTTCCAGAAGGAGAACATCTACACGCTTGATTCCAAGGGCGAGCTGCTCATCACCATCATGTCCTCGCTGGCGCAGGAAGAGTCCCGCTCCATTTCGGAAAACGTGACATGGGGGAAACGGAAGCGGTTTGCGGACGGCAAGGTCAGCTTGGCCTACAGTTCCTTCCTCGGATACCGGAAAGGGGAGGACGGGCAGATGGAGGTTGTGGCGGAAGAGGCGGAGACGGTGCGGCTCATCTATCGGATGTTCATGCAGGGGCAGACGCCTTATGCTATCGCAAAGTACCTCACGGATAAAGGCATCCCGACGCCGACGGGAAAGAAAACATGGCGGCACAGGACGGTGGAGAACATCCTTTCCAACGAAAAGTACAAAGGCGATGCCCGCCTGCAGAAGTGCTACACGGTGGACTTCCTTTCCAAGAAGCGCAAGGCGAACGAAGGGGAGGTGCCGCAGTATTACGTGGAGGGCAGCCATGACGCCATCATCGAGCCTGCGGAGTGGCAGCTCGTGCAGATGGAGATACAGCGGAGGAAGGACCTGGGGCGGAGCCATAACTGCTGCAGTCCGTTCTCGGCAAAGCTGAAATGCGACGACTGCGGCGAATACTTCGGCTCCAAGGTCTGGCATTCCAACAGCAAGTACAAGCGGACGATATGGCAGTGCAACGCCAAGTTCAAAGGCGAAAGCAAATGCGCCACGCCCCATCTGTACGAGCAGAGGATAAAGGAGCTGTTCCTTGAGGCGGCCGGCATCCTGATGGAGAAACGGGAGGAAATCATCGGTGACTGCCGGGCGGTCATGGAAGCTCTGGCGGACTGCGGTTCCATTGACACAGAGATGGAAGCGGTCAGCAGCGAGATGGAGGTGACCGCGGGGCTGATCCAAAAACTGGTCGATGAGAACGCCACCCGGAAACTTGACCAGCACGACTACCGCAAAAAGTATGACGGGTATGCCAGTCGGTACGCTGCTTTGGAGAGCCGGATGGACAGCCTGGAAAAAGAGCGGGAGAGGAAGGAAATTCAGTATGACATTTTCAGCGGCTTCCTTGCGGGGCTTAACGAAACGGAGGAACTGCCGGTGGACTTCAATGAGAAGCTGTTCCACAGGCTTGTGGATTACGCAACGGTCTATCCGGCCGGCAGGGTGGTATTCACTTTCCGCAACGGCGTGGAAGTCAGGACGGAGATTTAAAGAAGGCAGCGGGCAGGTTCTGAGGATTTCCGGATATCCTGCCCGCCTGTTTTTGTGTATGGAAAATGCCTGTCGAATAAAGTGTTTTTTTGCATGGAAATCTGCAAGGATTTGAGGTATAATTTCCATGTTGTGGCTTTAAATGAATTATAACTTCTAATTTACAAAATTTAGGTAACAATAATTTACCGTGTAAAGGAGTGTGTAATATGAACGAAAATATTGATAGTCATGCCATCTGTGAGGGGGGTAGATAGTGAAACTAATTGGGTTTGCAAAATCTGTAAAGATTTGCCAAAGTACGCAGGAATGTATTTGAATCAGCGTGAATGTGAAAAAGACAAAGTGCAGAACGAAAAGGTGCAGAACGCTGATCTCATACAACTAAAATATTATTATGCTTTATTACACCTATTGGATGACATACATATGCGTCCAGAATGTCCTAACCCAGGAAATGTTGAATCGGAATACACAGTCCGGAAATGCCCAACCCCAGAGCATTTTAACCACTATCGAAACATATATAATATTTATGCGAACATTTTGATGTCCGAAAAGGGACTTAATCAAATTAATCTAAGATGTGATATTTGTGCCGTTTTGCCGTATGCTATTTTTTATGATTTAGATATGCTTGCGAAAAATATGCATAGTGATGAAATGGAGAAAGCACAAAAACTAGAGTTAGACGCAGTGATTACAGACTATTATTTAGAGACAGTTGGTTCTTGTGAACGGTGGGACGAGTGTTCAACGGGAGTGGACTGGTTGGAACTGATGAACAGTGTCCAGTTATTAAGGAAATACTTAGAAACGAAAGATCGTAAGGAGTTGCAAATTAGTTTGAACGATTGGAACAGAGCACGGGCTTGCGACAATATTTTGAACACTGGAGTAAAAACAACTTCTAGAGATTTTCAGACGAAGGACATTCCGTTGTGTGTGTTGGAAAAGAAAACTCTTGTATATATGGATTTTGGCGTTTATCAACTATATGAGAGTAATGAAGTTTTCCATACACAACTGGATAATTATGTTAAAATGGACGAAATACAATTTGTATATAGCCCTACTCATATGGAAGAGGTATGTAGGATGGGCGATTCTACATTTGAGAACAAACGGCGAGAGAACGTTTCAAAAATTTGTAGTAACTGTGAAGTCCTTCCGGTTCAGGATGGGCGGCTCAGAATTCTCACAGAACCCGTAGATGTATGCTTTACCCGTGCGAAAAAACTTCAGAATTTGAACCAGTATGCTGAAGAATCAGAATGTGCTACGTTTGAGGTTTTGGAGGAAAAAACGTGTGGATTACTCAAGTGGGACGAAAAAGAGGCGGAAAAACGCAGAAAGGAAATTTCTGCATTAACATCAACACAGTTATTTGATCCGAATAATGAAACGATTGATAACGAGAGTCTCAATAGGGTATTCTATTTGGCACGGGCAGGCCCCCAGGATTATCAGTACGTTTTTGGAAAGCTATGATTTTTCCGAAAAGACGATTGTTCCATTCTGTACCTCCCATAGCAGCGGGATTGGTTCCAGCGCTGTGAACCTTCATACACTGTGCCCGGATTCTGTGGAATGGGTGGAGGGAAAGCGGTTTGAGGCCGGAACTTCCAGAGATACTATGGAAGAATGGATTCAAAGTATCGGGATTCAATAATTCATGTTTTTGAAACAAGGCAAGTATATCTTGCCCAAAGAGGTCAGTCTGCCTTGTGCGGATTGACCTTTTTACGTTATTTTGATTCTGATGAAAGGAGCTATGAAAATGACAAAAGACATTTTGGTGATTACCTGTGATGCCGGATCTTTTCATGGCATCCAGGAAAGAATCACGATGGATGATTCAAAAGTTGTAAACTGGTGTGTATGTGTGTTAAAGAGGAAAAAATAATTTTTCTTTTATGTGCGATATCATGGATAGCAATATTTCTATATTTGAATCACAGAATATATTTATGAATATTGTCAAAAGTCTTGGTTTTACAATAGAAAGGGATCGTAATGGTCAATTTCGAATTCCTAAAAATATTGAACCTACCGATTTTATTCAGTTAGTTGCCCTTGAGGAATATACAATAAAAATAGTAGAAGAGAAGAACGGAAGATTATCTCCATGTATGCTAAAAGATTTTTGCAAAACATTTGTCAGAAATCATACCATTTCGGTAGGATATGGAATTCGTAATTTGAAATCTGTTAGATTAGGAGATTTAAAGGAGGCAGATTTAAATTCAATTAGTAATTCAGTTGTTAATGAAACATGTAATGATCCAATGCAAAGGGATAAGTATAATAATCTATGTCCATTTACCTATGTTAGGAGAAACATTCAACAGATTAACAAATAACAATTGGAGGGTGTAAAATGAATTTTATTTTTTCAGGAAGTAAAGAAAAGTTTGAACAGGAAATTTCAAAATGGATAAAGAAGAACGATGTTAATAAATTTATTGAAGGCATTACAAAGTTATCTCTATATTTTAGCGATGATGAATATATAACTGTAACAAGTGGCTTTAATAGTCATGCTGTAGTTAAACTTAATGAAGCAGAAGGAGAAAAATGTGTAGTTTTAGAAATGGTGAGAACAAAATTGCGTATAATTACTGAGGGTGTTTTACCGCCTAGAAACAGAGAATGCTTTAATATCAATTTAAACTGTAAATATAGGTGAGGCAATCAATGTAAAATTGAGGATAAGGATATACAAAAGATTTTTTTGTGTCTATGTGATAAAAATGTTATACGAGAAAACGGAAATGGTGTATATAAGTATAATTTGTAAAAGATTATAGCCCATGTCTTATCGCACATCTAGAAACAATAAGTCTTCTGAATCATATATCAAATATTTTTAAGGATTATGGAAGAAAGGAAGCATGTTTTTTCCGCAGAGTGGCTATGAGGGAACTGATTTGTCTCTGAGGTAAAAATGCAAAACAATATATGAGTGTTTGTTTAAAAAACGTATTGCGAGGGGATTTATGAATGGGGAAAAGACCTTTGATTATTCATGGAAATGAAGCTATTGAAGTGGCGAGTGATATAATTGCAGAATTAGCAGGTGTCAATGGATTTGATGTACCGCATTGGATTGAATATGAGGAAGTTAATATAATGGATAAATGTTTTAAACCGCATAAAAAAACGATTTTGCATGATTATATAGGTGCTTCATATTCATTTAGTATATATTACCTGTTGGATAAGCATTTTCCGATGGCAGTCATTAACCAATTGAAAGAATTATTTGATTTCTATAAATGACAATATGAGAAAAGGGCTGGTCAATGGCTCTTTTTTCATTTTTGTAATTCATGAATTTCTTTATTTCTAAAATATAACATTCAAACTAAATTCCCCAATACACATAAAACCGTTTCCTTTTATCAGATAATCTCCGCAGGAAATAAAATCGATAAATCTGAAAAATGAAGATATTTTACAAGACGCAGGAAAAAATAAGAGGTAAAATGGCTTTTGACAAGGAGGTAATCCACATGAAGAAAGAAAGAAATAAGGACAGTGGTGTACGATGATGAATTGAGGATGGAGGCATACCGTTTTGAGGGAATCGTGCAGCCTTTTCCAAGCCATTTCCATGAGCATTATGTCATTGGGTTTGTGGAGAAAGGGGAGCGGGTGCTTTCCTGCCATGACAGGGAATATGCCATAGAGGAAGGGAGCATCGTGCTTTTCAATCCGGGTGACAGCCATGCCTGCGTACAGAGTGATGAAGGGACGTTTGATTACCGGGGATTTAACATTTCTAAGGAGGTCATGCGCGATCTGGCGGAGGAAGTTACCGGGAAACGGGAGCTTCCGGGATTTTCAAAGAATGTTATCTGGGATGAGGAAATAGCCTGCCACCTGCATCCTCTGCATGAGATGGTCATGAAAGGGACAGGGGAGTTTAAGAAAGAGGAAACATTGCTGTTCCTGCTTTCATACCTCATCCAGAATTACGGGAAGCCATTTGAAAGCTGCATCCCGGAATGCAGGCAGGAGATTGAAAAAGCCTGTGAATACATGACAGCGCATTTTACGGAGCGCATTTATTTAGACCAGATATGCCGCCATGCCGGGCTTAGCAAATCAACGCTGCTGCGGGCATTTACAAAAGAAAAAGGAGTCACGCCGTACCGCTACCTTGAGACGGTCCGCATCAATGAGGCAAAAAAGCTGTTATCGGAAGGAGTGCCGCCCGTGGAGCTGCCATAAAGACAGGGTTCTCAGACCAGAGCCATTTTACAAATTATTTCAATCAGTTCATAGGGCTTGCGCCGGGGACTTACCGTGAAATGTGGCACTCTTTTTGGTTTGCCCGCACCGTATGATAGGAATGGCGGGACGGAATATGTCATGGCGGGAGAGACGGCCATCGGGATAAAGCGCCAGGGACTTTTATTCCTGCCGGACGGGAACCTGCCGGATATAGGCTTGGAGGACATCCTGCGGTTTGCAGCGGCAAATGGAATCGTAAGGATACTGGCAGATATTCCGGGAAGGGAAGAACTGCCGGAGCAATATGGGCGGTTAGGTTTTTGCAGGGCTTATCTTTACCGCTGTTATCAGAAAAATAAGGAGGCGGAATCCTCCGGAAAAGAGGGATAGAAAATGGATTTACAGAATGAAAAATGTGTCATGGTGATTGACGAGAACCTGCCGCTTGGCATCATAGCGAACACGGCGGCGATCATGGGCATCACGCTGGGGAAGCAGATGCCGGAGGTCGTAGGCGCGAATGTGTATGACAGGACGGGCAACGGGCATTTGGGGATCATTGAATTCCCGGTGCCGATCTTAAAGGGCAATGTGGAGGTGATCAAGTCTATCCGTGAAAAGCTGTATGAACCGGAGTTTTCGGACTTGACGGTGGTGGATTTTTCAGACCTTGCGCAGGGATGCAAGACCTATGATGAGTTTATTGAAAAGATGAAGGACGTTCCAGAAACGGAACTGAATTATTATGGGGTTGCTATCTGCGGGGCAAAAAAGAAAGTAAACAAATTGGCAGGAAGTATGGCGCTGCTGAGATAAAGGATATACAAAAGCTAACCGCCGCAGATGGCTTACCACCACATGCGGCGGTCTGCCTTTTCCGCAGGCAGGCCGGACGACCCGATAAGGGAAATTGCTTGGAAAGCGAGGAGGTTAGAGGTAATATGCTTACACGGCGATTTGCGTTTCTCCTATATTGGACGAATGGCGATATGCCATATTCGGGTGGTGGTGTATGAGCCTTCCATACAAAAGCGTCAACATATCTTAATAATTAACGATAATTGACCGATATATAAAATGGAAATAAAAATCGAAAGGAGGGAAACGGTATGGCAAAGGAAGAGATTACACCGAGTGAATGGCAGATCATGGAAGTCCTGTGGGCGTGCGGGGAGCCTTTGACATCCTCCGAGGTTTACAAGAGGATGCAGGGGAATGTGGATATGTCGATGAGGATGGTGCGGGTGCTGATGAACCGCCTGAACCAGAAGGATATCCTCGGATACACCGTAGATGAGCATGATTCAAGGGTTTACCACTACTATGTGCTGAAGCAGAAGGAGGAATGCGTGAAGGAGAAAAGCAGGAAGTTTGTGGACAGCTATTTTTCCGGCAGCGGGACAAATGCAATGGCGGCACTGCTGCAGAGCTTCGCATTGACAGATGAGCAGATAAAGGAACTGGAGGAGATTCTGGAGAAAAGCAAGGGGCAGAATGCGGAATCCTCGGATAAAAAGGAATGATGGCCATGCCCGACTGGAGACAATTAGCCAGCCTTATAAATTTTTGCACGGCTTATTACACTACTCAGCTTGTGCGGTGTGCGGCATTTTCATTCGTGCTGATCGGGCTTGTGATGCTGCTCCGGAAGATACATTTTTCGGAACGGACATTTTTAAGGGGGATGTCGTGGGCATTGTTCCTGGTCATCCCGTTTCTTGGAAGATTGAAGATGTTTTATGAAAATGCCGCCGTACTAAAAGCAACATGGAGGATTACGGCAGTAACGGTTTCATGGCTGTGGGGTGACCGCATTTATATGGCAGGCATTCTGGTGACTGCCATCTGTATATTTGGAAAACGGATACGTCTTCAAAGAACTGTTTCCGGAATGGAAAAAGTTATGTTTGAAAATGTCCGTATCTATGTTACAGACATGAATATCACGCCATTTACCGTCGGGCTGTTAAAGCCGAAAATCGTCCTGCCGAAAGTGATGGCGGACAGTTACAGCAAAGATGAGCTTAAGTCTGTTATACAGCATGAGCAGACGCATATCCGGTTAGGGCATTTATGGTTTGGCTTTGCATGGGATATGCTCAGATGCCTCCTGTGGATCAACCCATTACTGACAGTTTTCCAGAAACATTTCCGTGCAGATATGGAGGACATCTGCGACAGGGTGTGCATACAAAGCAGCAGAAGGACGGCTCATGAATATGGGATGGTATTGCTGAAAACCCTCAAACTGCTGAGTTCCGAATCGGAGACTGCACCGCCCATCGTTACCTATGCGGGGGAAAGGGAATTTGCGGACATGAAAAGGAGGATGGGCGAAATTGCCGGTTTCCGTCCATACCGGAAAAAACTGTGCGTAGGCATGGTAGCCACAGCTTTTCTGATGATTGCGGCCATGCTGTTGGCGGTACATACACATTCCTATGCCCGCTGCAATGAAAGCAGGGACATTCTAGTGGGAAATTATGACGGGGAACCTCAAGTTATTTCTTATGATACCGAGGAATTAAGCCAGATGATTTCATATGATGACAGATACGTTTATGTTGAAAGGCAGGCCTTTGAGGATTTTTTAGAAGAAAACAATGCGGAAGGAGAAATTTGGATTGTCTTCGGCGGATTTTATAAACTTCCGGGTTTGGCTGGCATAGCGGAATCCTGTATTTATGAAAGCAGTTCAAAAGACAGGATAATACAGATTCCCTATGAAAGTATAAGGAATTACTGGTATTATGAGCTGCTTGAAATATTATAGGCCAACTGTACAGTTGAAACGGATTTCAAATAAATTTATTATCAAGGAGTAAAAAATTATGGCAATGGAGATTACAAACAATTACAGAAGTTATGTAGCGCAGGGTATGGCGGGAAACTCTGCTGCAGGCAGCACGAAAAAGAAGGAAACAGAAAAAACACAGGAGACGGCAGAAAACAGTAAATCCAAGAAGACAGCAGAGTATGCGAATGAACTGGCCAAACTTGTTCCAAGCGTAGATTTTAAGGTTGGAAATGTCTGCTCATCAGCCAAAAGTGGCAAGTCACTGACCGTCAATCCCCAACTTTTGGAAAAAATGCAGAATGATCCCGAAAAAGCAAAGGATATGGAAGACATGATAAAAGGCGTTGAGTCTATGTCTAGATTGGCAGAAGGCATGGCGAAAGCCACTGGCTGGACTATAGTGTATCAGCACAGTTATATTGATGAGAACGGAAAATATCATTGCAGAATGCAAACCAGAAACGATGGTATGTTAAAAATGAGTGCTAAGATGCGGGAAGAAAGGAAGAAAATTTCTGAGAAACTGTTTGAAAAGACAAAAGAAAAGGCAGCAGAAAGGAAGGAAAAATTAGCGGAAACATTAGAAGAAAAGAAAACGGCAGAAGCAGAGGAAGTAACTGCGGAAAAGGCAGAGGGTGGATCAGCTTACAACAAGGCCGAACAGCTCATAAATGAAAAAATGGCTGCTTCCAATTCCAAAGATGGCACGATTTATCTGAATGACACAGATATGAAAACAATCATCGAGGCTGCCCGGGAAGAGGATGCGGGCAAAACCACTGTGAAAGATCAGCCGCAGGTTGGCGCGGATCTGGATTTGAAGATATAGAGAGGCAATTCAGGGGATTTTTGCAGAAAGAAAGTGAATACCGGGCAGAAATGTGCCGGTCAGAGGGGAGGTGGCATGGATGGCCAGGGGAAAGGAAAAGGTGCGGACCGGTTTTTACATCGAGAAGGAAGTGCTGGAGATGGCAGACAGTCTCCTGCCAGCCGCCAATGTGCGCTCCCGGAATGAGTTTGTCACGGAGCTACTGAAGTTCTACTGCGGCTATCTGAATTCCGGAAAGGCCGAAGACTATCTGCTGCAGTCCCTGTCCTCCGTCCTGACCAGCACGGTGCAGGATACGGAGAACCGTCTGGCCCGGATGGACTTTAAGATCGCGGTGGAGTTTTCCATGCTGGCGCATATGATCGCTTACCATTCGGAGAGCCGGATTGATGAAAGTGTCTTCCGGAAGCTCCATGCAAAGTGCGTGGAGGAAGTGAGGCGTCTCAACGGCGCGGTGGAACTGAATGACGCATACAAGTATCAGAAACGTGAAAACTAAAAGTAAAAAAGTTTATTGGTTTTGTATATGGACTGCCAGAACAGTTCCGTTTATGTTGGTTGAAAAAAGGAGTGAAATGAAAATGGACAGAGAAGAAATCTATGAGATGGTGATTCGGGAGATGACAGAAACGGCAGTGCGCGAGCGCAATGAGCAGTCACCGGAGGAGCAGGAACTGCAGGACAAGGTGGCCAGACTGAGCAAGGAGATGCAGGAGAAGATCAAAGACCTGCCGGAGGATGTGAAAAAAGCCATCACGGATTATGTGGAGGCGACGCTGCTGGCGGCGGATCACGACTGCCTATATCTGTATGTGCAGGGAGCAAAGGACTGCGTGGCGCTGCTGAAGAAGCTGGGTGTGCTGTAACAGGAAAAGGAAAGTACGCTGTCTGTCCTTGCAATGATGATAAATTAAAAAATACAGGGAATGACTTTTTAGGTGTTTCATGGTAGAATAGAATAAAAGACGGGAGGCATGCGATGCGTAAATTGAAGGTTTATCTGGACACCTCAGTGGTCAGCTACCTATATCAACTGGATACACCGGAAAAAATGAAAGATACACTGGAATTGTGGGAGCTATTCAGACAGGGACGCTATGAAGTGTACATCTCTGATATCGTGCTGAATGAGATCAGCGGGTGCATCCAGGAAAAGCTGGATATCCTCCTTGGCTATCTGAAACAGATCCAGTACCATCTGTTCTACACGGATGAGGATACGGTGGAGCTGGCAGAGAAATTCATTGATTTTGGTATCCTGAAGAAAAAGAGCTTTGACGACTGCAGGCATATCGCTGCAGCGATCCTGGCCGGATGTGATATCATTACATCCTGGAACTTTAAACATATCGTAAATGTAAAGACAGTGCGGGGAGTCAAGACCATCACGACACTGGAAGGTTACAAGGATCTGTTGATCTATCCGCCCTCTGTGCTGCTGGAAGGAGATGATGAGGATGATGACGAAACCGATAGTGAGTAAGGATTTTAATCTGGAGGATATTCGGAAGATCCGGGAATATAATTCTCTGCGCCATGTCCAGATGACTCCAAAAGAGATCATTGAGGACACCAGACAGGGAGCGGACATGGTTCTGGAGAAGCTTCAGAAAAGTGAAAAGATGAGTGTTTAATGGAAGGCAGAAAAGGTGGTCAGGGATGATCACCTTTTTCGCCAATCTAATAAATGAATTTATATATTCCTGATACTGCGATATATAGTTGTTAAATTCTAGATTATGAAGATTGGCAAACGAAAAAACAACCCAAATTTCTTCAAATAAAACAATATGGTAATGATGAGGAAACCTAGGATTTTTGTTAGCTCTACTATTTATGATTTTAAAGATTTAAGATCCGCATTAAAAAAATATATTGAAAAAGAAATTTTGTTAGATGAGGAGTTACGAGATAAAGGAGAAGGGATTGAAACGATTACAAAGCAATCAAGTACTATAATAAAAAATTCAGAATTGATTTTTAATTTTATAGAGGAGAGCGGTTCTGACAGTCTAATTACTGGCTGGATGGAACACTAGGATTCGTGTGTAAAATGTATGGATGGTTTGGCTTTTTACGGACTTCCACCCACGAAAACAGAAAATGGAGCCGCAGTCTATTAAAAAAGTGTCGCTTAATAACTAGTTAAGCGACACTTTTTATTTATACGATCCTAGAAACATCATTTTTCTATAACGAGTCTGATTATATCATCATTTTTCATAGGTGTCAACTGGGTGGAATTGTCATTTTGTCTGGAAAATTATAATTATTATCTGAAACTTTACGCATATATATAGATTTTACTGTCTTTTTTAATTGAAAAAAGATAAAAAATGTCGCTTAACTAGTTATTAAGCGACCAGTTTACAACTGATCTTTAAGGGAGATGAGGAATATCTGGTATCTTCTGAAGTGTCCTGAGGGCAATGAGACAGATTTTATGGATAAATGTCTTAAAATCATAGATTCGGAAGAAATGGAAGAGATGTTGTGTTTTCAGTATCAGCGTATGATACGTTACGGCGGAACGTGGCATCTGGAAAAACGGATCGCTCTGCCGGGGTGTATTTTTGTAGCTGCTGCTGATGTGCCAAGGAAAAGAAAGCAGCAGAGGAGTTCTAATAGAAATGATAAAGTCTTTGTGACTCCCTGTGAGTTTCCGTATCTGAAGGAGTTGTGTGACAGTGGCTCCCTTATTGAGCTATCCAAGGGAGTGATAAAGAACGGGACTACTGTTGTGACCAGCGGGCCGCTGAAAGGCCGGGAGTCTCTCATACGGAAAATCGACCGACATAAAAGGACGGCGGAGATTGAGATTCCCTTTGGCAGCGGTAAAAAGCAGATAACGATAGGGCTGGAGATTTATGAGAAAGAGATATCTGGAGTGTAAAAAATTCGCGCCACAAAGGATCCAGGGATCTTAAGCATATTCTTGGATTTATCAGGATTGAGGACAGGATCGCTGAAGCATTGGCACAGGGATCAGGTTTTCATGGTCATATTGGCAGAGCAGGGCTGCAGTGGGATCTATGGCTGCGGGATGGCGAAGCCTGCCCTAAAATGCGGGGGTATGAGTATGGGGGACGCCATGGGACCGGAATAACAGAGTGGAGGGCTGAAAATGTGGTATGTCATACAGACTCTTAGCGGGCAGGAAGAGAGAACTGCTGATATGATCAGGAAGATGATCTCTCAGGATTGTATTAAGGAATGTTTTGTTCCGAAAAGGGAGAGACTGAAAAAGTTTCATGGAAGCTGGAATAAGGTAGAGGAAGTATTGTTTCAGGGTTATGTATTTTTGATCTCGGAAAGACCGAAGGAATCGTATGAGAAATTGAAACAGGTCCCCAAATTAACAAAGGTGCTTGGGAGAGAGACGGATTACTTTCTTGCATTGGGTGAACAAGAAAAGCGACTTGTTGAGGGTATTGGAGATCAGGAACATAAAACCACTTTATCCCAAATAGTGGCAGGGCAAGAAAAGAAAATACAGGTAGTTGATGGGCCTTTGAAAGGTTATGTGGGCAATATTGTAAAAACGGATCTCCATAAGAGGGAAGTGATGATAGCAGTGGAGTTTATGGGAAGAAAGATGGAGCTGAAAATGGGGATTGAGATGGTGGAAATGGGTGAGAAATAGAAAATTGATGGTTGAATATCACGAATGAAAAAGAGGAAGGAGATCAGCATGAATTATTTAGTAGTCGTTGCCCACCCTGATGATGAAGTATTGGGGGCAGGGGCAACAATCCATAAACTGATCACAGAGGGGGAAAAAGTAGCTGTGGCAATCCTTGTTGGAAAGGCGGATGCCAGAGCAAATATCTCATCAACTTTATTAGACGATGAAGCGGAGGCCATGGGCATCATGGGCGTGGAAAAAGTATATCATGCTGATTTTCCGAATATCAGATTAAATACGGTGCCTCATCTCGATCTAGTCCAGTTCATCGAGTCCTGCATTATAGATTGGCAAGCTGAGGCGATCATCACACACCATCCAAGTGATGCAAATATTGACCATCACGAGACTGGAAAAGCCGTCAATGCCGCATGCCGTCTGTTCCAGAGAACAGATGGCGTGCCGAAATTGGAGGAATTGCTCTACATGGAAGTTCCTTCTAGTACGGAATGGAGTTTGAATACCGCCGAAAACCGTTTTGTTCCTAATACATTTATTGAGATCGGCGAAGACGGTGTAAAGGTAAAGATGAAGGCTTTGGCTGCTTACAAGGGTGTCATGAGACCGTTTCCCCATCCGAGATCGGAAAGGGCGATAGAAGGCTTGGCAGCATATCGGGGAGTGCAGTCTGGTCGTGAATACGCAGAGGCTTTTGAGAGTGTGTTTCGATGTGGATAAGGAGTTTTTATGGATTATTTTCGTGTCAATGTCAGTACATATGATAGTTCGAAGGAATTTGTGGTCACCCGCCCGGCTTCTATGAACAATCCAAAAGATCATTCTGTGATGTTTATCCAGAAAAAATATCTGAGCAATGCTAGTAAATTCGCAACGGTTTTTGGCTGTCTGATATTCTGGCCTGATGGTGTCGAAGTGCCAGTGGATATTTCTAGCAAACATGCTGTCTGTATTTGCAAAGATCCCCACATTGAGTTTTGCCGCTTCTTTAAGGAGCATGGCATCACAAATTACGTGCTGCCAGGAGAGATCGTTGAACGAGATCATTATATAACATGTGGAAATGTTGAGATAGGTGAAGGGACAAAAGTATTTCCGTATGTGTATATCAATGGTAACGTGACAATAGGAAAGAATTGTTATATTGGAGCGGGAACAAAAATTATCGGCAACGTGTATATAGGCGATGATGTGCTGATCAGGGAAAATGCAGTCATAGGGGCTGATGGCCTTACGACAGATCGGGATGAAAACGGAGAGGCGGTCACAATGCCTCAATTTGGCGGTGTGATCATAGAGGATAATGTTCAGATCGGGGCTTCTGTGATCATAGAAAGAGGGGCTATTGACAATACGGTAATAAAATCCGGCTGCAAATTAGACAATGCTTGTTTTGTGGCGCACAATAACACGATCGGTAATAACGTATTTATGGTTGGTGAGAGCAGTACATTTGGAAGCGTCACGATCGGAGATAATACTTTGATCTCAGGAAACGCATCTATTCGGCAGGGATTGTCTGTGGGAAAAAATTGCATTGTTGGAGTGGGCTCGATTGTCACAAGAAGCGTGAAGGATAAGACTACAGTTATGGGGAATCCGGCAAAAGCGATATTTTCCCCGGGGAGCAGGTAAGGCATATGGGGCTTCTCAATAAAAAAATTTGTTTGATCACCGGCGCGGGAAAAGGGATAGGAAAGAAAACAGCAGAGCGGTTTGCGCAGGAAGGGGCTGTGGTCTATATTACAGACCGTTCAGAGAGAGAAATAAACGCTGCAGCGGAGAAAATAAGCAAAAATTATTGCGCAGAAGTCATCCCGCTGGTTTTTGACATAACGGATGACCTTGAGGCCAAAAAGGCTATTCAAAGGATAAAAAAGGAAAGCGGTCGTCTTGATGTACTTGTAAACAATGCCGGAATTATGCGAGATAATGTGATCGGCATGATAGGGAAGCAGTTGATGGCAGATGTGTTTGATGTCAATGTTTTTGCTGTTATCAATATGATCCAACTTGCCAATAAGCTGATGAGCCGCCAAAAATCTGGAAGTATCATCAACATATCAAGCATTGTAGGATTAGAGGGGGCGGCAGGACAACTTGTGTATGCTGCCTCGAAAGGAGCGGTAGCATCTTTAACGAAAGCAGCTTCCAAAGAACTTTCGCCCAATGGCATCAGAGTTAACGCGGTTGCTCCAGGTCTGATCAACACGGGATTATTGCAGGCTATTGGCGACACAAAAATTGTGGATAATCTTAAAAATGTCCGCATGGGAAGATTAGGCGAACCTATGGATGTTGCAAATGTGATCCTATTTTTAGCATCTGACCTTTCAGCATATGTTACTGGAGAAATAATAGGGATTGACGGAGAGGCTCAGGTATAAGGATGGGGTAATATAAGAAAGGGAAAAGAAAATGAATAATCTGGAAAAGTATGACAAGGTATTTAAGGAGGTGCTTGAAGTTAGTGAGGATCAGTTGAAAGGACTTAAATATCAGGATATTGAAGCGTGGGATTCTGTAGGCCATATGGGTTTGATATCTGCCCTTGAAGATGCTTTTGATATCATGATGGATACGGATGACATCATTGATCTTAGTTCCTATGAAAAGGGCATGGAAATTCTTGCTAAAGACGATTACGGAGTTGAATTTTAATGGGTAAAATATGGGATCTGGAAGTGCATAAGAGGAAAAAGGCCCTTATTGATGAGTTTGGCAATTGGATGACTTACGATGTGCTGGATCATGAAGCATGCGTCCTCGCGCATAAGATTGGGCATCGCTGCCTGGTTTTCGCGCTGTGCAGAAATGAGATGGGGTCTGTTTTAGGATATACTTCATTTATTAATAACGGGATCGTCCCGGTAATGGTTAATAGTCATCTTGACGAGGTGCTTTTGGAGAATTTACTCAAAACGTATTCTCCCCAGTTTCTGTGGGTCCCGAAAGATCAAAAGCAACAGTTTTCAGGAATGACGACAGAGCATGAGGCGTATGGATATGTTCTGCTGAAGACGGGATATGGGACAACATATCCTCTCTATGAGGAACTGGGTTTGCTCATCACCACATCCGGGTCCACAGGCTCTCCAAAACTTGTGCGTCAGTCTTATGCCAATGTCCTTGATAATGCCAGATCCATAGCAGAGTATTTGAAGCTGGATGATAAGGAACGTCCGATCACAACTCTGCCAATGAATTACGTATATGGACTATCCATTATCAACTCTCATTTCCTGGTTGGAGCAACTCTGCTTTTGACTGATAAGACATTGATGCAGAAGGAGTTCTGGAGTTTTTTTAAGGAAGCAGAAGCGTCTTCCTTTGGCGGCGTGCCTTATACCTATGAAATGCTGGACAAGCTTCGTTTTTACCGCATGAAGCTTCCAAGCCTGCGTACTATGACACAGGCCGGAGGGAAGATCACGCCGGATCTTCATGAGAAATTTGCGTCATACGCGGCAGAGCAGGGCAGAAATTTTGTGGTCATGTACGGCGCCGCTGAGGCGACAAGCCGCATGGGTTATCTGCCTCCGGAAAAGGCTGTTGAGAAAAAGGGGTCCATGGGCATCCCGATCCCCGGTGGAAAGTTTACGCTGATAGATGCTGACGGCCAGGAGATCACAGACCCTTTGACCACAGGTGAACTTGTTTATGAAGGCAAGAATGTGACATTGGGGTATGCAAAGCGCGGAGAAGATCTGATCAAAGGTGATGAACGCAATGGCAGGCTTGAGACCGGTGATATGGCTCAGTTTGACGCCGACGGATTCTACTATATTGTTGGCCGAAAGAAAAGGTTCTTGAAGATTTACGGTAACCGTGTAAATCTTGATGAGATCGATCGTCTTATCAAAGTAGAGTTTGGCATCGAGGTTGCCAGCACAGGTGTTGATGATCATATGTATATTTTTGTGACAGATGAGAAAGTGGCAGGGGCCGTGCGAGATTTTGTGATTAGTAAGACAAAGCTTAACCCAGTGTCATTTAAGGTGCTGGTTATTGACGAGATACCCAAAAACGATTCTGGCAAGACCCTATATAAGGAATTAACAAAATATTATGCAGAATAAGGAATTGCAGCTGTTTATCCTTCCATATGCCGGCGGGAGCATTGCGGCATTTAAGAGATTAACAGATCTGATTGATGAACGCATAGAAGTGATCACAGTCGAATATGCCGGAAGAGGGACCAGAGCAAAAGAGCCGCTGGCAGAGAGCGTCCAAAGCTTGCTGGATGATGCGATCGCTTATTGTCAAGAGCGGAGAAAACAAGGGCTTCCATATGCTGTAATGGGTTATAGCATGGGAAGCGTGCTGGCATATGAGATGATCGCGCGTCAAGAAATCTTTGGCCAGCTTAGACATTTTTTCATTTCGGCTGAAGTATCGCCGAAAGACCGCTGGCTGGAATTGCGGAAAGTGGAAGATCCCACGGAAGAAAGGATCCTTGAGAGAGCGAGACGGCTTGGCGGTTTGGAAGAGAGGATGTTGAAGAACAAGCGGTTTTTTGATATCTATATAAAGCCGATGCTGTCAGATTATAGACTTTTTTTTGATTATCAGTTTAGCGACCGCTATGAGAAGCTCCATGTTAATACCACATTCTTCTATTGTCAGCAGGACACAGCTCTTGAGGATGTGAAAAAATGGGATGAGCTAATTGACGGAGAATTTGCTTTTTATGAGATGGGAAAAGACCATTTTTTTATCAATCAGCGTTATGAGGAAATGGCAGGGATAATCAATAGGACCCTGGTACAATGAGCAGAGGGAATGGGCATGATATTTGATGAGATGTTGAACATTCCTCCGTATTCGCTGGATGCGGAGGAAAAAGGAAGGTTACTTACAAAACGGCTGGTGGAGTTGACAAAGCTTCATCGGGAACATTGTTATGAATACAAGAACATGCTGGATGCAATTGGATTTGATGTGGATAAAGCGCAGTCTTATAAGGATCTGCCATTCCTTCCCGTCCGCCTTTTTAAGGAGATGGATCTAAGATCTGTCCCACAGGATGATGTAGTAAAGACCATGACATCTTCCGGAACAACAGGACAGTCTGTCAGTAAGATCTATCTTGACAGGACGACTTCTTCCAATCAGCAGAAGACGATGGTGAAGATTGTTTCTGGATTCACCGGCTCCAGCCGCATGCCGATGATCATCATTGACTGTCCCAGTGTGGTCAAGAACAGAGTAATGTTTTCCGCTCGTGGGGCCGGGATCCTGGGATTCTCTATTTTTGGCAGTAAGAAGATATATGCATTGGATGATGACATGAAGCTGGATGCTGAGGGCATGAAAATGTTCCTGGAGAAGTTTAAAGGGCAAAAGATCCTGCTGTTTGGATTTACGTTCATGATCTGGCAGCATTTCTACAAAGAACTTCTCAGATTAAAGGAAAAAGGCATCACGTTTGATCTTTCCAATGGGATCCTTATCCATGGGGGAGGTTGGAAGAAACTGATATCAGAGGCAGTGAGTCATGATGAATTTCATAAGAAAATGGAAGATGTCTGCGGCCTGCATGATATTCATGACTACTATGGCATGGTGGAACAGACAGGCTGCATCTATATGGAGTGCGAATTTGGACATCTCCATGCAAGCAATTTCTCAGATGTGATCATCCGCCGTCCCCTGGACTTTTCTGAAGCCGATATTGGTGAGACCGGTATCATCCAGGTTGTGAGCGCGATCCCGGAATCGTATCCCGGGCACAGCTTGCTGACGGAGGATGAGGGTTCTATCCTGGGTGTTGATGACTGTCCATGCGGGCGCAAGGGAAAGTATTTTAAGATCAATGGACGTTTGAAGAACGCAGAGATAAGGGGGTGCAGCGATACCTATGCAGCTAAGTTTTAAAGGATTACAGTATGTGGTTGGCACTCCCGAAATTGTGGAGAACATGCAAAATGTCAGACGGCTGCGTCCCTTTGATTGTGATGTTATTTCGTTCCTGAACGATCTGTCGTCTGAATTGCGAAAGAACAGAGGATATCCTGATGTTGCGACCTTTGGGTTTTGGTGCAGAAAAGCGGCGCTGTTACAGGAAAAGGAAAAGTATGATGATGTGAGTGAACGGTTTGGAAAAGGCATCGTTTTCCACAGCACACCTTCCAATGTGCCTGTGAACTTCGCGTTCAGCTTTGCGGCGGGACTTCTTGCCGGCAATGCAAATATTGTGCGTTTGCCTGGCAAACCTTTTGAACAAGTAGGCATCATTAGCGATGCCATCAGCCGACTGCTTGGTCATAATCATAAAAATATGGCTCCCTATATCGCTTTTGTGAAATTTCCTCCCATGAAGGAGATCTCGGATGCATTTTCTGCTCTTTGTAATGTGCGCGTTATTTGGGGCGGCGATATGACGGTGGATGAACTGCGTCAGTCTAAGATACCTGCAAGAACTACAGAGATCACATTTGCTGACCGCCATTCCATCGCAGTCATTGATGCAGATGCTTATCTTGCAGAGGAACGGAAAGATGCAGTGATCCAAAACTTCTATAATGATACTTATTATTCCGATCAAAATGCCTGTACTTCACCTCGCATTATCTTTTGGAAAGGGGACAAGACAGCAGAGGCAAAATCGGATTTTTGGAAGCGCGTTCATGGGTTGGTTATAGAGAAATATAGTCTTGCGCCTGTTCAGTCTGTTGGCAAATTGAACGCAATGTATTCAGTTGCCTCACAGAAGAAGGTCAAGCTTGAGAACAGTCAGGATATGCTCATCACAAGGCTTGCTGTCAACGAGATCCAAAAGGATTTGATGGACTATAAATACAACAGCGGTTTTTACTTTGAGAAGGATATCGACAGTCTGGATGATATTGTTAATGTCTGTGATATCCGCTGCCAGACAGTAACGTATTTCGGAGTAAAGGAAGAGGAATTTAGAAAGTTCCTGGAAGAGAGCAGACCTATTGGGATCGACAGGATCGTGCCAATGGGCAAGTCCATGGACTTTGCTCTGATCTGGGATGGTTATGACCTCATCCGGCAGATGTCCAGAAAAGTTACTATTATTTAAGAGAGTTCGTATGGGAATGAGACAGGGGTATACCCAAAGGGTACACCTTAATACAAACTCCTTCGGAGTGGGGGCACTTCGTGCTATAAGGTATACACTTGGAAACAGAAAAGTTGCAATTGTCGGCGCCGGATATGTGGGCTCGTCCATTGCCTATGCTTTGGCATTAAAGGACGCCGCCAGAGAAATTGTGATGATTGATATCAATCATGAGAAGACAGATGGTGAGGCAAAGGATATCAGGCACGGACTTCCGGGCATCGGGACTGCTGATTTGTATGCCGGGGACTATAGTGATTGTGAAGATTGCGATCTGATCATCATCACAGCCGGACGCGGCAGGAAACCAGGGGAGACCAGACTTGATCTTGCAAATGAAAATGTGAGGATCATGAAGTCGGTCATCGAGAGCATTCAAAAGTATTATAGCAGAGGGGTTCTGCTGATTATTTCAAACCCTGTGGATGTGCTGACTTTCAAAGCGGCTCAATGGATGGGTTTGCCTGATGGAATGGTCTTTGGTTCCGGATGTATTCTGGATTCTTCACGTTTTGTAAGGTGCGTGGCAGATTATGTCGGACTTAGCACAGGCGTTATTAATGGATATGTTGTTGGAGAACACGGAGACGGTCAGGTCCCGGTTTGGAGCCATGTTACGGTAGGAGGCATCCCGGTCGGGGAATACTGTAAGGATGCAGGGATTGATTGGAATGATCAGATAAAGGCGGAGATTGCTGAAAATACAAAGGTCATGGGGGCGCGGATCATTTCCGCAAAGGGCCGTACACATTATGGAATAGCCACCTGTGTCTGCCAACTTGCTGATGCCATTATAAACATGCGTCCGACCATAGCAAGTGTGAGTTCTGTCTTGATGGGTGAACATGGGTGCAGAAATACCGCATTGTCGGTACCCTCCGTTGTGGGACCATCGGGTGTTCAGCAAAGAATTCGAGAAAAGTGGGATCCGGACGAGTATAGAAGGTTCTTTGCTGCAGTAGAGAATGTAAGAGAAATACTAAACAGAATTGATTAGCGGAGAGAATGATATGGCATATGTTAGCACTCATCAATTTACGGCACGGCAAAAACGATATCTGCGAATAAAACGATTTCTGGATTTACTGTTAGCAATAATCCTGCTTGTTCCGGCATCCATTATCATGCTTTTTTTTATCATATGGATCAGATTAGAGTCCAAAGGCGCGGCCATATTCAGACAGCGCAGACCGGGATACCATCAGAAAATTTTTACAATGTATAAGCTGCGTTCTATGAGAGTTGAAACACGGGATAAAAATGGACGGGCATTGACAGATCAGGAACGCATGACCGTATCTGGAAGAGTCGCCAGGAAAACAAGTATAGATGAGCTGCCGCAGCTGATCAATATCATCAAAGGAGAAATGAGTTTTATAGGTCCGCGTCCATTCTTGATCAATGATCTGGGAACCTACAGCAAAGAACAATTGATACGTTTTGATGTACTGCCGGGGATGTCTTCATGGACATCAATCCACGGCAGGGCGAATCAAAGCATTGAGAGCAAATACAATCATGAGATTTATTATGTAAATAACATTAGTTTAAAATTGGATATGGAAATATTCATAAAAACTGTTGCGTTGGTATTTAGTCAGAAGGATGTGGAAGATCATGTAACAGAGGGAAGGATCGCAGCAGAGATTATTGAGGACAAAAAATGAAGCGGATTCTTATTACAGGAAAAGGCAGCTACATAGGCACTAAAGTAGAAGAATGGCTGGGAAAGTATCCAGATGACTATAAAGTGGAAGTATTGGATATGATTGGAGATGGATGGAAAGAGTTGGATCTTCACGGATATGATGTCGTTTATCATGTTGCGGGGATCGCGCATAGAAAGGATGCAACTGATGATCTGTATGAACAAGTTAATCATGTTCTGGCAGTTGATGTAGCTGAAAAAGCTGCTGATTCCGGAGTGAAGCAGTTTGTGTTCATGAGCAGTGGAGCGGTATATTCACAGAGCGACAGGAAACATGGCTCCATAGTAGTTGACAGAGATAGTCCATTTTTACCGGAAACTCCATATGGATATAGTAAATTAAGAGCGGAAGAAGACATTAAGAGGATAAAAAGAAGTATGAAAGTAGCCATACTACGTCCGCCTACGGTATACGGGCCCGGTGCAAAGGGGAATTATAATCGTTTAGCAAGGATATCAAAGACATCTCCAATATTTCCGGATATCAACAATAAAAGATCCATGATTTATATCGATAATTTGTGTGAGTTTGTTAGATTGATAATTGATAAGGAATGTGAAGGAGAATTCTTGCCGCAAAATAGGGATTATGTAAAAACGTCAGATATGGTTCGGATAATAGCGAGGGCCAATGGTCATAAAATATGGATCACGCCAATATTGAATAGGTGGATTCAGCTTTTGGCAAAATATTTTGATTCAATCAATAAAGCCGTTGGCACATATTACTATGAAAGAGAATGTTATTTTGAAGATAAATATATAATAGTTGATTTTGAGAAGTCAATAATCATGACAGAAGATATAGTGAAGAGATGTCTCTGTTTTGCAGATACGAAGGTGAATACATGAAAATTCTTTTATATACATTAATTTTTCCTCCAGATACATGTTCTAATGCTTTTATTTTTTCTGATATGACAACTGAATTTTTGAAATCAGGAGATGAAGTAACTGTTATAACCACAACACCGCACTATGATGAGGAACGTGCTGAAGGAAAAAAGAAATATTTAGAGAAGGGGAAAAGCAAGTGGTATCGTAAAAGCAATTATATGGGAGCATTTGTATATCATATTGATGTGGTTCCTCGAAAAGGAAATATTAAGGACCGGCTGGATACTTTTTATAGATTTCATCATTACTGTACGAAGCTGCTTACGATTGAGAAAATAGAAGCAGATGTTGTTATTTGTCAAACTCCACCGATGACCATAGGAATTGATTGTCATAGGATAGCAAAACGGCTGCATGCCAGTTCGGTAATGATTCTTCAAGATCTGTGGCTGGATGCTATGATAGATGCTGGAAGAATAAAAGGTATCATGGCATACCTGCTTCGACAAATTGAAATATATGAATATAAGAAAATGGATTTACTTACAACTATAGATGAAGCAATGGGGAAAAGGATAAAAGATATTTCTGGTATTCAACCTTTTGTGATTCCAAATTTCGTTGATTGTTCGATATATAGTCCACGAGTGCCAAATGCGGATGACTATGATAAATACAATATAGATAGAGAGAACTTTGTAATCAGCTATGTTGGCAATATTGGTGAAGCACAGGACTTGGAGCCGCTGATCCAGTATGCAAAGCATAATAAGAAGGCACGGATCATAATAGCTGGAAATGGTTCAAGAGAAGGATATTACAAAAAAAGAGTCAGGGACGAGGATCTGGATTCCGTTTCATTCATAGGGTATATATCAAGAGATGAGGCGAGGATCGTAAATAGTGTTAGTGATGTATGCATGATCATGTTGGCAAAACATGTTGCAGCGACCAGCTTTCCGTCAAAAATATATTCTTTAATGGCCATGGGAAAACCGATCGTGATTTCATGCGCGGAAAATAATGAAGCAGGGCAATTTGTGGAACAACATGAAATAGGATGGAGATGTGATGTCGGCAATTATGAAAGGATCAATGCTTTGCTCGATCTTGTAGGAGCAAATGAAAAGCAGAGAAGGATCCGGGGGGAAAATGGAAGAAGCCTTGTTCTGAGAGAATATTCACCAGGTAAGATCGTGAAGAGGTATAAAGATATCATAAGCGAAATGCGAGATCACCCCTGTATCAAATAGGAAAGGTTACGATATTAATCTGAAGGAGCGAAGATGATGAGTTATCCGGTTATTAAAAGTAGATCAAATAGACCGTATCAGATTTGCAACTGCTGTGTGATGGACACAACTGATGAGGACATAATATTTGACTTAAATGGTGTCTGTATGCGTTGTAATGAGTATAAGGAGCGGATTGAACCTACGTGGAATCACGGAAAAGGACATGAGAAGGAGCTGGAACAGCTTACCACTGCTATCAAAAAGTCTGGTGAAGGTAAGGAATATGATTGTATCCTCGGCCTTTCTGGGGGATTGGATTCATCATATATGCTTCACTTGGCTGTGAAAGAGTGGGGATTGAGGCCATATGTATATCATATAGACGCCGGATGGAATCTATTAGTTGCAGAAGAAAATATCCAAAAAATCACCGACAAATTAGGTGTGGAGCTTCATATTGAAAAACTCGACTGGGAAGAAATGAGAGAAATGCAGCTGGCATGGTTTCGTACTGGTCTTGAGTCTCTGGATGTCCCGCAGGATCATGCTTTTATAGCTGTGATCGATAAATTGGCTGGGAAATTGGGTATCAAGTATATATTGAACGGCTATAACATTGCAACTGAAGTATATGCGGATCCAGCTTCATGGGGCAAAGGAGGTGGACCCACAGGAGATGGTACATACCTAAAAGATGTCATAAAGAAGTATAGTACAAAGCCTATAAAAAAATATAGTTTTACCAATGGATTTAAACATAAATTTGTTGTGCCATTTATCCATGGGGTAAAAACCGTAACTCCACTTAACTATGTTTCTTTTACTAAAAAAGATATGATAGATACATTGAGCAGAGAGTATGGATATGTTCCATATGGCCAAAAACATTTTGAGGATCTAATCACAAAGTTTTTGGAAGGGTACTGGGTACCCACGCGATTTGGTCATGATATCAGACGGGCATGGTTGAGTTCACTGGTCATTACAGGGCAGATGAGTAGAAATGATGCTCTTAAGATCCTTGAGCAGCCGCCATTATCTGAAGACGAGAGTAAAGAACTCTTTACTGAAGTTGCTAGTAAACTTGGTATTTCAGAGAAGGAGTTGAAGGAGTTCCATGAGATGCCAGAGTGTACAGAAAAGTTCAGGAGCCAGGAAAAGATCTATACTTTTGGGATAAGATTGTATGAGAAGGTTGGCTTGGAGATGAGGATAAGGAAGTAAAAAATATTCTGTATCAATGATATGGTGGTGAATGAAGAGGGAACCAAGTTTGTTTTCTGGATGTGAAATAGGGGGGACTTATTAATTACAGGGAGAGGATGGGATTTTATGAAGCAGAAATTTACAGGGCTTAAGGAGCTGATTTTGGAAAGAGGAAGAAATTATGTGTTGATTGACAGGGTGTACAATCAAACTCTCTTGAGGACTCTTTATTCCATGGGGGATATATTTACTATATGCAGTTCATGGGAGAATTTTCCCACTACTTGTATCGAGGCTCAGTGCTGCGGAGTACCAGTCAGTGGGTTTGATCGATGTGGAACAAAGGAAACGGTAATTACGGAATATGGGAAGAGGAAAAATGCAGAAAAATTATCTGAGGATAATCAGATGGAGACATTTGTGGAATATGGAGATATAGAGGCACTTACAGAAGTAACGAAGAAACTTCTAGAGAATGGGAATGAAAAAACGCAATTATCCAATATAGCAAAGAAATGTTATTCAAAGGAACAGATGAGTAATGCTTATTTGAATCTGTATCAGGAGATAATGTAAAGGAAGTAGTTATGAAAATATTACTGATTGATGTAAACTGCAAATACAGCAGTACGGGAAAGATTGTTTATGATTTGTATACGAATCTGCGAAAAGAAGGACACAAGGCAGCCATCTGTTACGGTCGTGGAAAATCAATAAAGGAACCAGGAATTTATAAATTTGGTCTGGATTGGGAAACGTATTTGCATGCGGCACTTTCAAGAGTAACAGGATACAATGGATGTTTTTCAAGGTTTTCTACGAAGCGTTTGATCAGATATATTGATCATTTTAATCCTGATATTATCCATATCCACGAACTGCATGCTTATTTTGTAGATATAGTGCCGCTGATTAGTTATATTAAAAAGAAAAAGATTCAGGTGGTGTGGACCTTTCACTGTGAATATATGTATACAGGGAAATGCGGGCATGCCTATGACTGTGAAAAATGGAAAACGGAGTGTGGAAATTGTCCGTATCTACGCGATTACCCCAAAGCATTGTTTGCCGACCGTACAAAAGAAATGTTTCGGTGGAAGAAGAAACTTCTTTCAGATTTGGATATGACCATTGTATGCCCATCAGAGTGGCTTGCTGAACGAGTGAGGCAGTCTTTTCTAAAGGATAAACGGATTGTCGTGATTCATAATGGAATAGATACCAGTATTTTTCATCCAGTTGAAGCAGATTCTTTGAGGGAAGAACTTGGAATACCAGAGGGGAATAAGGTGGTATTGTCAGTTGCACCGGATATTATGAGTGAACGTAAGGGTGGGAAATGGGTCCTTAAACTTGCGGAACGAATGGAAGATGAGAAGGTTACGTTTGTTCTGGTCGGGGGGGTAACAAGAAGAAAAGGAATGTCATAGAGATGGGAAGAATTTATGATAGACAGAGACTGGCACAATACTACGCAATGGCAGATGTATTTATAATGTGCAGCCAACGGGAAGTATTTCCTACTACTTGCATCGAGGCACAATGTTGTGGAACGATCGTTGCCGGATTCGATGTGGGAGGTGCGAAAGAGACGAAGGTAGGATAAGAGGGTTAAGAGAGTTAAGAGAGATTATGCTAAAGTGATGGCAGGTGAGGATTTAATTTGGAGGAATAAATGGCGTTCTTTGTTATGTATATGCTATGTGGAATAGGAGTCTATCTATATTTTTATAAAAACACAAAAGATACTTTAAATCCATTTGGAATTTCACTTGGATTATTTCTTCTGTCATTTGGATTTAGCTGTCTTCAGTTGAATCCTGTTCAGTTCGAATTATCGCTGAATACACATTTTATTATTATTCTGACAGCAATAGAGATTTTTTGTGTTGGTATAATTTTTACAGTTCCATTGAAAACACATTTGAGACGTAGCGATCAATATCCAATTATTACATCAAATTACACATTTTTTATGTATATTTTGGTCGGTATAGTATTTTTGACATGCTTTTTTGTTTGGATGTATGTAGAAATGTATCAGATATATGGAAATAATATTGGTGGCAGCGATAGGAAGACGATGATGAGTAATGCTATAAATACTTCGAGGGTAGTGAGCTATATAATACAAATTCTTCCTTATACAGTCTTATATATTCTATATGATTTATTATTTAATTTAAAAAGAAGCAAAAAAAAAGTTGTTTTTGGCCTATTATATATAATATGGGTGATTATATTCATATGGAATATTTTGGTATCCAGAGGTACACTGTTGATTGTTTTTCTTGGTAGTCTTTTTCTGATCAGTAGAAAATATAAATTGAAGTTGAAAGAAACTTTATTTATATTTATGGGGCTAGCAATTATAATGGCATTATTAATGACTCTACGAATGAGTTCCACATCAGTTGTATTTTCAGGGAATACATCAAATGCATATTTTAATACCATATACAATTATGTTGCGATCACATTTCAAGTTTTTGATAAATTGGTTCGTCATGGAAGTCCATATTCGCTTCTTTCTGCTACATGGATAACTTTTAGTAAAATACTAGGTACATACAATCCTGATACGCAATTACTTTATACAGTTGGAATATATAATGCAAAAACATTTTTATATTCATTTTATCATGATCTTGGTTTGATTGGTATTGTTGTTTATCCAATCTTAATATTTAGTGTAATAGGGTTTTTGTATAATAAGTCAATGACGACAAAACCTTATTATATCTTATATTTGGCGACACTGCAGAAACCCATAATGGTTATTTTTTTTGGTAACTATTTTTTTGGCTCTTTTTCGAATGATATTCCATATTATACAACATTTTTGCTTGTACTTTTGTCATATCATCTAAAAATTGGATTTAGGTGGTACAGAAACAAACGTGCTAGAGATAAACTACAGCTTGAAGTCCAATGTAGATAAAGGTGGATAATTAATATGATTTTTAATTCTATTCAATTTCTGTTTTTTTCAGTTTTTTTATGATATACTTTGTAATTCCGAAAAAATCAGATATATATGGCTGTTACTATCCAGTTACTATTTTTATATGTGCTGGAACCCCAAATATATTGTTCTTATTTTGTTTTCTACCATGATAACTTACCTGAGCGGTCTTTTTATAGATGTGATTAAAAAGAAAGTGTCTCGAGACTATACTCAAAAGTGTTATATAAAGGTTGGTGTAGCCGTAAGTTTTTTGCTGAATTTGCTTATACTTTTTTATTTTAAATATTTTGAATTTACTATTACTGCCATTAGCCGAATCATCGGGATAATAGGTGTAAGAATTTCTGTGCCGGCTTATGATGTGATACTTCCTGTAGGGATATCTTTCTATATTTTTCAAGCTTTGGGATATACGATGGATGTATACAGAGGAGTCATTCAAGCAGAAAAAAACTATTTTCGCTATGCGCATTTTGTCGCTTTTTTCCACAATTGGTGGCAGGGCCTATTGAGCATTCGGAAAATCTTTTGAGTTAGATAGACAAGCCTACCTGTTTTGATGTGGAGCAGGTGCGTCAGGGACTGCTTACCATGGCTTATGGGCTCTTTATGAAGGTAGTGGTCGCAGATCGACTTGCCAGTATCATTAACCCCATTTACAGTAATTGGAACAATCAGACAGGGATGAGTCTTATGACGGCTACAATCCTCTTTGCGTTTCAGATATACTGTGATTTTGAAGGATATTCCCAATTGGCAATCGGCAGTGTCCGGGTTCTGGGATTTCATATCAATCAGAATTTTAAGAATCCATATCTATGTACCAGTATCCGGGATTTTTGGCAGATGTGGCATATATCCCTTAATTGAGAATCACTTTGAGCTATGGCCGATTTTGCGTCTGCAGGATGTCTTGCCTATGATGGAAGCTTATCCTGTGTATCTGAAAAAGTGTTTGGAGCTTTTTGGGTCGGGCAGTGGGAATAGGACAGAGGAAGGTCTCTGTTCACGAGAGGCTTTTAATGAATATGGAGATATTGTCATAGAACGAGCTGATTCCAAGTATACCTTTGAATCTCCGGTGAATGCCCCGACTGTAAACGATACAGTAATTGCCAGAATTAATGAATTGTCTGAATGGCTGTCAGAGAGAGGGGCAGTGCTTTTGGTGGCCGGATGTCACATAGGAAAGGAGGAGTTGACTGTGCCGGAGGAGGAGTTTATAGAGGCTCAAAATATGTTGAAGGAAGGTTTGTCGTGTCCGTTTATCTCGGATTATCGGGATTATATGTTTGATTATCGTTTATTTTATGATAGCAATGCGCATCTAACTACAGAGGGGGTGGAGCTGAGAACACAGCAGTTGATTGAGGATTTGCAGCAGTGGATGGAACTGAATGCCGATTCGTGAAGAATGGAAGTTTCAATGATAAGATTTAGGCGTATAGAAACATAAGTGCAGAGGAGAAAGTGAGAATAAAACTTCGATAATGATTAAAAAGTATAAAGAATTATTTTCTAATACTGCGATATTTGCGGTTAGTAATGTATTATCAAAATTTATTCTAAGTTTGTTGCTTCCATTATATACAAGGGCACTCACTACGGAGATGTATGGTAAGGCTGAACTCATAACTACAATAGCGGATTTCTTAATTCCAATTTGTTCTTTTGCAATACAGGATGCATTGTTTCGTTATGGAATGGAAAACGGAAAAAGGCAAGAAGAAGTATTGAAAGATTCTATTCTAGTACTTGGAATTGGGACAGGACTGCTATTTGTTGCATCTATTGCATTGAGATTCTATGAACCTGTCGGCTCCTTATATATTATGTTCTGGATTGTGTCAGGGGTATCTATGTGGCGTTCGGCTTTTAGCCTTTATTCGAAAGCAATAGAAAAAACGGTGATTTTTGCGGTAGATAGCATAGTTTATAATGCATTACTAGGTGTTTTTAATATTATTTTTCTGTTTATTTTTAAATGTGGGTTATATGGATATTTTCTGTCCATGGTTTCAGCAGGAATAAGTTCAATCGCTTATCTTGCTATCAGTACCAACAGTATAAGGACCATTTTTCATACAGAATATAATTTTGTGCTGCTTAAAGAGATGCTGGGATATTCAACGCCTCTGGTTTTTAATTCGATTTCTTGGGGACTTACCCATATTGTGGATAAATTAATGTTGACGAACTTATGTGGAAGCAGTGCAAATGGTATTTATTCAGCTGCATCAAAGATACCGGCATTGTTGTCTTTAGTGACCGGCATTTTTACCCAGGCATGGATGTTGTCGGCGATCAAAGATTATCAGTCGGACAGAGATAAAAGATTTTACAGCAATATATTTGACATTACTCATATTTCTGTATGTGCTGGTACTTTGATTATTTTGTTATTAAACAATAACTTATTCTTAATGGTTTTAGGGGGCGATTTTGCTGATTCGATTAGGTATGCCCCGGTATTATTGATGGGAAGTGTCTTTTTGACATACTCAAATTATTATTCGCCTATTTATTCAGCGATGAAGAAGAGTAAACAAATTATGTATTCATCTATATGCGGAGGAATTGTGAATTTTATATTAAATGTAGTACTGATTCCAAAGATGGGAATAATGGGAGCCTGTCTGGCGACAGCGGTTTCCTACGCTTTTATTGCCGGGTATAGAATGATAGATTGTCAGATTAAATTTCCTTTGAATATACCGTATTACAGGTGGATTTTGTCAATGATTGCGATGATTGCTGCTGCATATATAACTGTTCAGGACAAAAATTATATCCTGATGATTAGTATTGCCACATTGGCTATTTTTTTTCTATACAGATCTTTGATTTTGGATTTTATATCCAGAATTATCAAAGTTATTAAGCAGTAAGGTTTTCTTAATGTACTTAAACGGAGGAATATGTATGAAAGCGATAATCGTATATGAAGTATACAACAGAGAATATGATAATTGCCTGCTGTTAAAAGCAGCTTTAGAACGACAAGAGTGCAATGTCCAGATTGTATATAAAATGGATTTGGTTTCACAGACATACAGTGAAGAGAAAACATTAATTTTTATTCCTAATTGTTATAATTCTGAAGACTTCAAATATTACTATTATTGTGCCAACAGAGCAAATGCGCTGTTTATTAATTTGCAGTATGAACAAGTCCTTTCTGGAGATAAATTGAATCTAGATTATCATATGCCAAAAGGAAAAGCTACAGAGATAATTAATATATGTTGGGGAAAAGCTTTTGCAAATTTTCTCAGGGGAAGAGGAATCGATGTAAATAATATAGTTGTTTGTGGAGCCATGCAATTGGATTTTTTAAGAAAAGAGTTTGAAAGTTTTTGGATAAATAAGAAAGATATAGCTGAAAAATATCAACTGCCTCTGAATCTGCGATGGGTTTTATTTATTTCAAGTTTCTCATTTGCCAATAATCCGTTGGTAAATAAAGCATCTGATAGTGAACTGGGGAAAAATAATAATCTTGACTTTAGAAATTTATCAATTGAATCAAGAAATGTAATCTTAAAATGGTTTGATAGATACCTGGAATCGAACACAGATGCCGTGATAATCTATAGAAAGCATCCAATGGAGGTATATGACAAATCATTTTCATCTATAAGTGAAAAGTATCCAGATCGTTTTTTGAAAATTTCGGATTATAATATAAAACAATGGATTATGATTTCTGATTCCATATGTAACTGGTACAGCACTTCAGGGGTTGAATGTGTTGCCGCAAATAAACCGTTTGATATTCTCAGGCCATATCCAATGCCGCCCGAAAAAGAGGTAACATTATACAGAGGGGGACATTTTATTGAATCTTATGACGAATTTGTACGTTCTCTTCAATCAAAACAAAAAGATTTTCCTTTTGATGTAACAAGAGTCTATAACGATTATAAAATAGATGAGATACCTGCATATCGGAAAATTGTAGATTTTTCTATGGCATACTATGGGAGAAGCGAATCGGCCTCGTATTGGGATAAAGACTTTTTATTTAACAGGAAAAAATATGTAGTAAAACATAAGATAAAGATAAAGTACAATTTAAAGAAATTTTATCAGCTATTATATCGTAGAGGATTTAAAATAAATTCTAAAAAAATCAGACGCAAGTATTTCGTTGATGATTGGGAATTTCAGGCATTGCTAATCGATGATCGAGACAAATATCGTAAAATCAAATCTATTATATAACAAAAGGGTAAGCAAGTTTAACTTGGAAAAATTTATATCATATAGTAATTATGCGTTCGATTTCAATATTTAAATTGGATATTGAGGGGAACTAGGAAAGGTTATCAGCTGAATGAAAGGAATGTAAGTTGTCTGGGAGTGTAGGAAATGGATAGTAATGAACTGCAAAATCTAATAGGAAGAAAAGACATTAAAGTGTCGGAGGCCATGCGAAGGATAAATAAGAATTCTTTTGGGATCCTGTTTTTGGTAGATAGTAAAGATGCTCTTATCTCGTGTATAACGGATGGGGATATAAGAAGATGGCTTTTATCTGGAGGGACGATGGAAGGAGCAGCTCTTGATGCAGCTAATCACCAGCCTAAATATGCTAAGACAATAGATGAAGCTAAGGTTTTATATCATAAGAGAAATTATATTGCGATTCCAATTATAGATGAAAGCGGAATTGTGATTGATGTTTATACAGGTGGTGTTGGAGAGCATCACAAAATACGTACCCCCCTAAATATACCGGTAGTTATCAATGCAGGAGGAAGGGGGACAAGGCTGGATCCCTTTACAAGAGTGCTGCCAAAGCCACTGATTCCTGTGGGAGAGCTCCCGATCATAGAACTTATCATGCAGGAATATCAGTCATATAGTTGTAACGACTTTCATATTATCGTAAATTACAAACGGGATTTGATGAAAGCATATTTTGCAGATAATGAAAGGCAGTATAATATAACATGGCATGATGAGGAAAAACCTCTTGGTACTGGCGGTGGATTAAGTCTCCTTCGAGGAAGAATTGAAGATACATTCTTCTTTGCAAACTGCGATGCGCTTCTTACGGCCAACTATGAAGGCATGCTGGAGTTCCATCGGAAGAGCAGGAATGTCATCACCATGATCTGTGCCTGTAAGAATATTACCATTCCATATGGAGTGGTGGATATGGGGAGAAATGGTGTTATTAAAGGGATGAAGGAGAAACCAATCATATCGTTTTTGACTAATACGGGTATCTATATAGTTGAACCAGAAGTTATTGATGATGTGGAAGACGATGTGCCAATGGGATTTCCGGATATTGTAGAGATAGTGCGTCATAAGGGTAAGAATGTAGCTGTATTTCCCGTTAGCGAGAACGACTGGATGGATATGGGGCAGCTGCCGGAACTTGAGAAGATGAGAATGAGACTGTATGGGAATTAACGGAGAATCATGTAATGGGCAAGCTGATCTTAATAGGCGGTGGCGGACATTGTAGATCAGTTCTCGATTCGGCTCTTGCTATGAACATATTTGAAGAAACCGTGATTATAGATGCCAGATTAGAAGCCGGTTCAACAGTTCTTGGATGCAGAGTGGCGGGGACAGACAGCGATCTTTCTAAACTAAAAGAGTTAGGATTTACATATGCATTTGTAACGGTAGGAAGTATAGAGTCCGCAAATTTAAGAAAGAAACTCTCTGCTGTTGCCGGAAATCTGGGATTTCAATTTCCGGTTATATGCGATCCAACAGCATATGTTTCCAAATTCGCGTCAGTAGCAGAGGGAACATTTATTGGAAAGCATGCAGTTATAAACGCAGCTGCCAAGATTGGAAAACATTGTATCATTAACACAGGATCGATAATTGAACATGAATGTATAGTTGGAGACTACTCTCATCTTTCAGTAGGATCCATTTTATGTGGAAACAGTCATGTTGGAATTGAGAGCTTCGTTGGCGCGGGAAGTACTGTGATACAGGGGATCTCCATAGGAGATCATACGATTATAGGAGCTAACAGTACGATACTATCTAATGTGGAGGATAACATGAAGGTTTATGGAATAACTGCAGGGCGGGGGGGTATTAGCTTAACTTTGCTTAGGATGCCATCTTTTTGGGATTTATATTTGGAGGTGGCATAAATGAAGAAACTTGTTATTGTAGGTAACGGAGGATTTGCGAGAGAGGTAGAATGGCTAGTTAAAAAGATCAATGCGATCAAACCTACTTGGGAGTTTTTAGGATTTATTGACAATGTAATAAATTCAGAAGAAGTAGTTGGCAACGATGACTATATAGTAAATCACAAGGATGAACTCTATGTCGCCATAGCTATTGGAACTTCTGGAATTCGAGAAAAAATATATAAGGAATATAAGAAAAACTCTCATATACACTTTGCAAATCTGATCGATCCAAATGTAATATATTCTAACCGGATTTCGCTTGGCGAGGGGAGTATTATATGTGCCGGAACGATTTTGACTGTTGATATTTCGATTGGAAACTGCAGTATCATCAACCTTGACTGCACCGTTGGACATGATGTCGTTATGGGGGATTTTGTTACTATAAATCCTGGAGTAAATATTTCCGGAAACGTTGATCTCGGATCCAGATGTAATATCGGAACTGGAACCCAGATCATACAAGGTCTTAAAATAGGGATGGATACTGTCGTTGGCGCGGGCGCGGTTGTAAATAAAGATCTGCCAGCCAACTGCACCGCTGTTGGAATCCCTGCAAGGATTATTAAGATAAGGGAGGACAGCGCTAATGAATAAAGTTTATATTGCTGGTGCGTGTCGTACACCAATTGGAAAAATGGGAGGGAGTTTATCTTCTTTGTCAGCAGTTGATCTTGGTTCGCTTGTCATAAATGAAGTTTTGCTGCGTTCCAATATTCGTGCTGAACAGGTTGATCATGTCTATATGGGATGTGTGATCCAGGCAGGACTTGGGCAGAATGTTGCGAGGCAGTCAGCATTGAAAGCCGGACTTCCAGTAGCTGCAACAGCTCAAACTTTGAATATTGTATGCGGTTCCGGGCTTGATGCTGTAAATTCCGCGGCTCGGATGATCCAGAGTGGTGAGGCGGATATCGTGGTTGCAGGCGGGATGGAAAGTATGTCAAATGCGCCGTTTGCATTGATGGATGGGCGTTATGGATACAAGATGGGCAGCCCTATGATCAATACACCTCTGGTCGATACAATGATCAAAGATGCCTTGTGGGATGCAGTGAATGATTATCATATGGGTATCACAGCAGAGAATATTGCTGCGAAGTGGGGGATCACAAGGATAGAGCTTGATGAGTTTTCTGCTTCTTCTCAAAATAAAGCTTCTGCGGCAATTTCAAATGGAAATTTTATGGAAGAGATTATTCCCGTCTTAGTTAAAGGATATAGAGGCGATATCATAGTAGATGCCGACGAAGGACCGCGCCCGGAAACAACTGTAAAGACACTGGCCAAATTAAGACCAGTCTTTAAGTCAGATGGAGTTATAACTGCGGGGAATAGCTCGGGAATAAATGATGGCGCGGCAGCGGTCATACTTGTGTCCGAAGAGAAGAGAAAGGAACTGAAGATTGAACCACAAGCAGAATGGCTTGGAGGTGCTCTTGGCGGGGTAGATCCTGCTGTTATGGGGATTGGTCCTGTTGCATCTACAAGAAAGCTTTTGAAGAGGCTGAATATGACAATAGACGATATCGATCTTATTGAAGGGAATGAAGCATTTGCAGCGCAGTCTATTGCAGTTAAAAGGGACTTGAACATTCCAGATGAAAAATTAAATGTTAATGGAGGAGCGATCGCCCTTGGACATCCAGTAGGAGCGTCTGGATGCAGGATACTGGTTACCTTAATACATGCATTAAAACAGAAAGGAAAATCTACTGGTCTTGCTATGCTATGCATAGGCGGAGGTATGGGGTGTTCGACAATCCTGAGGAGGTGTATGTGATGAAAATAGCAGTAGTCGGAACTGGAACTTTGGGATTGTCGATCACACAGGTGTTTTGTCAATGCAACAAGATTGAAAAGGTTTATCTTTGTAAAGGAAGATGGTCATCTGAAAGGGACAGCAAGAAAAGTTTGTCTGAGACTTTTGACAAACTAGTTGCCAAAGGAAAGATGACTCGGAAAGATGCGGATAGTTTTCTTGCTAAAATAATTATGGGCACAAAGGATAATGCTAAAAATGCGGATCTGCTGGTAGAGGCAGTTTCAGAAAATCTCGAAATCAAACAGGCAGTTTTTAAAGAACTGGATAGGATCTGTGGTCCTCAATGTATTTTTACCACAAACACATCATCACTTCCAATTCAAGTTATAGGAGCGGAATTGTCGCGTCCATTAGTTGGGATGCATTTTTTTAATCCGGCTCCGGTAATGAAATTGGTTGAGGTCATTGTAACGGATAAAGTGCCGCAGGAAACCATTGATGTTGTGATGAAAGTTGCAATGGATATAGGAAAAATACCTGTAGAAGTAAGAGAAGCTCCTGGGTTTGTGGTGAATCGCGTGTTGATCCCGATGATCAATGAAGCTGTCGGTATTTACTCGGAAGGTATTGCGTCTGTGGAGGATATTGACACAGCGATGAAGCTTGGCGCAAATCATCCCATGGGACCACTGGCACTTGGGGATTTGATCGGACTTGATGTTGTGCTAGCTATCCTTAATGTTATGTTAAAAGAAACAGGGGACAATAGATATCTTCCTCAGCCAATGTTAAAAAAAATGGTTCGGGAGAAAAAATTAGGCAAAAAGACTGGCCAAGGTTTTTATCAATACTAAGGGGGGAATTATGAGCAGATCTTTAATAATTGCAGAAGCAGGAGTAAACCATAACGGCAGTCTTGAAATGGCAAAAATGCTGGTTGATGAAGCTTATGCATGCGGTGCAGATATCGTAAAGTTCCAAACTGCGAAGTTAGATCTACTGGTATCCAAAAACGCACATATGGCAGATTACCAAAAAGAGAATACAGGTGTGGTGGAAAGCCAAAAAGATATGCTCAGGAAATTGCTCCTCAGTTTCGAAGATTTTATTGAACTGGCAGATCATTGTAAAAAGGTTGGCATATCGTTTCTGTCGACGCCATTTGATATAGAAAGTATCCATTTTCTCGATACCATTCAGGATCTTTGGAAAATACCATCAGGAGAGATCACAAACTATCCTTACCTCGTTGAAATAGCAAAAACCGGTAAGGATATCATCCTTTCAACTGGTATGGCAGAAATGAAGGAGATTGAGGATGCCATTAGGATCTTAGAATTAAATGGAGCGAAAAATATTACAATACTGCATTGTACAACGGAATATCCGGCGCTTATTGAAAATGTAAATCTGAGTGTGATGAAAACGTTGAAGGAGAAATTTGGATATCCTGTAGGATATTCTGATCATACCCAGGGCATTGAGGTGGATTTGGCGGCTGCCGCGCTTGGAGCGGCAGTGATCGAAAAACACTTTACACTAGACAAAACACTTACGGGACCTGATCATAGGGCAAGCCTTGAGCCTCATGAGCTGAAAGCAATGGTAGATGGGATACGTAAGATTGAGATCGCATTAGGTTCAAGTGAAAAGAAGCCATCCTATGAGGAGTTGAAAAACAGGAGTGTTGCCCGTAAGAGTATTGTGGCCAAAAGAAATATTAAGGCAGGGGAGCACCTGACTGTTGATAATATCACAACGAAACGTCCTGGAACTGGTATCAGCCCAATGCGATGGAGCGAGGTTCTTGGAACGAGAGCAATCAGAGATTTTGACGAGGATGAACTGATCGAACTATGAAAAAGATAGCGGTAATAACTGCAACAAGAGCTGAATATGGTCTGTTGTCTCCGGTGATTAAAGAACTTAGAAAGGATGAGAGCAATGGGCTAAAGATTGATCTCATCGTTACCGGAACTCATTTATGCGACACCTATGGAATGACTATAAAAGACATAGATGACAGGATCGATCATCAGATTCCAATTTCTGTCAGATCAAATACAGAAAGGGATATATCTGCCAATCAGGCGGATGCGCTTATTAAATTTACAGATTTATTTTTAACAGAGAAGTATCATGCAGTGATGCTTCTGGGCGATCGCTATGAAACACTGGCGATTGCAATAGCTGCGGGGAACACAAAAATTCCCATATTTCATCTTTGCGGCGGTGATACAACCGAAGGCGCTCTTGATGAATGGATCCGCCATTCGATCACGAAGATCAGCTATATGCATTATGTAACAAATGAAGAAAGCAGGAGAAGAGTTATTCAGTTGGGCGAAGATCCAGCCAGGGTCTTTGATTACGGATCTACAAGTATAGATAATATTCTGCGTGTTGCTGATATGAATAAAACAGAAGCTTTGAATAGTGTTGGCTTGGGAGATTGCAGATATGCAGTCTGCACCTATCATCCGGTAACGATGGAAGATGGATGCGTGGATGATCAGGTGAATGAATTTGTGGAGGCGATCAAGGCATACCCGCAGTTGAACTTTATCGTTACGAAATCCAACGCTGACCAGGGCGGCGCCAGAATCAATGAATTGCTGGATGAGGCGGAGAAAGCGGTTGATAACCTGCATGTATTTACATCTCTGGGCATCCATCGGTATCTGTCACTGATGAAACATGCGGAATTTGTATTTGGTAATTCATCGAGCGGTATCATTGAGGCTCCGGCATTCAAAGTCCCTACTGTCAATATTGGCGACAGGCAGCGGGGGAGACTGCAATCAGCAAGTATTATTAACTGTAAAGCGGACAGAAAGAGCATGATCTTGGCTATGGAGAGAGCTATGGGAGACAAACACCGAGCAATATGCAAAACGGTGATCAGTCCTTATGGTTCAGGCAATGCAGGGGAGAAAATAGCTAGAAAGACAGTTGATATGGTTTTGAATGGGAAGATCGACTTAAAAAAGAAATTTTATGATATTGGAGATTGGAAAAATTCTGATAAAAGAGAAAATAGACTTAAAGAAAGGTTTAATAATGTTTTGGTGATGGATATATGAAAAATCTTGCGATAATACCCGCCCGTAGCGGATCGAAGGGACTAAAAGATAAAAATATCAGGTTGTTAAATGCGAAACCTTTGTTGGCTTATTCCATTGAAGCAGCCCTTGAGGCACAATTGTTCGATACGGTAATGGTATCTACAGATTCAGAAAAATATGCAGATATTGCCCGGCAGTATGATGCAAAGGTTCCATTTCTCCGTAGTGAGAATAATTCATCTGACACAGCTTCTTCTTGGGATATGGTGGAAGAGGTGCTGAAGACTTATGAGAATAAGGGACAGTATTTTGATACATTTTGTTTGCTGCAGCCAACATCGCCCTTGCGAAAATCAGATGACATAAAAAAAGCATATCAGTTATATTTGGAAAGGAAAGCACTGGTGGTTGTATCAGTATGCGAGGTTGATCACCCATTAAACTGGTGTGGAGTATTAGATGAGACACAAAGTCTTAATGGATTTATTAAAAAAGATAGTGCTGCTCAACGGCAGAGAGAAGAGATGTTTTATCGTCTTAATGGTGCAATCTATATTGCAGATATTAAAGAGTTTCAAAAAGAACATTTTTTTTATAGAGAAGGTAGTTACGCATATATTATGAGTAAAGAAAGAAGCGTAGATATTGATACGGAAACAGATTTTAAATATGTAGAATTTTTATTGAACAATTAGTATATATGATATTTTGTTGAAGTCATCAATCGTTGGATATATTTCATTGATAGGATAATTACCAGTTATATATTTTATTAAAATTTGTAAGTTTTTTATGAATGTAACAGATGATACTTCCAGATGATGGAGGTTCTGCATCGTTACTATATGGAGCATGATGAGGGACTGAAAGAAGTATTTGAAAAAGCGAAAAGCTTTTTACGTTAAGATGGGATGGGAGACGTATTGATGAAAATGATCAAGACAATTCTTGTGGTCGGATATGGATCTATGGGTAGGAGGCGCATAAGGCTTGCAAGTGAGCTGCTCCCGGGCGCAAAGTTTATCTGTGTGGATAGTGATCTGGATAGGCAAGATCAGGCAATCAATGATGGGCATCAGGCAGTAGCTTCACTGGATGATGGTATTAATATGGATCCGGATCTTGCATTTATTTGCACTTCGCCGGGACATCATGCTGATATGATACTAAGGCTTTTAAACGCCGGGATCCATGTATTTACGGAACTAAATCTTACATCTGACAAATATGATGAGATCAGGGATACAGCAGAAAAACACGATACAGTAATCTTTATCTCCAGTACATTGATCTATAAGCGTCAGATGGAGATCTTTAAGGAAATCGTATCCAAACAGCATAAACCGCTGACATATATCTATCATGTTGGACAATATCTTCCGGATTGGCATCCGTGGGAGAGTTATAAGGACTTTTTCATTGGGAAAAAAGAAACAAACGGTGTACGGGAGATAATGGCGATACAGTTACCATGGATCATAAGCACATTCGGCAAGGTGGAGGATATCAAAGCGTCCAGCCAGAGATGTACCAGTTTAGATATTGATTTTCCTGACAGCGTGGTACTTAATATCAAACATGAAAATGGGAACGTTGGATCTTTTACTGTTGATGTAACATCCAGGAAAGCAGTAACAAGGCTGGAGATCATAGGAGAGGATGTTCACATTTTCTGGGACGGACACAATGATGATCTATACAAACTGGATCTGGAGACCAAAGGATTAGAGAGACTGCAGGTTTACGGATCCGAGGAACATATAGAAGGGTACTCTGACAACATTGTGGAAGAACCCTACAGAGATGAGATAAGGGAGTTCCTTAAAGCTATCAATGGAGAAAAGGTCAGATACGGCCTGGATGAAGATGCTTACGTATTGAATATCATTGATAAGATTGAACAAGATCATAAAGGCCCTCGCAGATCTTTTCGATTAGATGATTTCATAAATACATATGTTACGAAACGTTCTTCGTCCATGTTCGATCCGGATATCTTGTCAAATAAGAATAAACTGTCGGCTGCCATAGGCGGTAAATCAGTACTTGTTATCGGAGGCGCCGGCAGTATTGGCTCCTCCTTTATCCGCGCGGTCCTGCCATTTAAACCTGCCGAACTTGTTGTGGCTGATACAAATGAGAACGCTTTAACGGAGCTGACCCGTTGTCTGCGGTCATCAGCTGCGCTGAGTTCCTGTGTTCCGGATGTTTATCTGCCATATCCTATGGATTATAGTTCTATAACTTTCAAGCGCATGTTTACCCATCATAAACGGAGCAATGGCTCTTATGGTTTTGATATTGTGGCTAACTTCAGCGCACATAAACATGTTAGGTCTGAGAAGGATATCTATAGTGTGGAAGCATTATTAAGGAACAATGTAATAAGCGCAAAAGGGCTGCTGGATCTGCTGGAGTCCTATGCGCCGGAGACTTATTTCTGTGTTTCCACGGACAAAGCGGCTAATCCTGTGAATATTATGGGGGCTTCCAAACGGATTATGGAGGATCTGATATTTTCCTACAGCGATGCGTTTCCTGTAAAGACAGCCAGATTTGCAAATGTGGCTTTTTCCAATGGCAGTCTTCCGGCTGGGTTTCTCCAACGGATCGATCAGCATCAGCCGTTATCAGCTCCATCAGATGTGAAACGATACTTCGTGAGTCCTGAAGAGTCCGGACAGATATGTATGTTATCTGCAATGTTAGGACAAAACCGCGCGATCTTCTTCCCAAAACTTGAAGAGGCGCAGATGGCTGCATTTGACAAGATAGCAGAGGATTTGCTGGCGGAGATGGGCTATGAGATCGATTATTGTTTGTCAGAAGATGAGGCAATAGAAAAGGCGTCACAGTGGATGGAGGGCCGGCCGTATCCTGTATATTTCAGTGTATCGGACACAAGCGGCGAGAAAGCATATGAAGAATTTTATGTGGAAGGCGAGGCCGTGGATCTGGCCAGCTTTGGATCGTTAGGCGTGATCACGGATAAGAAGATCCCAAAGCGGGCAGCTGTGGCTGATCTGATCCATGCTTTGGATACCGCATTTGAATCTGAAAGCTGCACGAAGGCAGATATTGTGAAGATCATAGGCTCATATCTTCCGAATTTCGCGCATATTGAGACGGGGAAGAGTCTTGATGGGAAAATGTGATCAGATCTGTCTTGATCAAAAATAGAAGAAGGATGAGAAGGATCATGATACCTTTGGCAATGCCGGATTTAACCGGCAATGAAAAAAAATATTTGGATAACTGCATAGATACTACATATGTATCTTCGGTTGGTGAGTATGTGACTAAGTTTGAGGATATGACCGCGCAGGCAACCGGAAGTATTGGAGCTGTGGCCACATCATCCGGCACAACAGGACTCCACGCTGCATTGACTGCTGCAGGGGTTAAACATGGTGATCTAGTTATCATACCAACATTTACATTTATCGCGTCTGCAAACGCCGTCCGGCATTGCGGCGCTGACCCATGGATGATGGATATCCGTACATCCAACTGGTGCCTGGATCCTGATCTGGTAAAAACAGAGATTGAGATCAACTGCAGGCGGAGAGAAGACGGGAAGCTTTACCATAAGGCGCGTAATAAGCGTGTTGCCGCGCTGATGCCGGTATACACTCTCGGTAATATGCCGGACATGAAGGCATTCCGTGGTATTGCTGATGCGTATCAGATCCCTCTCATCGCAGATGCCGCATGCGCAATAGGCGCGATCTATGAAGGACAGGCTCTCGGTCCTCTTGCAGATATGAGTGTGCTGTCTTTTAACGGCAACAAGACCGTCACCTGCGGCGGCGGCGGTGCGGTAGTCGGCTGCGATCATAAGTTGTTAGAACATGTGCGTCATCTGACCACGACTGCCCGTGTCTGGCCGGATTATGATTTCGATGAGGTTGGCTTTAATTATCGCATGACAAATATCCAAGCTGCCGTAGGCGTGGCGCAGATGGAGAGACTGGGCAGTTTCGTTGATGCAAAGCGTAAGGTAAGAAGGTACTATGAGGAACGATTAGATGAGCTGCAGAAGAAAGGCATTGGTTTCTTTCCTGCAACAGATGGGGCTTCCTGCTGGTTTTCAGGGATTGTTCTGCCAAAAGGGACAGATCTGGAGAATGCGAAAGAGATATGCGCCAAGTTAAAGAAAGAAGATATCGAAGCGCGCCCATTCTGGAAACCTGTGCATCTGCAAGCCCCATATCTGGCTTGTCCAAGGAGTAAGTTGGATATTGCGCAAAATCTGTGGCAGAGGATGATCACACTGCCTTGCAGCACGAATATTACGGAGGAAGAACTGGAGAAGGTTGTTAAGGCTGTGAAAGAATGTGTGTAGGTGCCAAAGGGCATCAATGGACGGACGGGAAATACTGCGAATTTCGTAAAGGAGATATGATCAATGCAAACCATAACCGATCAGTTTAAAAATAAGTGCCTTGTTATTACGGGAGGTACAGGAAGCTTTGGCTCAACAGTACTCAAACACTTTTTGACATCAGATATCTCTGAAATCCGTATGATCTCCAGGGATGAGAAGAAACAAGACATGATGAGACATGCGCTCCAGGCCAGGTATCCCGAATACTGTTCCAAAGTACAGTTTTATATCGGTGATGTGAGAGATATCGATTCTGTTCGCAATGTCATGTTCGGAGCCGATTATGTATTCCACGCGGCAGCATTGAAAGAAGTGCCATCGTGTGAGTTCTTTCCAATGGAAGCTGTTAAAACCAATATTATCGGTACTGACAATGTGATCACAGCGGCGGTTGAGAACAAGGTTGAAAAAGTTGTGTTTTTGTCAACGGATAAAGCGGCATATCCCATCAACTCCATGGGTATGACCAAGGCCATAGGCGAGAAGGTTGTCCAGGCAAGAGCTCAAAAAGCGTTTGAACGCAGCGGTACAGTTTTAGCCGGTACAAGATACGGCAATGTTATGTGTTCACGGGGATCGGTTATCCCTTTGTTCATCGACCAGATCAAGCGTAAAGCGCCGATCACCATCACAGATCCCAACATGACGAGATTTCTAATGAATCTGGATGAAGCGGTAGAACTTGTAGCCTTTGCTTTTGAGCATGCCCAGCCAGGCGATCTGTTCATCCAGAAAGCCGATGCCAGCACCATCGGAGACCTGGCTGATGGTGTGATGAAAGTGTTCGGGAGGACGGAGAAAAAGGTTATCGGTACACGTCACGGGGAGAAGCTGTATGAAACCCTGATGACCAGAGAAGAACAGCTAAGAGCTGTGGATATGGGACATTATTTTCGGATCTGTCCAGATGGAAGAAGCTTGAACTATGATAAGTTTTATGTTGAGGGTAATGTTCTGACAGAAGGGGATGAGGCTTATACAAGTCATAATACGAATCGTCTCGATGTAGATGGTGTGGTAGAAAAGATCATGACAACGGATTATGTTAAGGAAGAACTTGAGGGCCGGCCTCATGCCGTAGAAGTATGATACATTCAGGAACAGGAGATATTTGTGCTATGGGATATCCTAAATGGAAAGATAATGGCAGGATAAAATTGATGATAATCGTCGGTACACGCCCGGAGATCATCAGGCTTGCCGCTGTTATAAAAAAATGCCGTAACTATTTTGATACGATCCTGGTCCATACCGGACAGAATTATGATCATAACTTGAATGGTATATTCTTTAAGGATCTCCGATTGGCAGATCCGGAGCTGTATCTGGACGCTGCAGGAGCAGATTTAGGAGAGACCATGGGGAACATCATTGCCGCAAGCTACAAGGCGATGGCAGAAATGGAGCCGGAGGCAGTATTGGTCCTTGGCGATACAAACAGCTGCCTGTCTGTGATCGGAGCAAAACGTCTTCATATTCCGATCTTCCATATGGAAGCAGGAAACAGGTGTAAGGATGAGTGTCTGCCGGAAGAGACGAATAGAAGGATTGTGGATATCATTTCAGATGTCAATCTGGCATATTCCGAGCATGCGCGCCGTTACCTTGCGGATTGCGGCTTACCAAAAGAGCGCACTTATGTTACGGGATCGCCTATGGCCGAAGTGCTGACGGAGAATCTGGATGCGATCAAAGCATCGGATGTGCATCAGAGATTAGGTTTAGAGAAAGGGAAATACATCCTTCTTTCTGCCCATAGGGAAGAAAATATTGATATAGAGAAGAATTTTATCAGTCTGTTTACCGCGATCAATAAGATGGCAGAGAAATATGATATCCCTATCTTGTATTCCTGCCATCCGCGATCAAGGAAGAGGCTGGAGGCATCTGGATTCCAATTGGATCCTCGGGTGATTCAACATGAGCCGTTGGGATTTCACGATTATAACTGTCTGCAGATGAATGCGTTTGCTGTAGTATCTGATTCCGGAACACTTCCGGAGGAGAGCAGTTTTTTTACGTCAATAGGACGGCCTATAGCGGCAGTGTGTATCAGAACATCCACGGAAAGGCCAGAGGCATTGGACAAAGCTTGTTTTATTCTTTCAGGCATTGATACAAAGGGGTTACTGCAGGCTGTGGATACTGCTGTAGAGATGGTTAGAGAAGAAAAGAACGGCGGGGCGATCCCGGTACCGGATTATACGGATATCAATGTGTCGGATAAGATCGTGAAGATCATTCAGTCCTATGTTGGCGCGGTAAATAAGATGGTTTGGAGAAAAGAAATATAGGATGGTGGGATAATGGATATACTGGTGACTGGCGCTGCAGGATTTGTTGGCCGTAATCTTATAGAAAATCTGAAAAACATCCGGGATGGAAAGAACAGGACCAGACCGGGTATTGTGATCGGAGAGATCTTTGAATATGATTTGTCATCTGCACCCGAGGAATTGGATGCGTATTGCAAGAAGGCTGATTTTGTCTTTAATCTTGCGGGAGTGAACAGGCCGGAGGATCCAGAGGAATTTAAGAAGGGCAATTTTGGATTTGCATCTGCACTTCTGGATACTTTGAGGAAATATGGGAACAAGGCTCCCGTGATGCTTGCCAGCAGTATTCAGGCGACACTTGCAGGCCGGTTTGGAACATCAGAATATGGTCTCAGCAAGAAAGCCGGTGAAGACCTGTTCTTTCAGTATGGCGAAGAGACAGGCGCTAGGGTATTCGTGTATCGGTTTCCTAATGTGGTTGGAAAATGGGTGCGTCCCAACTATAACAGCGCTGTGGGGACCTTTTGTAATAATATAGCCAATGATCTACCTATAACGGTGGATGATCCTGCCGTTGAGTTGGAACTGCTCTTTATTGATGATCTGATCGAAGAGATGTTTGACGCGCTGGAAGGAAAAGAGCATCACTGCGAGTTTGATGGCGTAAAAACCATACAAAGAGAAGACGGACGTTATTGCTGTGCGCCTACAACACATAAAGCTGCTTTGGGATATATTGTTGAATGTTTGAATCAATTTAAAGATCAGCCCCGGACGCTGATCATGCCGGCGATCCCGGATGGTTCCTTTGAGAAGAAGCTGTATTCTATGTATTTAAGTTATCTTCCAAAGGAGAAGGCTGTCTTTGATCTGAAGATGAGCAAGGATGACAGAGGTTCTTTTACCGAGATAATCAAGACTCTTGATCACGGTCAGATCTCTGTAAACATCAATAAGCCCCAAGCTGTAAAAGGACAGCATTGGCACAATGGAAAATGGGAGATCTTTATCGTTGTTTCCGGTCATGGGCTGATTCAGGAACGGAAGATCGGGTCTGATGAGGTGATCCAGTTTGAGGTCAGCGGCGAAAGGCTCCAGGCAGTACAGATGCTGCCAGGGTATACGCATAATATCATTAATCTATCTGATACGGAAGACCTTGTAACTGTGATGTGGGCAAATGAGATATTTGATCCGGAACATCCTGATACATACCGCGAGCCGGTGTGAGGATGATAACGCAGCAGAGGAGGAAGGAAAGGGCGCTGCTATATACTGGAAGATGAATCTAACGAAAAAGTATTTGCCGCATCTGGTGAGGGTGTAAGAAATTTTGTGTCTATAGAAATTTAGGTTTCCCTGGTAAGAGTTCGATATGTAGTTTTTTGCTGTCGATTCCATGAATTTCCTGCTGTCGAAAGTTCTTTCTATTTATAGTATAACCACTGGGGGATTCTTTATACATTGTTACTTGATTTTTTCGTACCAAAATAAAGACATCTCAAAGTCTGCTTTTTGTGGGCTCTGCCCACACCCGGCCTCCGGAATAAAACTGGGCTTTTCTGGCAATACTCTCAATGCCGATGGAATAAGGCTGGGGCGGCTGCCTTTTCACTTGGAGCCGCCCTGGCTTTTTCTTTTTATAAATACTGTGTCAGCCTTTCTCCGTATAGGACGATCAGCTGGTTCAGCACCTGGTCCCATCCACGGTATCTCTGGGTCCATTTCTTTGTGATGTTCTCACTGGCCAGATACAGCATCTTCTCCAGGGACTGGTCACTAGTAGTCTGTCCTTGAAATATTTGTGTAAATATTATCATATGTACTTGAGCTCTGGATCAATGTCAGCCTCTGCGATATCTTCTGCGGTAATCTCATCGGTCTTGTACGTCCAATGATAAACTACTGGCGCCTCATTGATCTCATC
>CAJTGF010000002.1 GCA_910575585.1 Clostridiaceae bacterium
ATATACTTGAAGCCCTAAAAAGAAGCTATTTTTTGCTGCAAAGTTGAAGCAGCGTCCCCTACCGAAACCACCTTAAGTGAGCAAACCTTAGCCAGCGAATTCTGGTTTTGCCAGTCAGAGAAGGAGAGATGTCCCGGCAGGGTGAATCTATGCCATGGAGATGAGACCAGGAAAGCAGGAGGGATGATACCCGACTGATTTCCGTTTTGGGCTCATCGGAATGTTTGGCATATCTGAACCCGGACGGGACATCTCTCCTTCTCTGACTGGCTTCACGACTAAATCGGCCCCTTTGCTCACTCAACAATACAGCAATTACGCTTAACTTAATGAAATTGCCAGTAAACAGTAACAAACCAATCCGCAATGTCCCCCTATACTTGATTATCCGTTTTATACCAAGTATAATACAGGCAAAACAACAGAAATGGAGACATATTGTATTATGAAATTAGAATTGCTCCACCCTGACGATCAGGCCAGGCTGGCACAGATTGAAACCCTCTACCTTAACGCCTTTCCCAAATGCGAACGAAAACCGTTCTCTGTCATATGCCAAAAAAGCAGGGAAGGTGTCACGGATATTCTTTCCATAGAGGAGGACGGACGGTTCCTTGGTCTGGCCATCACCATCAATTTTGAAGATAAGGTCCTTTTGGACTATTTTGCCATGGACGGCGAAAAACGGGGCAAAGGCTATGGTTCCCTGGCCCTTAAAGCGCTGACCCGATACTATGAAGGGCGCCGGATGATCATTGAGATCGAGACTACCGCCCAGAAGGCGGATAATCTTTCGGAACGGATCCGACGGAAACACTTTTACCACAAAAACGGCATAACAGATCTGGGCTTCATGGCGGATCTCTTCGGGGTGCGTATGGAGATTTTAAGCAATAAAACTGCTGTTACATTTGACGAATACCTGGAATTGTATGTGAAGACTTACGGGGAGAAGATGAGGAAACATATAAAACCAGTCAGGAATAACACTTAGCCAGCATAATTTTAAGCCGGCGAACCTTGTTTTTGCCTGAGAGAATCTGTGCGCTGTCCGGGTGCATTTGTGCCTGTGAGATGAGACCAGGAAAAACAGGAGGACCTCACCCCCAGTGATTTCCCGCTTTCAGGGAACAGAGGAAGCGCGCTGATGCGCACGCAGGTCGCCAGCCTAACGGCTGGCTGCCGACAAATTCTCATCAGAATGTCTGACATATCTGAACCCGGACAGCACACAGATTCTCTTAGGCAAAAACAGCTCCGACTCAGCAATCCCCCAATATGCCGAATCTAAACTTCCGTTTTATCCCGGCTAATGACTATCAGAACGGTTACCGGCATACCAAGCCCCTCTCATCTCCCCTATCACATCCATAAACATTTCCTCCAGACTTTTTTCAGGCGCCCACCCCAATTTTCTAAGCTTTTCACCGGATAACCTCCCCCCCGTATCCGGGGCGTATCCGGTTCGGCCAGGATCCTCAATCTCCATTCTCACCGTGATTTTTTTGCCCTCTGCCATCCCGGCCGCCAGCTTTGCCATATCCAGGATTTTCATGGTATTGGCCTCATTGACCACATTATAGGCTTCTCCGTCCTTCCCTCTGTACAGGATCGTAAAAATACCCTCCACCGCATCATCAATGGCGCAGTAATTTCCCACAGATTTCCCTGCAGTCTTTAGCACAATATCCCTGCCTTCAAACACTGCCCTGGCAAACTGCATATATACCCGGTCATCTCTAAGACTGATCCCCCTGCCGAATGTCTGGGCAAGCCTGGCGATCTTTACCGGCACCTGAAACTCCTCATAATAAATATGACAGTAATGCTCCGCCATACGTTTCCCCATAGGATAACAGCTTCTCGGCGCCTTAAGATCAATCATGCCAAGCTCCTCCTCCCCCGCAAATGCTCCGGTATCCTCCGTCACTCCGTAAACCTCCATGGAAGACACATACACCATTGATTTCACCTGCTTTTTCCGGGCAAACTCCAAAATATGTTTCGTCCCCATAACGATACTGTCCGCGGTCTCCACCGGGCGTGCCGCCATCTCGGCCGACCGGGTGGCGCAGGCGCAGTGGATCACATAGTCAACGGGCATGAAAAACCGCTCCGCCCTTATGTCTTCCAGCTGCATTTCCACAAAATCCAATTTCTCTTTATCGGCCATTTTCAGTCCTTTATACATCTCTTTTGCTTTCTCCAGATCCCTGACCGGTAAAATAATACGGCAAGGCAGCTCTTTTTTAAGAATCCGCCTTGCCAGTGAACCGCCTACCATGCCGGTAGCCCCTGTGATCAGAAAAGTCTGCTCTTGTTCCATCTTTTTTACCTTTCCCTTATAATTTCAGGCAGAAAAAACTGGTCCCTGTCCAAATTCAGCGCAACCGCCATGTCAAGGCCTTACGGCTTCCGGTCATTGACCACAATCCGTTCCCCCATGGGCATGTCAAATAAAATTTCATCATACCGTATTTTGTTCTCCTTAAGAAACCGGACGGTCTCCTGCCTGTACCGGCTCTTTCTTGATGTAAGGATGATGATGCGGTCCGTTTGGGGAATCTCCTCCAGGTATTCTTTTACCCCCAAAAGCAGGGAATCCGTTCCCTCTGTTTGATACCCGTTATGCTTTACAATCGTTCCGTCCAGATCAAATATCCACGTTTTGGCCAGCGTCGATAATATCAGCCCATTGGATCCCATACTGCCCCTCCTTCACTACTATATTTTCCCACCCTTCCAGATAAAAAAAATCAGCCGCCTTCCATCTGGTATCGCTGTAATAACAGTCCGGAAATAAAACCACCTTACAGCACCGCGCGTTTTTTATCACATCGCACAATCCGCTGCGCACGCCGATAAAAGTCCCGGCCCACTCCACCGCCGACTGCATCTCCATCAGGCCGACTCGCAGCAAACGCGTATGGGGAAGCGCCTCTTCCTCCCCCGAAACATTGGTGTACACCTGCATGCCTTTGCGCCGAAAATGGAAAACGATCTCTTTCCACACCTGATCATCAATCCCTGCCACAGACTTGGCGTAGGGAGAAATTACCACACAATTCCCCTTTTCCATAGAACCGCGCCCTGAAAAACGCCGAAGCGCTATGGGCTGGCGTGGAGGAAAATCTTTTTCCAGACCAAACACCCCGCACCGGTAGAGAACCTCAAAGGGAATCCTTTTTACTTTCAATGCCCGTGTCAGCAGATTGGCATAAGGTCTGTCATGATGCGCGATAAACGCGTCCCCTGCTTTTGTAAAAAGCACCGCCTGCACCAGTTCGTCCATATCCTCCTGACACAGCGCCTCCCTGTTGGCACACCCAAACATGGCGGCGATTTCCGAACATTCCCTGCCAACTGTCAGAACCACATATTTGCTGATGTGACGCGTCTCAAAAAACCCCGCCATATATGCCATGGCATAATACACATCCCCCAGCGCCGAAAACGGGCAGATCAGATAAAAATAGCCCTGGTATTTTCCTCTGATCCGCGCCAATGTCTCCACGCCTCTTCTCACCCGCTCCTTTTTGCGGCTTATGGTCTCCGGGGATAACGAATACTCGGCAAAGGTATTATACTCAACCAGCTTTTCCAGACTGCCCGAATACCCCATCTCATAAAGCTGTCGGGCCATGGCCGCGTAAGCCCTGGAAACAACGCAGATCAGCATGCGCTCCATATCCCTGTCAAGAATTTCCGCAGGCCCAATAATGGGAATGCCCTTATAATGACTCCCCTGTTTTTGCGGATTGTTATCCAGGACCGCCGATACCAGATACCCCTTTCGCATCAGCAGATCTGCCAGCTCCTTTGAAGCATTGCAGTAGCCAAAAATATAAATATCTTTGCCCAAAGCGCCTCCGCTTACAAGCAGCTTTTCCAGGTTTTGTTTCATTTCCCTATAATGATGCTGATCCATCGCTTACACCTGATCTTTCCTCAGCTTAATAATGCCGTCAAATATTCTTCCAAAGTCAAAATCCCCTGATCAACCATATGATACAGCCTGCCATAATTGATACCGCAGTCCATAACCAAACGAATTTTATCCGAGAATTCATATGTAAAATAAAGCTCCAAAAGTTCCCAAAACACATCCTCCGAAATCCTTTGAAACGTAATAGGTCCTGTTGGGGGAACTTCAAATGCCGTGGTTAAAACAATGATTTTATTTAGGCCGGGTCCGAACGATACAAGCCGGTCAAAAAACTCCGGCGTCCTCATAAGCAGAACCTTATCATATCGGCTAATCCATTCTTCTAACATTCTGATCATTCTTCTTTATCTGCAGGCAACAACCCGGATAATATAGGGATCCGTATCCTCAAAAGGAGCAAATCCTGTATTTTCCTCCGCATACTTAATCCCAAAACCGGCATCCATCAGCCGGATAAGCAGTTCTTCCATCTTTATGAACCTTCTGTAATGGCCGTTATAAATAAACGAATCCTTACCTGCCCATTCCCCTTTCCCATACAGCTCGTCATGTATACTTCTTACTTCTATACAAAACAATCCGTTTCTGTTTAAATTAGTATGTACATTCCTTAAAAGCGCCAGCTCCTGTTCCAGACTGATGGCATGGATGGTAAAACGGCTGTAACAGATATCATAGCGCTGTTCATAAATATTCAGCCCGTTGACGAAATCGCCGCATATAAATTTACAGTTCAACACATCATTTTTAATCTGACCAATGGCGGCTTTTGACGCGTCAACCCCGGTCACATCCAATCCTTTTTTGCCAAAATATAACGAATCTCTCCCATTCCCGCATCCACAATCCAAAACGGTCCTCTGCCTGTGGATCCAATGGTCAAAAATATATTCCGCAAACAGTGTATGAGAACTTAGATCCCCATGGTTCTTTCTGTAAAAATCATTCCAGTATTTATTATCATCTATGTTGGATCCTATCATTTACATGTTCCTCATATATGCCGGAAATCCATGGATCCTCTGCTCATCTTCAGGCGGAATCTGCATGTAATCTCCATACACCCGTTTCAGATACCGGTCCCAGCAGGCAGGCGCTTTATAGGTCCTCCCCTCAAAAGTCAGTTCGCATCCACTGCCAAATACGGATCTGTCCAGCATCCAGGGTCTTGCAGGCAGTGTGGTCAAAACTCCCACCTTGTCGGCCTTGTCAAACCCGATCCGAAATTTTTCCTCTAAGATCCTTTTCCTGGGATCCGGTAATTTCTTACGGATCACATTTCTTGAAACATAGTACCAGTACCATTCAATATCAAGCAAAGTCTGACTTAACCACTGCTCTTCAAATGAACGGTCTTTTTCAAATCCCGACATGGGAAAAATATCGATGTACATCCCCTGCATCCATGTAATGGGCATTCCATGATGATGCAGAAACGTCTCATGATCTGTCAGCTTCGCAAAGGGGAAAAAATAGTTATCATCCACAGAAACATCCAGCACCTCATAGTTCCCCCTGCCGGGATATTCCCGCAAAAACCTTAGGTAATCCTCAACCAGCATGAGGATATCAATATCGTCGTCCCACGGTATAAATCCCTTATGCCGCACGGCGCCGATCAGCGTTCCGTATGCCAGATAATATCGAAGGTTCTTTTCATTGCAAAAGCGCCGGAATTCTTCTAATAAGCGGATCAGGATATGTTTGCGTTTTTCTTGTGTCAAAGCCGTTTTCTCCCCGCTTTTTACATCAATATAACGGCACGCCTCCTCCCATACCGCTCGCTCGCCGGGCAAAATAAGTATATAATCAGGATCCGCGCCCATGTCCAGCAGCTGCGCCTTTATTTCATCTGCCCGGCAGGAAGATGTCAAAAACAGCACTCTGGCAATGGTGCCGTTTCTGCGCAAAAATTCCTCCGGTGACGTGATCGTTAATTTGGGCAGCTTCTTTCCGGCCACAATGAGGTCAGCCTCTTTTTTGGGGATCTTTGTATAGCCAAACGCAAAGGGCATACACCAGTTTCGGCGTACCGCCTTCCCCCATTTTGCTTTGTCATTGTCCAATACGTCTGAAATAAGATAACCGTCCGCAGCCAGATAATCATACACAAGAGACAAACGGTCACACTCCCCAAACCACACAATCTTCTCATATGATACCTGATTCAGCTTCCTGTAGATCTCTTCCATAAATCCGGCATAATAATTTACTGAAATAATCGCCATATCACTCTCCCGTTTTGTTCTGTCCGCGGAATCGGACGCAGGGACACAGTATCAGATTCCAAAACCCGAATATAATCGTTTAGGTTTACCACATCATTTTCATACATACATTGGGCATTCCTGACGGATTCCCTTACGTATGGGGTAACATAATCCCTATAGTATTCTGTATCCATCCATCCCGGCGGCATTTTATAACTTCTGCCCTCTGCCTTCTCTTCCTTCAAATCAATATCCAACAGCATGTTTGCTTTTGCCGGAAACAGACGCAGCACATTGCCGCAGCGCTGCGTACTGTAAAATCTTCTCCAGCTGTTTCGCCCGTCCTCTTCTATGTCACGGTATCCTTTCGGCATATGGCAGAAAAAGGCAATCCGGTCATCCTTTATGCATAAGATCCGGTTATCAAAATTAGGCACTAACAGAATCTTCCCATTGGCAGCTACAATATTGGAATACACATATCCCGTTCCTTTCGCCAGATTAAGGGAATGGTCCGGCACATACGTTCTTGTGTTCCCATCCGCCAGAGAATACGCCGTAACCTCATAGGAATCCCGCTCCGTTAAATAGGCGGTCTCTCCCGCAACCGCTGCCCCGGTCATCCTCTTCCCTTCAGGTACTGCCGGGATAATCTCCGTTTTCCTGCAGGTCAGGTCAATATGTACCAGGTATCCGCTGTCATAGAAAACACCGTATACCTGCCCCCTGTCTTTCCATAATTCCGCCCAGAAGATCACCTGGTCCTCATCTTTTACGATCGTTTCCAGCGATTCCGTCAATTCGGGATAATGCCTGATCTCATAGGTAGACAGATCCATAGAGGTAACCGGCATCCTTCTGTTTGAAAAAAACAGCCATAGCCGATTATCCCAAACATAAGAATCAATGCATCTGGCAGCGCCGCTGTAACCGCCTTTAAAATCCACACAGATCATATCATTGGAATCCATATCCATTACATGAATATTCTTGGCATGATCCGGGGTAAAGATGATCTTATTTCCATGTTTGCAGAGTTTGTGATGCAGCAAATACATAAATGCATTCTCCTTAGGAAATTTTTTTATCATCCTTACGCGATCCGACTCCCGATCAATTTCTATCAGTCCGTTAAAACAGGCGCTTGACAGATAAGACTCCTTGCCATTGTCTATCAGTCCGTCAAACGACAACAAGGAATATGATTTTGTCATGTTCTTCTCCCATTACCGCTTCTATTGCGCTAAATCCTCCTCTATGGCCGCGTACAGGATTTTATCCCATAAAAATATGGTATGATGCCTGACAAAAAGCCGATACTCCGGAAGCATTCTCTTAACCATCAATGGAATCTCCCACAAATCTTCGATATTATGATAAATACTTAACGCAAGCTTAGGTTTCCATCGTTTAATGGTTTGCTCTGATCCTTTCAGCGCAGGAATATCCGCTCCTTCCAAATCAAATTTAATAAAAGATACCTTTTCGTTTGCTGCCACATCATCTAATTTCACCGCGTCCACCCATGAACCGCTGTCCGCTTCCGTAAATCTGGAACTGTGAGCGCCGTATTCGCAAAATCCGATGCCGCACGCTCTTTCATATAATCCCGCTTTCAGAACTGTGAACACATCCCCGTACAGTTCTGTAAATCCGAAATACCCCCTTGGATCGATCAGCACCGGGCTTTTGTCCCTGCGGATCATCAGATTGGAAAACGTGCAGTCCCCATGGATAAAACGGAATGTTTCGCAGGTAAGGGTCTCCAGCTTCTTTTCCAGTTCCCTTTTATAAAAATAGATATTTCTGCATTCTTTCCCATTGATCCAGATGCTTCTCTCCCTTCCAAAAGGCACCAGATCTTCAATCTTTCCCAGCCGCTCCATGGTCTTGTTAAAATACGCTTCTTTCATACTAAAGGAATCAGCCGGGATCCGGCCGGATCCATGGAGCCGTTTCAGGGCGTTGACCAAACTCGTCAGCACCTTTTTCTTTTCGGCATAGGACATCTGGCATTCATAAACATTTTTTCCCTCTATATATTCCATGTTTAACGGCCGGGTTTTGTAGATGCGGGGCAGTTCCTTAATGCCCAGCTGCCTTGCCTTATCATACCAGGCGCTTTCCCGGACAGCCAGTTTTTCTCCCTGGGTGTCTATGGGCTCTTTGATCAGCCGGTCTTTGTCTATGGTGATGCGGTTAAAGGGGCGGCATTTGACCTGTTCCAGTTTTTCGTATTCCTCAAGAAGCCCCCATTCCCTGGCGCCTGCCAGGCTGATCGTCTGAAACTTCATGCCCTTTTGCTGCAGCCAGCGCACAAATTCCCCGCTTTCCGGTACATCCTTAAGCTTCCTCTTTTCTGAAAACAAAAAAAGTCCCCCAACCCCATGTTCTATGGATCCCTCTTCTGTAAAAGTTCCTTTTTCATACTTCCACCTGCAGGGAAATGTTTCGGATATTCCTATATAATCCCTGCAAACACCGTTCTTTTCTGATCCATAGTTTTCCGGCAGCTTAAATTCTTCTGGCAGGATCAGATCCGACCACACCAGCATAAACGGTTCCCCATCCGGAATACGCGCCATTGCCTTCCCGATACCGGAACACGTCCCGGTTCCTTGCGCATCCACCACCTGATACTTTACATCCGCAAATACGGATAAGTATTCCCGCAGCACTTCTTTTTTGTAATCCGCAATGATCAAAAACCGTTTGCCGGGATATTTCCGAAACAGGTAAAATATCATGGGAAGATTCTCCACAGGCACCAATGCCTTTGGTTTATTTTTTGTCAGATATCCCAGCCTTGTGCCTTTCCCTCCGGCCTGTACAATGATATACTCCATCTTCTCCTCCCTCGTAACTCACAGTCCGAAGATCTGCTGATTTTCCATAGCTTCATACAATGCCCTGTAAATATAGTAATCCGCCGGTTCCGTGATCTTAAGATTATTTTTCGTACTTTTCACCACATGCATCGGCACATGATACAGGCTGCACAAATGGGAGGAATCGATGGTCTGGACCCCTTCCTTTCTGGCTCTCTCATACAGCTTAAGTATCATGCCGAACCGAAAGGATTGAGGCGCTTTCGCCGTGTACATCTGGTTTCTTGGAGGAACCTCAAACACGTTTTCTCCATCCAGACAGCGGACAATGCTTTCCCTGGCCTCCTCTACGGTGATGGCGCTGCCATATAGTTTCACAGCCTCAATATTTCTGCTGATCAGCTTTTCATTGATAAAGGGCCGGACGCCGTCATGGATCAAAACGATCTCATCATCCTCTGTTGTCTCCCCCATGGCCGCAAGCCCGTAATAGATTGAATCATGCCCTGTCTCTCCTCCCGGAAGGATCCTGTCCACTTTTGTTATGCCAAAGCGCCTAAGAAGCCCCTTTAGTTCCGCGATCCAGTCTGTCAGGCAGACCACCGTAATGGTTTCAATCTCGTCATGATATTCAAAATGTTCCAACGTATAAATAATAATCGGTTTGCCGTGCAGTTCCAGAAATTGCTTTGGTTTGGAATACGTATTCATCCTCCGTCCGGTCCCGCCTGCAAATATCAGCGCTGCTGCCATTTTTCTCCACCCTGTTACCTTTATTTATCTAGTACGTCGTTGCATTAATTTGCGAGTAAATAGTGCTTGATATTCGTGTCATCCGCGCGTCTGCAAAGCGACGGCGTAGTGGCGCCTACGTCTAGCTTTGCAGGCGTGCGGAGGGTGCGGATAGCGAGTGCTATTTACTCGGGAATTAGTGCAATGATGTACTAGTACATCGCACTTCCACGTTCTGCACCATTACCGGCTTCCCTGCCTCTTCGCATAATCTCACCAGGGAACTGGGGTCGCCATAATACGCGTCGCAGAGCGCAATCGCCCGGTCCACATCCGGCGTATCGTCATAAATTCCCCACCCGGCTTTTCGGTATTCGCATACCAGTTCCTCATACTCCTGCCTAAGCTCTGGCTTCATGGCCTCGATAGCCGCCTTTATCAGCGGATGCGGCCGCCATAAAAGCGCCGCCTTGTCCCTGTTTTCTTCAAACACCCGAAATACATCCCGCATTTTTTCAAACTCCCGCTCCCCGCTTTCAAGCAATGCAGAAATGCTGGTATTATAAAAAATAACCGTTTTCCGGCTCCCATCCTCCCTTTTTATGACATCCAGCCATTCCTTTGGAACCTTCACTTTGTCTTTTTGCGCGTATAAAACCCTGTCCACCTTCGGCGACCCGCACCCCAATATCTTTTTACTCCAGTACGTTTCATCCGCAGACGTATTTTTTGTTAATTTCGTCATCACATTTACATAGATCTGCCGCATTTTCTCGGACTGGACGATCACCTGGTCCGCGTAGAGAACCCCGGGAACCGTGCATAAATGTTCCATCTTTTCTACGGCTTCCTTATCATCCGGTTCAACCTCTTCCCATAAAAAGTATGGAATATAAACCAATTTTTCTGTAAATTTTCTCAGATTCCTGGAATAGAAAAACGGATGTACGCTGGTCAGATAATTACAGTCATCATACGCATTATGTATAAAAATCACATCCGGCTGCCGCTTGGCAAAGTCATAATCCTCATACCCTGTGACAGGAACATAGGCCGGGTACTGATCCTTCTCATAATGCATCTGGCAAAAACTCCCGTCCGGATTTTTCGTATAATAGGGAATGGGAATCACAAAGGCATCACAGTCCGGATCTTCATCCGCAGCTTTCCAGACACTCTCCAAAGAATCCCACATAGACGCCTTATAGGGAAGGAATACGGCTTCCCGGCGGACATGAATATCATGTTTCACGCTGTCTTCCATCTGGGCCAGGACACGGCGCAAATTTCTGACTGCTTTCCTGCCATTTACCTGTCTGCACTGCCCCACGGCTTCGTAGACCTCATAGACCCTCTCACAGTACGTCTCCAGAAGCGCAACAGACGCGCAGTCTTCCTTTTGCGTCTCCTCGATCATCTCCCCAAGCCGGATTCCCTGCTCCTGGCACCAAGCCAAAAGATCCATGGCCTTTTCTGGTTCTCCTGCATCCACTGCCTTTTGAATCTGGTCGTGTCTCTTCCCAAGCAGGCGGATCATCTCCTCTGCCTGCATTTTCTGCTTCTTTCTCATCCCTTATGGCCTCCCGGCTCTTTTTAAAATAAGGTATATTGGTCATCTGCGGCAAAATCCGTCAGATGATGCGGCACTTGCCGCTTCGCTCCCTGCTACGTCATGGTTCTGGCGCCCTTTTGGGAACATTCCCATGTTCACAGAGTCCTGGCATACCCAATCCGCAGATTTTTCTATACATCCCGCATATCCCTCTGCCTTCTAATGCCGTAATTAAATTTTCTATCATAAAATCCTGCCTGGTCCCGCGTTTTATAACTCTCGTTATACACGGATGAAATAAAAGGTTCGTGGCCTCCATTTATCGAAGCAGTCCTTCTTATGACCCGATATTTAACACAAATTCTCCGCTTCCATGCCCCGTTTTTTCACATTCCTGGCTGTATTCACTTTTACCTCTGCCTCATAGCCGCAGGCCAGACAGCAAAAAATCCCGTCTTCCCGCTTCCCGTCTTTGCCGCACATGCTGCACTGGCTGCCAATCCCTTTTCCAAACACCTCCACGATCCTTATGGATTGCTGGCTGCATTTTTGTTTTAGCCTTTTTCGTATATATCCCCTCTGCCACATGGCAACCGAATGGTTGACTGCTTTATTTCCCCCATGCTTGGAAGGACGGGGAAGTTTCGGTATATAAACGGTCTTAGGCTTCTCTGTCTTTAAAAACCGGTTCAGTTCCATATTAATGTAACTATGGAGCCTTTCCTCAAGCCGCCGCTTTTTGGCAGTATATTTTTTCCTTCCCGGCTCGGCTTTTGTGTTGGCGCGGCGTTTTGCCGTCTGATCCCTGACCCATCGGGAAAGTTCGTTCTGATACTCCCCCAGCCGTTCTCCGTAACTATGCCCTTCATCCGTCACAAACATGGCCGTCATTCCCATGGCCACGCCGACTAAGGCCGTATAATCCCCGTGCTTTTTCACCGCCACATCAATAGGAACCATGATCTGAATGTTCCCTTCCTCCAAAAAAAGCCGGATGTAAATCTGTCTTGCATATCGGTTATTGTCCGTCAGAGGCACAAAAATCCGCTTTCGCTTTTCTTTCACCGTAATATAGATCCCGTGATCCTTATACCGATAAGCCCGCTCTCCCAGAGAAAATCCGTCAGCAGTATCGGATTTTGGCCGTCTATGGACAGTTCTCACCTGCCTGCGCAGATAATTCTCCAGCTTTTTCACATCTACATCGGCTGCCAGCCGGTCATACTGCCTTTGCAGATCCTGCCCCAGACACACTTCCCTGCGGTTTAAAACCGCCTCAAATCCATTGTTCACTTTCAGAAGATATCTTAGAAAATGCTTTTCCGGCAATGTCAGCTCTTCATTGCAGTTAATCCGCTTCTTCACCTCGGACCTCGTCCTTGTCCACTGGCCCCTGATATCCTCCAGAGCGTCAAACACCGCCAGATAAAAATACACTGACGGCATCTCCAATTCCTGACGGTATCCAGACGCCGTCATCTCGTTTTGGACCGTATACCCGGGATAAATCTTTCCCAGGCCGCCAGTGCCGCCGTAACGCCGGTACACATAATTTTTTACCTCTCGGTAATCCTTTGCGATCTCCTTAAGTTTGTCCATGTCTTCTTTCGCGATCCGGGTTTTATTGTACTGATGAATGGTCTTGCATACAGTCTCTTTCGCCACTCTTCCCCCCCTCGCTGCGGTTTAACATTTTATATCCGGAATGTGTGTTGCCAAAAACCATAGGTTTTGGCAACAGAACATCTTGGGTAAAAATCCATAAGAAAAACGGTTAAGATTATTGAAATTTTGACGATATTATGTTAAAATACACCAGTATTTGTAATTAGCATTAAGTTACCAAAACCTATAGGTTTTGGTAACCATCTTTGTACAATATGCCTGTCACATATCATAAAAAACGGGCATTCCCAATATCCAAACAATTCTGTTTTTCGGAAGAAATTTCCCGTAAATTTTAGAAAAAAAGGCTGGACTAATTTGGCATTTTGTGAGAAAATATCATTAAGTATGATGTGATAAATTTAACGAGCAAAGTACTTCACAATTATTACTTATTTGAAAGGAGTTTTACAATGATTTATTCACATGAAGTAGAGAAGATGTGCACGGTTGCACAGGGCGTTCATCATGGCGCAGCTCCGATCCCGGAGGAAGCAAAATGGGTAAAATCCAAACAGGTTTCCGACATTTCCGGCCTGACCCACGGCATTGGCTGGTGCGCTCCCCAGCAGGGCGCGTGCAAGCTGACTCTGAATGTTAAGGAAGGCATCATCCAGGAAGCTCTGGTTGAGACCATCGGCTGCTCCGGCATGACCCACTCCGCAGCTATGGCATCCGAGATCCTTCCGGGCCTGACCGTATTGGAAGCATTGAACACCGACCTTGTATGTGATGCGATCAATACCGCCATGAGAGAACTGTTCTTACAGATCGCATACGGCAGAACCCAGAGCGCATTCTCCGAGGAGGGACTTCCCATCGGCGCCGGACTTGAGGATCTGGGCAAAGGGCTCCGCTCTCAGGTTGGTACTATGTATGGAACTCTGAAAAAAGGTCCTCGTTATCTTGAGATGGCAGAAGGATATGTAACCGGCATCGCCCTGGACGCGGAAGATCAGATCATCGGCTACCAGTTCGTAAGTCTCGGCAAGATGACCGATTTCATCAAGAAGGGCGACGATCCCAACACCGCATGGGAGAAGGCCAAAGGCCAGTACGGCCGTGTGGCGGACGCAGTAAAGATCATCGATCCACGTCAGGAATAAAGCACCAATACACGCGCGGGGAAAGATTTCCGCTGCGCAATCGCAAAACTAAGAGTTTGCGTTTTCCGGTTTATTAGATTTCGAACCATTTCCGTTATCATTATTCAGGAGGGAAATACATATCATGGCATTATTTGAATCATACGAGAGACGTATTAAACAAATCAATGAAGTATTGGCAAGCTACGGCATCGCTTCCATCGAAGAAGCTGAGAAGATCACCAAGGATGCCGGCTTGGATGTATATAAGATGGTGGAAGGCATTCAGCCTATTTGTTTTGAGAACGCAAAGTGGGCTTACACCGTAGGCGCCGCCATCGCTATCAAGAAAGACTGCCGCAAAGCTGCCGACGCGGCCGCTGCCATCGGCGAGGGCCTTCAGTCCTTCTGTATCCCCGGTTCCGTTGCCGACCAGCGTAAAGTGGGTCTTGGCCACGGCAATCTGGGCAAGATGCTTCTGGAAGAAGAGACCGACTGCTTCGCGTTCCTGGCTGGCCACGAGTCCTTCGCGGCTGCAGAGGGAGCCATCGGCATCGCAGAGAAGGCCAACCGTGTTCGTCAGAAACCATTGCGCGTTATCTTAAACGGCCTTGGAAAGGACGCGGCTCAGGTTATCGCAAGGATCAACGGCTTTACCTTCGTTGAGACCGAGATGGACTACTACACCGGCGAGGTTAAGGAAGTATACAGAAAAGCATACTCTGACGGCCCCCGCGCGAAAGTTAACTGCTACGGCGCTAACGACGTAACGGAAGGCGTTGCCATTATGTGGAAAGAGGGCGTTGACGTTTCCATCACCGGTAACTCCACCAACCCCACCAGATTCCAGCATCCCGTTGCAGGCACCTACAAGAAAGAGTGTGTGGAGAAAGGCAAGAAGTACTTCTCCGTTGCATCCGGCGGCGGCACAGGACGTACCCTGCATCCAGACAACATGGCAGCAGGCCCGGCTTCCTACGGCATGACTGACACCATGGGACGCATGCACTCCGACGCGCAGTTCGCAGGTTCCTCCTCCGTTCCGGCTCATGTTGAGATGATGGGTCTTATCGGCGCCGGCAACAACCCCATGGTCGGCATGACTGTGTCTGTGGCAGTTGCTGTTGAGGAAGCGGCGAAAGCTGGAAAGTTCTAATAAAATGATTTAAAATGGCATAATTTCGAGGGTTGATCAAGTCGTGATACGGTTGATCGGCCCTCATTTTTTTATAGGGAAGGCTCATGTAAGACCCATAAAATATAAATGACAAAATAGGAAAAAAGATATATTATGTAAAGAAAATATTAAAAAGTTCAAAGAAATCACTTTACAAACATTCAAAATACGATATAATATGAGCAAATGAGAAGGAGGTGTATCCTATGGCGCAAACAAGCGTGAATTTCCGTATGGACGCAGAACTAAAAGAATCTGTGGAGGAAATCTGCCGAAAAATGGGAATGAGCCTTACTACGGTAATCACCATTTTCTGTACAAAAGTAGCACAGGAAAGAAGAATCCCTTTTGAAATTACCGCAGACCCAGACGCAAGCCAGAGCCTCTCAAAGATAATTTAAGCGGATTCTGGAGCCGCATCAATAATGAACATAGGCTTGTCTACGTGGTTGAGAAAGATGCAGTAGTGATCATCTCATGTAAAGGACATTACAATAAGTAACAAACGATGTAGGCTTAGTTTTTATCCAAACAAGCCTACCTGCACCGCCAAGTACAAGGTAGGCTTATTGATTTTCACATCCATTTCCCTATCAAAGTATCCCCACTGCCCTACTTCTTCCGCCCCGAACCGCTCTCCCGCCGTTTTCTCACCAGCTCCTCAAAGTCCTCCTCATTATATCCGATCTCCATAAGCCGCTGTCTCCTGCGTTCCCGGCGCTTCTGTCTTGCGATCCTTTCCTTCCTTCTGCGGATGCCAAGAAAGATCCCCAGCCCTGCGACCACTGCCAGCCCGATTCCGGCCACTATGATCAGGATCTGATTCTGGGACAAAGAAAAACCGGAAAAGATACCCCCGCCTTTCCCCTCCTTCTCCTGCTCATCCGCCGGTGACGACTCTTCCTGCGCCGTACTCTCCTCCGGCTGGCTTTCGCCCATGGCTTCTGCCGCTGCCCGGGACGCCTCCTCGGCCGCCCGGCTGGCCTCTTCCGCCGCCAGCTGCGCCTCCCGCTCCGTATCAATGATATACGCGCTCCCCACCTTCCGGTCATTGTAGGTGTAGGAAAGCATGGCCACCGCCGCCGGCGGATGGCCTGCCGGAAGGTCCGTCACCAGATTTCTCTGGGCATCCGAAAAGCCTGCCGCCAAAGGAACCGTGATCACCGCCTCCTCCAGCCGCAGCTGAGACGCAGGGTATACGCTTCCCCCAAACGTAAACTCCTCCTGCTCCTGCAAAAAACCCTCCGCGCCGTTGACCGACTCATTTTTAAAAGAAGAGAAGCCGAAATTCATGATATTCTTGGCATCCATATAATACTGGTACTTATCGCTCCCTTTCAGAATAACGGAAATGAGCCGTCTCCCGTCCCTCTCCGCATACGTCACAAGGGTGTTGCCCGCCTTGGAGGTGTAGCCGGTCTTTCCCGCCTTTACGCCCTCGCAGTAATATTCACTGCCCCTGCTCTCCTCCATGACAATGCGGTGCTCCATGCTGATATTGGCCCCATTTGGGTTATTGATGGTGGGACCCACAGAATACTTCTTGGTGGAAGCGATCCGAAACACCTCCTCATTCTCAAAGACGGCGGCGGCGATCAGGGCCATGTCATAGGCGCTGACATACTGGCTGTCGTCATTTAGACCGGACGGGTTGGCAAAATGAGTCTCATCCGGGGAACACCCCAGCTCCTTTGCCTTTTCATTCATCATCTCCACAAACCCATCCCGGCTTCCCCCCACGTGTTCCGCCAGGGCATTGGCGGACTGGTTGCTGGACAAAAGCACCATCATGTGGAGACAGTCCTCCACAGAGATCTGATCTCCCTCCGCCAGGGACAGTTTATTGCCGGCCCCGGCCTCCAGATTGTGGATCGCGTCATAGGAAAACGTCACCGTCTCATCCATCTGGCAGTTCTCCACCACCACAAGGGCAGTCAGAAGCTTCAAAATACTGGCCGGCGGGTAGGGAACGTGGATCTGCTGTCCAAAAAGAACGGTCTTGGAATCCGCGTCAATGACAATGCCCGCCCCAGCCACGATCCCCACATCCCCGGGCCAGGAAGGCGGCTCTGCAAAAGATGTTATGGCGCCCGGCTCCAGGATCATGGCAGCAGCCATAAAAAAGCTAATAATCCTCTTTTTAAGATTCCCCATCCCCATTCTCCTCCAATCTTCCAATCTTCCAATCTTCCAATCTCCCAAGTCTTTTTCAGCCTGGAATACGCGTTCATCCCTCTCACGCTCCGGGCTTTAACGGCTGCGGCTGCGCCTGCCCGGCCTCATGCTCTCTCATCTGCCTCAATTCCTTTAACGTCCCCATAACAATCCCGGTAGCCAGCGCAAACGTCAGCATATCCGCCAAAGGCTGGCACAGCTGGAGTCCCAAAAGCCCCAAAAATCCCGGAAGGATCAAAAGCGCCGGGATCAAAAACAGTCCCTGCCTGCCCATGGCCACCAGGGAAGCCCGAAAGCCGTAGCCAATGGACTGGGTCAGCATGTTCACCATGATCACCCAAGCCTGGAAAGGCATGGTGGCCAGCTGCAGCCGCAGCGCCAGCGTCCCGATGCGGATCACCTCAGCGTCCTCTCTTCGAAACGCGGTGATAATGGGCCTGCTGAACACAAAGGCAATGATCCCAAACGAGGTCAGCATTACGACCGCCACCTTCACACAGAACCAGAAAGCATCCAGCACCCGGTCATACCGCTTCGCGCCGAAATTAAAACCGCAAACCGGCTGAAACCCCTGGCCAAAGCCAATAAGGCTGGAATTAACAAACATCATAAACCGGGACACAATGGACATGGCCGCGATGGCGGCGTCCCCGTAAGGCCCTGCCGCGAAATTTAAGGCAACCGTGGCCACGCTGGCCAATCCCTGACGGCAGAAAGAAGGAAGCCCCGCATGGAGGATCTCCCCATACATCCCAAGGGTCGGCGTAAACTTGGTGATGCGGATGCTGATGCATCCCTTCTGCATGTTGCACTGGTAAAGGAGAATGGAAAAACTGACGATCTGGCTGATCATGGTCGCGATGGCAGCGCCGGATATCCCCATCCCAAATCCAAAGATCAGCACCGGGTCCAGAAACATGTTCAAGATCCCTCCCGCAGTGATCCCCACCATGGAAAACACCGCGTTGCCCTGGGCCCGCAGGATATTGTTCATCACAAACGAAGTGATCATAAAAGGCGCCGCCATCAGGATGTACCTGGCATAATCCTGGGCAAAAGGGGCGATGGTATCCGTAGCCCCCAGAAAATATACCAGCTGCCTGGAAAACAGCGTTCCAAACACCGCAATGGCCGCGCCGATGATGCCTCCCGTAAAAAACGCCGTAGCCGCGGACTTGGCCGCCACATCCTCATTGCGGCTGCCCAAAGACCTGGAAATATAATTGCCGCTGCCCATCCCCAAAGTAAAACCAATGGCCTGGATCATGGCCATGGCGGAAAACATGACCCCCACGGCCCCCGAAGCGCTGGTTCCGATCTGGCTCACAAAAAAAGTGTCCGCCATATTGTAGATGGATGTGACCAGCATACTGATGATCGTGGGCACCGCCAGGCGGGGGATCAGTTTCTCTACCGGCGTGTCGAGCATCTGCCTGTACTTCTCTTCTTTCGTCATTGCCTTAGCCATACTAGTTTAAAATCCTCCGCACGCTTAAGATACTCCTGTATGTGGCATTGCCCACCTTGATTCCTGTGGAGGGGGAACTGGCATGGACGATCTGGCCGTTTCCGATATAAATACCCACATGGCCCGCATAGCACACAATATCACCTGGCTGAGCGTCCGCGTAATCCACCGCCGTGCCTGCGGAACGCTGCTGGGAAGAACTTCTTGGTAAACTGATTCCGAAATTCTTGTACACGCTCTGAACAAAACCCGAACAGTCCGCGCCGTTGGTCAGACTGGTGCCTCCGTATACGTAAGGATTGCCGATAAACTGCATGGCATAATTTGCAACCGACTGCCCGCTGCCCGAACCGCTGCTGCTGGGTGCCTTGGTGGTCTCCGGCGTCTGGGCTTTGGTGGTCTCCGCCTTTGGCCCTTGTGACGCGGCCGTGGTGGATGGTGAAGTCTCGGCTGCGGGAGGCGCCTGGACGTTCTGTGTATTCCCCGAATCAGGATTTCCCCCCGGATTCTGGGCGATCAGGGCATCCCCCAGCTGAGTGCTCTCCGCCGCGGCGCTGCTGGCCTGGGCCGCAAGCCTGGCCGCCTCCGCCGCCTGTCTGCTGGCTTCCTCCGCCGCCCGCTGCGCCTGGGCCCTTCTTCTGGCCTCCTCTGCCTGGGCCTGGCGGATCTGCTCATTTTTCTTGGCGATAGTGGCCGTGTAAGCCGCCGCCTCCGCCTTGGCCGCTGCCAGCTGCTCATCGAAATTGGCGATCTCCCGCCGTTTCTGCGCAATGGTATTCTCAAGCTCTGTCTTCTGGGCCGCGTACTCCAGCTGCATGCCCTCCATCTCCGCCTTCTCATTCTCCAGCTGAGCCTTGTACTGCTTCACCTGCAGCTTGGTCTCCTGAAACTCCTCCAGCTTCTCCCTGTCATAGGTGTACAGGGCTTCTATGTACTCGCTTTTGTTCAAAAGCTCCGTCATGCTCTTTACCTGCAAAAGGATATCCAGATATTCCGTCTCTCCCCGCTCGTACATGTATTTGATCCGCTTCTTCATGGCGTCATACTGGTTTTCCTCTCTGACTTTGGCGGCGTCGTACTCTCCCTGGGCCTCGTGAATCTGCTCATTCTTGTACTCAATATCCGCTTCCAGAAGCGTGATCTCCGCAATCAGCTCCGACAGTTCGCTGCTTAACGAGGTGACCTCCGACTGGGTGTTGCTGATCTTCTGCTGGGCCTCGTTGGCCTTTTTATTGGCCTCATTCAGCTTTTTCTCCGCTTCCTTTTTCTCCTTTGCCGCCTTGCTGGCGGAAGTTGCAAACGTTGTCACCGGTTGCTGCCACAAAATCGCCCCTGCCAGCAAAAACACGGCTGCCCGCCGGATCACTGCCCTAGGCTCCCAAGTCTTCTTCCGTCTGTCTCTCATCTGTTTCCTGCTCTCCTTATCATCTGAAACCGACGCCATCCCCAGATCTGCTAATCTTCCAATCTGCGGATCTGCTAATCTCTAAATCTCAAACTCCGCTCATATACGGACCTGCCAATCTGCCAATCTGCCAACGCGCCGATCCTTGCTGCTTTCTCTATATTCCAACTACACTTCCCCCATCCCTCCTGACATATCTGCGGAAAGTGTAGCAAATGTCAAAATAAGTGGCCTCCTCCGTCTCCAGATCCAAAACCCACTGCGGATCCTCATCCAGATTCGGAAAAAAGGCATCTGCCTCATAGGCATAATCAATAAACGTCACATGGGCGGTATCACAAAAAGGCAGGAAAGCCCTGTAAATCTCCTCTCCCCCTGCCACAAACACATCCTCTGTCCTTATGCCCTTCACCGCCTCAAGGACCCCGGACACGCTGGAGACCCACAAGGCGCCATTGCCTGACGCTCCTTCTGCCTCCCGGGAAAGCACGATGGTCTTCCTTCCATACAAAGGCTTCCCACCGGGCAGACTCTCCAGCGTCTTCCTGCCCATGATCACCGTCTTGCCAAGAGTCTCCTCCCGAAACAATCTCTGGTCCTCGGGAATAGCCGCCAAAAGCCGCCCGTTTTTCCCAATCCCCCAATTTCTGTCCACTGCGGCGATCAGATTCATCCCATCCTCCTGTATCCTTATGCGCCATGCGCCAAACAATCAAACAATCCTGTTATAAACCAGTATACTTCACTTCCCGCTTTTTTGAAAGCCCTTTTTTACAGATGCTGCCGGCTGACATCATGGTTACTGTTCACGCCATGGCTAATCACTCCGCTGATTAGCCATGGGTCAGTACTGTTACGGGGACATATGCGGTTACGTTCACAGAGTACCTGTAAACGGTAACCATCCATGCCCCTTACAGAGCCTCGTTTAACTTCTCAGCCCCGGGTACCACAAACCTGCCGTCCGCGATTACCGGCAGTTTCTCCCCGTTTTGATCAACCCCGTAGATCTCCCCCAGCTCGCTGTAGGGGATGGTAATATCCGTATGGCAGCTGAAATAAGCCCTGCCCACATCCTCTTTCCTTAAAATGGAGATCTCGTTATCCTTGGCGATGATCTCCTTGCCGTCAGGATTGTAGATCACGGTGTCCTCGGACCAGTTATAGCAGGTATCCCCCACCGCGAAATGAGGTCCCATCTTCTCCACAATAAGGATAGGCAGCTTATCCACGATACCGAACCTTTGGGCCATGGCATAGGCCACGGTGTTGGTCCCGATGGCAAACTCTCCGATGGGCAGAGTGTCATGGTTCTTCATGATCACCTGCTTCACCAAAGCTCTGCCTGCCTCCTTATCCTCAAAATTATCGCAGCCGTAGGACACCACCTTCCCGTCCTCAAACTCCATCACCAGGTTTTTAAACTGGAAATTCCCGATATACACGCTTCCAACCTGCAGCCGTCCCTTTGTGCCTTTAAGTACCGGAGAGGTAAACACCTCGCCTACGGGAATGTTCACGTCGGCCACGCAGTTCTCAAAATTAGTCTCCTTTGCGGGATCGGCAAGCTTATGGAGATTCACCTTCAGATCGGTCTTGTTCTCCCCCCTGCCCGTGATCACCACATACTCCGCCTTGTCAAGCCGGTCAATGACCGCCTGCTGCATCCTCTTGTACTCCTCATAGTCCAGAGTATTTATGCGTATGGTCTCTTCAAATATTTCCTTAAAGTCCTTCCCGATGGACGGCTTTGGAAAGGCGATGATGGTAAAGCTGGTCTCGTCTCCCGGCACGTAGTCATTGCTTATGCGGGTACATTCATTGGCATGGGCAATGGTCAGCTTCTCCTGGTCCCGGCTTAAGGAAAGGGCCTCCTTCTTGTTCAGAGGCTTAAAGCCTTCCTCGCCGAAGGTCTCTATGACAGCGGGGCCGCCGTACTCCCGCCCCTCCTGCTTTACTCTTTCATAGGCTGCCTTAAGGACGGCCGCCTTGTGGTCCGTAAACTCCTTATCCAGATACAGCGCTGTATCGTACCGGTGGTCATACTCATACTGCTTGTTAGGCGAAGATCCGTAAAAGCCCCTTTTTCGGTTGGGATTTTTGTTGACAGACCATACGGGAGCCCGGAAGATCACTGCCTCCAGCCCCATATCCTTAAACAGCTCCATGGCCCGGCGCGCCATGCGCTCAAAGCCCAGCTCGTAGATCACGGCCACGCTTTTCTTTCCCTCCAGCTTTTTGCCCATGACCGCAAAGCCCTTTTGGTATCCTTGTGTGTACGCGCCGGCCATCTTGTCAATGGTCTCCTGGGGCAGATGGTTGAGGAAATCAGCGATCTTTTTTTCCTCCTCGGACACATACTCCCCATAAAAGTAGAGATACCGCATATCTTCCAGATTGCATCGTTGGACAATGTCCTTTCCGAACGTCAGTTTCGGATCCAGAAGCTCCCGGGTCCGCCATCCCACCATCAGATCCGCTTGCTCTCTGTAAAATCGGCCCATGCGCTCCTTAACCCGTTCCACATCCGGCACCCTGTCCCGAAACAGATCAAAGATATCCGCAAACAGCTCATTCAACACCGTAATCTCCGTCAGACGGCTCTCCATGGCAAACGCGATCTGTCCCCGGATCTCGGCGTACAGACCGGCCATTATGGGTCCCCATGCATCCCCCAGCCGGTCCGATGCAAAGGATGGATTGGCATAGCTCTCCTCATACCGGCCCGGCAGGATATCCTGGTAGAGCATCTGATTCCACTCCTCCAGCTCCGGAAGCAGCAGCGAGCGGTAACGCCCTTCCTCCACGGTCTCATACAGCTCCTCGATCATGACAATAAAATCCGACACCTTTATGAAATACTCCTCAAACGGCTTTACGGCGCTAAACTCCTGCCCGATGGGCCCGATCTTATCCATGACCCGGTCAAACCGCTCCCGTATTTCTCTGTTTTTCTCACCAAACATCTCTCTGTAATCCATTATCCCAAACCTCCTAGTCCAATGACGACCACTGCGATCCACCCTGCCAGCATCAAAACGCCCAGGACAATGCCCAGCCTCGCCAATGTATAATTTTTATCATCTTCCAGAAATGAAATGCCCCCGTACCACACGGCCACCGCTGCCAGGATCATGCTGCACAGCCCCATGGCCCCGTGGGTCAGTGTGGCCTGCCCCTGGGTCTTGACCGCGCCGTAAAGCCCGCCGCCTCCAAAAAGGAGCGCCGCCGCGGCCAGGGCCATGGCTATCTTGCTTCTGACGGCAAAGGGCTTCCTCACATAAGATACCCTGGGTGTCCTGGCAATGGCCGTCTCCCGGATCTCTCTGCGGTTCTTTTCTTTTCTGGCCTTAGATGCCATGATCTCCTTTTTCCGTCGCTGTATCTCCCTCTCTCTCTCCCTTCGCGGTTCCAGATACTTTTGGAGAATGCTCATCTCCTGCTCCAAATCCGCGCTCATCTGTCCGCCGCCCGGCCCCGGATATGCTCCGGTCTGCCGCGCTGTTGTGTCCCTTATCTGTCTTTTGTTGTTCCTACCTGCCGTCTTCTGGCGTCTCCCTGATCTTTGCGGCACGCCGTTTCCTCCTTATGCGGATCCCCTGTACCTTCTTGTAACACAGAAATCCCAAAATCCCGCCGATTGTATTTAATAATAAGTCATCCACATCAAAGCTTCCCACCTTAAAGATCAGCTGAGTGGTCTCAATGCAGAAACTTAAGAAAAATCCAAGTAAAAAAGTATTGTACCACCGCCGTCCTCTCCTGCTGACAATGGGCAGAAAAAATCCAAAGGGCATAAACCCTGCCACATTGCCCCCCAGATTAAGGATAACCGCTTTCCACCCCAACTGCTTTCTGTAGACAATAAAACGCCGGATCTCTTTCAATAATTCCAGATTGTAGGCGTAGCCCGCCTTCGTATTGCCGCCTCTTCCGAAAGATTCGGCAAAAAACATAAAATAAACCAGGGCAATCAGGTACAGAACAAACAGCACCCAGCCCAGCTTCTGATTTTTCGTGGTATTTCGAATCATATAAACTCCCGTGGCCTTGCTGAACTTTCGCTCCAAATGGATCATCGGCCCCCAGCCGCCAAAAGCTGCCGAAAACGGCAGTACCCCGTCCCGGAATACTGCCAGCCGTTTCTAAAATGTGATCTCTGATTTTCTCTTCAGCAAAAGAGCGCCTGTGACAATGGACACTGTCCCGGCGATCAGACCAAGGCTGATCAAAACCACTCCCACCGCAATATTGGCGGCTCCGATATTTCTCATCGTCTTGTAGATCCGCTCCATACCTCACTCTCCTTTCTCTGCCGCGTTTTCCCGCTTTCCTATCTCACCCCGTACTGCTCATAGTAAGCGTCAATGTCCGCCTTCAGCTTGTGGTCGATGAGGATCTGCCCCTGGCACTCCCGGTTGTACAGGCACTCCACCACATCCGCCATGGTGACAATGGCGTTGGCCTTAAACCCGTAAAGCTCCTGGATCTCCTCCAGGGCGCTCTTTGTCCCTTTCCCCCGCTCCATGCGGTTTAAGGACACCATAAGACCCACAATCTCAACATCCCCCTGGGCCTTTAAGATGGGAAAAGTCTCCTCAATGGACTTCCCGGAGGTGGTCACGTCCTCAATGATCACCACCCGGTCCCCGTCCTTAATGGGGCTGCCCAGCAAAATGCCCGCGTCCCCGTGGTCCTTCTCCTCCTTGCGGTTAGAGCAGTACCGGATGTCCTTGCCGTACAGCTGGCTAAAGGCCATGGTGGTGGCCACGCTTAAGGGGATGCCCTTGTAAGCCGGCCCGAACAACACGTCAAAATCCTCTCCGTAATGGTCATGGATGGCCTTGGCGTAGTACTGGCCCAGCCTGATCAGCTGGGAACCGGTGACATAGGCCCCCGCGTTCATAAAAAAAGGGGACTTTCTCCCGCTTTTTAAGGTAAACTGGCCGAATTTCAACACCTGGCTCTCCACCATAAACTCAATAAACTCTCTCTTGTAATCTTCCATGGGGCGATCTCCTCCTTCAGCTGCCTGTGCGATATTTTTCCCATTTTACCATATTCCATGCTCATATTCAACTATTTTAGGGTATCTTTACGTCCTGCTTTTTTGCCCCCTTAGACCCTTAAGAACGATTTCTTGCGCAAAATGGCAAAATAATGGAATTGCTGTATTGTTGAGTGAGCAATGGGCGGGGATTGTCGTGGGCCCGGGAGGGAAGGCAGGCTGTGTGCCGTTCGGGTTCAGATATGCCAGACATTCCGATGAGCCCAAAGCGGAAATCAGTCGGGTATCATCCCTCCTGCTTTCCTGGTCTCATCTCCATGGCATAGATTCACCCGCCCGGCACACAGCCTGCCTTCCCTCCCGGGCAAAAGCAGAATTCGCCAGCCGGGATTTGCTCACTTAAGGTGGTTTTGATAGGGAACGCTGTTTCGACTCTGTAGTGAAAAGATAACTGCTTTGTCTGCGGTGATAGGTTGTGCATAATATCTATGGGAACGAATCCTGCTTCTATATTTTTCACTGCAAAGTTGAGGCAGCGTCCCCTACCGAAACCACCTTAAGTGAGCAAACCTTAGCCAGCGAATTCTGGTTTTGCCAGGCAGAGGAGAGCTGTCCCGTCCGGGTGAATCTATGCCATGAAGATGAGACCAGGAAAGCAGGAGGGCTGATACCCGACTGATTTCCGCTTTGGGCTCATCGGAATGTTTGGCATATCTGAACCCGGACGGGACAGCTCTCCTCTGACTGGCCTCACGACAATCCCCGCCCATTGCTCACTCAACAATACAGCAACATAACGAATTTAAAGTTCCGGTTTATCCGGGTTAGGCTTATTTCCTGTAACCGTTCCGGCAGGTCAGCGCATTTACCGCGCTGACCGTACGAAAACGTAATGGCAGCAGACTTTGTCCCCGTCGCGAAGCGATTTTCATGGCCGGACGCGTAACCGTTCAAGGGTTATCTGAACAGTTACCATTCCCGTTCATCCTCTTTCGCGTTCAGCACATAAAGCCTTGACCAGAAGTCCGTGCAAAAATCGTCCATGGAAGCCTGGCCTGCCGAAGCGTCCGTGGTCACCAGCCCGCCGCTCATCAGCTCGTCCCCGTAAAACCAGTTGTCCATGCCTTCCACCTCATATCTGGCATCGGGATCAAGGCCGTCAAGCCGCAGCCTGCGGAACTGGCAGTTAACGTCGTTTAAGATCTTGTAATACCCTACCACAGCCTTTTTCTTGTCTGCGGACACTGCCATCCAGGCTGCGATATTATCCTCAAACGGACTCTTAAGCCGATAAAACGTCCCGAACTGAATCACCTGCCGGTACTCTTTCATAAAGGCGATCTGCCGCCGCACCGTTTCCCGTTCTTCATCCGACAGCTTGGAAAGATCCAGCTCATAGCCAAAGGCGCCGAAACAGGCCACATTCCCCCTGGTCTCAAGAGGCGTATATCTGCACAGCTGATGGTTTGGCACCGCCGACACGTGAGCCCCCATGCTGACCACCGGATAGCCGAACGAAGTGCCGTACTGGATCTTAATGCGCTCCACAGCATCGGAATCGTCGCTGGTCCAGCACTGCGGCGCATAGTAAAGCATACCGGCGTCAAACCTGGCCCCGCCGCTGGCGCAGGACTCAAACAGGATTTCCGGGAAGTGTTTGATCAGCCTCTCGTACAGGCTGTAGACTCCCAGGATGTACCGGTGGAAGATCTCCCCCTGCCGGTCCGCCGGGTAGGCGCCTGAATAGCACTCTGTAATAGACCGGTTCATATCCCATTTAATATAGGAAACCCTGGACTCTGACAAAATCTTCTCGATCATGTTGTAGATATGGTCCACCACTTCTGCCCTGGAAAAATCCAGTACCAGCTGATTGCGCCCCTGGGAAGGCGTCCGTCCCGGTGTCTGAAGGGCCCAGTCCGGATGCTGCCGGTACAGATCGCTGTCCGGGTTCACCATCTCCAGTTCCACCCACAGGCCGAACTTCATGCCCAAAGCCTCAATCTTCTCCGAAAGGCCCTTGATGCCGCCTGGAAGCCGGTCCGTGTTGGCATACCAGTCACCCAGACCGCTGGAATCGCTGCTGCGGCTGCCAAACCACCCGTCATCCAGCACAAACAGCTCCACTCCGTCCTCCTTTGCCGCCCTGGCGATGTCCACCAGCTTGTCCTCATCAAAATCAAAATAGGTAGCCTCCCAGTTGTTCAGCAGTATGGGACGGACCTTGTCTCTCCACACGCCTCTTGCCAGCCGCGTCCTGTAAAGCCGGTGGAAAGTCTGGCTCATGCCGTTTAGGCCCTGGCGGGAGTACACCATCACCGCCTCCGGCGTCTGGAACTGCTCCCCTTTCTCCAGCTTCCAGGAAAACGCGAAGGGATTGATGCCCAGCATCACCCTGGTGACATCGTAGGTATCCACCTCTGCCTGAGCCAGGAAATTGCCGCTGTAGACCAGAGAAAAGCCCATCACCTCGCCCTGGAACTCGTCCGCCCCGGGCCGCTTTAACACGATGAAGGGGTTGTGGTTATGGCTGGAATGGCCTCTTTGGCTGCTGACCGCCTGGATCCCCTGCTCCAGACGGCGCGTCTTCACCTGCCGCTCCCTGGACCACGCCCCGGAAAACTGGATCCAGTCATACTGGCAGTCCGGAAGATCCAGGCTAAGGCTCATGGCCCTGGTGACCTGCACTGTCTTATTTCCATGATTTACAAACTTAACGCTCCTGGCAATGGCGTCCTCCCCGTTAAAAATGGTGTACAAAAGCACCATCTCCATATCCAGCCATTGATCCTCCAAGGTGATCTCCAGCGTATCCGCCTCCTTATCGTTCTCTACATAGGTGGCCGGAAGACCATAAAGCCCCGGCTTGCCCTTAACGATCCGGTGGGACTTATAAGAAAAACAGGTCAGCCTGCTGCCGTCCTCCTGCAAAATCTCCAGGGCCGGAAGGCGGAAATCCGTGGTGCCATATGCCGGGTACTCCTGCCGCACATGCTCCAGAGAGAATCCGTAATCCTGCAAAACGGCCGTCATAGGCCGGTTGGCAAACTCCAACAGATGGCCGAAATCCTCCCTGTCATGGATCCTTTTCCCAAAATAAAGCTGCCCCAGCTGATCATTGGGCAGGATTCTTATGATATAGCTGATGCTGTCGTTGTACAGATGAAATTCCCTTGATCTTTGATGGAAAACTATGCTCATAATAAACCTCCATTCTTTTCATGTATGCCGGGAATCTCTCTTGCGCCTGCCTTTTTGAATGATTTTCCGTCATATTCACATAAATTTAATCAACGTACGCCTCATAAATTTATGCACATCTGACAAAAAATCATCTCACAAAATCAGGCACAACGAGACTCCCGGCGTACATTTTCCTGACAAAATTCCTAAACAAGTATACCTGAAAACACAAAAAATGAAAAGTGTTTATGAAAAACAGCCTATAGAAAATACAGCGTTTCCGGCCCGGTTTTTCATTGATTTTTACAAGTAGCTCTGGTATACTAAAACGTAGTAATCTATTTAAGAAAGGGGGAGGACCATGGGTTTATCCGCAATAACAGCCGCCATGCCGGGAGGAAGCATCAATACCGGCCTGGACTATGTGATGCTGTCCAAAGCTCTTGACACCGTGGAGGAGACAGGGGATGCCATCACCCAGATGATGGAAGCCGCAGTCACCGGACTGGGGGGACACATTGACCTTCGGGCATAACCGAAAAGAGCAGGCCGTAAATCAGCGACGGCCTGCTCTCTTTTTATGGGTGGAACCCTACTTTCTCCCTGGATACTCCGAAGGCGACATCCCCGTCACCGCCCGGAAGATACGGCTGAAATAAAACTGGTCCTTATATCCCACCATCATGGCCACATCCTTGATAAACATCTGCGGATTCCGGTCCATGATCTCTTTCGCCCGGTTGATCCTGGCGCTGCGCAGATATATGCTGAAGGATTCCATGCCGTGTTTGCGAAAGATCTGATTTAAATAGGACTGGGACAGGTTAAACTCCCTGCATAGCGTAGCCACCGTCAGGTCCTGGGACAGATTGTCCTGGACAAAATCTCGGATCTCCTGGATAAACTCCGGCGAATCCAGCTTCACGGTCTCCTTGTCCCTCCTCCAGTACCGGGTCAGCATGGTCTTTAAGCTTTCATACAGCTCCTGGGAAGTCCCTGCCTCATAAAAAGCATCCTCAAGCATCACTTCCTCCTCAAACACGTCCTGGCTGCTGTTAAAATAGTGCTGCACCTGGGCGCCAAACTGTCTCACCAGCCGCTCCAGCTTAAGCTGAGGGCATCTCACCGTCTCCGCCTTACAGATCAGTTTGTGCAGTTCTTCAAAGATCTTCCCGCAGTCCCTTCGTTCCAGATACCGGTCCATGCCCTTTATCATCTCCGCCCCGTAGATCTCGTTGACGCTGTCAGCTTCCCTTGCCGTTCTCCCGCCCCGCTCTCCCGTCTGCCGCCATCCGGTCACAATAGTCTGGGTAACGCCCATGGACAGCCGCCGATTCAGCTCCTCGTACAGCCCGCTTACGGCGTCCGACAGACGCTCCCTGTCAACCGCCTCCGCCTCCATGACCACGGTGATAAAATTATGGGACTCTTTTTTCCTGTCCCGCTCCTTTTCGATAAATCCAAAAAACTCTTCCCTGTCAACCGCCCCGCTCGGACACAGATACAGCGCCTCCCGCTCATCCCTTTCATAGATGAACACGGCCCGCTCTTTTTCCAAAACGGTCTCCATCTGCCTGGCATCCGCAAACCGCCTGGGCAGACCGTTCTCCCTTATCAGCGCCGCATAGTATGCCGGTTCCGGAAAATACCGGCAAAGTTTTTCCTCATTGCCTTTTTCTCCCATGATCAGGGATCTGGCCAGCTTCCCCCGCTGCTCATGGGCTTTCTGCCGCAGCAGGCCAAGGGCCGGCTCCACGGCCTCCATAAACCGCTTCGTCGTCACCGGCTTCAAAATATAATCCGCCGCTCCGTATGTAAGCGCGGTCTTCACATACGCAAACTCCTGGTACCCGCTTAAAAGCAGTACCGGTACCTCCTCCCCAAGCTCCTTGACGGCTCTTATCATATCCACGCCGTCCATGACCGGCATCTTCACATCGCTGATGATCAGATCCGGAATACATTCCCGAAACCGTTCAAGCCCTTCCCTGCCGTCGGCCGCCGTGGCCGCCACCGTAAGTTCCGGACATTTCTCTTCAATAATGCCGCATAGGTACTCCAATACGGCAGGCTCGTCATCTACCACCAAAACACGAAACATGATCCGCCTCCACCTCCTTAGAGAGTATTCCTGGAACCTGTTTCCTCTTTCGAGCGTGTCCGATCCCCGGCCAGGATCTTTTTGCCTCTCTGTCAAAAGCAAGATCCTGTAAACATCAAAAGAACAGGACACGTCATAATCACACTGCCGTCCTCTATAAGCAAAATGGTCATGCCTGTTAAATCCGCACAGACTGCCAGGACAGCCCTTAGTGCCGGCTCTGGGATCCTGCGCCGGGATCATTCCCTTCATTTCTTCAAGTCCCGTCATCCTGTAACCGTCTGCTGTCTCCTGATCTGCCGTCTCATGGAAGATCTCTCTCCCCCTTAACATGGCCATGACCTGTATGTTGTCGTCGTATGTAGGAAGCATCCTCCCATCCCCATGGGATTCCCAAAAGCCTCTGCCAGCTCCCCTTTTTGTATCTGTATTAAGTATAAAGAATCTAAGGGAGATTGGCAAGAGAATTCGAAAAATAGGGATAGAAACGGAGGAGCAGGATATGCTCCTCCAAGAGCCGGCACCGGAGGGCGCTAAGGCCACATGACCGTTTGCCCCGTCTCCGGCTCCGTCTCTTTGTATATCATTTTGTAATACATAGCCCCTTTGGTCCCCGGCGGCAGAATGCCCTCTGCCTCCTTTATACCAAAACGGAATGTCTGTAAGTGTATCTCTTGTCCGTAAACGGCTGGCCTGTCAGGTTCATAGGACGCCCCAAGAAACCGTTCACACCCTCCAGTGCCGCCTCGCTGTCGATCAGCAGGGATAACGTGATCGCTCGGTACTCCCACCCTCCTTCAGTCCTGGTTTCTGCCTCAGAAGTCCCTTCCGGCGCTGCTTTTTCGCAGCGGCTGTCATGGCTTCTGTCTGCTTCGCTGTGGTCTCTGATGTCGCTGCCGGCGTCGGCCTGCGGCCTATGACACCCGGCCGGGCCAGGGGTCGAAAAAGACCGCGGCCATTGCCAGAGAAAGCGCTTTATCGATTTTTCTCAATACTAGAAAATCCTCCTTGGTCAGTAACTCCAGAACGAACTTCCGAGACTTCTGCCAGTAATTGGGTCCTCCGCGATGTCTGCATTCTGTCGCCTAAGCTGTCCACACGATGTCCGCGATCAAGTCGGCTGCGATGTCTCCACTGATGTCCCCTTAGATGTCTATACTTCTGCCACAATAATTGTACCACGGAACGCCTCATAACAACATGGACAATCCACCAAAGGAGAATGGAAAAAATTTCTTTCTACAGGACAAGCTTTTTTTGAAAATCTAAATACTGTCCTTATAATGCTTAAATTGCAAGAAAATTTTTCATAAATCTGTTTACAAAACGTTAAAATCTTGTTAAAATTTTAAATATATACTTAGAGTCTGCTACTATTTGCCACCATAGAACGGAGGACTTGAATCATGAAAAAACGCGGAAAACTTTTTGGGGCTATTTGGGCCATGGCACTGATGGCCGCACTGACGGGATGCTCGTCGGCCGCAGGCAGCGCCCAGGCGCAGGCCATGGATTTTCAGGCCAAGCTGGAGTTAAAAGTGCCTGACCCGGCAGCAGGCAGCCGCCCCAAGATCTTATTTGTGGGAAACAGCCATGTCTTTTACAACAACCTTTCCCTCATGTTCCTAAACATTGTCAACGGCCAGGGGCGCAAAAGCACGGTAAAAGAACTTTCCTCCGGATATTACAGCTTAAAGCAGTACGCCGACACCCAGGATCAGGGCGGCGCATTGCTGGATAAGACGTTAAACAAGGAACGCTGGGACTTTGTCATCCTTCAGGAGAACACCAGCATGGCATTATCTGCCGCCGCCCAGGAGGAGATGTTCCCATCCGCCCGCATCCTGGACGAGAAGATCAAGGCTGCTGGCGGACAGTCTTTATTCCTTATGACATGGGCGCCAAAAAACGGCATAAAATCCGGCTTCAAGCAGCTAAAAAAAGAGGAGGTCCAGGCGGACGTGGCCGAAAGCTATATCGCCATTGCCGATGAACTGGACGCGCTTTTGGCCCCTGCGGGCATAGGCTTTATGCGCTGCGCCGAAGCGTATCCCGACATTGAACTGTGGGATCCGGATAAGCAGCATCCCTCCCAGGCCGGAAGCTATCTGGCCGCCTGCATCCTGTACGCGGTCATCTACCAGGAATCCCCGGAGAACTGCCCCTACATATCGGAGCTGGACCAGGATGTGGCCTTGAAGCTGCAGACCATCGCCGCACAGCTGGTACTTGGATAAAAAGATGCTTACGGAAAGGACGCTCCAAAGCCGGATCACACCGGCCCTGGGGCGTCCTTTTTTGTTTACTCCGGTTTTCGAAAATACCTTGTCCATCTGCGGATCTGTTCATCTTCTAATCTGCCAATCTGCCAATCTGCTATCCCGCAAAATCTCCCAGTATTGCCGCGAAATCCTCCGGAACCGGGGCTGTGAAACACTTCCCAGAAAGGTAGGCCAAAGGTTCCTGCAGCGAAGGAAATTCCACCGAAAACGCGTGGAGCATCTGACGCCGGATGCCGAAGCTCTTTTTTGCCTCCTCATTGACCTGGATATCACCGTATTTGGGATCCCCCACCAGGGGATGGCCTATGGAAGCCAGATGAGCCCGTATCTGGTGGGTCCGCCCCGTAATCAGCGTTACTTTAAGCAGGGTATACCCTTTTTTCCCCTTGTCCCCGGGGGGAAGATACCGGACCGGCTCGTATCTGGTGGCCACAGCCATAAGGCCGGGACCGCCCTTTTGGCAGATGCTCACCTGGTTATTATGGACGTCCTTTTGAAGGAACCCTTCTATGGTCCTGGTCTCCCTGACCCTGCCGCTGACAATGCACCAGTAATATTTGTGCAGGCTCCTGTCCTTAAATACCCGGGCCATGCCCTGAAGGCCCGCCAGGGATTTGCCTGCCACCACAAGACCGCTGGTATTCCGGTCCAAGCGGTTGCACACCCCCGGCCGGAATGTCTTAAGCTGCCGGGGCGTCACGGCGCCGGTATCCAGAAGATACCCGGTCACATACTCCACCAGGGACTCATCGTCCTCCTTTGCCTTCTGTGACAGCATCCCGGCCGGCTTGTTGATTAGCAGGATATGGTCGTCCTCATATAGGATATCCAGCCGAACCTTTTTTGCCGGCTTGTTCTGAGCCTTTGAAAACTTCTCGATCGTCTCATCAGCCAGAAACACTTTGATCTCGTCGCCGGCCAAAACTTTCTCCGACCCGTCGCATTTTTTTCCGTTAAGGGTAATGTTTTTCTTGCGCAGCATCTTGTAGATAAAACCTTTTGGGGCCAGATCCAGGTATTTTCCCAGCAGCTTGTCCAGCCTTTGACCGGCCTCCCTGTCCGTCACGGCGATCGCTCTCATGACTGTCCTCCTTTCGGCGGGACCAATGGGCCCCATCTATCTGTCTACATGGACACCGCTTTCAGCGCCCTGGCCTGATCTTCCTCCTTTTGAGCAACGGCTGCAGGGGCCAGGCTTTTTATGGTCTTAAAAAACGCTTCCTCGTCCTTTAAGACGCGCGCCTTCCCTCCAAGCCCTCTCTGGCGAAAGGTCTCCTCCAAAAACGCTTCCGCCTTTTTCACGTCCACCTTTTTTCCCGTGCAGTAGGCAAACACCCCCAAAGGATGGACCAACACCGCGTCCATGGGCATGATCTGTTCCTTTGACGTAAGAATCAGGTCATAGAGTAAGATGCCCCTGTCTCCGAAAGACTGCGCCCGGTCATAAAATCCTCTGGAAGGCGTCCTAAGGTTCCAGGAAGCCAGAAGAGGGGAAGCTGCGTTGGCTGCAGGCAGCACTGACAATATGGCCATGACTGTCAGGATATTTTTCGCCGCCTCATTGTCCGTAAAGTTTCTGGCAAGCAGCTGAGCCAGAATGGCCGCTCCCCCAAAGATCACCTTGGCTGTCTCGATCTTTCTGCGGTGGTCCCGATACCCGTACTGCCCTTTTTCCCGCCTTCCCTTCATGACAGTTCCCTGTCCATGGCCGTCATCGCCGCCAAAAGCCACTGGTGGGGAATGATCTTACACAGCGCCAGGAAACCTTTCATGGTCAGACCATAGACTGACACAGACTTTCCCATGGCGCTGTCCCGCAACGCCTTTCGCGCCACCTTCTTCGCGTCCGCCATCACCAGCTTCTTATAGACGGAGATCTTCCCTGTGGTCTCGGCGATATCAAAAAATTCCGTTTTCACAGGCCCGGGGCACACGGCGGTCACATAGATCTGCCTGCCCTTAAGCTCCGCCCCCAAAGCCCGGGAATAGCTGAGGACAAATGCCTTTGTCGCCGCGTAAACGGCAAATCTGGGCTGAGGCAGAAAGGACGCCGCGGATGCAAACTGGATGATCCTGCTGTTGGGACTCATAAAGGGCAGCGCCAGGCGGGTCATGGCGCACAATGCCTCACAGTTGAGCCGTATCATGTCCGCCTCGCAGCCTGCAGGGATCTGCTCCACTGCTCCGATCTTTCCAAAACCGGCCCCATTGACCAATATCTTCACATTAGGCCGCTCCTTACTAAGGACCTGCCCAAATTCCTCCCGCTCCTTTTGGCAGGTGATATCCATGGCAAAGCAGCGGATGCCTGCCGGCATCTGCCCCTCCAGTTCTTTCAGCCTCTCTCCTCTTCTGGCAATGACCCAGATCTCGTCAATGCCCCCAAACTCATCCCCAATCTCAACAGCCATCTGACGGCCCATACCGGAGGAAGCTCCGGTCACGATCGCAATCTTCATACCTGTTTTTCCTTTCTAAACCGTTTCCATCATCCAATCTGCCAATCTGCTAATCTGCTAATCTGCTAATCTGCTAATCTGCCAATCATCCAATCTGCCAATCTGTCACTTTTCCGCCGGACAGCCCGCTTTTTCCGGCGCCCATAGCACCACCCCGCCGAAGCCCAAAAGGCAGCCTGCAAGATCTGGGGATCTTGCAGCTGCCGTCAGTTCCGCATCCTAAGCGCCGGGCAGTCCTTTTGGCGTCCATCCGCATGGCGCCGCCGCCCAGTCACAGATTCAATTGTATCAAAACACATGGTTGGCCCGCAAGATCCCTGCGGCCACCACCGCCACCAGGCCAAGGACGCAAAGCAGAATAAAACGATCCAGAGCCTTGATGGATATATTAGGCAGCCGGTCATAGACGCCCTCAAAAGCGCTCCCCTTCCCTGTGTCCTCATCGGGTGTCTCCCGGACATCCGACTGCTCCTGGACGCCCTCCTCTTTCATGGTCATGCAATACTCCTTTTTGCGGGACCGGCCGCAGCGGGCCCCGCCTGTGTCAGCGCCTACTTCTTCTGCAGATACTTCCTAAGGTCAAGGGCAACCGCCACAACGATTACAAGACCCTGGGCAATATAGGTGTAAGCTGGATCCACCCGCAGGAACTGGAGACAGATCTTCAGGATCTCAAACACCAGCACGCCTACCAGGATACCGCCTACCCGGCCCACGCCGCCGTTGGCGGAAACGCCGCCGATGGTACAGGCCGCGATAGCCTCCAATTCATACCCCATGCCGGTGGCCGTGGAAGCGCCGCCGGCCTTGGCGCCTACCAGGAATCCTGCCAATGCGTACATACAGCCAGCCAGCACATAGATGCGGATCAGAGAACCCTGCACGTTAACGCCTGCCACCTGGGCCGCGTTCTCGTTGCCGCCGATGGCGTACATGTACTTGCCGTGGCGGGTCTTATTGTACAAAAACAGAAAATATCCGCCTACAACAACCGCGAAGATCATCAAATAGGGGATGGGACCCAGAGAGCCGCTGGCTACGGTCAGATAGCTCTTCTTGTACCCGCCCATAGGCTGGTTGTTGGTAATCAGGGAACACAGGCCGTAGATGATGGTCTGCATACCCAGGGTAGCGATGAAAGGCGGAACCTTCAGCATGGAGATAACGATGCCATTGACAGCGCCGAAACCGCCCATGACGATCATAACGATGACCAGAGCCACCGGCCACGGGATATCCGGCATCCAGGAAAACATGCGGGCCGAATAATCAAGGCTCTGCAGCATCATGGCAGACAGACAGGCGGCCAGACCTACGGCGCGGCCGGCGGAAAGGTCCGTTCCCTTGGTGATAAGGCATCCGGAAACACCGCAGGCAATGATAAACCTTGGGGAAACATTTACCACCAGGTTCTTAAAGTTGGTTATCGTAAAGAAATTCTTGGTCGTAAATCCGGTCAAAATAGCCAGCATCACGATCAGGATGATAATGGCGTTGTTGGACATGAATTTTTTCACGTCAAATGCTTTTGCTGATTTTTCCATGATAATGTTCTCCCTCCTTATTCAAACTGGGTGGCCAGAGCCATGATATTCTCCTGGTTTGCCTTATCGCCGTCAATAAATCCGGTGACCCGGCCGTCGCACATGACCATGATCCGGTCCGACATGCCGATAAGCTCGCTCATCTCCGATGAGATCATGATAATGCTCTTGCCCTGCTTTGCCATCTCGGCGATGATGCAGTAGATCTCATATTTGGCCCCTACGTCAATGCCTCTGGTAGGCTCATCCATGATAAACACATCCGGATCATTGGCCAGCCAGCGGCTGATCAGCACTTTCTGCTGGTTGCCTCCGGAAAGAGACTGGATCTGGGTCTTGGACGACGGCGTCTTGATGGAGAGTTTCGCCACATTTTCCTGGACCAGGTTCTCGATCTTGGCGTCGTCCAGCATGAAGCCTCCGATCAGGTACTGATTGAGGGAGGCGATGGAAACATTATCCGCAATGGACAATACGCCCAGTATGCCCGTGGCCCGGCGGTCCTCGGTCAGCATGGCAATGCCGTTGTTGATGGCATCTTTGGGCTGATTGATCTTAAGCTCCTTGCCGTTGTATGTAATCTTTCCCGCAGTGTGGGCCCGAAGCCCGAACAGGCCCTCCATCAGCTCCGTGCGCTGGGCGCCTACCAGACCGGCCACTCCCAGGATCTCGCCTCTGCGCAGCTGGAAGGAGGCGTGGCGGAAGCTTTTGGGATTGATGGATGTGAAATCCTCCACCTCAAACACCACATCCCCCGGCGTGTTATGCCGCTCCGGGTACAGCTCGGAAAGTTCCCGGCCCACCATCTTGGTGATGATAAAGTCCGTGGTCAGCTCCTTGGAAGACCAGGTGCCGATGTACTGGCCGTCCCGCATGATGGTCACTTCGTCGCTGATGCGCAGGATCTCATCCATCTTGTGGCTGATATAGACAATGGAAACGCCCTTAGACCGAAGCTCATCCACGATGGTAAACAGCGCCTCCACCTCGGCGGCTGTCAGGGAGGATGTGGGCTCATCCAAAATCAGCACCTTACAGTCGGCGGAAACGGCCTTGGCGATCTCCACCAGCTGCATCTGGGACACGGAAAGACTTCCCAGCTTTGCCCTGGCGGCAAAGTTTAAATGCACCTCTTCCAGAACCCTGGCGGCGTCCTCATACATCTTGTCATGGTCAATGACGGTCAGCGGCCCCAGCTTTTTGGTGGGATACCTGCCTACGTAGATGTTCTCGCCGATACTCCTCTCCGGAATAGGCTGCAATTCCTGATGCACCATGGCAATGCCCCGGTTTAAGGCATCCAAAGGCCCCTTGATCTGGACCGCCTCCCCTTCATAGATCACTTCCCCCTGATCCATGTGGTAGATACCGAACATACATTTCATCAGGGTGGATTTTCCGGCTCCGTTCTCGCCCATCAGGGCATGGACCGTGCCGGGGCGCAGATTCAGCTGTGCGCCGTTAAGGGCTTTAACGCCCGGAAATGTCTTTACGACATTCCGCATTTCCAAACGATACTCTGACAATTTGCTGACCCCCTTTATTTTTTTCCTACATCAATCCTGGGCGCAGGTACTTGATCCCGGACCCAGATCATAAAAAGCAGCCGTTCCGATAATCCTTGAACTGTTACGCATCCGGCCATGAAAATCGCTTCGCCATGGAACCGGATGCCTGCTGCCATTACGTTTTCGCGCGGTCAACGCGCAGACCTGCCAATGGTTGCCATAAAAATGCAGCAGGCAGAAAAAACGGGAAGCGCATGCGCCAGCGCACACGCACTTCCCAACACTTTCCACGCTTACAATGTCACAATCCCGTCAGGATTACTGGAAATCAGCCGCGTTCTCGGGAGTAACCTTTACATAGTCAACGTAGATGGACTGCTCGCCGGAGGCATAGGTCTTGCCGCCCAGAAGAGCTTCCATAGCCTCAACAGCGCCTGCCGCCTGGCCGTTGGCATCGTTAAGAACCGTACCGGTCATGTTGCCGTTCACAACCTCGTTAAGCGCAGCGTCAAGAGCGTCAACGCCTACCAGGTAGATATCCTCATTTACTTTGCGTCCTGCTGCCTGGATCGCCTGCAGAGCGCCGATGGCCATATCGTCGTTGTTGCAGAAGATAACCTCAATGTCATTGCCGAACTTGGCAAGGTCGTTCTGCGCGATCTCCTGGCCCTTGTTGCGGTCCCAATCGCCGCGCTGCAAGTCAAGCTCTTCCACTTCCATGCCTGCGTCGGTCAGCGCTTTTACGGAAAACTCGGTACGATACTGGGCGTCTACGTTCTCCGGATCGCCCTGGATCATGATATAGGAAACTTTGCCGTCGCCGTTGATATCGCCCTTGTTGGGGGTATCAAGGATCAGCTCGCCCTGCATGGTGCCGGACTGACGCGCATCGCATCCAACGTAAACCAGCTTCTCATAGGCGCTCATCTGCTCCGGCGTAGGCTCGCGGTTAATAAGGACCGTAGGGATGTCCGCGTCTTTTACGGTGGAAATGATCTGATCCGCCGCGGAAGTCATAACCGGGTTGATGATCAGAGCGTCAACCTCCTGGGCAATAAAGTTGTTGATCTGATTGTTCTGCTCGGCCTGGTCATTCTTGCCGTCCATAACGGTAACGGTGTAGCCCTTGCCTTCCAGGATCTCCTGAAGCGCGTTACGGTAGGTGGTCATGAACGCGTCGTCAAATTTGTAGATGCACACGCCGATGTTGCCGCCGGCTCCGCCTGCCGCCTCTGCTTCCTTAGCCGTCTCCTTAGCTGCCTCGGTAGCTGCCTGTGTGGTAGTATCGCCGGCCGGAGCTGCCGTGGTCTCGGTAGCACTGTCTCCGCCGCCGCAGGCCGCCATAGAGAATACCATCATGGATGCCATTGCCATAGCAGTAACTTTTCTTGCTAATTTCATAATTGTAAAATCCTCCCGTTATTCCGCTCCTTTTGAGCTATTTTATCAGTTTCTGTCACAGGAACATCCTTCGCTTTGTATACTATGACGACTGATATTGCATATTATAGAGGATTTTCTGCTTATTTTCCATAAGAAATTCTTTGATTTTTTATTGATTTTCTTCGAAGGCCGTGATCATCTCCTGCAAAACCCAGTAATACGTCCCCTCCGTCAGCGGATAGGCGCCGGGAAGCTCCTGGCCCAAGGCGCAGCTGGCCGCCAGCTCCATCACAGCCGCCGCGTAGACTTCCTTGTTGGCCGACACCGTGCCTAAAAGCTTTCCCCCTTCCAGCGCCTCCATGCCCGGTATAGTGCCGTCAATGCCCACCACGCCGACCCCGCTGATGCCGGCCCGCTCCAGGGCGTCAATGGCGCCCAGGGCCATGTCGTCGTTGTTGCTTACCACCAGTTCAATAGTGTCCGGCCAGGCCAGGAGCCACTGCTCCATCATAGCCGACGCCTGGCTCCGCTCCCAGTTGGCGATGCCGCCGGTGATCTTCTCAATAGGCACGCCGCCGTCCTTTAAGGTCTGGACGGACCATTCGGTGCGGATTAAGGAATCCTGGTGGCTGCTCTCCCCCTCCAGCATCACGTAGCTGACCACGCCGTCGCCGTTTAAGTCCAAAGCCCCGGGATCCCTCCGGTAAAGGTCCACCACGATCTGCCCCTGGAGCACCGCCGTCTCCTTTGCGTCCACGCCCACATAGTAAAGCTTATCCCACCGGTTCATATCCTCCTCCACCGGCTGCCGGTTAAAAAACACCACCGGCACCCCGGCGGTCATGGCCCGGTCGATCATCTGGGAAGCGTCCATGCGGTCCACAGGATTGATGCACACCACGTCGCAGCCCAGGGAGATAAACCGCTCCACCTGGTCGTTCTGCACATTTTGGCTGCCTTTGGCGTCCTGGATGTCCAGGGTCACCTTGATGCCCCGTTCCCGCTCATAATCCTTTGCTTTCTCCTCCAGCTGGCTCCGGATATTGTTGATAAACGTGTCGTCCCCCCGGTACAGGCTGATGCCGATGCGGATGGAAGACTTTTCCTCCTCCGCCTGAGCCCCCTGACAGGAAGTCAGGGCCATGCAAACCGCAGCCATTACCAGGATCCTCCTCTTCTTTGCCCACATCCCGCCATCCTCCTATGCCGTCTTTCCCTACTCCACAGGGTACAAAAGCTTCTCGTACTCCGGCCTGCGCAGATCCGCCTTCTCAATATAATAGGAATCCAGCTCCAGCCGCCGGTCCTGCCCGCCTCCCTCAAGGGCCTTCACCGCCAAGTCCACGCTGCGGTATCCCATGGCAAACTGATCCCACACGCAGATCCCGGTTATGAGTCCCCGGTCCAGATCATTTAACACCCCAAGAGTATTTCCCTGGCCGTAAAGCCCCCGGACCAATCCCCGGAAAGGACTCTCCGGCAAACCTGCCGCCCCGTCCTCCCCCGGTCCCAATCCCCAAAGGTTGGGCTCCTCGGCCAAGATCCCCGCCGTCCCCGTCAAAAGCTCCGGACTTTCCGCCAACACCGCCACCGGCTCTCCCTCCGGTCCGCCAAGAGCCAGGACAGCTTCCTCCAGCCCGCCGTCCGTCCGTTTAGGCGTCACGGACCGCCATCGGATCCCTGCCATGTCAAACACATCCTTTGCCCCTTCCAGAAACAGGCGGCTCATAACACTTTTTCTTCCCGGCTCCTCCAAGATCACCACCTGACAGCCTTCTTCTAAGTCCTCCGCCATCCGGCGGGCCAGCTTCTCCCCCATGCCTCTGTAGTCCGGCGCAATGGTCCCGGCCACGCCCTGACCCGTAAGGCCGGATCCCAAAAGCACCACCGGCGCCGATACCTGCCCCTGGGCCAAGGAGGACACTACCCGCTCCTCATCCGCCGGCACGATGATCAGGGCGTCCGCCCCGTCCTGCTGCTCCCGGCTTATGAGCTCCATCTGCTGGTTGGCGTCCATCCGCTCATACAGCGTGATAAAATGAACGTCCCCGTTAAACTCCATCGCCGCCTGATCCATGCCTTTGCGGAAATTCACGTAATTGTCGTCCCTGACATCCTCAATGATAACGGCGATCTGATAGATCTCCTTCTCCGGCTCCCTGATGATCAGATCCGTGGAACACATAAAAAACAGAACCGTAAGAAACGCCACATACGCCAGGATCAGCGCCTTCCCTCGTCTGCCGATCATAGCGTTTCGCTCCCCTCTGTTTTCGCCTCCCCGTCCTTATACGCCCGGGCCGGAAGGCGGATCTCCACCTGGGTCCCCTCATCCGGCTCCGACCGGATAAAAAGCCCGTAATCCCCGCCGAAATACAGCCGGATCCGCTCATTGACATTTTTCACCCCGATGCCGGAGCCGCGCCGGGACGACACGTAAGGCTCGTCTCCCAGAAGGCTGTCCGCCTGCTCCTTTGTCATGCCCAGCCCGTTGTCTCTCACCTCAAAGCGCAGATCGTCCCCCTCCCTTCTCACCGTCACTTCGATCCTTCCGTCGCCGTCCATAAATTCCATGCCGTGATAGATGGCGTTCTCCACCAAAGGCTGCAGCATCAGCTTTAAGCTGGCCAATTCCATCACATCCTCTCCGGCGTCAATGACGTAGGTAAATTTATTTTTAAACCGCATCTTTTGGATCATGAGATAATTGCGGGCATGCTCCAGCTCATCCCTGACCGTGATGATGCTCTTTCCCCGGCTTAAGCTGATGCGGAAAAACCGGGCCAGGGCCGTCACCACTTCCACCGCCTCCTGCTTCTGCTCATTTTCGATCATCCACACGATGATGTCCAGAGTATTGTAGAGGAAATGGGGATTGATCTGGGACTGCAGCGTGTCAAACTCCCGCTTTCGCTTGTGCTCATGCTCGGCCACCATGTCCTCCATCAGTTCCTTGATCCTGCCCGCCATGTCCCTGATGGAACGCCCCAGATGGCGCAGCTCATAGGAGCCTCCCAGATACACCGGGGCGTCCAGCTGCCCGGCCTCAATGGCATTGACCGACTTTTCCAGCTCCTGGATGGGGGTGGTGATGCGGGAGGAGATAAACGCGTTGATCAGCACCAAAAGAAACAGAAACGCGGCCACCACAAACACCACAAACAGCCGCATCTTCAGGTTGCTCAAAGGCAGGCCCTTCTCCGGGGTGACACTGATAAGCTTCCAGCCCGTGTAGCCGACGGACTTAACGCTGATCTCCCGTTTCTCGCCGCCAAACACCTCCTGGAAACTGCCGTCCCGGTAATGGACGGCCGCCTCCACATTTTCCTCCATCTGTCCCGTTCCGATCAGCTGCATCTTGGGATGGTAGATGATCTGGCCGTCGCTGCCGATCATGTAGAGATACCCGCCGTTGCCAAGGGTGATGTTGTCCAAAAGCTGCTGCAGGCTGCTGTAGCGGATGTCGATTAACAGGATGCCCTGGTCCGTGGAAGTGCCCCGGGTGATCTCCACCGCCCGGGTCAGGGTGATGACCCACTTATACTGGCTCTCATGGTTGTCAAACATATACTGGACGTGAGGCGTGGTAAAATGCAGGTTGTCCGTCCGGTTAAGGGTGTTGGAAAACCACGGCTCTTTTGTCACCTCCAGCCCGGTCTTCAGCCTGGCCGCCGGCACGGCCTCCAAAAGCTGCCCCTTCTTGTCCAGCAGCGCGATGTTGGCCACGCTGTCCTTGTTGTTATCGTACAAAAGGGTGATCTGGCCGGTGATAGGCTCCTCCGACAGATCCGCGTTTTTTATGACCCCGTAATACAAACTGTCCGACAGCTTCATGATGGTCCGCAGATAGGAATCCACAAACCGGCCCACCTGCCCTAAGACTGCCCGGTTCTCCTCCTGCACCGCTGCCGTCAGCTGGTGGGACATCTGGGCGTAGAGAGCCGCCCCGATAAGGAGCACGGCCACCAGGGCGCTGACTGTAAAATAGATGAAAATCGTGTAGCGGATGCTGGTCTTATGCCAAAAGCCTCCTGTCTCTCCCAAGATCCTCCCTCCTTACGATGTATGCTGGGGGCTTTTGCGGTAAGCCGTAGGCGAAACGTTGTACTTTTTCTTGAACACATAGCTGAAATAATTCTGCTCCTGATACCCTACCTTCTGGGCAATGACATAGGTTTTGTCATCGGTCTCGTTCAACAGCTCCACCGCCCGTTTCAGCCGCACTTCCGTCACGTAGTTTACATAGCTCTGCCCGGTCTCTTTTTTAAACATGGTGGAAAAATAGGCGGGGCTCATGTGCAGATGGCGGCACAGCATCTCCACCGACAGCTCCGGGTTGGCGTAATTTTGCCGGATATACTCCTTGGCCTCCAAGATCACCTTCTTGGCCGTGTTGTCCCGCTCCCGGTTCATGGCCTCGTTCATGCGGCAGGCAATGGGGATCAGCCGGTCGGCAAATTCCTCCCTGCGGTACGTCCCTTCCAGGATATCCCCGTATAAGGCGTGGCCGTCAAACATCTGGCTTATGTCCAGGTCATGCTGCTGCATCAGCCTGGTCATGCAGTTGACAATGGACAGCATGTACACCTGGTACTGCCTGGCGTGGACCTTGGCGTCATCCATGCGGGATATCAGGCTTTTTATGACTGCGGCAATGGCCTCATGGGGACCGAACTTAATGGCCCCAATCAGATCCTCCTCCTCCTTGCCGTCCAGCTGCAGCTTCCCCCGGCTCACCGGCTCCACGTCGTTGATATAAATGGCCTTTCCCTTTCCCACAATGGCCCGGTACCCCAAAGCGTCCACCGCCGATTCATAAGACCTGGCAATCTCTTCCAGGCAGTCGCAGCTGTGGCCCACTCCCACGGTGATGGACACCTCCAAGACGCGCCTGCTCTCTTTGCAGATGTCGTTTAACACGTTGATCAGCCCTGTCTGGGTGTTGCCGCCCTCAATGGCTCCGATCATGGTAATGCCGTCTGTGGAATTGAACATGGCAAAGCGGCAGTAAGGCCGCAGATGATCCTCCGCCAGCCTGCGCACGGAGATGGGGATCAGTTCCTGATGATGGGAAAAGACTTTCCCTTCCGTCCGTTCCACCTGCTCCACATGGATCACCGCTGCCAGCCACTTGCGGGCGTCAAGAATGTCGATGGCGTACTCCTTAAATTTTGCCCCGGCCTCACGGGTCCCCACTCTGCGGCGCACCAGATCGTTTAAGAACAGTTCCCGCAAAATAGGCAGGCTCCCCAGATAGCTTTCCCGCAAGGTGTCCATATCCCGGCGCTGGGCGATCTCCTGGTCCAGGCTTACGCGGACCTTGTCAAGGATCTTTGCCAGCTCCTGGCCGCTGACCGGCTTTAGGATATACTCCGTTACCCCCAGCTTGATTGCCTGTTTGGCATACTCAAAGTCATCATACCCGGAGAAGATCAAGATCTTCGTGGAAGGATATTTCTCCCGGATCCGCGCCGCCAAGGTCAGCCCGTCCATGTAGGGCATGCGGATATCCGTCATCACCACGTCCGGCTCCAGCAGCTCCACCTTCTCCAAGGCGTCCTGGCCGTTCTCCGCGTCCCCCGCCACATAAAATCCCAGCCGCTCCCAGTCCATCTTGCGGATTATGGCCTTTCGCGCTTCCTCCTCGTCATCTACCAGCATGATGCCGTATAAACTCATGGGTTTTCCCTGCCTTTCTGAAACATAACTACGGATACTCAAAAACTCTTTCTATTATACCCTTTTTTTCTGCCCCGGACAATCAATTTTTGCCCTTTGCCCTCAAGTGTGGATTTGCTGTTTTCGAAAACTTAGCCGGAAATATGGACGCGAGACTTGCGCAGGGGGCAAATTTAGAATATAATTGGTGTAATAGATATCGATCATGTAAGAAACGTCCTTTAGCAAGAAATAAGGAGATTAGGAGAGTGAATAATGGCTAGATTATTTAAAAAGAGAAACAACAAAACGGCGGCTTCGGAGGGAAACGGCGGGTCCAAACCGGAGGCAGCCAGGATGCTGGAGACCATCCGGGAGTATCTGCAGCAGGATTTTCAGGACGGCGGGGATCATGAGGCGGATGCCGGCGCGTTTTACCGGATATTGGAAAAGGACGTGCGAAAGTATGTGGAGAGCCAGAAGCGGGACAGAATGCCTGTGGATTCCCTGCCTTTATTTTACGTGTCCCCTGACTGCATGAACGCCTATGTCTGCATCCTGCCGCCTCTCAACGACGGACGGCTGGTGGATCAGGAGCATTTTCTGGAGGATATGCGCTATGAGGGAATCGCCGCCGGCATTGACCAGAACGCCGTGGCCAGACTGATGGACCCTGACAGCTGCCTGCGGATCGTCCATATCGCCCAGGGCAGATACCCGGTGGACGGCATAGACGGAAGGCTGGAGGAATTGTATCAGCGCCGGTACGACCAGAGCCCGGAGATGGATGAGAGCGAGATGGCCCAGGGATACGATTTCAGAAAAAAGAACCTGATCCAGACCATCCGGGAGGGGGAGGTTTTGTGCCGCATCACGCCTCCCGTGGCTGCCCAGGACGGGTTTGACGTGTCCGGCACCATCCTTCACGGCAGGGACGGCCTGGATGTGCGGATGCCCCAGGGCAAATACACCAGTATTTCCGAGGACGGCCTGACACTGCGCTCCGACATCAGCGGCATCGTGGTCATGGAAAACGACTGCTTTTCCATCAAGAGCCAGCGTGTCATGTCCCAGGACATCAACGCTGCCGTGGGCAATCTGCGGTTTGACGGGGACATCTACATACGGGGCAATGTGGACGACGGCGTCACCGTGGAGGCTACCGGCAACGTGATGATCATCGGGGACGTCCATGACGCCAAAATCCAGTCCGGAGGGACCATCTGCATCCAGGGAGACGTGAAAGGCACGTCAAGGACCACCTTAAAGGCTGCCAAACAGATCCAGTGCATGATCATGGAAAATGTAACGGCCCTGGCCGTGGAGGACGTCTACGCAGGAGTTATGGCCAACTGTGACATCTTAAGCGAAAAGGGGTCGGTGTACGCGCTTATGGGACGGGGGCTGATTTTTGGCAGCAACATCACCTCCGGCAGATCGGTCTATGCCAAAAAAATCGGCAACATCTCCGGCTGCGTCAACCATATCACTCTGGGCCTTGAAACGGAATTTGAACGGCGCAAAAACTCGGTAAAGGACGAGCTGGACGAGATCAACAGGACGCTGGAACGGCTGCGGAAAAACATCTCCAACATGCAGATTCTGGGCAGGACCCACCGCAGCGACTCCCAGGAGGAATACAACAATCTGGTGGAGCAGCGCACCACCTACGGGGAGCTGAAACGGGAAAAACTGGATGAGCTGGATGAGCTGAACAAGAACATGCGGTCCATACGGCCCGGCAGTATTGTCTGTGACAATATCTTCCCTGTGACCAAGATACATATTGAAAATGAAAACCTGGTTATCGATCAGAGGGAAAGCGACTGCAGTGTGCATTTCCAGTCTGGGCAGATTCTGTTGAGATGAACAACTACGGCCGCCCTGGAGCAAGCAAGTCTCCTAAACAAAAAAGAACACGTTCCGGAATATTTGTAATACGATACTCATGAAAGGCGGTGATACTATGGCAACAACTCCAACCCAAATTCGGATTGATGCCGACATAAAACAGCAAGCCGTGGCACTTTTTAATCAGCTTGGCCTTGATATGTCCGGCGCGGTAAATCTTTTTCTTCATCAGTGTGTTCTGTGCGGCGGACTTCCATTCGCTGTAGAAATGCCGCAGTACAGTCAGGCAACCCTAGATGCAATGTCCGAAGCCAGGCGGATATCCCATGATCCTCATAGCAAAGGGTACGACACAATGGAAGCGTTAAAAGCAGCGCTGGAGGAAGATTGATGTATCATGTAAAATTTACTACGGCTTATAAGAAAAGCTATAAGCTAATGAGAAAACGCGGTCTCGATCTTTCTCTCCTTGACAATGTTGTGGATAAATTGCGCCAAGGCATGCCACTGGAAGAGAAGTATCGCGATCACGCTTTAACTGGGAACTTCGTTGGGTTTCGGGAATGTCACATCAAACCGGACTGGCTGCTTATTTATTTGATTGAAAATAATATACTTACGCTCACCCTTGTAGATACCGGAAGCCACTCAGATATTTTCAAAAAATAGCTGCATGGATGAGTTCCTAAGGCCAAAAGAGAGGGGCTGTGAAAAACACAGCCCCTTTCATATAGCAACGCCCTACAGGTACCTATCCACAAGGTTGCCAAGCCCCGCAAACCGCGCCGTCGGCCCGTATCCTGTTTGGCCGCTGCCTCCTCTCTCGCCCTGCTCTTCCTTTTCCTTCTCCTTTGCCTTCAGCTCCTGGATCTGTTTTTCCACTTTACGGATATCCTCCTCCAGCTTTTTGGCCTTCTCCGCGTCCTTATTCCTGACAGCCTTTTCCTTTTCCCCTTTTAACTGGGACAGCTTCCTTTCAAGGGCGGCAAGTTTGGGATTTGTGCCGGAAGGCGAAGGACCACCGCCTCCTCCAATCCCCTGGAGCCCCGAGCTCATTGGGTTGATGCCTGTCATGCGATCCCCTTCCTTTCTGTAAGATATTCGGGACAGAACGGAGGCGTTACCCTTTCCCTCCTGTCCTTACCTACCTATCGGCGAGGCACTGCCTTCTAAAAACCATCCTGCTGTCAATCCCCTTTTTCCTGCCGTGAATCCACCAAAAGCACCCGCAGCCGGTACCTGTCATGGCAGATCTCGTTTTCCACCCGTCCGCCGTAGGTCTCCGCCACGGCCCGGATACCCGAAAGCCCGATGCCGTCGCCAGGCAGCGCTTCCCCCTCACGGCAGCTGTTTTCCAGGAAGATAAGATAAAAATTGCCTTTTCTCCTGCCCTCAAGATTGAGACACCTGCGGCTTTTGTCCACCTTTCGGCAGGCTTCTATGGCGTTGTCCATGCCGTTGGCCAGGATCATGCACCAGTCCATGTCCTTTATGCCGCTTTTTTCCGGGATCTTCATATCACATCGGACAGCGATGCCCTCCTGCCCTGCCAGGGCCAGCTTGCTGCCAAGGAGCGCGTCCACCGCCGGGTTTCCCGTACATACCTGGAAAGAAAGGCTTTCTGCAGTTTCCTTTAGCTGGGATAAATAGTTTCTGGCCTCCTGATCCTGTCCTTCCCCCAAAAGCTTTTCCAAAACCATAAGATGGTTCTTGATATCATGTCGGAAAGACCTGGTCTGCCGATACCGCACGGCCGCCTCCCGGATGTAGATCTCCTGGGCCATAGCCTGCTGGCGAACCATCCGCAGTTTCTCCGTATCCCGGAAAACATCCAGGATCTTTTCATAGGCAAACAGCGCCAAAAAGAGGCAGATACAGGCAAACACCTGCACAAACAGCATTTCCCCGTGATCCACATCAATGATACCGCCTACTGTCCCTAATACCCGGTCCGCCACCAGGGTATCCCCGTAAATGGAATGGCGGATGATACGCTCCACCAGGGCGATAAAAAACATAGGGACGGTCATCCATCCTAAAACCTTCTTGTCCCCCTCTTCCACCACCCTGCCAAAGCGCTTTCCCATGCCTCCAAGAAGGACCAGGACTGCCGCTGTCTTCAAAAGCTCCCTGACGCCGTCGCTGGGATGAACAAAACGCTCATGGCAAAGGATCAAAGGAGCCAGGATCCTCTGCCCCCACCAGGAGATCATGCCGTCGGCGACGCAAAACGCGGACAAAACCAGCACGGAGACCGCAAAGGTTTCCGTCCACCCTTTCCTGCCGGGGCGCTTTCCGCAGCAGGCAAGAAGCCCCGTCTCCAGCACCAGGCCCGGGCTGCCCCTAAGGCCAAAGGCAAACTCCGCTGCCGTCAATATAGCTGACGCGCCCACATAGACCCAAAGCCACAGCCATTTCCCCTTTACCCGCGCGCTGCCGCAGCAGCGGCAGAAAAATAAAAACATCACCCCTGGGATCACCCCATAGCCCAGCAGGATCGGCAGGGCTAGGTACCATTGCAGATAGTAAGAAACTTCCATAGCCATCTCCGTCCTCACCCCTTATCCAGATACCGCATCATCTGCTCCATCACCGTCTGATGGCAGCTTTGGGACACAGGGATCCTGTCTCCGTTGTCCAGAACCGCAAATCCGCCTCCATACTCCAAAAGATACTCCGGATTTATTAAATAGCTTCGATGGCACCGAATCAGCGCAGACTCCGTCTGCCGCTCCACCTCCTTGATCTTCCCGTAGTAATCCAAAATTCCGTCCTTTGTGTGTACATAAATCTTCCTGTCAATGACCTCACAGTAATAGATATCGTGGATCCGCACAAATCTGCACCAGTGTTTTGTCCGGATAAAAAGACATTTCCCCCCTTGGCTTCCCAAACGTTTCAAGGACCGCTTCAGCGCCGCCTCAAGACGCTCTGGGTCCACAGGCTTTACCAGATAATCCATGGCCTCCACCTCAAAGGCGTCCGGCATATATTCTCTTAGGATCGTGACAAAGATCAAGATCCCCTCAAATCCTTTCTGTCTAAGGGCTCTGGCCAGGGCCATGCCGTCCATCATAGGCATCTGGATATCCAGAAAAATCAGATCAAACTCCGGGGAGGAAAGCAAGAGCCTGTGAGGGCTGCCAAAGCAGGTAACCCGAAACTCCTCTTTCCACGCCTCCAGGATGCGGGTTATGGCAGCTTTCAGCTGACCGGCCATGATCTCCTGGTCATCGCATATGGCAATTTTGACCATAAAAACACCTCCCATACTGTCCTATGTACTCTCGGAGTCTCTTTGTGCCTGATTTTGTGGAAAATCATCCAATCTTCCACAAAGGCAGATGCAAAAGAGATTCCGAAAGTACATTCGTACGCCCGGCTCTCTGCTGCGCCGGCTTTGGAGCATTTCAGAGTTTCCGTCCCATGTACATAAATTTATGACACAAAGTATGGAAGGTTTCAAGCAAAATGTTGCGAAATATAAGGGAAATGCTGTAAACATTAACGTGGATCGGACCATTTTTTTGAGATCAGCCATCAGTTTCCGTGTATCCACCCGCTCCGCAGCAATCCCTGCTCCTTTTCCAGGTGGGCGTAGTCGTTGAACCGCTCCAGAGTAAACCGCTGTGCTTTTTTGTCAAACCGCAGTTCCGTGATGCCGCAATTTTCCAGATCGGTACCAAGGAGTCGGTACTTTGCCGGGTCCATGCCCAGGATATGGGCCGCCGCGCAGCGGATGACGCCGCCGTGGGTCACCACAGCAGCGCTCCCCTCTGTTCCACGGCCGATGCGGCGCAGCACCGGCATGATCCGCCTTATGACATCCCCGGCGCCCTCGCCGCCCGGGTAGGGAAGGTCTTCCTCCATCTTCTGCTGCTCCCGTTTGAAATCTTTGAACCTGAGCCGGATCTCCTCATCGCTTAAGCCCTCCATCTGGCCAAAATCGATCTCCCTAAGGTCAGGCTCAACCACATGTTCCACATTCCAGTACTCATTGGCGATCCGGGCCGTCTGCGCTGCCCGAATCAGGGCGCTGGAGTACACGATCCGGATATCCGCCCCCGCCAGGCGCTGCCCCACAAGGGCTGCCTGCCGGGATCCCTGAGGCGACAGATCCACATCCACATTGCAGAGTCTGCTGCTCTGCCTGCCATGGCGGATCAGATATAACGTAACATAACCACTGTCCAAGTTCTCTCTCCTAATTCTTAAAGCTGTGGACCGGAGCCGGTATCCGCCCGCCACGGCTTACAAATTTCTCACAGGACCAGGAATTTACCGGCATCACAGGCGCATAGCCCAAAAGTCCGCCAAACTCCACCGTATCCCCCACATCCTTGCCGATCACCGGGATCAGACGCGCCGCCGTGGTCTTCTGGTTGATCATGCCGATGGCAGCCTCGTCGGCAATGATCCCTGCCAGGGTGCTTGGGGACGTGCTGCCCGGAATGGCGATCATATCCAGGCCCACGGAGCAAACACAGGTCATGGCCTCCAGCTTTTCCAGCGTCAGCGCGCCTGCGGACACCGCGTCGATCATGCCCTGATCCTCGCTGACCGGGATAAAAGCGCCGCTTAATCCCCCCACATAAGAGGAGGCCATGATCCCGCCCTTTTTCACCTGGTCATTGAGCATGGCAAGGGCCGCCGTGGTCCCCGGCGCTCCCACCCGCTCCAAGCCGATCTCCTCTAAGATCTCCGCCACGCTGTCCCCCACTGCCGGGGTGGGCGCCAGAGACAGATCGATGATGCCAAAGGGGATGCCCAGACGCCTGGACGCCTCCTGGGCCACCAATTGTCCCACGCGGGTGATCTTAAACGCCGTCTTCTTAATGGTCTCGCACAGCACCTCGAAGTTCTCGCCTCTGGCCTGTTCAAGGGCAACCTTCACCACTCCCGGCCCGCTGACGCCTACGTTGATGATGGCGTCGGCTTCTGTCACGCCATGGAACGCTCCTGCCATAAAAGGATTGTCGTCCGGGGCGTTGCAGAACACCACCAGCTTGGCGCAGCCTAAGGAATCCTGCTCTTTGGTGGCAAGGGCTGTCTCCTTTATCATCTGTCCCATCAAATTCACAGCGTCCATGTTAAGGCCCGTCTTGGTGGAACCCACATTGACGGAACTGCACACCCGCTCCGTCACTGCCAGGGCTTTGGGAATGGATCGGATCAGATTCTGGTCCGCCCTGGTCATGCCCTTGCTCACAAGAGCGGAATACCCGCCCAGGAAATTAACCCCCACTTCTTTTGCCGCCCGATCCAGAGTCTGGGCGATGATGACAAAATCTTCCGGCGTCTGGCAGGCGCACCCTCCTACCAGGGCGATGGGCGTCACGGAAATCCTCTTATTTACAATGGGTATGCCGAAATCCCGGGATATGGCCTCCCCGGTACTGACCAGATCCCTGGCCGTGGTGGTGATCTTGTGGTAGATCTTCTTGTTGAGCGCGTCCAGATCGCTGTCACAGCAGTCCAGCAGGCTGATGCCCATGGTGATGGTGCGCACATCCAGCTTCTCGTGCTCAATCATATTGTTGGTCTCAATGACCTCGAACATATTCAACATTGGGTTTTCTCCATTCTATTCAATTGGTAATACAGCCATATGCCGTAGATCGTTGTGCTAAATCCTGTGCATCTTCGTAAAGATCTCTTCCCTCTGGCACTTGATCCTGACGCCGATATCCTCTCCGATCTTCTCCAGACCCGCGGACACGTCCTCAAAAGGCTTCAACGACTTTTCCATATCCACGATCATCATCATATTGAAAAACTCCTGCACAATGGTCTGGGAGATATCCAGGATATTTACCTGATGCTCCGCCAGGTAGGTACACACCTTCGCGATGATCCCCACCGTGTCTTTTCCCACTACCGTTATAATCGTTCTGTTCATGGCCTGTCTCCTTTTTTCTTTTCCTGAATCTTTCCGTCCCCTGTCTTTGGCCGCCGCTTAGGGATGCGGCTATTTCTCCTGGCCGCAGGAAAACTCATACCGTTTCCCATGGTCAAATAAGACCCCGTCCGTTAGGCTGATCTTCAAAATACAGGTGTTGGGATCCTCCTCATCTACGTGGCCGTTGTCATACCACTCCTGGAATACTGCCCGCAGCTTGCCGGCAATCTCCTCATTTTCCTCTCTGCGGACATGGCCCAGGTTCTCCCCTGTGCCGTGGCCCGTAAACCAGTCGCCGCAGACGGCAGCAACGGGATCTTTCTTCATGTGTTCCATCTTCTTTGACTTCGCGTTGGTGATCATATAAAACGCTCCGTCCTCGTAAAACGCGTTAACCGGGCGGACAAAGGGCTTTCCCTCCCAAACCGTGGCCAGGGCCACCAGGCTGTCGCACCCAAACCGCTGATCCAGGATCTCATGGATCTGGGAAGGTATCGTGTTGGTCATCGGTCAATTTCTCCTTTATATGGTGATAATCTGGGACATCTCATCTCTTTTGGCCACGGAAATGGCAAAATCCCCGGAGCAGTACTGGCTGTCCCCCTGATCGATCTCCAGCTTCACCGTCTCATAGGCCAGCTCTTCATAGTTGTTCTCTTTGCTCAAATGCCCCAGAAGAATATGTTTCATGTTGTCGTGGAGTATGTGATTCAGCAGCCGCCCCGCGTTGTCGTTGGACAAATGGCCGTGATCGCTTAAGATCCTCCGCTTCAAATAATAGGGATAGGGTCCTGTCTCCAGCATCCGCACATCATGATTTGACTCCAGGACAAGGGCGTCCAATCCCTGTAAATGCTCGATGATATACTGGTCAAAATGGCCCATATCCGTGGCCACCGCCGCAGACTTTTGACCGCTTTTGATCCGGTAAGCCACCGGGTTGGCCGCGTCATGGTCAATGGAAAAGGGCCTCACCTCCATATCCCCGATGCAGACCAAAGCGTCCGGCATAATGGGGTGAAAAAGGTCTTTCGGATAGTCTCCAAGGTATTTCATCTGCCCGATCTCCTCCAGCGTCTCCTTGGTGGCGTAAATAGGGACCCCGTGCTTTCTCGCAAGGACTCCCAGCCCTTTTACGTGGTCCGAGTGTTCGTGGGTGATGAACACCCCGTCCAGCTCGCTTCCCTTGACCCCGATGTCATTGAGTCCCTGCTCGATCCTCTTGTTGCTGATGCCTGCGTCAATGAGGATGTGGGTGTTGTCCGTGCCTGCATAGATGCAGTTGCCGCTGCTGCCGCTGGCGATGCTCACTAATCTCATGGTGATCTTCTTCCCTTTCCATACTGCGTTGTGTTTCCGTCAGGCAGTACTAGCCTTTTGTCAATCTGCTCTTTGACGGCTTTTAAAGGACCGTTATTGTCAATGACAAAATCCGCATGCTTTCGGTATTCCTCCTCCGACGGCTGCCCCTCCATCATCAAATAACACCTTTTTGCGGAATATCCCCGGCTCTCCATCAGCCTTCTGACCCGCTCTTCCCTTAAAGTATAAACATACCATATTTCCTGGAAAAAGTCACCTGGATTTTCCAGAATAAGGGCAGATTCCACCACCGCCACAGCGCTTTTCGTCTCCATGATCCTGGCCCGCACATACTCCCACACCAGCGGGTGGATCAGCTGATCAATCCGCCGTCTGGCGTCGGCATCGGTAAATATCATCTTTGTCAGGACATCCTTTTTAAGCTTTCCGTCCCCGCCCATAAGCTCTCTGCCAAACGCGTCTATAAGGGCCTCAAACCCTGCTTGGCCCGGCTCTTCCAGCATCTTAGCCACGTGATCCGTTTGTATGATCAAAACCCCGTACTCTTTCTCCAACAGTTCCAATATGCGGCTCTTTCCGGAGCCTACGCCTCCGGTGAGCGCAATGGCCCGCGTTTCTCTCATGATGATCGTACCTTTCTTGTATAATACTGATGTATGATTGTATTCGGTTTTGACTGGGGTGTCAAGTGTGTTATTTCGGGTGTGACTGACACAATGTCCGTAAGAGATGTGACTTTCTTTCCCCTTAAAAACAGAAAAAGCAGTGGATTGTTTCATAAAAAACACATCCACTGCTTTACTGCCCGCGTTTTAAGTTGCTGCGGTTATGCCAGCGCAGGTTCCCTCTTTTTGATGATAGCCTCCACTTCCTTTGTGGTCTTCTCTACAATTTCTGCTATCTGTTCCGGTGTATAACCTTTCTTATGCATATTCATGATCACTTTTATGTTTTCATCATCCCTGATCCCCTGTGACAGATTACACATGGCGCTCACGTCCTTTCTCAATTTATCGTCCACTGGTATACGGTATTCACTTTTTATAATATCTAACTTTTCATCAACGGATAATCCCATTGATAAAATCGTACTCAGCAGACGGTGCAATTCATACTTATCATCATGCTCTGGAAGCTCGTTTGATATGCCTATCAAAACAATATTCAGCAAATCAAACCTGCCTTTCCACGGGTAAGAGCCTATCACCTTATCATCCGTCAGATGTACATAATCCATGCTGTTTTCATCCATGCCCATACATATCCATATGGAGAAAACACGCCTGATGTCATTATAGTTTGTCTTGACAAAATCCCGTTCCTTCTGCGAGGAAACAAGACGGCTTACAAAAAATACTGCCCGGTTCAGGATATGGTAGCCTGTCGGCTCGTCTTTTTGTGCTTCTAAAATTAACGATAACCTGTGAGATGCCATCTTTCATGCGTACATAAAAAATAATGTCAAAGCGGATTAGCCCTTCATTGATCTCCGTATTCTCTGTATTCAGCCCTACAATCCTCTGCCCGTCTTTTTCCTTTTCGGCATTGGTTAAACCCGGCTCTACTGGAACCACACTGATAAAAGGCTCTCCCTCAATGTAGGACACCACATCTTCCGGGTTCATCCCCTTAAACTCATCAACAGTCTTTACCAGAATATGGGCCAGAATAATCTTATTCCCTAACAAGCGCTTTGCCCTTTCATCATATTGGGCATCTGTGCCTGCTGCGCTCACCGCATTTTTTATCTCAGCGTGTCCATTGACATATCCATAATCATAGTCATAAACCTCCCTTTTTTCTTTTGATGGAAATGCAAAGCCATTCCAAAAAGGTATATGACCTCACTGCTATTATACCCTGAACCCCCTTTTTAATCAATCAGATTTTTTGAAAGGTTTTTTATTAAACTCCTCTAAGCCTCTGTTTTTACCTCAAAAATTTCCTGTTTTGCGTCGATTTTACGGACAAAAGCTTTCTATTTCTTCTGCATTGCCACATCGTAAATATCCAGTTATGAAATGCTACTCTAAATTTATCGTTACGGGTTCCGTATCTTGTATAGTATCCCATCCGTCAGTTTTAAATATATGAAATGACAGTTCTATTTCATCTATGCTGCCAATCTGATTTTCCTCAATATCCGAACTCATAAAAGTTATACTGTCCATTGCTCTTTTGCCTGACATAATCTCACATGAAAATATTGGATCAACCATAAATCCGTTGATGGAAACATCTCTTGACTGAATTGTAATTGCATTTTCGGTATTATTCTCTACATAAAGAATAAGTGATGGCCCCATAAAGCTTGAATCTTCTGATATTCCTTTCGATACAATCTTAATTCCTTCATTTTCATAAATGATCTCTCCGCTATCATCATAAGACTGTGCATAACTATCAACAGAAGATGTATCAATATGTATCATTTCCGTATCTATTGAATCATCCCACAAATCATTATTATACTTGTATGGTAAAAATCCAGATTAAATTCCTTCCCTTCCTGCTGAATTGCTCCTATTTTACGAAAAATTTCCTACATCAGTTCTTGAGGCCATTCCATCCCTGCGTATAGGAATATAAAAAACGGCAGACCAAGTTTGTGCCGATATTGGAATGTCTTTATCTACGGCAATTATTATTTACTCAAACTTCGCACTTTAATAAGTGCCTATGCATTTTGAAAATACAATAAAAACTGGCAATTAAATAGCATGAAACCGTCTGGTTTGGTATAATTGAGTTGGCAAAAAACAATTAAAACCGGAGGCTCATGCTATGAATAAAAGTATAACACAAGCAAACCAGAATGATAAGCAGATTTCAAAATCTATCGAAAAATTTTTTAAAAGATTCCATATCTCCTCGGCATTGAAAGTATCTAATGCCTATAAGAAAAAAGGCATTCCCGTTATTGAGGTTTTTCAGTATCTTTTTCTGCTGATTTTTTCTAACAGGAGTATGTATATGAGCCTGATCACTGGACGAAATACTCCCGGATTTGCTAAGGATACGGTGTATCGGTTCATGAAGATGCTCCAGATTAACTGGATACGTTTTACAACTCTGTTGGCTTCCCGGATTATCAGGGACGCGATCGTCCCCTTGGACTCTGAAGACCGCGCAAATGTACTCATCATTGATGATTCTATTATTCACAGGAAAATATAGCTAGACTTAAGGAGTCGGCAGCACAAATGCAATCTACTGCTGGTACAATACATGAGGAAAATTTTGATGATTAACTCCTGGTCAGATGCGGCATAAAAAAATTTCCAGTATTGGATGCGGCCGGCTATTGAAGGATATTGATCGGAACGGATATGATGGAAATAGAATAGGTAAGCCGGAAAGGCTAAACGGCGATCTGCCAACTTATTGGAGCTGACAGATCGATGATCCCAGGCAGAACATTTTCCACATTCTGCCTGGGATCATAAAGACATCTCTCAAAAGAACGTCCCAAACCGTCATCGCCCTCTCCTGCCCAACCTGCTGAACCCGTGAAAATACACCAAAAACAGCACCGTAGTCACGGACCAGGTCAAGGGATAGCTGAACACCACCGTGGTGATGGTCCGCCGAAGCGGCACCGCCGCCATGATCCACACCACCCGCAAAGCGCACACGCCCACCATGGTCAGGATCATGGGAATCCACGAATCCCCGATTCCCCGCAGAGCCCCCGAGTAGATCTCGATGGTCACATAAGTAAAAAACACAGGCACCAGAAAATGGAGGATCTCCATGCCCTTTGCCAGCACCGCCGCGTCCGTGGTAAAGATCTCAAAAATATAAGCCCCGAAGTGATACAGCACAAATGAAAGCCCCACTGCGGAAACAAAGGTCATGGCCATACACTGCCGTATGCCTTTTTTCACCCTGTCCATTTTCCCGGCCCCATAGTTCTGGCCCACAAATGTGGTGATCGAGATGCCGAAGGCATTGATGATCATCCAGAACACGCTGTCTATCTTGCCATAAGCCGTCCAGGCCGCCACCGTATCCGTCCCCAGGCTGTTGACGCTGGACTGTATGATCACGTTGGACAGGGAATACATCACGGACTGGAGGCCGGCGGGAAGCCCGATGCGGATGATCCTCATAAGCATCCTTCCGTCCAGCCGGATCATGGCGATCTTCACCTGGTACATTTCCTTTGTCCTGGTCAGGATCGCCGTCACAAAAGCAGCGCTGGCTGTCTGGGATAAGATGGTGGCAAGGGCCGCACCGGCCACTCCCATGCGAAGGCCCACTACCAGGACCACATCCAGCACAATATTGGTCACGCAGCCTGTGATCAAAAACAGCAGCGGCCTTTTGGAATCCCCCACGGCCCGCAAGATCCCGGAGCCCATGTTGTAGATCAGATTGGGAATGGTCCCCAAAAAATAGATCCGTATATACAGCACCGCGTACTCCATAATATCTTTCGGCGTCCCCATGGCCGCCAGGGCCAGCGGAGCCCCAAAGATGCCCACCACCATGATCCCCAGACCGCACACCAGGGAAAACGCCACCGATGTGTGGACTGCGTACCCGACCTTGTCCTCCCTCTTTGCGCCGTAAAACTGGGAAATGATCACTGTGGCGCCGGAGGAGAGGCCGACGAAAAAGCCTACCAGCAGATTGATCAATGTCCCGGTAGGCCCGCCTACGGCAGCCAGCGCTTCTTTCCCCACGAACTGCCCCACCACGATCGCGTCAACCGTATTGTAAAGCTGCTGGAAAAACGTCCCGAACAAAATGGGAAAGAAAAACAGCAGCAGCTGTTTCCAGATGACGCCCTCTGTAATCTGCAGACTGCCCGTCTCCGGGCGTTTCTTTTGTATTTTTTCCTTCATGATAAACCACCTATTTTACTTTCGCTTTTTCCAGAGCCATCTCAATGGCGCCGATCAGTGACTGGGATGTGTAGCGGGTCTCCATGGAATAAGACAAATCCTTTGTGGACTGGCTTTTTAAGATCTGCTGCTCCAGATCCTCCATCACCGGCTGCATCAGCGGATACATGGTGGTGACGGCCTCATCCAAAGAAACAAAGGATACGGACTGGATCTTGTCGGCATCCACTGCCACCTCCACATTCAGATTCTGGCTCCCCAGGGTGAGAGAAGCGCTGTAGACTCCTGGTATGTAGGAAGCAGGCCAAGTTGCAGGAGCCGGATCGTCCTGCCTTGGGCGGAACATGATCAAAAACAGCGTAATGAGCACAACCGCCAGCCCCAAAAATACGGCGGTGTAGATCAGCTCCTTCATCTTCAGCACTACGATTCTCGTTTTCGAACTCATGCGGACCTCCATAATTTGTTTACTACAATCTATTATGGAAAGCCCCGGATTATTCTATATTCTGTCAGCACTTTCAGGGGCCCGTCCCCGCTGCCAAACCACGGCGCATCTCACCATAGACGACCCTCATCCTCTCGACGCGTCTGATCTGTAGATTTCCACCCATTCTACCACAATCTGTCAAAGATTACAATAGCGCATCTTGACATAGAACATGTTCAATGCTAATCTAAAGTAAAAGATCCCAAGGAGGCTCCCATGGAAAAAAATGACAAATACAGAGACATTTTCTGCAGTTCTCATCAATTGTTCCTCTCCCAAGGCTATGAAGCCACCACCATCCGCCAGGTTTCCGACCAGGCCGGCGTCAGCCTTGGACTGACCAACCACTTCTTTCACTCCAAAGAGACCCTGGCCTGCCAGATCCTCTCCATGATCTCCGCCTACACCTCGTTATTCTGCAGCGTGACCCACCCATGCCCGGACCCGCTCCACCGCCATGTGCTGGCAATACGCATCCGCATCCTCTTTCTGTTGAAAAGCAGCTATCGGACTTTCTATCTGGACACCCTAAGGCAGGACATCCTTTTTTCCAAACTGGAAAAGACCCCCAGCCGGATCTTCTACCAGCTGGCGGATCTCTATCGCTTTCCCGCAGACGACGACTTATTTCTGCTATACGGGACCTACACGCCCTACAATTATGAAAAAACCCTGATCCTCGGCAGGGAGGCCGGGCTTTTCCCCACTATCCTTTCGGAGGATATCCCGGACTACATAACCATCAGCTCCTTCGAGCACTTTATCGCCCGCCATATCCTGACCCAGGCCCTGGAAAACGCCCGCCAGGCCACAGACACCGTATTGAGCCGGATGCCTCCCCGGATCCCTGATGATTATGTGTTCAATTACCTGAAAGACCGTCCTGCTTCCCAGCGATGATAAATAAGAACTGGGGGTGCAAAGTCAGGGGTTGTGGCGGAAAGATATCTGCTTTATCGGCAGTGATCGTTTGTGTATAGTATTTATGGGAACAAATCCTGCTTCTATATTTTGTGTTAGTAATGTCTGCGTTGGCTGCTATGTCTTTTAATAGTCCGTATAAAAAATGCGGGCTTTTATGGTTAGCAGCATTTTATCAAACACGTTGTACAAGCGTTTATTGCTGTTTAGTTAAGTGCGCAGAGTCGGCGGTTGTCGTGGAGCCAGGGCGGGATTTGCTCGCTTAAGGTGTTTCCGATAGGGGCGCTGTTTCAACGTTGCGGCGGAAAGATATCTGTTTTATCGACAGTAAAGTTTGCGCATGGTATTTATCGGAACAGATCCTGCCTGTTATATTTGGGTGTTAGCCAAAAGGATGTTGTTTGAGTCCGCAAATGCCATAAACATAATCCTTTCATATGGTTGAAATATGGCGGCTAATATAGATACTGACCAACACCATATTTTAATAACACGAGGAAAAACACCGGAAAACACGGCCTTTTTATAATTTTCCATATTTTATAAAGCAGGACGTGGAGTATCCATGCGTGTATAGGAACATAAAAACTCGAATACCCGAATCCGCGGAAGAACGGAATCTTGCTATTGCTTTCAATTGCAAGGCGGCAGATCCTTTCAGGTTCACAGCAACCCCGCCTTAACCTTACTCAACAATATACTTGAGGCCATAAAAAGAAGCTGTTTTTTCGCTGCAAAGTCGAAACAGCGTCCCCTACCGAAACCACCTTAAGTGAGCAAACCTTAGCCAGCGAATTCTGGTTTTGCCAGGCAGAGGAGAGCTGTCCCGTCCGGGTGAATCTATGCCATGGAGATGAGACCAGGAAAACAGGAGGGCCTCACCCCGAGTGTTTTCCGCTTTGGGCTCATCGGAATGTTCGGCATATCTGAACCCGGACGGGACAGCTCTCCTCTGACTGGCCTCACGACAATCCCCGCCCATTGCTCACTCAACAATACAGCAATTTAATAATTTAGGCTATCATTTTAAACTCTACAAACCTCCACTACATCTCTACCCCAAAGCCCATCGCAACCTCCAACAATACCTCCCCCACTCCTTCCAGGATAACCAAACCATATCACTCCCCCGCAAAATGGCACGCCACTTTCCGCTCCCCCACATCCTTCATCTCCGGCTCCCTCTCCCCGCACACCTCTTTTGCATAAGGACACCGGGTCCGAAACCGGCACCCGGAAGGCGGAGCCACCGCGCTGGGGATCTCCCCTGCGAGGATCTGTTCCCGCTTCTGCCGCTTATTCGGGTCCATGCTGGGAACTGCCTGGAGCAAAAACTTGGTATACGGGTGAAGGGGCCTTCGATAGATCTCCTGGGTATCCCCGATCTCACACACTTTCCCCAAAAACATGACGCAGATCCGGTCAGAAATATAATGAACCACTCCCAGATCGTGGGAGATAAACAGGTAGGTAAGCTTAAACTCCTGCTGCAGATCCCTTAAAAGATTCAGGATCTGGGACTGAATGGACACGTCAAGAGCCGACACCGGCTCATCGCACACAATCAGCCTGGGATTCAGGGCCAAAGCCCTGGCGATCCCGATCCGCTGCCGCTGGCCGCCGCTGAACTGATGGGGATACCGGTCTATCAGTTCCGGCCGTATTCCTACCATATGCATCAGTTCCCTGACCCGTCCGCAGGTCTCCTCCCTGCTTTTGCATACCCTGTGGGTCACAAGAGGCTCCCCGATAAGCTGTCCCACCTTCATCCGCGGATCCAGGCTGGCGTACGGGTCCTGAAAGATCATCTGGATCTTTTGGTACACCTGCCTCATCTGCCGCTCCGAATAACCGGTAATGTCCTGCCCCTCAAAAAGGATCTGCCCTTCAGTAGGTTCAATAAGCCGCATCAACATCCGCCCCAAAGTGCTTTTGCCGCACCCGGACTCTCCCACAAGGCTTAATGTCTCCCCCTCATAGATCTCAAAGGAAACGCCGCTGACCGCATGGACCACCTGCCTGCTTTTGATCCCCAGATTGCTGTTCAGCGGATACTCCTTGGTCAGGTCACGGGTCTCTAAAAGGACTGTTTTCCCGCTCATGGCATTTCCTCCCCTTTCCCCTGCTCATACAAAAAACACCTGACAAAATGCCCCGGCGACGCCTCATACATCTCCGGCTCCTCCTCAAAACACCTGGCCATGGAGTACTGGCATCTGGGACAGAACCGGCACCCCTTTGGCAGATGCAGCATACTGGGGACCATGCCTCTGATATTATAAAGCCGCTCCTTTGACTCCATGTCCGGCACGGAGCGCATAAGACCCTCGGTGTAGGGGTGTCCCACATCCGCAAAAATCTCCTTCACCGTCCCGCTCTCCATCACCTTCCCGGCATACATTACGTACAGCCTGTGACAGAACTGAGCGACCACCCCCAGATTGTGGGTGATCATCATCACCGCCGTTCCTTTCTCCTCCTGCAGATCCTTCATCAGATGAAGGATCTGGGCCTCAATGGTCACATCCAAAGCCGTAGTAGGCTCGTCGGCGATCAGAAGGCCGGGGCCGCACACCATGGCCATGGCGATCATCACCCGCTGCCGCAAACCTCCCGACAGCTGATGGGGATACTCCCCGTACCGCTTTTTCGCGTCCGGAATACCCACCAGCTCAAAAGCCTGGAGCGCCCTTTCCTTTGCCTGGGCCCGGCTCATATGCCGGTTGTGGAGCAGAAGCGCTTCCCGCACCTGCTTTCCCACGGTGATCACCGGATTTAAACTTGTCATAGGCTCCTGAAAGATCATGGAGATCTTGTTGCCCATGAGCCTGCGCTTCTCCCCCGGCGGCATGGCGGTCAGCTCCCGGCCGTCAAAAAAGATCTTCCCGCCGTCCACTTTGCCCGGCTTTTTCAAAAGTCCCATCACCGACATGGCGGTCATGCTCTTTCCGCAGCCCGACTCGCCTACGATCCCCACGCTCTCCCCGGCATTGATAGCAATCGTAACTCCGTCTACGGCGCGCACCAGACCGTCTCTCGTGTAAAACGTGGTGTGCAGATCCTGGATCCGCAGCAATGCTTCTTCCATGGTATTGGTTCCTTTCTCCTTTTTTCACCTGTCACTTGCCTGCCGCCTCTATTTTCCGTGAGGGTCCAGCGCGTCCCTTAACCCGTCTCCCAGAAAATTTAAGGCCAGCACCATGATCAGGATGGCAAGACTGGGAAAGATCAGCATCCACGGGCTGGACTGGGCAAAGGTTCTGGCCTGAGACACCATAAGCCCCCAGCTGGAATCCGGTGGCTGGGTCCCTACTCCCAGAAAGCTTAGGTTGGCCTCCGAAAGAATGGCGTCCGGAATATTCAGCGTAAACAGCACGATCAGCGAAGGCAGGCAGTTGGGAAGGATATGGCGGAACATGATGGTCCATTTTCCCACACCCATGCCTCTGGCCGCCTCCACAAACTCCTGCTCCCGCAGGGATAAGGTCTGAGACCGCACCACCCTGGCCGTCTTCGCCCACCCGATCATGGACAGGGCTACAAAAATATTGGTGGTAGTGGCGCCTAAGGTATACATCACCACCATAGCCAGGACAATGGAGGGAAAGGCCAGGACAATGTCTGCCAGGCGCATGATCACCGCCTCCGTCTGCCGTATGTACCCGGACACCATGCCCAGAACGATGCCGATGGCCATGGAGATGGTGGTGGGGATCACCCCTACCAGGAGGGATACCCGCCCCCCATAAAGGATACGGGTAAAGATATCCCGCCCCAGCTCGTCAGTTCCGCACCAGTGAGCCCCTGACGGCGGAAGGAGCCGTTCCATTAGATTCACTCCATTGGGATCGTAGACCGTCAGCTTATCCGCAAACAAAATAGCCGCCGCCATGACTGCCAACACCACGCCGCTGAAAGCCGCCACCTTATTTTCCCTGCACATGTTCAAAAGTTTTGTCCCAATGGTATCCGGCTTTGGAAGAAACAAAAGCTCCTCCTCCTCGATGCGCTCCACAGCCGAAAGCCGCTGTTCTTGGGAAAATCCGTTTTTTGCCGAGTTAACAGCCGCCCGGGCCGCTAAAGACGCCGCCTGTTCAAATGAAGCCATGCTACTTTCCTCCCTCCACACGAATCCTCGGGTCTACCACCGAATACAAAATGTCCGCCGCCAGATTGCCTCCGATGATCACCGCCGTGGTAAAAATCACCGTTCCCTGCAAAAGAGGCATATCCCGGCTGTTGATGGCATCCACCGCCAGACGCCCCACCCCCGGTATGCTGAACAAGGTCTCCGTGATCACCGCCCCTGACAACAAGCTGGAAACCTGGATGGCCATCATGGTGATCACCGGAAGAAGGGAATTTTTCAGGGCGTGGCCCAGGATCACCGAAACAGGCGCCAGCCCTTTGGCCCTGGCGGTGCGGATATAGTCGTCCTCCAGCACCTCCAAAAGGCTGGACCTGGTAAGCCTTGCAATGGTCCCCGCCGCGTTCCAGCCCAGCACCAGAGCAGGCAGGATCAGATGTTTGGGGGAAGAAAAACCGGACACGGGAAGGATGCCGTTGAACATGTTCTGTAAGACCATTCCCACGGAAAAAGCCGGTACGGACACGCCGCACAGGGCAAAGCCCATAAAGAGGTGGTCTGCCAGGGAATTTTTCTTAATGGCGGAGATTATGCCTGCCGGAATGCCGATGATCCAGGACAAGGCAGCCGCCGTCACCGCCAGCATCAAGGTCTTTGGGAACGCGTTGGCGATCAGGGAGGACACGCTGCGCATCAGCTTGTAAGATGTACCCAGATCCCCGTGGAGCGCGTCCCACAGATACCACCCAAACCGCACATACCACGGGTCATTTAAATGCATGGCCTCGCTTAGCCGCTCGATCACATCCACCTTCACCTTTTCCCCCATCATCACAGTCAGAGGGTCCCCCGGGACCACGCTTAACATGACAAAGATCAGGAATACCACGCCGATGAGCACAGGAATGGTCACCAGTATCCGCTTGGTTATATATTTTAACATCTGAACTTCCCCTCTTTATTCAAACTGTATTTCCACATCCGCTTTTCCGCAGACCCATATGGCAAGGCGGCCCGGTCTTTGTCCGGGCCGCCTGCTGCCATATGGGGTTTGCGGTTCCTTGCCGTCTCCGATCCCCTACTTCTCAAGGGAGACCGTATAATAAGAAACATCCGTCCACCCGTTCCAGGCAACATGGAAATCTTTCACCCAGTCCTGGACCACCACGATATGATCCATCTGGAACAACGGCAGCACCGCGGCGTCCTCCTGAACCACGGCCGTGTCGATCTTCTGGTAGAGCGCCATGCGCGCATCCTCATCCACCATGGCCCTGGCGTCCTCCAGCCACTGATATACATCCGCGTTCTTGTGGTTGTTGGACCGGATCTTGGCGTTTCTCTCTGTAAAGAAGGTGTAGAGGAAATTGTCCGGATCATTGAAATCCGCTTTCCAGGAAGCCCTGGTCATGCCAAGCCTCCCCTCTTTCCGCTCCGCAAAGTACGCCGCGTCATCCATCTGCTTGATGGACACCGTGATGCCTACCTGGCTTAACATGGACTGCACCACCTGATTAATGGCCAGAGCGTCGGGATTGTCCGTCTGCTGGTAGATCTCCAGCTGGCAGCCGTCCCCGTATCCCGCCTCCGCAAGGAGCGCTTTGGCCTTTTCGGGGTCATAGGGGATCTCCTGTGCCTGGTAAGCCCCCAGCACGCCGTCAGGCAGCATGGAGTTTACAAGATGGCCTGCCCCGCTGTACATCTGATCCAAAATGGTCTGGCGGTCAATAGCCATGGAAATGGCCTTGCGCACCCGCACATCGTTTGTAGGCTCCATGTCCTGGTTAAAGACGTAAAAATAGCATCCCGCCTCCGGTCCGGTCACCAGGTTATCCTTGTAAGCGTCATTTCCCAGAAAATAAGCCAGCTGGGAGGAGGAACTGCTCAGATCCACAATATCCAGTTCCCCGTTCTCGTACATCAGCTTCTGGGTGTTCTCATCCGGCACCTGGATCACCTCAATGCCGTCCAGCTTAGGCGCTCCCTTAAAATAATCGTCGTTGCGCACCATGGTCAGTTTGTCGTTAAGAACCCAGTCGGCCATCTTAAATGGTCCGGTGCCTACGGTCAGCTGCGGGTCAATGCCAAACTGATCCCCTGCCGCCTCCGTGGCCTTGCGGTTGTAGATGGAGCATGCCGGAGTGGCCAGATTGGCCAAAAACGGCCCGAAAGGCACCTCCAAAGTCAGCTCTACCGTGTGCTCATTAAGAGCCTTGGCTCCCTCCACATGGTCTGCCTGGCCGTCCAGCCTGGCCTTGGCCCCTTTGATCATGCTGTAGGCGTCCGTATTTCTGGCCGCCGTGTCCGGGTCCATCATCCGGTCTATGGTATACACCACGTCATCCGCCGTAAAAGGCTCCCCGTTGTGGAAGGTCACGTCATCCCGAAGCTGAAAGGTGTACACCAGCCCGTCGTCGCTGACCGTCCAGCTTTCGGCCAGACTGGGGACGATCTCGGCCACTCCGTCCACCACCTCGCACTCCACCAGGCGGTCGTAGATATTCAGAGGAACCACGTAAAACTCCGTGTCCTTCTGGGTATCTACCGTGGGAAATTCGTCTTTGGCAGGGATGTGGAGCATGTTCTCGCCCGGCGCCGTCTGACTGACTGCCCCGTCGCCGGACGTGCTCTCGTAAGCTGCGCTGCCGTCACCGGAAGCATCGCCGGCAGTCACGGCCGCCGTGGTCTCCCCGCTGTCCTCAAACGCCGAACCGCACCCGCTTAAACCGCCCAGGGCCACGGCCCCGGCCAGCAGCAATGATACATATCTTTTCATATTCTCACTGTACCTCCTGTCCTGATGAACAAAAAGGGCATTAGAAGTAGCCTAATGCCCCTTTGCATTTATGTCAGTCATATTATAAAATGATTTTCCGTGGAATGCAACTGTTTTTTGTATCATTTACCCCTGGAAGCCTTACCTTATGCAGCAGTTCAGATAACCCTTGAACTGTTACTACCTTGCTGTTCGCAGCCCCCTGTGAGCCTTACCTTATGTTCTGGAAAAACACAGCTCCCCCTTAACGTAGACCCTGTCAATATCCAGCGCCTCATCCAAAAGGACTACGTCCGCGTCCTTGCCCGTATCCAGAGATCCCACCCGGTCATAAACGCCGATGAGCCTGGCCGGATTCTCTGTCAGGAGAAGGATCAGCTCCTCCAAAGGCCGCCCCGTAAAAGCCGCCAGATTCTTCAAAGCCCTGCCGGATGTAAGGGTGCTGCCGGCCCTCGCCCCTCCGTCGGCCAGACAGGCATCCCCGTCCACCACCACCACATCGTTGACTCCCAGCTTATAATTGCCGTCCGGCAGTCCTGCCGCCATGATGGAATCCGTGACAGCCACCACCCTATGGATCCCCTTTGTCTTTAAGATCAGACGCACCGTGCCCGGATGCAGATGGCGTCCGTCGCAGATCACCTCGCAGGAGACCTTGTCATCCTCCAAAACCGCCCCCCAGATGGCCGGCTGGTGCTGATGGAGCAGCCGCATGGCGTTGCCCGTGTGAGTCGCCGCCGCCGCGCCGCCGGCGATGGCGCTTCTGGCAGTATCATAATCCGCCCCGGAGTGGCCGATGGCCACGGTGATCCCCATTGCGCAAAGCTTTGGGATAAACTCCGTCATCCCCGGGATCTCCGGGGACACCGTTATATACCGGATCTCTCCCTGGGCCGCCTCCTGGTACTCTTTCACCAGCTCCAGATCCGGCTTTTGCAGAAGATGTTCCGGCATGGCCCCTTTGTATTCCGGGCTCAAAAACGGCCCCTCCAGATGGATGCCGAGGAGGCGGGAGCCTTTATGCTCTACCGTTTTCCACCGTTTGTACTCCTCAATGCATGCAAGCGTCTGCTCCCTGGTGTCCGTTAAGATGGAACACAGCCAGCCCGTAGCGCCGCAAGATGCCTGGAACCTGCAGATCTTCTCAAACCCGTCCGCATCCGCCGCGTTAACATCCACCCCCACGGCCCCGTGGGTATGAATGTCCAAAAATCCCGGCACAATCCGCTTTCCCGTCGCGTCCACAGACTGGACACCCTCTATGCGGAGCCCCTCTCCCACGGCCGCGATGACTCCGTCCGCCATCAGCATATCCGTTTTCACAAATCCGCGGTCCTTAAATACCATCCCGCCTTTCAACAGCACTGCCATATCACAACCTCCTTTTTCCGACACCTGCCTGTCAATCCTTAAGCCTTCCCACATACTCAGTAAAGGTCAGGGTAATATCCTCATGATCACGCAGAAGCGTTACCGGGAAATCCGCGGTCGCATCCCCGTACCCTGCCCGGCGCACCACCGCCCTGTGCCAGTTGCGGAAACACCCCAGCCGGATCTTCCTGGCGTGAGCAATCTCCCACATCCCCACGGTCACGCAGTACTTTGGCATATCTTCCAGCGCCCCCGCGAAATCCCCGATGGCATTGGCCGCCCTGGTCTCCGGGCTGATGGCCAGAACCCTGGTCTTAAGCGCCAAAAATCCCTCCGCCGTCATGGAGCCGTCCGCCTCGTTAAAGGCCACGTGGCCGTTGATCCCAATACCGCCAAAAGCGATATCCACGCCGCCTAATTCCTCAATAAGCTTAGGAATGCGGCCTGTATTTTCCGGGTCCGGAAAGATCCGCTGCTCTGGCGGCATCACAAGCTCGGGACGGATCTTCCCGTACACCTGCCGCTGCATAAATCCCCGGAAGCTAAGGGGATGGTCCGTGGATACCCACTTTTTGCCGTCATCCAGATACTCGTCCATGTTGATGAACCACACATCTTTTAGGCTGATCCCCTTTTCATTGACCATATCCACAAAATAGGGATACTGCCCCACCGGCCCCACCGGGCAGATGAACACGGTCCGCTTTCCGATCTCCTTATTCTTCTCGATCTCCTGGACCATCTGGCCGGCCATCTGCCGGAACACCGCTTCATTATCCTCAAGGCAGTACAGCCGCATTTTGGGAGACTCCAAAAGCCTCTCCTTATCATATCCGTAATAATCATGACCCATAGCCATTTCCTCCTCGTCCAAATCCGCATTCTCACATCATTAAAATAAATGGGAAATATTCAGTTCCCGTATCATGGACACGATCTCCTTTGTCCTGCCGCACCCGAATTTCCGCAAAAGCCCTTTGATCTGGGTCTTTACCGTGTTGATCTCCACGCAGCGGGCCAAAGCGATCTCCTTTACCTTTTTCCCATCCAGAAGGAGCCGCAAAAGCTCCCGCTCCGCCGCCGTCAGCTGGGACACGTTGTTAATAAAGAACAAAAGGCTCCGCTCCGATCTCTGGAGCCGGGTATATTCCCGCATGATGGTCTCCTGGATCCGGGATTCCATCACCGGCTTCCCTTCATAGACATTCCGGATATGAGCCAGGATATCCTCGTCCCTGCATCCCTTGACCACGTAATCCACGGCTCCCGTCCCCATGGCGGCGATGATGGTCTGATCCGTCTCATGGGCAGTCAAAAACACCACCTGCTGTCCCCGCCCCTGATCCCGGATGCGCTCCGCGGCCAGAATCCCGGCGTTGACGGTCTCCATCTCAATGTCCATCAGCACAATATCCGCGTCCTGCTTTGCGGCCCGCTCCACCGCGTCCTGGCCGTTTCCCGCCTCCCAGGCCACTTCCATATCCTCCTGCCCTGCGATCAGCTCCCGCAGATCCTCCCTAAGCAGGTCAAAATCTTCCACAACCGCAACCCGAATCATCGCGCTCCCCCATGTCTCATCTTTCTGGGCTCATAGCGGGGAATGGCCACAAAAAAGCTGCTCCCCTGGCCCTGACGGCTCTCCAGCCTCAATTTGCCGAAATGGCTCTTTACGATCTCCCGGACATAGTGCAGTCCCATGCCCCAGTTAAAATTGGTGTTCTTGCTGGTGTAAAAAGGGTCAAAGACCCGCCGCTGCTCCTGTTTGGCGATGCCCGGGCCGTTGTCCCGGACCTCGAAATCCACATACAGACGCTCCCCGTGTACCACCAGCTCAAGACGCTCCATTTGCTTTCCCGACATCAGAAACGCCTCGTGGGCATTGGTCAGAAGATTGCACAGCGCCTCCCCCAGATGCTGTTCGTCCCCCAGAAGAGATTCCTCCAGGGCGCCAAAGACCTCCACCTTTGCATCGGGATATTTTTTGTGAAACAGCGCCAGCGAGGTGTCCGCGATCTGCCCCGCAGTTATGGGACACAGGGAGATGCTGCTCTTCTTCACGCTTTTGTAAAGCTCCTCCATCCGTCCCAGCATGCTTTCGTTCACTTCCTCCAGCATATTGGCGTACTCCACAAGCTTTTCCAGATCCGGCTCATCCCCCGCCAGTTCCCTGCGGATCTTCTTGCACAGCACCCGATTGGACAGCAGCTGGTTCTTGATGCTGTGGACAAATACGGAGACCCCCATGGAGGCTGTGTCAAACTTTCTCCGGATGCTGACGTCGTCCCGGTTCTCCTCCCAGCTGATCATCATATAGTTTTTCAAATTCCAGAATCCCAGCACTACGGAAACCAGGGTAAATCCTGTAAAGAGATACCAGCCCTGGACGCTCATAAGGGAATTGGCATACAGTCTGCCGCCAAACCGCATATACTCAATGGAGTAGATCTGATACACCTGGATAGGGTCCTGGGTGCAGTAAACCAAGTACTGCATGGTAACGCACAGGATAAACACCATAATATACCGGAACTGCCGCTTGCTGTAGGGTATGGTCATGTCCCGGTACTCGTACACGATCAGCGCTACGGCAAGGAGCACGTAGCCAAAGATCCACCCCTGGGCAAACTTCATAATGACCCTCTGCAGCCCGAATCTGCCTTTCACCAGCCTGAAAAACAGTTCCGGATAGTAGATGATCAGGGTCATAAGGGGGAGCACAAACGTGACACCGGCGTTTTTCTTAAAACGCAGCACTGACGGGATCATGCTGTAATTGATAGCCAGCAAAAGCAAAAATGCCGGAAACAAACAGCGGCCAACGGCGATCATATACCCCAGACGGCGCAGGGGAAAGATCATGTAAGACAGCCGCCGCTGAAGTTTGCTGTCAAAAAACAGGAAGATCTCCTGCTCCGCGGAAAGCCCTCCCGTCTTTGCCAGGTAGATGATGATGCCCACAAACATCAGGATAAAGCTGGAACACAGCCCCAGAAGGCACATGGTCTGATTGTCCCTTTTCAGGAAAAAAAGTCCTGCGGACGATACGGCAAGAAATAAAAGCACCACCAGAAGCATGCCCCTCCCCCTTTCCTTCCTAATTATGGGCAAAAGGGGCTTATAAAAGCCCCCTTTCCTTCACTGCCTGCGTTTTACTTTTTATTTGCCTCGTTGGCTTCCTTCATCACATCAAACAGCACATACTTGGTCACATCCACCTTGTCCGTCAGGCGGCCGCCGTCGATGAACACCTGCTGCTGGTTCTCATAATACTTCTGGATGGTGCCGTCCTCCAGGCTCTTGGCCAGGAAATCGCTGGTAATGGTCCAGTTGCCCTCTCCCACTGTCGCCAGCATGGTATCCCCGTCTACCTCACACTGCTTTGCCACCCATCCGGCCACTTCCTCGATATTGCTGCTGCGGTAATCCGCCGCTTTCTGCAGGGCGCGGGTAAAGCGCACCAGCACCTCCCGGTTCTCATCCGCGTATTTCTGGGTGGTGATATAGCTGGATGGGAAGGTAACTTCATTGACATAATCCTGGTTGGTTGCCAGCCAGGCGGTCTTATCGCCCAAAGCCTGCTCAATGGTCATGGTACCCGGCGACCAGGTGGCGCAGGCATCCACATTGCCGCTGATCATAGCGGTAACGATACCGTTGGCATCCATCTCCACAACCTCCAGATCATCTGTGGTCATTCCCTCCTGCTTGAGAGCCAGGTTCAGGATGATCTCCGCGGACGTCCCGCTGGTAGCCGCCACTTTCTTGCCCTTTAAGTCGGCGATGGTGTTTACGCCCTTGTCTTTATTGCCCATAACAGCGTCCGCAAGGCTGGTGCAGTCGATCTGGAAGATCACCGCCTCACCCTCGGCGCACAGGGCATGGGCTCCGTGGCCGATCTGGGAGATGTCGATATCGCCGGATGCCATAGCCGCGATCTCCGCCGGGCCGCCCTGGAACTCCACCAGCTCCACCGTAAGGCCCATCTCGTCAAAGAAACCTGCCTCCCGGGCCGTCACCGCTAAGGACGCGCTGCCCATGTTGGGCATGTAAGCCACACGAACCGTGGCCGGCTCAAAGGTCTCTGCCTGTGCCTCCGGAGCTTTGGTCTCCGCCTCCTTGTTCTCCGTCGCAGCCGTCGTCTCCCCGCTATCGGCAGGCGCCGCAGTGGTGGCGTTTGCCGTGGTTTCCGTCTCGGTTTTGCCTCCGCAGCCAGCAAGAGAAGCTGCCGTCAATGCCGACGCAAGTACCAGTGCCAATGTCTTTCTCATAAAATATCCTCCTCGTATCGTTCCCCTTCCGGGGTTTTATTGGAGCGCCCCGAAGATCCGCCTCATAGACTTTTTGACGTCTCTGCGGCGCGCCGTTTAGGTGTCTTTGGGAAGTCTCCCCCAAAACACCCGGTTCCACATCCTTTGCCTCCCTTATTTCCTGACCTCCAGATACTCCTGGTAAACCTCGCCCCAGATATAGCTCTTAAGGTCCAGAAACCGCATCTCCATCTTCATCTCCTGGGTGCGGGGGTAGGGCAGATCGATATCCACGATCTTCTTTACACGGCCCGGCCTGGCGCTCATGATGATGACCTTGGTGGCCAGGATAACCGCCTCCTCCACGTCATGGGTGATAAAGAAGCAGGTCTTTTTCTGGTCCTGCCACGTCTTGATCAGCTCTGACTGCAGCTGGGTCCTGGTCTGGGCGTCCAGAGCGCCGAAGGGTTCGTCCATCAAAAGCACCTGGGGATTTACCGCGTAAGCTCTGGCAATGGCTACCCTCTGCTTCATGCCTCCTGACAGCTCCTTGGGGTAGGAGTCGGCAAACTGCTCCAAGTCCACCATCTTTAGATATTTCATGGCAGTCTCCTTGGACTCGGCCTCTCCGACGCCCTGGAGCTTTAAGCCGAACTGCACGTTCTTTAGCACGGTCAGCCAGGGAAACAGGGCATACTGCTGGAAGACCACGCCCCGCTCCGGCCCGGGCCCCGTCACTTCCTTCCCGTCCACATACACGGCCCCGGAGGTAGGCTCCAGGAGACCTGCAATGACGTTGAGCAAAGTGGACTTTCCGCAGCCGGAAGGGCCTACTACGCAGATAAACTCATTCTCCATAATATCAAGGCTGACGCCGTTCAGTGCCACCATATCGCCGTTGCGGCCGCTGTAGATCTTTTCAACCTTGTCGATCTTAACCTTTACTGCACCGTTTCCTGCCATCCTGTCAGCTTCCTTTCTAAGAATTTAACCAACTGTTCCATCAACATTCCGATAATACCGATGATCAGGATCCCCAGCAGCACGGTGGCCATGTCATAGTAGCCCTGAGCCTTCTGGATCATCATCCCAAGGCCCTTGGAGGCTCCCGTCAGCTCCGCCGCCACCAGGGTGGTCAGAGAGGCGGAAAGTCCCAGCCTTGCGCCTACCAGGATAAAAGGAGTGGAAGCCGGGATGACCACCTTGAAAAAGATGTCCTTGTCCGTTGCTCCCAGGACCCTGGCCGCCTTGATCAGCGTAGCGTCCACGTTGCACACGCCCTGATAGATGGTCACCACCAGCACCAGGAACGAGGCGATAAAGATAACGATGACCTTTGCCTTCTCACCTACGCCGGCTCCGGTGATGACCAGAGGGATGTAGGCCAAAGGCGGTATGTTGCGGACAAACTGCACCCATGGAGCCACCAGGTTCCGAAACGGCGCGTACCAGCCCATTAAAAAGGCGATGGGGATGGAGATCACAAAGCCCAGCGAAAATCCCGCGATCACGCGGAACAGACTCACGTAAATGTGGGGCCACAGCGTCCCGTCCTTGACCTTGCCCACCAGCTTCGAAAATACTTCCCACGGCTCCGCAAACACCACGCCCCCCGACTCCGTGGAGGCGATGAAGATCCACAACAGGACTGCTAAAACTAAGGACAGCCCCATCCAGGCGCCGTTCGGGATCTGGCTCCAGAACTGCCTGTTCTTTTTCTTTGTGTTCATGTAGTTCCCTCCTGCTTTTTTGCAGCCCTGGGGCTGCGCCTTTAAGCCGCCGTCCCCTGTTATCCGGCGGACGTTGGCCCTGTCACTGTTTGCTCCTGGTCTTAAGTTTAAATCCATTTGGGGATAAAAAACAGTATGAAATATTTTCACCCTTTTTTGAGCGCCATCACCATTTTTGCCCCCTGCCGCAGCTTTGTATATATCCATATTTAACAATACTCCCATGGCATTGTCAACCTTTTTTCGATCTTGTGCGTATATTTTTCTGGATTTTTGGTTTGAAATTGTGTAAAATAGATAACATAGAATATCCGCAGGAAGGAACCCGTACCTATGACCTTAAAAGAAATCGCCGCGGAGGCAGGCGTCTCCGTCTCCACCGTATCCCGCGTCATCAACAAAAGCGGCAAGTCTCCCGCCAGCCCGGAGGTGCAGGAGCGTATCTGGAAGATCGTCCGCCGCACCGGATACCTCCCCGACATGGCGGCCCGCCGTCTGAAAATGGGCGTAAAGGACCTTCCAGAAGCCGCCCGTTCCATCGCCTGCCTCTATGCCAGGGTCCAGGACAGCGACAGCGATACCTTTTTTACGGTCCTGGCCCGCAGCATTGAGCGGGAGGCGTTTAAACACGGCTATATCTTAAAATACACCTTCACCGCCCCCAACATACGCCACCCGGATGTCCTCCGTCTCATAGCCGGCAGCCAGGCCCAGGGCGTGGCGGTCCTTGGACGGTGCGACATACAGCTGTTAAAGTTTTTAAAACAGCAGTTTCCCTATGTGGCCTGCGCAGGGCTCAACCCACTGGAAGCCAAATACGACCAGATCATATGCGACGGCTATCAGGCGGCGGTCACCGCCGTGGACCATCTCATTAAGCTGGGCCACCGCCGCATCGCCTACGTCGGGGAGACCAGGGACGAAAACCGCTATCTGGGATACTGCCGGGCCTTAAGCGCCGCCAGGATCCCCCTGTGCCGGGAAGCCGTCATCAACGTCCCTCTGTCCCGCCCGGGAGGCTACCGGGGCGCAAACCTTGTGTTTGACAGGGCTGTCCCCGTCACCGCCCTGTTCTGCCCCAACGACGCCACCGCCATAGGAGCCATGAAGGCCGCAAAGGAACGGGACATCTCCATCCCCGGCGACTTGTCCGTTATCAGCATTGACGACATCGACACCGCCCAGTACCTGACCCCCATGCTGACCACCATCCACATCCCGGTAGAGGAGATGGGACAGATGACCGCCAAGCTGCTCATTGACCGGATGGAAGGCGGCCATACCCTGCCTATGAAGGTCAGCCTGCCGTTCTATCTTGCGGGAAGGGAAAGCTGCGGCAGCTGCCCCGTTCCCGCCAAAGAAAAGCCGTGAAGATCAAGATCGCGTCTTGCTGTACCGCTGCGCCATCTCTTCCAAGGTGACCTGCTCCACAAGGGAAGCTTTCCCGAAAGAGCCGAACTGCACGATCAGGGTCCCCACCACTTCTTTCACTCCCCGCTCCACGCAGTCCACAATGGCGGCCACGTCATCGTCCGGCACATTGCCGTACATCACCGTGTCCATAATGGGCGGCAAAAACGCCCGCGGGTCAAATTGATCTTTCTTCTCCTCCAAAAGCTCATACACAGGGCCGATGGACGCGCTGGCCCGTTTTTCGGGGTATTGGGCAAACAGCTCTTTCATATTCCGGGTCACCGCCAAACGAATGTCCGTATCTACGTTGATCTTGCTGATGCCGCAGGGAATGGCTGCCTGCAGCTCGCCAATGGAGATCCCGTAGGTATTGGAAAGCCGGCCGCCCAGGCCGTTGATCTCATCCACAATGTATTTAGGCACCGTGGAAGACCCGTGGGACACCAGGGCGCCGAAGATCCCCTCATGGTCCAGGCACTCCCGGATAGCGACGGCGATCTCTTTTCTCAGCTTCACGTCTTTGCCCTTGGAAGCGCCGTGCATGGTGCCGTAGGAGATAGCCAGGGCATCCACCTGAGTCTTTTTAAAAAATTCCACCGCATCCAAGGGGTTGGTATAGGTGGAGGAAGCGGAAAACACATGATCCTCCACCCCTGCCAGCACACCCAGCTCCCCTTCCACGCTGACGCCCCGGGCGTGGGCATACTTTACCACTTCCCTTGTCAGCTCGATATTGTCTTTAAAAGGCAGGGAGGAACCGTCAATCATCACCGAGGTGTAGCCGCCTTCAATGGCCGCCACGCAGGAATCGAAATCCCTTCCGTGGTCCAGGTGCAGCACAATGGGGATCCTGGAGTCTGCCCCGTACTTTCTCACCGCGTCGGCAATGTTTTTTGCCCCGATCTTTTTGTCTTCCAGAGTAGCGTTCATAAAATCCGTTCTGCCGCCCATAAAGCCGTTGGCCAGATCCGCCCCCTGGAGGATGGCCGCGGAGCGGAACATCTCATGAACCTCAATGGCTGCCTTAGCCTGGGCCACCGCGTTGACGTTAAAGGCTCCCTGGCCAAACCCGTGTTTCTTTGCTGCCTCCAGCAATGGTCTTAATGGAATCAATGGCATATCTTATCGCTCCTTTCTCATCCGTGCATATGGGCCGCGCAATGGCAGTCCTCCGCGCCTTTTCCGGTGTACGTATCGCCTTTCATCATCAGATGGACCGCGCTCAGCTTAAAGGTCTGGGGCAAAGCCAGGATGTTGGGATTTGGTCCCACAAACTTCTTCTTGGCATCCTCCAAAGCCTCTTCTATGGTAGCTCTCGTCTTCAGTCCCATGCCTCTGGCAAACCCCGGCTCCTGGGCTCCGCAGATATAGATGGCCGATGTGTTCATCTCTGCGATATGGCCGCAGCTGATCATGGAAAAGCCGTGGAAGGGATGGAAGGCATTGCAGTAGCGGTACTTGCGGATGTACTCCTCATTGGTGGCAAAATACTCCCCATACCGGTTCATATCCGGCAGAGTGTTCATATAATCGTTCTGGAACATGCGGTACATTTCCCTTGTGTAGGGCCACAGTTCGTCATGGAAATACCCGTTGCAGATAGAAGAACAGATGATAACGCACTTGTCGCTCATGATCCTCTTATGGCGGATTACCTGGGCGGAAATGGCCTGCAAAAGCATAATGGGGTTGGTTCCCATGCCCTCGCCGTAGTGGAAAAACTGCGGCATGCCAAATACCATAACGTCATATTTTTTCTCCGCCCATGGTACATAGGTGCGCTTGTCCGCAGTCTTCCAGGAATGAGGCTGCATCACCTTGGCGTAGCCGCTGTTGATCTCAATCTGACGGGACTTAGTATCCAGGACAGCGTCGCAGCAGAAAAATTTCTTTCCCATGCGCTCTTCCATGTGCTGCCCAATCTCGTCAAACTTGGTCCGCATCAGGGAAGTTCCGCTTACCGGGGTAAAATCCTGACGATGCATAACTTCCGGCACATGATGGGAGGCAATGGACCGCCAGTGGGTGATCCCTGTGGCGCAGTGCTTGTACCCGCCGGAATATCCCCCGTAAGGGTTGCCCTGGGTGTGGCCGATAAGGATAGCCACATCGCTGTCATACACATATTTATTCATGAGAACCGGGTCCCCTCTGCGGGTGGTTCCCAAATCCACAAGATGGTCGTAATCTTCGCTGTCATGGTTGATAATCTGGTGGGTATGCCAGAACTCATGGAACAGCTCGTCCCCCAGCACGCCCCGGATTTCCTGTTCCGTATTCTTCCGGTGCAGTCCGTTGGAACAGATAAGTAAAATATCCTTCTTTTCCACCCCTGCGTCGTAAAGTTCCCGCAAGATCAGGCGGATGGACACTTTCCGATGGGAAGTAGGCTGCTCTCCTCCTTTCACCCGGTCAGGGAACACGATAGTTACTTTTGCCCCCTTATGGGCCAGCTTCGACAGGGGCTCCATGCCCATGGGATTGCGGATAGACTCCAGGGTCTTAGCCTCAATCTCCTCCTCCGGGATACACGGCGGGTCGGCAACCGTCTCACCGGGAATAAACACGTCCGTATTGTCCGGCAGACTGGCTGTCATCAGCCCCTGGCCGTACTCAAATGAAAGCTTCATAAAAAATACCTCCTTAAAATAATCCAATCATTCCTTAAACAGAACCGTCTAAAGGTTTCCCAACCGCCGTTCTACCGACCCATGTAGGTGCGGATAATCTCCAGATATTCCTCCGGATAGTACCCAATCTCCCCGGAAAACCGGGTCAGCGCAATAAGCCCGCCGTCCATCACCGGAACCGACGCCAGCATCCTGGCATTGTCCGTCTTTAAGCCGCCGCCGTAAACCACGTCCATATTGCCTGTGGCTTCCTTAACAAACGTTCCGATTTTCGTAATATATTCCTCATCCGGCGGAACCTTGCCCGGCCCGATGGCCCAAACCGGCTCATAGGCAATGGTAACCCTGCTCTTATCCACCCCCGCAAGCCCTATGTCAAGCTGCTGCTTTAATACCTCCTGCCACCTGTCCTGTTCTTCTGAAGTCTCGCCGATACAGTACAGCACCGAAAGCCCTGCTTTCACCGCAGCCAGAATCTCCTGGTTCAGCAGCCGGTTCACCGCATCCGCGTCCGTAACCCCGGCTTCCGCCAAAATTCCCGCCTTGTCTCGCCGCTCTTCGCAGTGGCCGATAATAGCAGCGGTACATCCGATAGCCTTCACCGCGTTTGCCGTCCGGTTGGTGGTAAAGGCCCCGAAATTGCCGCCCACCGCCGTATCGTCCCGGTACACGCCCTGGCATCCCACCTGAATGGGGCTATATTCGCACAGGGCCGACACCGCGGGAATCAGATGGGCCTCCGGAAAGAACATGGCAAACTCCACCTGATTTTTGTCGTACTTCTTAAGCTCCTTTTGGGTCTGCTCCACAATGTAGCTTCCCCATGTTGCCATAGGCGCAATGGCGTTTACCCCGCCAAACTCCTTTGGAATATCAAACCGCTTTAAATTCAGAAAAATATGTTTCACTGCCGTCCTCCTTGCTTCCGTTGGTAAAATCACACGTAAATATTTGTTCCCCGGCAAAGTAGATGAAGGAAATCAACGCCCAAACCATCCTTAAGCCAATCCGCCGCAGGCCGATGGACAATGAGACAACCCCCTAACGTTTACTCTCCTTATACAATTCCTGAAAATCCATATAATCCGGAATATCGCCGCCAATCAGAGGCCGGCACCACCGGACAAACTTCTCGTCCACGTCGTTGCCCCGGTCATTGATATACTCCTGTGGAACCGACTTTTCGTAGAGCATCACCTCTTCAATGGGAATCATGTTCACGGAAATCCTGTAGCTCCCGTCAGGCGTCTCTTCCCGCACAAAGCCCACCATCTTTCCGCCTTCGCCTCTTATGGCCGCTTTCAAAGCTTCCCGGCCTGCCAAAACCGCCTCGTCCCGGTCAACGGCGGACTGAAGCCCAATGGACGCCCGGCCGCAGATACCCGGCTTCTCGCTTCTGGCCTTGATGCCCAGCTTCTTAATCACCAATTCCGCCAGGTAAGCCCCCACGTCTCCGTAGTACACCGACCGCCCGGTCTGGAACACAGGGGGAACAATAGGCTTGCCCGACTCATCTTTCAGCCCCTCGCTGGCTACCACCACCACGCCGCCTTTTTCCTCATGAAGCCTCTTCACGTCCTCAAGAAATTCTTCCTCATGGAAAGGCCGCTCCGGCAGGTAGATAAGGTGAGGCGCGTCCCCCGGCTTTTTCCTGGCCAGCGCGGAAGCCGCGGTAATCCATCCCGCGTTCCGTCCCATGGCCTCCACCACGCACACATGAATGGGCAGGGACTTCACGTCCACCCCTACCTCCGCCACCGTCTCCGCCAGATAGCGGGCCGCGCTTCCGTAACCGGGGGTGTGGTCCGTAATGGCAATGTCATTGTCCACGGTTTTTGGAATCCCCACCACGCAGACACCCGCGTCCTTGCAGGCCCGGTGAATCTTCCCGCAGGTATCCATGGTCCCATTGCCCCCGTTAAGAAGCACGTACCGGATATCATGCTTTTTAAAAACAGCCGGCATGGCCTCATAATCCTCCTGCTCCAGGGCATACCGGGAAGAACCGATTGCCGTGGCCGGCGTAGTCAGAAGCAGCTTAAGCTTATCCTCCGGATACGCCATAAGGTCCAGAAACCGCTCCTTAAAAATCGCCTCGCTGCCTCCTATGGCCCCATACACATGGTCAATGGCGTCCTGCTGTCTGGCTTCCTCAATCACCCCGTAAAGGGAAGCGTTAATCACAGCCGTAGGCCCGCCGCCATGCACCACCAATACATTTGCCAACTTCCATTCTCCTTTCTCTAAACATCAACAAGTTCCTTATGTCTCTATCATACCATACCCCTGTGTGGATTTGCGCACTTTTTACCCAAACGTTTGCGCTCCCTCCCCATTAATAAAATACCTCTCAATGGCAGCCGCAGCCGCCCCCTTAGCCCCCGTAAAATGGTCAAATTCCACAAACTCAATCTCAACCTCGTCATTATACAGTCCGAAAATATGGGCTCTCGTATCCTCCACCAGCCTGCGCCGGTTCTTCATCAGCTTCATCACGTAGCTGTCCACAAACACCAGAGACGGGTTCATCAGATTAATAATATTGGCAAGAGCCGCCCCCAGATACAAAAGAGCCTGGTCAATCACCTTCTGGGCCAGTTCATCCCCGCACTCCTGGGCCAGGAGAATCTCCCTGGAACTTAGAAAATCCAAATCCGGGCAGATTTCCCGTATCATGGTATCCCTTCCGCTTTCCATCAGCCTGGTGACGGTCTTTACAATGGCCCGCTCGCTTGCCAGCTCCTCCAGACACCCTGCGTTGCCGCAGGTCTCGCACCGGGGCCCGTTTAAATCGGCTACCATGTGGCCCGCCTCCCCGGCCCCCTGCTGGCCTCCGTCCAGAATCCGGCTGCCGATATACAGAGGACAGGCGATTCCGTAAGAAATCAGATAATAAGCAAAATCCTCCGGCAGCTCCCCCTGGTAAAACAACTTCTGCCCCATGGCCCTGGCCCTGGCATTATTCTCCAAAAGCACCGGAAGGTCCAGAAGCCTTGACAAATCCCTGGCAATAGGCCGGTCATTCCACGCCTCCAGAGTACTCTTTTTCAGAGTCCCGGTTTTCCGCTCAATAAGCCCCGGCAGGGCCATGGCGCACCCTAACACCTGCTTTTTATCAATGCCGCTGACCGTCATCAGATTTAAAATCACCTGGGCCAAAAGCTCCAGAGACCCCCGGTAATCATTGCCGTCAATTCTCCTTAACAGCTCCTTTAATTCCTCCGAAAGGACAAAGCCATCCTCCCTCCGCTTCCAGGGAATCCTGGCCTCCGCCGTCATCACCCCCCGCAGATTGGTAATGCAGATGGCAATCTGGTAAGGATTCATCTCCACGCCCACAAAAAAAGCCGCGTCCGCCACAAAATCAATCTTTACCCGCCTCCGGCCCAGGGCTCCAGCCTCCGCCCCCAGCCTGCCGCACTCATACACCAGACCTTGTTCCATCATTCTGGCAATATTGGTGGTAATGGTAGGCGGGGTCAGGGACAGCATTTGGGCAATCTCGCTTCTGGAAATGGGCCCGTATCGGTAAATAACGTCCCGAATGGCCGACTCGTTCTGCCTCTTTACATTGGTCAGATTGCTTCCCTTTAAGCTTCCCATGATATACCTCCCTAGTAACTGATGGAAACCGCCGCTGTCTGTCCGCCGGCAAATTCTCTCTAAAACAAATCGGTCCAGAAACGGCGTATAGGCCGCCGGATTGCCCATATGCCCCTCTTTCTGAAACAGCCCCGGAACATCTTCTATTTTCCAAGGGCCCCGAACATGCTGCGTTTGTACTCTTCCACACCCTCCTGGTCAAAGGGGTTAACTCCCATCAACTGTCCGGACACCGCGCATGCCGCCATAAAATAATAGTAAAGTTCTCCAAAGCTCCGCTCGCAGACTTTATCCACCTGGAACCGGATGCAGGGAACGCCGCCCTTTAAGTGGGCCTCCCAGGTAGCTTCCTCCGCCGCCTGGTTGATGCGGGCAAAGTCCATATTGTCCAGATAATCAAATCTGTCCCCGTAATCCGGGCATGGCTCTACCACCACCGAAGCCCCGGGCTCTTTCGCCGACAAAAAGGTTTCAATCAGGTTTCTTCTGCCATCCTGCATGTACTGTCCGATCGAGTGCAGGTCCTCAGAATAAATGGAAGTCGCGGGGAAAATGCCTTTCTTGCCCTTGCCCTCGCTCTCCCCGAAAAGCTGTACCCACCATTTGGCAAAGAACCCGTATCTGGGTTCAAAAGACACCATCATCTCAATGTCATACCCCCGGCGGTACAAAAGCTGCCGCACTGCGGCATACCTCACCGCCGGATTATCCTCCCAGTTCTCCTGACAATCTTTCCTGGCAGCTTCCATGCCCGCCAGATACGCCTCCACATCCAACCCCGCCGCCGCAATGGGAAGCAGCCCCACAGGGGTAAACGCGGAATAACGTCCGCCTACGGGAACCGGAAACTCCAAAAACAGGTAGCCGTTCTCCCCGGCGATTTCCTCCAGCCTGGAACCTCTGGTTCCGGTAACCGTAATCCGCCTGGCCATGTCCTCCTTCCCGTAGCGTCTTTCCATCCACTGACGCAGAATCCGAAAATGGCTCCCCGGCTCCAAAGTCTCAAAATTCTTGGCAATCACATCGATATAGACACTTTTGCCCTCCATGACCTCCAACGTCTTTTTGATGGTGTAAGGAGAAAGGGTATTGCCCAAATACATGATTTTCGGCCCTTCCTTCACAGGCAGAGCCTCAATGACCGCCCTTGCCGCCTGGTTGGAGCCGCCTACCCCCACAATTACAAATACATCCGCCTCCCGGCGGATTTCCTCCGCTTTCCGACGGATTTCTTTAAGCTGCATCACCGAATGTTCCCCGGTTCTCCAGCCAAGGACCTTGTCTTTGTCCTCTGTCTCGTACAAAGCCCTGCAAAGGGACGCTGCCCTGGACTTAGCCTCTTTTAACTCCCCCTTATCCAGAAATTCCTCCGCCCTGCTTAAATCCGCTATCGTTCCCATCGTTCTCCTGCCTTTCCTTAAAAAATTCGGTCTGTCTCAGCAACCGCGGTCTTTGCCTCTTACTCCTCACAACTGCAAAAACCTGTTCCCGGCACAATTCCCCCATCCTCACACCGATTACGGTCTGCGGATAAACAGTTCTTTCACCGCCACCGCGCAGGCTCCCATGGCCCCGGTATACCGGTTGGCGTCAATATAATCCGTAGTCAGTTCCAGTTCTTCCTTAAAATAATTGTGTTCCCGGATAACCTGGTCCAAATAATCCCGCATTCTGGCAGACATGGTAACGGCGCTGTCTATGACGACTAAAGGCGCATTGACCAGGTTCACAATATTGACAATGGAAATGCCCATATACCTTACCCCCAGCAAAAGCATTTCCTCTATCTCCTGATCCCCCTGGTCCGCAGCCTGCAAAAGCAGGTCCATGGTCAAGGGACTGTCAGATGCCAGCAGAGAGGAGAGGGCCGGGCATTTTCCCTCCCCGGCCATAGCCATTCCCCGTTCCAGAAGATGGTTCTCCCCGGAAAAGACCTGGAGACATCCCTTTTTCCCGCAATAGCATACCGGACCCTTCAGGTCCACGACGGAGTGGCTGATATCCCCGGTTCCCTGCTTTCCTTTTCCGAAAGGCTCTCCATTTACCATAATGCAGCAGGAAATCCCCGCCTGGACAAAATAGTACAGATACACCTCCGGTCTCTGTGCCCGGCAAAACAAGTCCTGGCCAATGGCTCTGGCTTTCACATGGTTTTCAATGGCCGCAGACATTCCCAGAAGTTCCTCCAAATCCGCCCGGACCCTTTTGCCGCTCCAATCTGTTTTGCCCAAGGAACTGCTTACCAGAACTCCCCTTTCACTGTCCACCATGCCCGGGGTGGCAAAGCCCGCGCCCGCCAGTTTTTCCCTGGGGACGCCGCTTTCCCGAAGCATTTCCTCCACATACTCCCCCGTCAGCTCCATCATGTCCCTGTATTCCGGACAAAACATCCCCTGGCCATGACGCTTTTTCGCAATCTGATTCCCCCGCAGGTCCGAGATACAGCAGACCGGGCCAAAGGGGCTCCATTCGATTCCAGCCACAAAACGGCTCTTTGGAGCGATATCCACGGCCATAGCCCTGCGCCCCAGGGAAAAATCCTGTTCTTTCATCTCCGTCTCCTGTATGACTCCCTTTTCCAGCAATGCCTTAACCGTGGTGGTCACCGTGGGAAGGGTGATGCCAAGCTGTCGGGCCACCTCACCCCTGCTGACGGGACCGTTCTGGTAAATCATCCCCAGAATGGAAATGTCATTTGCCTGTTTTACTTTTGTCAAATTGGAACCTGCCTTGATCTTCATGCTTTTTTGCCCCTCGCCTGTTTGTAAACGGCCTTACGCCTATGGGCAAATTATACCACACTGACCTCCACTGCACAACTGTATGCGCGCCGTCCCATAACCGGCATTTTCTCACCTGTCAGCTTCACCTGCTGCTTAAAAGCAATGTCATGGGCGCTGACACCCACCATCATATCCATGGAAACAGGCTCTACCACAAATTCCATATCTTCATTATAATATCCCAACTGTGCCGTATCCAGGGCAAAGGAAACCTGCTTCTTCTCACCCGCCTTAAGTTCTACACGGGCAAAGCCTGCCAACTGCTTCACCGGGCGGACCACATGGGCGCCCCAGGTGCGGTAGTAAAGCTGAACCACCTCATCTCCGTCCCTTTCTCCCGTATTTTCCACCTGGCAGCGAACCATGATTTTGCCGCCCACAGGAACCTCTGCAGAATCCACCTCAAATCCGGAAAGGCCAAAGGTAGTATAGCTCAAACCATGGCCAAAGCAGAATAAAGGCTCACTGGGTTCATTGACATACCCGCCGGTAAACACTACCGTACCCAGGTTGTCCGTGCAGGAAGCATAGCCGCTGCCCATACGGTGATTGTATACCACCGGAGTCTGTCCCACGCTGCGGGGAATGGTAGTAGTCAGCTTGCCGCCCGGATTGGCCGTGCCGTCCAGAACGTCCGCCACCACTTTTCCCGCAAACTGACCGGGCATCCACGCCTGAATCATGGCGGACACATGGTCGCAGGCCCAGGGCAGAGCAAAGATTCCAGGCCCGTACAGCACCATGACCACCGGCTTGCCTGTACCTGCCACCGCCTCCAGAAGTTTCTGCTGCACACCCGGCAGTTCAAGGCTGCACCGGTCCTTTCCCTCGCCTCCGGTCACATTGAACCAGCCGCAGTTGCCGCCGCAGGCCAAAACCACCACGTCGCTGTTTTTGGCCGCTTCCACCGCCTCTGCGATGCCGGACTCATCCTGATCATTGACATTGCAGCCTTTGGCATACTGAACCGGGAACCGTTCTGACAGCACCTCTTTTAAAGTCCTGGCTCCCATAGACCGCAGAACCTGATTCATATCGCCCAGCTTTTTCCTGCCTTCTTCATCCAAAGCCTTGGAAAATGAGCCAAAAGGATTATTACCTCTGCCGCTCTTACTCTTTTTCGCCTCGTCCGCCATGCCGCCGATGGTCACCTCGCCGCCGTCTGCGGCAGCCGTAAGCATCTCCACATAGGCAGGGAACGTGTACCCGCTGACCGGATAGCGGAGACTGTCGCCGTGAGGGCCTATGACAGCCACTTTCGTATGCTTTTTCAGAGGCAGTACCCCGTCATTTTTCAGGAGTACCAGAGACTTGGCCGCAATCTTTTCCGACAGCCTGCTCTTATCCTCATTATTCATAGACAAGCGCACCTTCTCCTCATCAATATAGGGATGCTCAAAAAGGCCGTACTCAAACTTCATTTTCAGCACCCGGCGCACTGACTCGTCGATCACCGACTCATCAAGCTGGCCGGAACGAACGTATTCCGGAAGCTGGCGGAAGGAATCCCCCACGGGAATCTCTGTGTCCGTGCCCGCCTTTTTCGCCAGATACCCGGCCTCCTTGTAGCTGCCTGCCGTCTTAAAATCCGTAAAGGTTTTCAGGATTCCGGCTCCGTCGGAGGTGAGGATTCCCTCAAATTTCATAGTATCCCGAAGCAGGTCATGGGCAATCTTTCTGTTAGCCACCACGCATATGCCGTCGATTTCCGCGTAATTGGCCATAACCGAACTGACGTCCGCCTCCCTCATGGCCGCCTCAAAAGGCGTGGCAAATACCTCATAAAGCTCCCGGTCCGTTATCCTCGTAGCAGCTGTGTTAAGCCCTCCCTGGGTCTCCGAATATCCCAGGAAATGCTTGGCAATACAGGCTACCCCGTGTTCCTTGTCTCCCTGCATGCCCCGGATATAGTGGATGCCCATCTGGCTGGTCAGGTACGGGTCCTCCCCGTAAGTCTCATACACCCTCCCCCACCGGTGGTCCCGGACAATGTCAATCACCGGGCTCATGGCGGATGTGATTCCCACTGACCTGGACTCCTGGCCGATAATCCGGCTCATCTCCTCCACCAGTTCAGGGTCCCAGGTACAGCTTGCGTTTATCTGGGAGGGAAACAAAGTGCCGCCCATGGCCGGATAGCCGCAGAGATTCTCTGACTGCAGAACAACGGGGATTCCCAGCCTGGTTTCCTCCACAAAATATTTCTGAATCACATTGGTAAGGCGGGCAATTCTCATAGGGTCTGCCAGTCCCATGGTAGAATACTGGGTCAGCCGGCCATGGCCGTGGGGAAATTTTTCCTTAAGCCGCTCTGTAGTGGGCATCCCGTCCACTGCCAGTTCCATAGGCAGGTCCCCGCAAAGCTGGGCTGCCTTTTCCTCCAAAGTCATTCTTGACAGCAAATCCTCCACACGTTTTTCCACCGGCTGATTTTTGTCCTTGTACAGTTCCATATTGATTACCTCCTGAACATTTATTTGGTATTTCTTTTTCATTGATAAATTTAATCTGTCAATCTGCCGCCAGACAAACTGTTAATTGCTTTCCCCGCTCGCAACCGCCGCTCTCTTTGCCGTCAGCTTCTCCTCCATCTCCAACTCGTCTTTCTTAGAAATGGGATACAGCCACATTCCGATAAGGGAACACACATAAGCGGCAATCGGCACCAGGGTCATCAGGTAAAGGATCGCTGTCAGCGTCCCGTCAGACTGCTGGGCAAGATCCTTGTTATATCCCGTCCATGTAAGGATATGTCCTGCAAAGGCGGCGGAAAACGCCTGACAGCACTTGTTTACAAAGGTAAATGTGGAAGAGATAACCGCGTTACAGGATACCCCTGTTTTAATCTCCGCATAATTGGCGGCATCCATTACCGCCGAACGGCTTAAGGTGTTGGTAAAGTTAAACAGGAACAGGGACACTAAAAGAGCCACCGTACACGCCATCGCGTTTTGTCCCGGCGCCGCTATCAGCACCACCACGGTACACAGCAGGCAGAGAAATTCCACCACGGCGATTCCCCACCGTTTTCCCATCTTCTTTACATAGGAGCCTACAAAGAACAGCATCATAATCGAAGCGATGGTGCCTACCCATCCGAACCACACCATCAAATCTGTGCGCCCCCCCATATTGTATTTATAGAAATAAATCCTCATGGAGCCGGTAATCTGGGATGCAAACATATCTGTTCCATAAGCCAGCAGCACACACATCAGTGCCCGGTTTTTAAACACCGCGTTGACCACCTGACCGACGCTCATCTTGCTGTTTTGGTCAGCCTTTTCATTGGCTGCATGGAACTCATAAACATCCAAATCCTTTACGGACATGGCGGACAAAATAAACAGGATGGTCGCCGCCACGGAATATCCGATAATTACTTTTGTCCAGGCCGCCGGATTATCCTGCCCGCCGCAGGCCTCAATCATGGGCAGGGCATAGGACTGAATTACCAGACCGGCAATGGCGCCGCAAAACTGGAACACCGCCTGTATCCTGGTACGTCTGGCCACATTGTTGGAAAGCATAATAGGAAGCGCCAACTGGGGAATCTGCACACAGGTCCAGGTCAGAGAATAAAATATGTAGGAAACGTAGGCATAGATCACTTTTCCCTGAGCGCTGATATTTGGCGTGGTAAACAAAAGCACAAACGCAATCCCCAAAAACGGCGCCCCGTAGGTGATAAACGGCCGGTATTTACCCATTCTTTTCGTGTTGGTCCGGTCAACAATCATTCCCATCAGGGGGTCTGTAAAGGCGTCTACCAGCCTCGCCACCATGAAGATGGTTCCCGCTACTGCCGCGGACACCCCAAGGATGTTGGTGTAATAGTACATAATGTACAATCCAACCATGTTGAAGATAAGACAGTTGGCTATGTTGCCTGTACTGAACAGCCAGATATCTTTCTCCGTACACTCCGTCGCGCCGCCGGATTTCCTGTTTCTTGACATAGTAATGCCCTCCTTTTTATATAATTATTTAATTTAATTAATTATATTGTCATTATAACAAGAAGGGAAAACTTTGTCAATATTTGATGGTTATTTATTTAATTATTTTAATTTATTATTTACAAAAGTAACTTTACACGCTCACAGCCTTTTGTTATAATTTCATTGAACACACATGGTAGATCACTCAATCCATTCAAAAGGATGAACCAGCCAAAAAGGAGATGAAAACAATGCCAAGCGAAAAAGAACTTAATGTCAACCTGTTAGACCAATTAGATCTGCTGGAACGGCTTGAAATGGCAGATTCAGACGGCGGATACGAGAAAATGAAAGCTCAGCTTTTATTTGAGAAAAAATGTGTCGAGAGAAAGCTTTATCAAAAACCTCCGCTGACAGACACCATCCAGTGATCCATAGAGCTTACATGCATAGGTCTTACGTAAAACCGCGTCTTATCGTCAACGCGAAGAAAACCGGCTGATGCCAGCCGGTTTTCCTCATTTTTACAGTCATTCTTTAACTATGTCCGCGGACGAACTTTACACACCGCCTCCTGCCCCGCAGCCGTCAGTCCGCTTCCACTCCATACAGTTTCCCGTATTTCTCTGTCAGATAATCAATATAGTACTGGGGATCAAAGTCCTCTCCGGTCACGTCCTTTAAAATCTGTCTGCTGGTCTTTAACTTCCCGTACTTGTGGATATGCTCCTTAAGATATTCCCCTATGGTCTTGATATCTCCCTTGCGCAAAAGCCCCTCAAAGTCCATCTTCCCTTTCATGTCATGGTACAGCTGAGCTCCGAAGGCGCTGCCCAGGGCGTAGGAGGGAAAATAGCCGAAAGATCCCTGGGACCAGTGGATATCCTGCAAAACGCCCTCTGACACACACTGGGGCCGCACGCCCAAATACTCCTCATACTTATCGGCCCAGATCTTTGGCAGTTCCTCCACCTTAAGCTGATCTTCAATGAGCATCTTCTCAATCTCGTACCGGATGAGCACGTGAAGGCTGTAGGTCAGCTCGTCCGCCTGGGTGCGGATCAGACTGGGTTCCACCTTATTGATGCCCCGCACAAACTGCTTAAGGGTCACGCTCCCAAGCTGATCCGGAAACTGGTCCTGGAGCTTTTCGTAAACGGGGATCCAGAAATTTTCGTTCCTTCCAATGATATTCTCGAAGAACCGGGACTGGGATTCATGCATCCCCATGGAGGTTCCCTGCCCTACCAGAGTCTGGGTCAGTTCATCGGGGATACCCAGTTCATAGAGGGCATGGCCGGACTCGTGGATCACGGAAAACAGGGAATCATCTACATGGTCGTTGTAGCTGGTGGTGATGCGCACATCCTTGTTGTGAAGGTTGGTGGTAAAGGGATGGGCGCTGACCGCCATGACTCCCCGGTCAAAGTCAAACCCCACATACTCCGCAAAAAACCGCCCGATGGCTTCCTGGTCCGCCTCCTTGTAATCCCCTGTGAGAAAGCTGTTGTCGATCTCCACGCCGCTGTCCCTTAGTTTTTTAAGAAACGGCACCAGCTGGTCCTTTAACGTCTGGAAAAACCGGTCCAGGGTCTTTACATCAAACCCTTTCTCATAGTCCTCCAGCATCACGTCGTAAAGCCGCTGCCCCTCCTTAGCCCGGTAAGAGGCAAATTTTTTCGTGTACTCCACAATTTCCTTCAGCACCGGCGCAAAGCTGTCAAAGTCATTGTCCTTCTTCGCCCTGGCCCAAATGCCTGTCGCCCGGGCCGTCAGCTCCGCAAACTGCCGGTACTCTTCCTTGGGGATGCATTCCAGCTTTTCCGTCTCCTTTGCCAGCTCCCGCACCACGGCATTTTCCACCTGGGTAAGGCTGTCCGTTTCCTCCTTACACTGTCTTACCAGCTCTTTTACCTGGGGGTCCGTGACCACGTTAAAATATTCGCCGGATAAGATGCCCACTACCCTGGTGGTGTTTTTTTCCGCCTCCCTGGGCGCCAGGGTCTCATTATCCCACTCAAACAGGATCTTGGCACTCTGAAATGCCATAGCCCGCTCCAGATAGGGCTTTAATCTTTCATACGCGTTGTTCATTGCCGCAATTCTCCTTTTTCTTTCACGCCGCCGGCGCTAACCGGGTCCGCCTAAGCCGCCGTCTGCGCCGTCCTGCCGGCATCTTGCTCTCCTTGGCGCCCCAGCGTGTTTTCTGAAATCGTTTCTGTATTATGATACACAGATCCTTTCCTATCATGCCACAAAATGAAAGATTTTGCAACTGCTGCCGCCATCCAAGACCGCCTCCGGCGCAGTGGGCAAAAAGCTTTTACCGGTAGCAGTATTTGTGATACCTTGTCTGGGCGTACAGCCCGCTGCCCTGCCGGAATCCTGCCTGGTACACCACGTCTGGAGGAAGGATGCTGCCGTTTTCCAAAAGCCATCTGGCGTTTCTCCAATTGGCCTGGGTGGGCTCCCGGTAATAATTGCCATCCCTGGTGCATGCGTACTGCCCTCTCTGGAACACCACGTCTTTTATGGTGTTGGGGTAGGCGTTATGAGCCCTGCGGTTTAAGATCACGGAGCCGATGTACAGCTGCTCATCATCGGGATACCCCTGGCCTTCCCCGCAAATGGCATGGGCCAGGATATACAGATCTTCCTCTGTGTAGGACAACGGCCCAGGCTCTGCCCTTGCCTCCTCCTTTTCCTCCAGTTCTTTCATATATACAAGGAGATGAGGACCATAGCCGGTTTTTTTGATAAGCTCCTCCAGCTCTGTTTGTTCCAAAGAACCGGTTTCTATCTGGGTTTCCAGGATCTGGCCCATGGCCACATACCGCGCCTCCTCTGTGTCTGCCTCGTCCTCTTCCCCCTCCTCATTGCCGTTTCCTTCGTTCTTCTTTGTGCCAGCTCCTCCCATGGCGCCGTCCGCTGCCTGGCCGGGACCTTTCGGCAGAGGGACAGGGCAGTTGCTGTCCCACTCGTTTATTAGGATCTCTTCCCCGTTTTCCTCCGCCTGGACCGGCATCACCGCTACATACGCGGCAGCCGCGGCTGATACCACCATTTTAATAAACGTGTTTTTTCTCATAAAAAAAAGTGGACCTCTCTTTCCAAGACAGGATTTTGCTGTCTCTTATTATTTATGTCCACTTTTTTACATTTATTACATAATTATTAAAATCCTGTTGCGCTGCCGGGGCTTTGGGGACCGGTTTTATTGGCCGCCTTCCTGCAGCACCGCCTGGTAAGCCGCAAGTCCTTTGGCAAATTCCCCGCCTCCCATATAAACCTCATCCATGTCCTCAAAGACTACCTCCTGACGCATCGCTCCCGGCAGCGGCCTTACCTGGCCTACCGTGGAATTGATCGGCCGACCGTATATGATCCCTGTCTCCTTCTCCATATACCGCACTTCCTGCTCCTGCCTTAGCCGCTCCTTCTCCCGGTATTCTTCCTCACGCAGCTCCTTCTCCGTTCGTTCCCGGTCCCGCCTTTCTTTGGCGGCTTTCTTTCTCTCCCGGAGTTTTTGAGCTTCTTTTCTCTCTTTTTCCGCTTTTTGCTTCTTCTTTTCCTCCTCCGTCTGGCTTGGCTTTTTGTTTACCGCGGCGGCGGTGGTCTCCTCCGCCGCTTTTATCTGGGCCATGCGCATGATCTTTGTCTCCGCGTCCTCCTCCTTGGCAGATCCCATCTCCACCATCTTTTCCATCTTGATCCGCTCTGCTTCTTCCCTGGTGCGGCACTGCTTTAAACGCTCCTCATACGCCTCCCGTTCCCGCTCCATCGACATGGCCAGCTCGTAAAGCGCAGGGGCGTATCTCCGCAAAAACGCTTTCTCCTCAGCCGTAAGCCTTCCGCCGGCCATCAGTTTATGGCGGATCCGCTCCAGCTTCCTGCGGATCGCCGCCTTGCTTTTGGAGGTCCGGTCAGAGGTTACCTCCCGAAACAGCGATTTGTCACAGCCGTTGATATTTTTCATACAATCACCCCGCTTTTTGTTCAAAACTCACGAAAGTTTCTATATATGGTATTTCGTCTTGAATGGGGGATTGGATAAGGTCTAAGGTAAGAGCAAATCTTTTTATAGAATATGGCAGATGGCTTTCGAGACCATTGCCGCCAGATCGCTGCCAGATGCCAGTTCCGTATTGGGAAACGGCTTCTTCCCCGATAGCGGCGTAATCCGGGGATACTAGGCTTTTTTTAAGTCAAGCCCGCCTTCCCGGAACGCATATCCCACATGGCCAGGAAATGTTTAAAATGCACCGCATCCGCCATGAAAGCTGAGAGCAGAGTAATATGACTTTTTTTGAGGGCCAGGATGAATCGGATATTGATGTGGTTCTGCGGTTTATGAATACTTATAATGGATATGTGAAATCGAAACTGGCAGAACTGCTCCAAACTCTAAAGATAAATAGATTGGCGATTTAAGATGGAAAATGGGATTCCTGGTAAATTGGGGAATTGGAAAGATAAATGAAAAAAGCCGCGCGGAGCAGTATTTGGGGGTACATCCGCTGCGGCAGTTATTTCTATATTCTAGCCGTTTTTTATCCAGGACAGGATTCAGGTCCATGGCCTTCATGTGGTCCAAGTCAAAATATGTATCGTTTAACGTATATCCTGCCACCTCAAAAATAACACAGTCCGGTTTAAAGATATTAAATAATCAATTCTCTCGTACTTCCCTATTTGGCTTTTGGCTGATTTTGTATACCCATTTTTTACTGTGTGTCCGTCTACCATAATCACACATGAGGCACCATTCTTCTCCAACTCGATGAAAAAGAAATCTCCCAAATTACTGCCCATATTCTGTATTATTAGTTTTTCCATTTAATTATTTACCTCAATTCATTTATCTGATAGCTTTGAACATATCTCTCCTAATATTTCTCTGCCCCTTTCCAGTCGATTCATCAGACACTTCCAACATTGAAATTATACCTCAATTACTCGCAAATTTCCACACAGCAGGTGGTTTATTTGTTCTCCAAAGTTCCGTTTTTCGGATCAACGTAAAACTCCTCAATGAAGAACAGGGCCATACCCTAACAAAAAAGGAACTGCCGCGCGATTTCAGCGCGACAGCCCCTTTTCCACTCTTCCCCCACTCATTCTCCCCCTACTTCTCAAACCCCTCAATCATCTCCTCAAGGGAAGGCAGATCTTCCAGCTCATCCATCATCCGGTTATACCCCAGCCTGTCAAGTTCCGCCAGATAATCATCCCAAGTAGCGTCCACATCCACCTGCCCTAAAATAGCCTGGGTCCGATAGCTGGCTACATAGGCGTCCAGATCCCCTCGGATCTCCTGGAAGATGGTCTCATACGCCGTCTCATTGGCCAGATCCGTCTTGTAGGGCCTGTGCTGCCATTTCAGCCAGGAGCCGTTCTCGCTCTTTGACCAGTACTTCCCGCCGGCCCTGAAAAGCTCCTCCTCGCCGACCCATCTGGTTACTTCCTCCGTCTGGCCGAACTGGCTGAAGCTCCAGGTTCCCTTATCCCCGGAATTTAAGTTATTGATCTTCACCGGCATCTGGCCGGTCTCATCCCACTTCCAGTCCACATCCTTTTCCCCGAACATCAGCTTGGCCGTCACTTCCCTGTCCCCGGCGCCAAAGATGGTGTAATTAAAAAATTCCAGGATCTTTGCCAGCTTCTCGTCATCCACATCGGCATTGACGAAAAATCTCCCGTAAGCCGGGGTAGGATTCACCACGGCCCGAACCTCGCCGCCGTCCGGCCGGATCCCCGGCGTGGCCAGAATTTTCGCGTTGGGATCTCTCTCAAGAAGCGTCAGAGGCGGACGGTCCACCGCCCAGCTGTTAAGGGCATTGGTGGAGCTGATCCAGTAGCCGGAGGCCCCCGTATTTACCTTGTCCCACCCAAGGGTCCTGTCGTTGCTGATGATCTCCGGGTCCAGAAGGTTTCTGGCGTAGAGATCCTGGAACCCTTTTAAAAATTCCTTATACTCATCCAAGGCATAGCTCTGCTCCGCCCTTCCGCCCGCGTTGTTGATCTCCTTGGTAAATCCGTAGGCAGAATAAAACTGTCCCAGCTGCCCCACTCTCCAGTCAGGAGCCGTGGCGCCCAGCGTATCATTCTTCCCGTTTCCGTCCGGGTCCTTGTTGACAAACGCGTCCATGATCTCGATAAATTTGCTAAGCTCAATACCGTCAGACGCCACATACAAGCGGTCCGAGACCTGTTCCACCTCAACGCCCAGATCAATGCCCAGGTTTTCGATCCAGTCATACCGGTAAAAATCGCCGGGAAGATAATAATCCACAAACTGGAAAGTCACGCCTGCCAGATAGATAAACTCGTCCTCATTTTCCGGGTTCAAGACCATCTTGTAGATCAGGGGATTGGCGTCATAGTACTCCAAAAGTTTGGGGCAGTATTTCTCCACCATGGATTTGGGGATAGTGCGGATCAGCTCCTGCTCCCACATCCAGCTGGCAGTCTTCTCCTCCGTCCACATGCAGTCCGGCATCTCCCCGGAAGCAAGAAGAAGGTCAATGGTATCTGGAGTCTCCGCCTTCTCCACGGTTATGTTCACGTTCAGGGCGTCCTCGATCATCTTCTCCGCAAAAGAACCGTCCTCATAATCGGAAAAACACCAGTAGCCCGTGTAGGTGATATCGTACGTCTTGTTGGGATCCGGCTCCGCGCTCACCGCGTCGCTGCCGCCGTTTTTCGGGGAGCCGGAACATCCTGACATGGCCATTGCCGTACATAAGGTTAACGGTAATGCTCTCTTAACTGTTTTCTTCATCATTTTCTAACTCTCCTTTAAGCCTGCCGCCGGCGCAAACGCCGGCGGTTGTGTTTATCGCTGCGTCACTTTTCTGCGCTTTCTCCAGTGACTGTCACTCCCTATCCGCGCCATCCCCGCCGCCTTCTGCCCTCCTTATTTCCTCAACCCGTCCAGTTCCTCCATGGCGATGCGCCGGATCCTGGTCCTGGCCAGGCAGCTTCCATCCTGGGGTCCTCCCGCGTTGTATCCCAAAAGCAGGGCGTCCTCCAGAAAATACATGGCGCAGTAGCAGTATCCACGGTCCTTTTCATCCTCAAACGCCACTGCGTCCCCAAAGGTCTGCCCGTTGTCCCTGCTGACGGCCATAACATAGGGCGTGCGGCCTCCGGTAAAAAAGTCCGTCTTCTCCCGCCCGTTGTACTCCGGAATCGGGTTCCACACGGCCCAGATATCCCCTTTCAGGTCCCGCTTCATGCTCATAGGGCTGTTGGGGGAGGTAAACCGGGAAGGCTCCGGCCCGGTCCAGGTGTTTCCGTTGTCCACGGAATACATCTCATACTGCCTTCCCAGATCCGTTCTGGCAAACCCCCACAAAACCCCGGGGGTAAGCTCAATGATCCCCGGCTCCTGGAGCCCTGACGCGCAGTTTTTTATATGGGGCATGCAGCATTTTCCCTGAGACGCATGCCATGTGTACCCGTCATCATCGGAATAAAAGAAGATCACCTCGGACCGGTAGTCCACAAAGCGCCCCTCCTCCCCCGGGACCGGCTCATCCCCCAGCTGCCCCGCCCTGTGGCAGGCGGCCGGAATCAGGATCCTTCCGCTTAAGAGCCTTACTACCCGGTCATTGTTGACCACGAAAAAGCCCTCCTGGGGGGTGCATAGCACCCGCTCCCCCCAGGTCTGCCCGCCGTCCGCCGACCGTCTTACATACATCTGCATCATGGTATAGGTGTGGCGCACCAGATAGAACAGGCCCATATCCCCGTTTTCCATGTCCAGAAGGGACAGGGACATGATATTGACCCCGTTCTCCCCCTGGCAGGTCAGAAGCGTCCGCGAATCCCCAAAGCTGCGCCCGCCGTCTTTGGACACCGCGGCGCAGATATCCGATGGCTGCCAGTCCTCGCACCCGTCCCCCTGAAACCGGCTGTACACAAACAGCACCGATCCGTCCTTAAGGCCAAGGAACGCGCCCTCGCTGTTGCGCGGATTGCCGCTCTCCTTTGACGGCTCAAATTCCGCCGTCACCTGTCCCAACTGTCTTCTCTCCATCTATCCTATTACCTCCTTCTGACTTTTTCGCCATCTCTCTTTTTTCATGATCCGTCACCCTTTCACGGCGCCGACCATGATCCCCTGGACAAAATACTTCTGCAAAAACGGGTAAACCGCTACAATCGGCAGCACCACCAGGATCGTCGTGGCCGCCTTGATGGTATCCGGATTGGTATCCACCAGCGCCCCGATGGCCTCCACCCCCGACGCCGCTGTAGATGTGGACGCCGTCAGGCTGTCAAGCATCCGCCTGAGCAAATACTGCAGAGTCGTTAAGTTGGCCGACCTGCGGCAGTACACCATGTTGTCAAACCAGGCGTTCCACTGCCCCACCATCTGCCACAGAGCCACCGTGGCGATAACCGGCTTTGACAGCGGCATGATAATGGAGGTAAAGATCCGCACCTGAGACGCCCCGTCGATGGACGCCGCCTCCTCCATGCTCTTGTCAATGGAGAAGAAATAATTGCGGATAATGATGGTATTGTAAATGGAAAATCCCGTAGGCAGCACATACACCATAAAATTGTTCAAAAGCCCCAGCCTCTTCATGTTCAGATAAGCCGGGATCATGCCCGCCGAAAAGAACATTGGAATAAGAAGCACTGCCGTGATAAACCTGCGAAAAGGCATATCCGTCCTGGTCAGGGAGTAGGCCGCCATACAGCACACAATGGCGTGAATTGCCGTTCCGATAACGGTCCTTAAAACCGACACCGCAAAAGCGGTGATGATCTCATTGTCCTGGAAGCAGTACTTGTACGCGTCCAGAGTCCACACCTTTGGAAACAGATTGATGTGCATATAGGAAATATCCTGGGCCCTGGAAAATGACCGGACCACCACATCCCAGAAGGGCAGCAGTATGGTGATGCAAAAAACGATCATAAACACGGCGTTTACTATGTCAAAGGCCCGGCTTGCCCCTGACTGTTTCATCTTCACTCTCTTAACTTCCTCACGCGCCATAAAATCTCTCCTTTCCTGGGATTAAATAATCTTATATTCCGGGTTGGCCTTCCTGGCAAACCAGTTGGCGACCATCACTAACGCCAGGCTGACCACGTTCTGGAACAGGCCGATGGCTGTGGAAAAATCGTACCGGCTCTCAACCATGCCCTTCCGGTACACGTAGGTGGAGATCACGTCCGCCGTCTGATACGTTGCGTCATTGTACAGGTTGAACACCGGGTCAAATCCCACGCTCACCAGACTGCCAATGTTTAAGATCAGCATGGTACACATGGTCGGGAACATGGCCGGCAGGGTGATGTAGAGGATCCTGTGGAACCGGTTGGCCCCGTCAATGGACGCCGCGTCGTACATGGTGGTGTCAATGCCCGATATGGTCGCTAAGTAGATAACAATGCTGTACCCTGTAGTCTTCCACAGATTGGCAATGAGATAAATAGGCACAAACATATCTTTCTGGGCCATAAAATACAAAGGCTTGTCCAGAATTCCAAGTTCGATCAGGATGGCGTTTACCACCCCTCCTGTGGGGGATAAAAGCTGATACACAAAGGTTCCCACCACGACCCAGGAAAGAAAATGGGGCATATACGTGATGGTCTGCACCACACTCTTAAACCTGGCGTTAACGATCTCATTTACCAGCAGGGTAAACACAATGGTCACCGGAAATGTGGTCAGAAGGGTCAAAATACTGATCTTCAGCGTATTCGCCAGCACCCTGTAAAAGTTGGGATCCGAGAACAGGGCCTGAAAATGCTTAAGCCCCACCCACTGGCTGCCCTCAATCCCCCTAGCCATCTTGTAATCCTTAAACGCTATGACAAGACCCTCCATGGGCATGTAGCAGAACAGGATCACAAGGATGATCGCCGGAAGCAGGAACAAGTAAAAAGGCAGATGCTTTTTCAGCTCTTTTTTCAGATTCCCGGTCCCTGGGTTTCTTATTTTCCTCATCATATCCTTCCTTTCTTTTTCGATACCGTATTGTCAGCAGAAACAGATCTATTCCAATGTACCCGGGTACATTTTCCCGTTTATGGTCCTGAAATGTCTGGCCGGACACCCCAAAGACCTTATATTCTATATTCAGTATCCGGCGCCGGAGCGCTGCTGTCCGGAATCTGCATGCTGGCAGCGCCCGTAGCCGGAAAACATAACCTTATTTTTGTATGCGCCCTCTCCCCATGGGGATCAGTTTCATGTCAAACGTAAATTCTTCTTCCAACAGCCGGTATCTTTCCAGAAGATCCGGCCCGCAGCTGGCGGAACCGATGCCGTTTTGCCTGTAATCCAAACACAGCACCGTGCTGCCGCTTGGGGTCAGCTCATAGTTGTGCGTTTTCTCTGTCAGCTCTTCCTGGGTGTAGACAGACGCGTTAAAGCCGAAAGGCTTTGCGCTCACTGCCCCAAGCTTTCTGACGCCGCCCTCTGCCATCACATAATCGCAGCCCTGGCGGCTGCCGTTTTCCTGGGGGCGGATGTAGTCCTCGTGAAGATCCATAACCGAACTTTTGTACAGGCCGTAGCTGGCAGCCCTGCATTTGTCCCCGTAATTTTCCTCCGGCCCCAGGCCGCAGTAGGACACCCGGTCAAACTCCTTCGGCAGAAACAGCCGAAGCCCGAACCTGGGCAGCTGCGGAAATTCCGTATCCCGCCGCACCTTCATCACAACCTCCAGTTCTCCCCCAAATCCGACGATCCACTGCGCTTCAATCTCCAGGATCCTCTGGACGGAATCCGCCGCCACGGACATGACGCTGCGGATATGAAGGCCGTCTTCCTTTCGGCTGTAAGCGTTCTCATAGGCCCTGGTGACAGTGCGGTCGTAAAACGCCCTCTGCCACTCCAGCCTGATCTTCCGGTCATTGTCTGTGGGCGCTCTCCAGATATTGATCTCCATGGGCCTGTCAAGCAGGGGTCCGCCCCAGTCCCAGGAGGCGAAAAGTCCGGTCCGCTTGTCAAAACGGCAGGAAAAACCGCTGCCCTGTATCACCAGATATTTATTGGTCTCCTCCACCTCCATGCCCCCGTTCCATGCGCGATTTTCAAGCAGAGCCACTGCGGTCCGGTTCCTGCCATCGGCATTTGCAAGGGGGATCTGGTCAAAGCCCAGCATATACCCTTCCGACAAAAGCTCCGTCTCCTGCCTTAGGCAGTAGCACACTTTCAGGTAACACTTCCCTCTTTGAGGCACTGTTACTGCCAGGGGGACATTCCCCTCACAATGAGGCAGGATTGACGGAAGCTGGCGCACGGTCCCCATGGCTGTCACCTTCCCGTCGCAGGACACCTCGTACAGCAAAAACACATAATCCTTAAGATCCACAAAATCCATATAGTTTTTCAGCCGCAGCCGGCCGGATGCCTGGTCATATGCCATGACCCTGGCCGGACGGTGGACATTCTTATATTCCAGCAGGCCCGTGTGGGGAGTCCGGTCCGGATACACCAGGCCGTCCATGCAGAAATTGCCGTCATGAAGCCGCTCCCCGTGGTCCCCGCCGTAAAAATACATAGGCTTTTCATTGTCCGCCAGCCCCTTGTACACCCCATGGTCGCACCACTCCCACACAAAGCCTCCGCACATATTGTCGTGGCTGTTGATAATCTGAAAATAATCCTCAAGATCCCCCGGCCCGTTGCCCATGGCATGGCAGTACTCGCACATAAGATAAGGCTTGTCCGGATTGCTGTCCAAATACTCCCTGATCTCCTCAAACGAGGGGTACATCCTGCTGTGCAGGTCTAGGTTGGAAAAGTCGTACTTCCGCTTTTTGCTCCTGTAAAACGCGCTCTCAAAATGGGTCAGCCGCCCCGGGTCAAATCTCTTGGTCCATTTCAGGGCCTCCTCAAAGGTACACCCGTACGCGCACTCATTTCCCATGGACCACACCACCACGCAGGGCCGGTTCTTGTCCCTGTGGACGCACAGCCGGACCCGGTCCAGGGTAGCTTCTATGTAATCCGGATTGTCGGCGATCCGCTCATTCCACCTTACGGCCCGATTTTCCCACCGCATATCGTTCAGAAACTGGCTCTGGGTCCCATGGCTTTCGTTGTCCGCCTCGTCGATGACCAGAAACCCGTAAGTATCGCAAAGCTGATAAAAGTACGGCGCGTTGGGATAATGGCTGGTGCGGACGGCGTTGATGTTGTGCTTCTTCATCAGCAGCAGATCCTGTTCCATCTGCTCCTTTGTCACCGCAAAGCCGGTGACGGGATCGGAATCGTGGCGGTTCACGCCCCGAAACTTGATGGGACTGCCGTTGAGACACACCACATTTTCCCGGACGGTGATCCTTCGGATGCCCACCTTCTCCCGGATCACTTCCTGTTCCGTCTCCAGGATCAGCGTGTACAAATAAGGCTCCTCCGGATTCCACAGCCTGGCCTCCGGAATATCCATCCCCAGCCTCTTATGATAACCGCCATCCGCCCCAGGGCCTTCGGCCTGCTCCATCTGCTCCCATGTAACCTCTGGAATTACCGCTTTCCCCTCCATGTCCACAAGGGAAACCTTCACCGGCACGCTCCTGTCAAAAAACCGGATGCGCGCCTCCACCACAGCCCCCTGCCCCTGGGGCGTTGCGGTGACAAAGTAGTCGAAGATCCCCTGCCGCGGCCGCTTTAAAAGGTACACGTCCCGGAAAATACCGCTCATGCGGAACTTATCCTGGTCCTCCAGATAGCTTCCGTCGCACCATTTCAGCACCAGCACTGCCAGCCGGTTATCCCCTTCCCGCACCAGTTTTGTCACGTCAAATTCGCTGGTGCAGTGGGAAACCTGGCTGTACCCTGCAAATGTCCCGTTAAGCCACACATAAAAGCAGGAGTCCACGCCCTCAAAATTCAGATACGCCTTAGGCGCGTCCTGGTCCTTTTTGTAGGCAAAGCGGCACACATAGGCCCCGCATGGGTTGTCATGAGGCACATAGGGCGGATCCAGGGGAAACGGATACCGGATATTGGTGTACTGGTGACAGTCATACCCGTAGTTCTGCCACACTCCCGGAACCGGCGCCTTTACAAATGCCTTTGTGTCAAAGTCCTCCTGCCAGAACTGCTCCTCAAGATCATAAATACTGTCATAGTACCGAAACTCCCACGTTCCGTTAAGAAGCTGCTGCCGCCTGGAACCGTCTTTTCCCTCGGGCATATAGTAAGCCCTTGGATCCATGGTGTTCACATGGATCTTGTTCAGATCTTCATAATATCGTTCTACGATCATTTTGCCTTCCCCCTGTCAATTTGTTACTTCGATTATAGTGAATTTCGCCAAATCCGTCCATGAACTGTATTGGACAAACCATGCACAAAATGGTACAATATCCTCACCGATCACTTTTCGGATCCATACCTGACGAGATCACGCACACAGAAATTCTAGCAAGTACATCCACATGTACTCTCGGAGTCTCTTTGTGCCTGATTTTGTGAGACGATTTTTTGTCAGATGCGCATACCCAAGGGCATACCGTAACACGTGCTCCTACGGAGCGGTGGCACTCTGTACCACAAGGTATAAATTTATGAGGCGTACGTAGAACGTACGTTGATTAAATTTAGGTGCATATGACGGAAAATCATCCACAAAGGCAGGTGCAGGAGAGATTCCGAGAGCACATCCACACAGAACGGAGGAATTTCCCATGTACATGAACGCCGGATATCTGCACAATTCCCTTGTGGACTTTAAAGACAAGACAAAACCTTTGGTGGTGGGAAGCTGCGGCACCTACCGCCTTTACACCAGGCCAAAGCTGCCCACCTACCGCCCCAGAGGCCGTCTGGACTTCCAGCTTTTGTATGTGGCGGCGGGCAAAGCCCACTTTTTCCTTAACGACGAGGACGTAACGGTAACAGCCGGACACATGGTCCTCTATCAGCCTAAACAGATGCAGAGATATGTATACTATGGAGCGGACCAGACAGAAGTGTTCTGGGTCCATTTCACCGGAAATGATGTGAAAAATATTTTAAGAAAGTACGGCATCCCTCTTACCGGCCATGTCTTTTATACAGGCCAGTTTCCGGAATACCAGAACCTGTACCAGAAGATGATCCAGGAGCTGCAGATGTGCAGGCCCCACTACGAGGAGGTCCTTTCCCTCCACCTGCGGCAGCTCCTTATCCTGATCAGCCGCCAGCTAAGCGGCGGACGCAAGACGGCGGACTATGTACAAAATGAAATGGAGGCCGCCATCCGCCATTTCAGCGAAAACTACAACACGGACATCGTCATCGACGATTACGCGTCCAGCATGCACCGGAGCACTGCCTGGTTTATCCGCAGTTTCAAGCAGTACACCGGCATGACTCCCATGCAGTACATCATCTCCGTCCGCATCGCCAACGCCCAGCGGCTTTTAGCGACTCCCGATTACAATGTGACCGAGGTGGCCTCCATCGTAGGGTATGACAATCCGCTGTATTTCAGCAGGCTGTTTAAGAAACAGACCGGGATATCGCCTACGGATTATCGGAAGAATCTGTAAGAGCTTGGATGGCCGCATCATCTACATGTCTGCGAAGCTAATACAGTGTTGCATTAGTGCCTTCTAAAGTCTAAATGCCAAAAATGATTAAATAGCTGTTATTGTTTAGGCGAAGTTTTGGGGAATCCATGAGGATCTGTGTGCTGTCCGGGTTCAGATATGCCAAACATTCCGATGAGCCCCTAAAGCAGAAAACACTCGGGGTCAGACCCTCCTGTTTTCTTTGATGTACTCTCGGAGTCTCTTTGTGCCTGATTTTGTGAGATGATTTTTTGTCAGATGTGCATACCCAAGGGCATACCGTAACACGTGCTCCTACGGAGCGGTGGCACTCTGTACCACAAGGTATAAATTTATGAGGCGTACGTGGAACGTACGTTGATTAAATTTAGGTGCATATGACGGAAAATCATCCACAAAGGCAGGTGCAAGAGAGATTCCCAGAGTACATTTTGGTCTCATCTCCATGGCATATATTCACCCGGACAGCACACAGATCCTCATAGATAAAAACAGGGTTCGCCGGCTTAACTATATCTGGCTGGATGTTATTCCTGATTGGTTAGAGAACGGTGCGTCACCGCTTCTCCTCCTCAATACGCACCGTATCCCCTGCTCTCAACGCCTGCTGGAACATCCCCGGCATACCGTTGACCATCAGTTTCACCACCCCCCTGGGGTGTTCCAAGTCAATACCGGAATACTGGATCAAATCCATAAGGTAATAAGGGCTTTTATCCTCTTTGACCGGCAGTTCAAGGGGAGCGCCGTTAAGCCTGAATACCACCGTACTCGTTGATACCTCCCCATCTGGTTTTGCAGCCTCCGCCGGATCGTCTTCCTCCCCATCCAAGGGTTCCTCTAAGGATTCCTCTTCCACTGTCTCCTCAAAGACTTCATCCAAACCTTTTTGAGTCTCCCGCGTCACGCTTTTATTCCCTTCATCTTCCTGTCCCCCGTCCATCATAGGCGTTACGACAGCGCCAAAACGCCCCAGTCTCTCCAGAGCCGTCCTCGGATTTACCGGATTTTTCGTCTGGGCTGCCTTCTCCTCCGGGATCTTGGGAGGATCCTGCAAAAGCCACGGCATCCCATCATCCGCCCCTAACGGCTCCTCCTGCTTCTCCTCCTCAATCGCTCCCCCATCACCGTCAGGCCCCTTAACGGCATCCCGGTGGGATATCTCCGGCATAGCAGGCTCTTTATCATTATCTTTTTTATCTTTTACTGGCTCATGGCTTTCCTCCCGGGCCTCTTTTACCTGTGTCTCCCTTATCTCTTCCACGCCATCTGCCCTTGGGCTCTCATCCCTGTCTCCGGCAATCTGGCGGGGCTCGTCGCCTTTCTCCTCCTTACCGGCATCCGCCGCCGCTTCCTTCACCGGCTCCTTCTTCACTTCCGCCTTTTTAGGCAGGATCATGTGGATCACATCCCCGCTCTTAAGCGGCGTCTTAAGAGGCACATGGATCCCGTTCAACGTAATATCCACACAATCGGCCGCCCCGTCAATATCCCCCAGACAAGCTTTTGCCCCGATGCCCGGCACCGCAGGCACAAAATCTATGGAATCCCCTGCGTGGATGATATCCGACAGTTTTCCCTCTTTCTGGTTGATCAGCAAAGTGGCAGGCTCCGAAGCGCTGCCGTAGAAGATCTTCCTGGCCCCGTTGACGATGACCACCAGATTCTGTCCGGCCCTTCCCAAAAGATCCCGGAAATTGTACCCGTTCATCATCAGCAGGTTCAGGGCCGTAAAGCTGCCGCTGCGGAACAGTTTTGCCGGCTTATTGTTTAAGATGACCCGAAAGCTGTCATTGATCATGTTCAATCCGGAAGAAACGGCGATCCCCAGCGGCGTAGCGTACTCCGGGTTGTTTAGGTCATACTCGTCCGACCACGCGTTGGCATTAAAATAATTGCCCGCGATGGCCACCCGCCCCGGCGCCATGCCCAAGGCAGCTGTCAGCCCTTCCTTAAGTCCTGCCAGCTTGCTGCCGCCGCCTGCCAGGAAAAGGGCGGAGGGGGCGTCGCCGTTGATCTCCATCACTTTGCCGGCGATCTCCTTGCACAAGATCCCGGAAGTACCCTGGATGCACTGGAAGATCTCGTCTCTGGAAACCCGGTAATCCATTCCCAGGATATCCTTAAAGGTGATCTCCTCCTCCAGATCCAGCCTGGCCTTAATGCTCTCCGCCGTGGAAAAATCCACCAGGTACTGTTTCATAATGGTCTCCGTGATCTCGTCCCCGGCCACTGTGGCCATGGTGTAACCTGTGATGCTGCCTCCCGTACAGGCCGCGATATCCGAGGTCCCTGCGCCGATATCCACCAGGACCAGGTTCAAAAGCCGGATATTCTCCGGAATCGCCGCGTTGATCGCCGCTATGGGCTCCAAAGTCAGACTTGCCACTTCCAGGCCGATCTTGTTCATGGTGGTGTACAGGCTTTCCACCACCTCGCTGGGCAGGAAGGTGGCAATAAGGTCCACCTTTACCTTTTTCCCTCTGTGGTCCTTTAAGTTGGAGATGGTGTACTCGTCCAGATAGTACTGGCATACCGTGTATCCCACCAGGTAAAACCGCCTGGGGTCCTCAGCCGCCTCATTCTCCGCGTCAAAAGCCTCCTCAGCCTTGGTGATGGCCCCTGCCTCCAGACGGCTGATGATCTCGTCGTCAATCAACTGGGAACCGGAAAGCTCCAGCTCATACTCCGCCCGCTTTGTCCGCAGAGCCCGGCCGGCCGCAGCCACGCACACCCGGCTAAGGCGGATGCCTGTCTTGTCCTCCAGCCGCTTTTTCACCTTTCCGGCCAGGGCGGAAACCTTCTCGATATTCTCGATCTGGCCGTCTATCATGGCCCGCTCCGAGTGCTCTTCCTTCTCCACGGCAATGACCTTTATCCTGCCGTCTTCCACAACACCCACCATGCCGATGATGCTCCTGGTGCCGATATCCATGGCCAGCACCACCTCATTGGCCTGCTCCTTTATCTGCGGCTTTGGCTCCCTTACTGCCTTTTGCTGCGTCTTTGCTTTTACCTGTTCCTCTGTCTGCGTTTTTTTGGCTTGTCCTCTGGCCATGACCTGATCTCCTCTCCTCCTGTTTCCATGTGAGCCCTCCCCAACATCTGCCCCCTTGGGAAACGCTCCGTATATCCTGTCCCTCCTGCCTGCTCTTTAACGTTCGGGCCTGGGTAAAAAGCCTGCAGCAAAGGTCATTTTCATCTATTTCATAGGGAAAATCCACGCTCCGGTCCATGTAGGCAGCGCCCTCTAACAGCACGCGCATAGTTTCCCCCTGTTCATTACAATGTACTCTCGGAGTCTCTTTGTGCCTGATTTTGTGAGATGCTTTTTTGTCAGACGCGCATAAATTTATGAGGCGTACGTGGAACGTACGTTGATTAAATTTATGCGCATATGACGGAAAATCATCCGCAAAGGCAGGTGCAAGAGAGATTCCGAGAGTACATTACACGTAATATAAGGATTATACAAAGGATTGACGTCAATTGCAACCCCCAGTCCATGACGAGATCATTTATTGCTGCCTAACCCGGATAAACCGGAACTTTAAATTCGTTATGTTGCTGTATTGTTGAGTGAGCAAAGGGGCCGATTTAGTCGTGAAGCCAGTCAGAGAAGGAGAGATGTCCCGTCCGGGTTCAGATATGCCAAACATTCCGATGAGCCCAAAACGGAAATCAGTCGGGTATCATCCCTCCTGCTTTCCTGGTCTCATCTCCATGGCATATATTCACCCTGCCGGGACATCTCTCCTTCTCTGACTGGCAAAACCAGAATTCGCTGGTTAAGGTTTGCTCACTTAAGGTGGTTTCGGTAGGGGACGCTGCTTCAACTTTGCAGCAAAAAATAGCTTCTTTTTAGGGCTTCAAGTATATTGTTGAGTAAGGTTAAGGCGATGTTGCTGTGAACCTGAAAGGATCTGCAGACAAAGCAGTTATCTTTTCACTACAGAGTCGAAACGGCGTTCCCTATCGAAACCACCTTAAGCGAGCAAATCCCGGCCAGCGAATTCTGCTTTTGCCCGGGAGGGAAGGGAGGCTGTGTGCCGGGCGGGTGAATATATGCCATGGAGATGAGACCAGGAAAGCAGGAGGGATGATACCCGACTGATTTCCGCTTTGGGCTCATCGGAATGTCTGGCATATCTGAACCCGAACGGCACACAGCCTGCCTTCCCTCCCGGGCCCACGACAATCCCCGCCCATTGCTCACTCAACAATACAGCAATTCCATTATTTTGTCCATTTAGCAAAAAAGGCTGCTGTCCCGGGAACTTATCCGCTCCCGGGCCAACAGCCTCTTTCCATCATAAAAAATTTTTCACTTGCGCACCTGCCCATCTCCATAAATCACATACTTGGTGCTGGTCAGCGCCAAAAGCCCCATAGGGCCTCTGGCGTGGAGCTTCTGGGTGCTGATGCCGATCTCCGCCCCAAACCCAAACTCAAATCCGTCCGTAAACCTGGTGGAGGCATTGACATACACCGCCGCCGCGTCAACCTCATCCAAAAAACGCTGGGCATTGGCGTAATCGGAGGTCACGATCGCCTCCGAATGTCCTGTATTGTACGTATTGATATGGCAGATCGCCTCCTCCAGAGAATCCACGATCTTGACCGACAGGATATAGTCCAAGTACTCCATCCCCCAGTCCTCCTCTGTGGCAGCCCCAAACTCCGGCACGATCTGCCTGGCCCGCTGATCTGCCCTCACTTCCACATGATGCCGGCACAAAACCTTTTTCAGCTTGGGCAAAAACTCCCGGGCAGCGTCCTTGTGAACCACCAGGGATTCGCAGGCGTTGCACACCCCGACTCTCTGTGTCTTGGCATTTTCGATAATGGCAAGGGCCATGGCATGGTCCGCCGATGCGTCCACAAACACATGGCAGTTGCCGGTCCCTGTCTCAATGACCGGCACCGTGCTGTTTTCCACCACTGTCCGAATAAGCCCTGCGCCGCCTCGCGGGATCAGAACATCCAGGTACTGATCCATGGTCATAAATGCCTTTGTGCTCTCCCGGTCCGTACTCTCCAAAAGCTGCACCGCCGTTTTGGGGATACCGGCCCTTTCAAGCCCTCTGCCCAGGCATGTCACCATCGCCATATTGGACTTAAGGGCATCGCTGCCGCCTTTTAGGATCACTGCGTTCCCCGTCTTAAAGCACAGCCCGAAGGCGTCCGCCGTCACATTGGGCCTGGCCTCATAAATCATCCCCACCACCCCCAGGGGAACCCGCTTCTGCCCTATCAAAAGTCCGTTTGGCCTTGGCTTCATGGAAATGAACTCCCCTATGGGATCGTCCAGCTTTGCCACCTGCCTAAGGCCCTCTGCCATACTGCGTATCCTCTCCTCATTCAGCATCAGCCTGTCCAGAAGGCCCGGCTTCATCCCCTTTTTCCTGGCTGCGGCCATATCCTCTTCATTGGCCTTTTGGATCTCTTTTGCACCCTCTAAAAGACTTTGGGCCGCCATTTCCAGTCCCAGGTCTTTCTCCTCTGTTCCAAGACGCCCCAAGACCGCGGCAGCAGCCTTTGCCTCACGTCCCATACGCTCCAAATCCCTCATCCTGATCGCCTCCCTTTATGCCGCCTTATGCGTCCACCATCTGCCTAAGCTTCTCAACATCTTCCTGTGACAGCTGGGGGAAGAACTGGGGTATTTCATCCATGTTGACGCGTCCTGCTCTTATCATTTTCGCCGCATTCTCCATGGTCGCCTGAAGGGATGCCAACATGGCTTCCCGAACTTCCTTCTCCGCCGCTATCTTAGCCTTTTTTGCAGCCTCCCTCTCCACCCTCATATGATACGCTCTCTGGATATACGCATCATCAAACAACATCATCATGATCGATACCACCTCGATCTCTCTGGTCTTCAGATATTCCGCCAGCACATCCCTGTCCCTGCATACGCGGATCGTCTCCTGCACGGCCTTCCGGCTATACCCATGCCGCTTCACCTGCTCTGTGTAAACCTTCGAAAATGAGACATACTGGCTAATGATATCATTGCCTTCACCTCCGTACAGAACCTTTGCCCTGACCGCAACGCCGCACTCTTTCCCTCCGATTTTCATAAAATAATCACGGTACGTCTCCGCCGTATAAAACAGCATCCGAATAAGGATATTCATCGATCACGTAGACTGGGCCTCCGTAAGGATCACGACCCTGTCCCTGTATTCTGTTTTCCATGGCCTCCTTCGCGGTGACCTCTCCAACTCCATTATACCCTGATAACGCCCCCCGCTTCAAGCCATTTTTTCAGTCCATCGCCTACACCTGTGGGATATTGCCGTACTTCTTTCCAAGGTCCGTGATGGACCCATCTGCCTCCTGTATGGAAATATTGTTAAGATTTGCCCGCATATTCGTCCGTATGGCCTCAATATACGCTTTCCGCAGCATCTTCTGCTCTTCCTTTTCCTTTTCGTCCAGTCCCACACCCTGGGACTTGTGGTACAGCTCATTGATCCTGTCTATCATTTCCTGAGTGATCATCCTGCGCTCCTCTCCAATTAATACTCTTGATCCAAATACTGCATCAGATCAAAATCCACATTCCTGTGGGCCATAAACAGCGTCCCAATCTCCTCCCCGGCCATGATCCGGTGGAGTACCTCCACCTTGTCCCCGTTGGCGATGACCATATCCGCGCCGCCGTCTGTGGCAATCCGCGCTGCCGCCAGCTTAGCCGCCATCCCCCCGGTCCCCACATCGCTTCCCGCCTCCGCCTTTCCCATGGACAAAAGCTCCCCGGTGATCTCCTGCACCAGGCTGATAAACCTTGCGTTGCGGTTCTTCTTTGGGTCATCGGAGTAAAGCCCGTCAATATCCGACAAAAGGATGAGAAGATCCGCCCCTATAAGCGCCGCCACAATGGCGGAAAGCCTGTCATTGTCCCCGAAACTGTCCACCAAAGGGATCTCCGAGGTAGACACCGTGTCATTTTCATTGACAATGGGCACTGTCCCCAAAAGCAGCAGCTCCTCAAACGTATTCCTGGCATTGTACCTGGACCCGTCATGGACCATGGTGTCCTTGGTCAGGAGCACCTGCGCCGCCACCTGGTTGTACTCCGCAAATAATTTCTGATACACCATCATCAGCCTGGCCTGCCCCACGGCCGCAAAAGCCTGCTTTTGGGCCAGCCGCTTTGGCCTCTCTTTACAGTGGAGCGCCTGCCTGCCGGCGGCAATGGCCCCCGACGACACCAGGACCACCTGCCGCCCCGTCCCCTTTAAGTCGCAAATGATCCGCACCAGCTGTTCCATCTTAAGCAGGTTCAGATCTCCCGACTCCTTATGGGTCAGGGAAGAGGACCCGATCTTTATGACGATCCTCTGTTTCTCTTTCAGCTTCTGCCGCTGCGATCCCTCTGCCATAACCATTCCAATCTCCCTTTCTCTTATATGTCTGGGTTTGAGACCGAAAACACCAAATGAGGCATTTCCACTCCCCGATAATGCTTCACAAAAGTCCCTGCCAGCTCCATGCCGTTTCTCCTGGCCACCTCCTGGGATGCCCTGTTGGTATCCCTGATAATGGAAAAGACCTCCCCCACCTTTAACTTGTCAAAAGCATACTGCTTGCAGGCTTTCGCCGCCTCTGTGGCATACCCCTTATGCCAGTATCTTTTTTGGAACAGGTAACCGATCTCCACCACTTTTCTTTCGGGAATGTCCTGCATGGTCAGTCCGCACTGGCCGATCATCTCCCCGTTTTCCTTTAAAATAACCGCCCACAGGCCAAAACCGTCTTCTTCATACCGCTTAAGCTGACGATCCAGCCACGCTTCAACCTCCTCATCCGAAAAAGCGCCCTCATAGGCATACATGACCTCCTCATCCTGCAAAATCCTGCACAGATCTTCCCGGTCCGACGGCGTCATCTTCCGCAGTATCAGCCGTTTCGTCTCCGCAAGCACATCCATAGCCTCTATCCCTCCTATGCCGGCAAGGCAAACCGTCCGCCTATCATCTCCGCGATTTTTAGCCCGTCCATGGCAGCCGAAGTGATCCCTCCCGCATACCCGGCCCCCTCGCCGCAGGGATACAGGCCCCTGATCTGGCTCTGGAGAGAATCATCCCGCCAGATGCGCACCGGTGACGAGGTTCTACTTTCGATCCCGGCCAAAATACTGTCATACCGGGAAAATCCCTTGATCCGCCCCTCAAACTGCTCCACCCCTTCTATAAGGGGCAGGCACAACCCATGGGGCAAAACCCGGCGCAGATCGCCAAACGCATACCGCCCCTTTATTTGGGGGATCACATCCCCAAATCCCTTTGAACACACGCCTTTCTTAAAATCCCCGTACAGCTGCACCGGGATCTTTCCTCCTGCGCACGCAAACGCCAGCTTCTCCAATTTCCTCTGAAACTCCACCCCCGCCAGGGGCCCGCTGCCCTCAAAATCCTTAGGCTCCACTGTGACAATAAGCGCGCTGTTGCCGTTTTCCCCGCCTCTGTCGTGATTGCTCATGCCGTTGACGGCCAGCAGGCCCGGCTCCGACGACGCATCCACCACATACCCGCCGGGACACATGCAAAACGAGTAGACCCCCCGCCCGCTGCCGGACTGCCACGTGACCTTGTAGGGCGCAGGCCCCAGGATCTTTGACTGTTCCATGCCGTATTGAGACATATTCAGCAGTTTCTGGGGGTGCTGGATGCGCAGTCCCACGGCAAACGCCTTAGGCGCCATGGGAATGCCTTTTTCCAAAAGCATGGAAAACGTATCCCTGGCGCTGTGGCCAACGGCCAAAACCACCTGATCCGCCCGGACAAATTCCTGCCCGTTTACCATCACCCCCTGGATCCGTTTATCCTGGATCACAAGATCAGTCACCTGACTTTTAAACCTTACGCTTCCTCCCAGGTCTATGATATGCCTGCGTATATTTTTGACCACTTCACTTAAAACATCCGTCCCCATATGAGGCTTTTGCGCATACAAGATCTCCGGGTCCGCCCCATGTTCCACCAAGATCTCCAGCGCCTTCTGGCCCCGCATCCCAGGATCTTTTACCAGTGTGTTCAGCTTGCCGTCAGAAAATGTCCCCGCTCCGCCTTCGCCGAACTGAACATTGGTCTGGGGATCCAGGATGCCCTCCTGCCAGAACCGTTCCACCTTCTTCTTCCTGCCGTCCACATCCTCCCCTCGCTCCAAAAGCACAGGCATATATCCCGCCTCTGCCAGCATCAGCCCGCAAAACAGCCCTGCAGGCCCGCTGCCCACGATCACCGGCGGATGCAAAAGAGGCTCCCCGCCAGGCACAGGAAACCGGTACTTATCCTGGCGGACGATCCCGATCTGGCTGCTGTTTGCCCTTTTTACAATCCGGCTTTCCTTTAACACCTCCACATCCACCGTGTAGCTGTATAAGATCCCGCTCTTTTTTCTGGCGTCAACAGACTGCTTTACGATCCGCAGCGACTTCACTTCCCCAGGTCCCACCCGCAGAAGCTTTGCCGCCTTCTTCTCCAGATCCTCCCTGGTGTGGGTGATCGGCAGTTTCAACTGAGTAATCCGTATCATTGATCGCACTTCTCCTTCTTTTCAAACACGCTCTAATCTTACCATTTGACTGCCATTTTCGCAAGAACATCCCCAGGGAAATATCCCGGATCCGGATAATTCCCTGAGGATGTCCTCTTTGCTCCTATCTTTCAGCCCCCGGCGCAGGTCCCCATCACATAACAGGCACGGCCATTTTCCTTGGCCTGGTATAAAAGCTCGTCGGTTTCCGTCAGGATGCGCTTTACCTGCTTTGGAAACACAAATTGATACGCGCCTATGCTGCAGCTTGTCTTCTGGTCAGGCAATATGCCGGAGATCTCCTCAAGAAACCGCTCCAGCCGCCGCTTCATCTCCTGGGGCTCCATGGGTGTCTCGATAAGAACGGCAAATTCATCTCCGCCGATCCTTCCCACCTTTCCCTCATCGCCGGCCATATGCAACAGTCCTGCGGCGATTTCCTTTAAGACCTTATCTCCAACCCCATGTCCGAACGTGTCGTTAACCGTCTTAAAATAGTCCACATCCACAAACAAAAACCATCCGGTCTTCTCATTGGCGTCATCACAGGCCCCTTGGGCTTTATCACAGTGGTAGAGAAACATCCTTCTTCCCATAACACCGGTCAGTTCATCCATCTCCCCCCGGTATTCCTTATACGACATATATTTGTAGATCACCATGAGCATAATGACGGAAATGATATTCAGTCCCAAAAAGGCGATCAAAAACTGTATCTGTAAATGAAAAAGATCGCTGGAGATCACGTCCGATACCACCACGCCATGCTGCTCCAGCATAAATTTCTCCCTTTGGGAAAAATAAGCTGCCGCAAACACCGCCATGCACAAAAGAAACGATTCAAAGGCAGCAAAAAACAGATTCATCTTTCCCGACGAGTAGGGATTATCCACCGACTGGTCCACGCTGCCCTTAATATTCTGGATGGTATGGCTGTGATAGACGGCACGCAGGGCTTCCACAGCCGCCACACAGATAAGGGCAAAGACGCTGTCGTCCCACTTCCAATGGAGCGCTGTGCGGTATGTATATCCAAGCCCGGGAAACACGACTCCCATGGTCCCATAAACAAGCAGCGAATGCATCTTGGGCGCCATCGCAGCCACCGCGCCTCTTAACAGACGGCAGTGTTTCCTTTTTTGCCCAAGTCTAAACGCGCTCCCGATCAGAAACCCGAACAGCGCTCTCGTCCCAACGCTCAGCGCAAGACTGCCTGCCGCAGAACCGCTTAAAAACGGGGAAAACACCGCGTCCACCGGCATCACATAGGAAGCCGACGCTTTATACATGCTGGCCACGCCGAAAACAGTCCCTATAAGCGCCGACTGGGCCGGGCCGAAAAGACATCCCGCAATCAGGATAGGTATGTACGCCGTGGTAACCGATATGGGGGGTATGTGGATATAACCTAAAAATGTAAAGGACATCAAAAGTTCAATGGCCACCAAAAACCCTAGAAAATAGTGATCAAAACAAGAGGTTCCCCATATCTTTTTCATTTTCTCCATCAAATCTTCCTCTCTGACCGTCAGCGCCGGCTTTTTTGCTGCCGCACCTCTGCCATGCGGTCAAGTCCCGATACTTGGACGATTATAACCGATTTCCCTTAAAAAGTCCATCATTGACTAAAAAAATCCATGTCCCTTCAGCTGCGATCCATACCAGTTCACCGGCCTTTGGAGCAGGCGGCGCTTTTCCCGGCCACCGCTCCGCTGGACCAGGCCCACTGCAGGTTGTAGCCCCCGCAGATCCCGTCCACATCCAGGATCTCCCCGCAGAAATACAGCCCCTTCACCAGCTTTGACTCCAGGGTCCTTTTATCCACCTGTTTCACATCCACTCCGCCGCAGCATACCTGGGCATTTTCATAAGGGTTTGACGCCGTCACCCTGGTCTCATAGGCGGTTATGGCCTGAAACAGCCTTTTTTTCTCCCCCTCGGTCAAAGACCTCACAGCCCTTTGTCCGGGGATGCCCGCCACCTCCAGCAAAACCTCTGACAGCTTGCTGTTTAAAAGCCCGTTCATAAACTGGATGCAGGTTCTCCCGGCCATTGCTTTCAGCCGCTCCCTTATCATATCCCGGGCCTCCTCCACGGTAAGGGACGGTAAAAAATTGATCACCGCCGTCACCTTCTGTCTCCTATGTAACGCCACGGACGCGTACCGGCTCACCTGGAAGGTGGGGATGCCGGAGATGCCGTAATCCGTCAGCTGCAATTCCCCCCGATCCCAGGCCGCCAGCTTCCCGTCCACATACAGCTTTATCTCTCCGTCGCTGCGCACTCCCGCCAGCTTCCGGTAATGCTTTTCCGCGCACCGAAGCTGCACCAGCGCCGGAAGAGGCGTTACGATACGGTGTCCGAACCCGGCCGCCAGCTCATACCCGCTGCCGTCAGACCCGGTCACTGGAGCGGCTTTTGACCCTGCTGCCAAAATCAATGCCTCCCCCTTATAAACCCCTTTGTCCGAAACCACCGCAAATCCGCCTTTGTCCTTGGCGATCTGCTGGATCCGGCACTGATAACGCGCCGTTACAGGCAGACGATCCAGCTCCTGCAAAAATGCCTGCAGCACCGACGCTGCCTGGTCGGAATGAGGGTAGATATATCCGTTTCGGTCTTTCGTAAAAATCCCCAGCCCCCGAAAAAACGCCAGGGTATCCTCCACGGTAAACTGCTCCAAAATACCTTCCGCAAACCCGGCGCTGCCGCAGCGGTAGCACCGGGGCTCCTGCTTTTCATTGGTCAGATTGCACCTTCCGTTGCCTGTACACAAGATCTTCTTGCCTGCCCGGTCTTTATGCTCCAAAATCGTCACATCCGCCCCCGCCCTTGCGGCGTGGACGGCCGCCGTCATGCCCGACGCCCCTGCGCCGACGATCAAAACCTGTTTTCCCATAGTTCCCTCTCATCCTGATCCATCATCAAATAGATATCTTAACTGGTATACGATTCCAGGTACTGGAAGATCTCCATCATAGACCCAAACCAGATCCCCTCCCGCAGCCGCTCCTGCTCCGTTTGCGGAAACTCCGTAATAGGAATGTGAGTGTGGAGGCAGATGGTGGACTGATCCTGGGCAAACACCAGAAGATAGCCTGTCTCCGACACCAGATAAAACTCCTCCCTGGGTTCCAGGCTCACCGGTTCTACCTCCCTCTGGTTAATGACCAGCCTGGGTTCCGTCACAGACTCCGTCTCATACACGGTCCCGGGAACCGCGCTTTCCTGGTACACCCTGGGCCGCGCCGCCAAGGTCCCGGCCCCGAAGCACACCAGGGCTGTGGCAAGGAGTACCAGCCCCCACACAATATAAAAAAAGTACCCTTTCCTCTCACGTTTATTTCCCCGTCTGTCCCATGGGCCTCCTGACACCAAACCGTTTCTTTTCATGGATGATCCCTCCTTTACAAGCCCAAAGCTCCTAAAGGTAGTATCCGCATATTTTAGGGATTTTAACCATCCAAAACAGAAAAAGGGGCTTCTGCCATAAGGCGTCAGCCCCCGTTTCTGTCATTCATACAATGCTATAGCCATGGCAAAAGCCACCGCAAACACCACCGCCGCGCACACGATGACCATCAGGATATCCAAAAGGACTCTGGCCACAACCGGGATCCTGGTGTTGCTGGAAATGGATATGGTGGCCATGATCCCCACTATGGCCAAAAGGGCTCCCACCGCCCCGTTGGCAAAGTTAAGACAGTGGATCACCATAAACACATAAGCCCACTTTGGCATCTTCGGCGGCGTAAAAGGGGCTCCCGTGGCGCAATCGATCCCGTCCATGGCAAGCTTTGTGCCTCCCACCCAGGAATTTACGTAAAAATGAGCCTTTTTACTGCCCAACGGCACCTCATAAACTTTGTAGATCCCATCCTTTTTCGACATCAGATCCTTAAGCTTTGTCTTCTCCCCATTGATCACCAGGCTGTAAGCCTTCTGTTTGATCTCATAGTTTCTTCCGTCAACCACTACATTCCATGACGCCATGACTCTAATCCTCCCATTTTCAAAAATATGCCAAAAAACCATCTGTACTCTTACAATAGCCGCATCTTCGTTGCCACCGCCAGAAGCCTGGTCCCGCCGGGCATTCCTTTCAGTTCCTGGGCGTTGACGCCCTTAAACAGCAGCAGCAGCACAAAATAGACCGCAACAGCCGCAACAATGGCCGCCGCCGTACCGATGCCGTTTCCCACGGTCTTTGCGCAGAGGGCATAAATCCCCCATGCCGCCCCTCCCATGGCCGCGGACGCGACGCAGGGAATGAGAAAGGTTCTTAAAAACTCCTGGCGGTATCCCGTATACCTGGCGATGGAAACCGCGTTCAGGATACACACCAGCGCCGCGAATAAAATATTGGCGTAGACCACGCTGTAGATCCCCAGATCCAGCCCTGTAAGCATGCCGTAGAGAACGCCCACATGGATGGCAAGAGCCACCGTGGAGTTGACGATAGGCACCTGCATCCGGTTCAGTCCCTGTAAAATGGCGTTGCTCACCGTAGACAGGGAAAAGAACACCACAGCCGAAGATCCCACCGTCATCATCCGGATCAGCATCTCATTGTCCATTCCGGAAAACAGCAGGTTGCTTACAGGCCCTGCCAGCACTGTCAGCCCCACGGCCGAAGGGATGGCAATGATCATGGAAAACCGGATGGCGCTGTTGATCTTAAAAAGGACTTCCTTCCGGTTCTTCTCCGCCATAGCCCTGGACAGAGATGGAATCAGGGACGAGGACAGGGAATTGGCAATGGCCACCGGAATGTTGAACAGCATATGATACCGCCCCATATACACGCCCCACTGGGAGGCCGTCTGCCCGCTCTCCCCCACGCCTTCCATCACATGGCCGAAAATGCTGTTGTCCACCACGTTGCTGATATTGTAAATGGCGCTGCTGATAATGATAGGCACAATGGTGACGAACAAGGCCCTGGAAATGGCCCCGTAGCTTTCCACCCGCGTCCCCCGGTCCCGCTTTGCCTGTTTTCTCATAGTCGGCACATACCCCATGGTCAACAAAAGGAAAAGCACCAAAGCTGTCAGGGCTCCGGCTCCGGTGCCGATGGCCCCTCCCGCCGCGCCGAAGGCGTAGGAATACTCGGTGTCCTGGAACACCAGGTTGGACTTAAGCCCGATGTCAAACAAAACCGTCGCCGCCACAATGCTGACCACCGCATTGACCACCTGCTCGAAGACCTGGGACACTGCCGTGGGGATCATGGTGGAATGTCCCTGAAAATACCCTCGAAGCACGCCAAGATACGCCATGACCCAGATGGTGGGCGCAAGGCACTTAAGGGCATAGGAACTGTAAGGCATTTTGATCACCTGGCTGGCAAAGTAATCGGCCCCGAACCACAGCGCGCAAAATCCCGCCATGCCGGCCACAGTGGCGTAAAACATGCTGGCCCTGAAGATCCTGGTGGATGTGCGGTACTGCCCCTTGGCCAGCCTTGCGGATACCATCTTGGACACCGCCGTAGGCAGGCTGTAGGAGGACATGATGAGCAAAATAGAGTAGATGGAATAGGCGGCGTTGTAGTAGCCGTTTCCCACGTCCCCGATCTTCCTGGCAAGAGGGATCCGATAGACCATGCCGATCAGGCGGACAATGATCCCTGCCGCCGCCAAAATACTGCCCTGAACCAGGAAATTAATGCCTGCCCCGGGTTTTTTGCGGCCTTTGGAACCATAGCCCGGAGGCTTCGCGTTCTGCACAGGTCTCTGATACCCCTGGGTCCTGCCGCCGCCGCTCCTTGCCCGCTGTGTCCCGGTCTCGTATGCCTGTTGTGCCCCTGTTCTCTCTCTGTCCGGTCCCAAGGGATCTTTCTGTCCCCCGCCGCCCCGCCGCCCCCAGCGGCCCGATGCCGTACCCGGGGGCTTCCTTTTATCTGCCTTTGCCGTCCCGGCCCGCCCTTTGCCGCTGCCTGACGGACGAACCGACTTCTGCCTGCCGCCGCTTTTAGACGCCGAGCCGCCGCGGGTTTTTGAAACCGCTCCGGCCCCCTTTTTGGCCTTGCCGCCAAATCCCGGTTTGGCGTTTCCTCCCTGGCTGCGGTCCGGCTTTGTTCTTCCGGTCTGGGTTCCTTGTTCCCCTACGCCCCGGTCTGTCCCCAGACTGCCGATGTCAAAAACTGCCCCGCCGATCTGTCCAGCGCTCTCACGGCCAGACGGACTCACAGACCGACTCTGGCTGCCATAACCGGATGACGCCGGACTCTGGCCGCCGCTTCTGCTTCCCGACATACCGCCGGGCTGACTCTCACCGCCATGACCGGATGACGCCGGACTCTGGCCGCCGCTTCCGCTTCCCGGCATGACGCCAGCCTGATCCTGTCCGCCATGACCGGATGACGCCGGACTCTGACCGCGGCTTCCGCTTCCCGGCATGACGCCAGCCTGATCCTGTCCGCCATGACCGGATGACCCCTGGCTCTGACTGCGGCCACCGATTCCAGGCACTGTCCCGGGCCGGCTCTGACTGCCATAGCCTGTTGACCCCTGGCTCTGACTGCGGCCACCGATTCCGGGCACTGTCCCGGGCTGACTCTGACTGCCGTAACCCGATGACCCTTGGCTTTGGCCTCCAGGCGTGCCGCCAGCCTGTCCCTGACTGCCATACCGAGACGCCGCCCCGCCCTGACTGTGATTTCCGCTTCCCGGCGCGCCGCCGGACTGTCCCTGACTGCCATAACCAGGCATCAGCCCATTCCGGCTGCGTTCTCCGCTCCCCGGCACGCCGCCGGGCTGACCCGAACCGCTACCGGATGACGTGGCGTCCTGATCCCTGCCGCCGTTCTCCGGCCCTTTGCCGGACTGGCCGGAGCCGCCATACCCGGACGCCGTCCCGGTCTGACCAGCGCCGCTTAAATTTCCGGACCCTCCAAACCTGGCGGGCCCGCCTGATCCTCCAAACCGCGCAGGACCGCCGGACCCTCCAAATCTGGCGGGGCCGCCCGATCCTCCGAACCTGGCAGGGCCGCCGGACCCTCCAAACCGCGTGGGACCGCCGGCGCTCCTGCGGCTCTGCTCCTGGCCGCCTTGCCCCTGCTGTCCTCCGGTCTGGCCCGGATCCCCGCCCTCTGTTCTTCTGCCGCTTTCCGGCTGCCTGTGTCCATTTCTGCCATAAGCCTGGCCCGCTCCCATACGGGAGTGTCCTGCGCCTGCCTGACCGGTATACCCTCCGTAAGCCTGTCTGTCCTGCCCGGATCCGCTCCCTCTCTGGCCTGGGCCGCTTCCCTGGCTGTCCTCATATCCCGCCATATCCTGCTCCGATACTTTATTGTCATATTCCCGGGCAAGGCCCTTGGCCCACCTGTCGTCCTGGCTTCCGTTTCCCGGACCGCCGGCCGTCTGGCCTCCAAAAGCCTGCCCTACTCCCCGGGACTGTCCTCCCTGGGGAGCTCTTCCTCCCACCTGTGTTGGTCTATTCGCTCTTTCCATGGATTTCCGTTTTGGAGAAATCACGGGTAGGGATGATGCAAACCCAGGTCTTCCCCCGGTTCAGCGTGATCTCCTCATTCTCCGTATTATAATAATGGGTCACCCCAAACTGGCCGTCCTTTTCCCACGACAGGGCAATGGCTCTCCCGCCAGTTATGTAGTAACCGTACTGGGGCTCGTGAACGTCAATATCCAGGTACTCCGTAGTGGCATAGCGCCCTGCGGCGCAGTACTGGAAAATAAGATTCCTCACTGCGATCTGCCCCTCGTCCCCGTTGTGTGGCCCGCCGTACTGATACCGGTAATATAACCCGTCCTCCTCATTGTATTCAAAATACGGCTGGTTCATCCCATACCCCGGATACACCTTCCATGCTTCCAGAGCATTGTCCAGCACCACCTGATCCCCGGCCCGGGCAAACCGGTAATGCCCTTTGTAGTCCTGATCATATTCCTGGGAATACCCCAGCTTCCCCATGGCCTCCTGGAGTCCCTGAAAGCTGGTGTAGGCATTGTGGGGGGACTTTCTGTCCGAAGAACGATAATAGGCGCTGCCGCCGATCCCCTCCAGCCCGTTGATATTGTCCACATTTTTCAGGTAAGGCTTTGCGAAGGTGCTCTGGCCGTAATGGGCGTAAATGGCGTCAAACTCTTTGGCAAAGTACGTGTAGTAGGTCCGGCAGCTCCTGACAGATCCTATGCGCTCCAGATCGTCGTAGTCCTCCATGATCGCCATATACCGGTTCATGCCGCCTTCCACCGGGGCCTCGTACACCACCCCCGCCCGGTTGATGCCGTAGTGGGGAAGGGCCTGCTTATCGTTGCTCATCATCACTGCCACGGGACGGCGGTTGGCCTTGGCCACATCCACCATCTCCCCTGTAAGGTAGCTTTGAATCTTCCCGTCTTCCTCCAACCGCTGATCCGGTTCCGGCCGGCTCTCCTCATGGGTCTCCTCTGTTGTCTCAAGGGCCGGGGCAGTGGTAACCTCTGCCGTGGAAGTCTCCGGAGGAACTGCCGACACGGTCACATCCGTCTCCACATAAGTTTTCCCGCACCCTGCCAGGTTCCCGACGCCTGCCAGAAAAGCCACAGCAGCCAAAAGCGCCCAACGTTTCCTCATCTGACATACCCCCTGCTCTCCAGGATCCCCCGCTGCCTGTGTTCCATCACAAGGCGCTCCTCCTCCTCCATGTGGTCATACCCAAACAAATGGAGCATGCTGTGGGCCGTCAGAAACGCCAGTTCCCGCTCCCGGGAGTGGCCGTAAGCCTCTGCCTGCCCGATTACCTTGTCCACGGAGATCATAATATCCCCAAGCATCAGCTCCCCGCTCTCCGGATTAAAGCAGTCGGCAAACCGCTCCTCCACCCCGTCCAGATCCCCGGGCTTTTCATATTCGATCATGGGAAAGGACAAAACGTCCGTAGGCGCGTCCAATCCCCTGCACTCCCGATTCACCTGACGGATCCCGTCATCGTCCGTCAGGACCACGTTGACCTCCGCCTCATAGGGACATGCCTCAAAATCCATGGCCCCCAGGATAATGTCCCGGATGATCTCCTCCCAGTCCAGATCCAGCTTTTTGTCTGCCTCATAATCAATCGTAATGGTCATACGATCCTGCCCCTTCCTTTGTACCTTTTTTTCGTCCGTTTCTCCTGGGCGGCAGCCTCCTTGGACTCATAGTCGTCATAAGCCTGTACGATCTTCTGCACCAAAGGATGGCGCACCACATCACTGCTGGTAAGGCGGCAGAACCCGATATCTTCCACCTTCCTAAGCACTTTCAGGGCCGTGTCAAGGCCCGACGCGCTGCCTCCGGGCAGATCCTTCTGGGTCTGATCCCCGGTGATCACCACCTTGGAGCCGAACCCGATGCGGGTCAAAAACATCTTCATCTGGGCAGGCGTGGTATTCTGGGCCTCATCCAGGATGATGTAGGCATTGTCCAGAGTCCGCCCCCGCATGTAGGCCAGAGGGGCCACCTCGATCAGCCCTTTCTCCGAATTGTGGAGATAGCTTTCGGCTCCCATAATCTGGTACAGGGCATCATACAGAGGCCGCAGGTAGGGGTCGATCTTGCTCTGCAGATCCCCCGGCAGAAATCCCAGCTTCTCCCCGGCCTCAATGGCCGGGCGGGTCAGGATGATGCGCCCCACCTCCCCGTCCTTAAACGCCTGGATCGCCATGGCCATAGCCAGGTACGTCTTGCCTGTACCCGCAGGCCCGATGCCGAACACCACCATCTTTTTCCGGATGGCGTCCACATACTGCTTCTGCCCCAGCGTCTTTGGCTTTACCGGCTTGCCGCCTGCGGTGCGGCAGATAATATCCTTGTCGATCTCCAGGATCTCGTGGTCCTTCTCGCCAAAAGACAGGGCCAGGGCATAATCCACGTTCTGCTGCGTGATCACATTGCCCCTTTTTGACAGCTCTGTCAGATTGTTGAACACGCTTTTGGCCTTCCGGATCATATCCTCGGGGCCGATGATCTTCAGCGCCCCGTCCCTGGCCACCATGGTCACATGGAGGGTGCGCTCGATTTTTTTTATATACTCGTCAAACTGCCCGCACACATTCCGCTCATGCTCCGCGGGTATATCGATCATAGTCTCAATCACGCTCATCTGTTTCTTTGGTCTCCTCTAATTCCGCAATATAACGTTCTCTGCCGATCTGCTCCTCCCCGGTCACGATCCCCTCAACCTTCCACAAAACTCCATCCTCTTGTATTTTAACATTATTTTCAATAATTTGAACCCCCTTTTCCATTAAATTTTTCTGATAATATTCCTGAAGCTTTCTGGCCTCCTCCTCCTTCTCCTCCTGCCGGTAAGGCCGCTCATAGGAGACAACCCCTTCCCCCACAATGTCCTCCACGTAAAAAGGAAGATAAAAATCGCCGAACAATTTGATCTGGGTCAGCTCCGTCACATAATTCCAGGCCCCGTCCCCGAAATGGGGCATCAGAAAGCGCAGCCGGTAAGGCCCCGCCGTCAATCCCACCCCGCGCCTTGTCTTTCCGGTCTTTGCGGTGACCGTGTGGTACTGGGAAAATGTCTCCTCATACCGGTACTGGGTCCTGGCGTAAACATCCCCGTCCGCATGGACATAGGCCGTCCGCGCTACCTCCCCCGAATCATTCATGATGGACAGCTGGCCCAGGATAAGAGGCTGGCCTTCGATCACCTGATCCCCCGGCGCCACCGCCGCCTTCCCCTGGCGGACGATCATCCTGGTGATGGTGCCGGAATTGCCGGCGATCAGCTCACACGGTTCATTTTCAGCCTTTGGAACCGCATAAAGCACCTCGTTCTCCTTTATCTTTACCAAAAGCCTGGTCCCTGATACGCGGGCCGACACCCAGGTCACCTCCGGAAACGCGCTTCGGATGCCCTCCTCCAGCTCATCACAGGAAATGCCGAACTTCACCATGCCATACCGCACATCCTGGGTCTCAAGGTAATCCAGCAGAGTCTCCCTGCTGTAATGCCAGTTCCCCTCAAACGAAATGTTCCAGATAAACAAGGACATCACATACAGATACACAAAAAAAGAAAGGATGGCAGCTGCCAAAGCCTTTCTCTTTCGATTCCGGTACAAAACAAACGGCATCCCGGTCCGGGAAACGATCCGCATGGATACCTGCGCTTTGCGCAGAAGGGGCCGGATCTTGTAAAAATCCTTAAGCCCCATGAAAAAGTAATACCCGTCCTTTTTCTGCCGGACACCCCAATAGCCTAAGCCCCCGCTCTTTAGCAGGTTCAAAAACCGCTCCGCCCCATAGCCCTGTATTTTTAACCTTAAATACCCTTGCGCCCACCGGCCAAGCCTCTCGATCAACCCCATTCCACCTTTCAGCCCTTTGCAGATCTTGCCCCTAACACTCCGTAGCCACCGACTGGATCAGGCCGGATATCAGGATATCATCCCCTGTATAGTATTCAATGGCCAGCCGCTTCCCCCGGACGATGATCCGGCAGGTCTTCCCCTGGATCTTGATCTCGTCATCCATAAAGCTGACGATCCGCTTATAGTTCTCGATATATACATTTCTGCGCCCTGTAACCGTGATCACCGGCTCCCCTGCCGCCACATCCATGGGGATATGGAGCATGGCGCCCGCCTGTTCGATCATCTTCGCCATAGACCGATCCCATTTCTCACATGCCAAAGATTACTAACAATCTATGTCATACACACAGAAAAAAGTCCTCAATCTTAAGATTAAGGACTTTTAAAATTCCGGCAGCTTAATTGAACTTACGTTTTCTCGCAGCTTCAGACTTTTTCTTGCGTCTTACGCTGGGCTTCTCGTAATGCTCTCTTTTACGAATCTCCTGCTGAATGCCAGCCTTTGCGCAGTTTCTTTTGAATCTGCGTAAAGCGCTGTCTAACGATTCATTATCTTTAACAATAACGTTCGACATAGCTCACACCTAACCTCCCTCCAGTTGTGTACTTGTGCATAATACAACTGTTTGGGTATTTTATAGCACTGCTATGATTATAGCATAAATTATTCATTCGTCAACTGGTTTTTGCAATTTTTTTAACGGATTTGGAATTTCCGTTACTGTTCACTGGTACCCAGCAAACAGTAACCCAGTCCGCCATTCCAAATCGCCTCCGGCGATGGGCGGCCTGGCTCGCTGCCATTACGTGCATCCTCCCGGCTAATCAGCGTGGTGATCAGCAACTAATTTCCGCCAACCTATGCCTGAACCTGCTCTTTTACCACCTCTGCCACTTTGGCCAGGGCGTCGTCCATGCCCGCCGGGTTCTTGCCCCCTGCCTGGGCCATATTGGGCCGTCCGCCGCCGCCGCCGCCCACAAGCCCGGCAATAGCTTTGATCAGGTTGCCCGCATGGGCGCCTTTTTTCTGAGCCTGGTCCGTGACCGTGGCCATCAGATTCACCTTGCCGCCCTGGGCAGACGCGATGACGATAACGCCCTCGCCCATCTTCTCCTTCATCTGGTCCCCCAGATTTCTAAGGCCGTTCATATCCACGTCCGCCACCTTGACAGCCAGAACCTTGACGCCGTTTATCTCCACAACCTGGCTCATAACGTCGCCCATGGCATTGTTGGCCAGTTTGCTCTTAAGCTTCTCGTTTTCGGAACTTAACGCCTTAAGCTCGGCCAGAAGGCTTTCGATCCTGTGGGACAGCTCCCCGGGAGTGGTCTTTGCCGCGGCTGCAGCGGCGTAAAGCTGCCGCTCCGTCTCCGCGTAGTAGGCCATGAGCCCGTCTCCTGTAAGCGCCTCGATCCTGCGGACGCCTGCGGCGATGCCTGTCTCGGACAGGATCTTAAAGGCCGTGATGGTCCCCGTATCCTTCACATGGGTGCCTCCGCACAGCTCCACGGAGAAATCCCCCATCTTCACTACCCGCACGGTGTCGCCGTACTTTTCCCCAAACAGGGCCATGGCGCCGGATCTCTTGGCCTCCTCAAGGGACATCTCCTGGGTGACAACGGCCAGATCTTCCCGGATCTTCTCATTGACCAGATCCTCCACTTTCCTGACCTCTTCACGGGTCAGGGCGGAGAAATGGGTAAAGTCAAACCGCAGCCTGCCTGCGTCCACATAGGAGCCTGCCTGCTCCACGTGATCGCCCAAAACGGTCCGCAGCGCTTTCTGGAGAAGGTGGGTGGCGCTGTGGTTTTTGCCTGTGGACAGTCGGTTCTTCTCGCACACTTCAAGAGTCACCTTATCCCCGGTCTTTAACATCCCTGCGGTCATCACGCCCACATGGCCTACCTTGCCGCCCTGAAGGTGTATGGTGTCCTCCACCTGAAATCTTCCGTTATCACAGAAAATAACGCCTACATCCGCCTGCTGGCCGCCCATGGTGCCGTAAAACGGAGTCTCCTCCACAAGGATCGTCCCCCTCTGCCCGTCTGTAAGGGCCTCCACCATATCGTCCTCCGTAGTCAGAACCGTGATGACAGAATCGTGGCGCAGCCTGTCATAGCCCACAAACCTGGTGGTAATTTCAGCGGGGATAGACTGGTACACGGTCACGTCGGCTCCCATGTAGTTGGTGGTCTTACGGGCTTTCTGGGCTTTCTTTCTCTGCTCTTTCATGGCGGCGTGAAACCCTTCCTCGTCCACCTTAAAGTCCTTCTCCTCCAGGATCTCAACCGTCAGATCCAGGGGGAACCCGTAGGTATCGTACAGTTTAAACGCATCCTCCCCGGAAAGGACCCTCCGGCCCTGACTGGCCATGGCCTGCTCCATATCATTTAAAATGGCAAGGCCCTGATTGATGGTCTTGTTAAACTTATCCTCCTCCTCGCTGAGCACCTTGAGGATCATGGCCTTCTTCTCCTCCAGCTCCGGGTAACCGTCCTTTGACAGGGCGATGACCGTCTCGCTAAGCCCGGCCAAAAACTTCCCCTCAATACCCAGGATCCTTCCGTGGCGGGCGGCCCGGCGCAAAAGCCGGCGCAAAACATAGCCCCGCCCCTCGTTGGAGGGCATGATGCCGTCGGAGATCATGAAGGTGCAGGACTTTACGTGATCCGCGATGATGCGCAGAGACACATCTTTCTTCTCATCAATCTGGTACTGGGTCTTTGCCAGGGCGCAGACCTGATCCAGCAGCGCCTTGTTGGTATCCACCGTAAACAGGGAATCCGCGTCCTGAACCACCACGGCCAGACGCTCCAGTCCCATGCCCGTGTCGATATTTTTCTGGACCAGCTCCGTGTAATGGCCCTGTCCGTCATTTTCAAACTGGGTGAACACATTGTTCCACACCTCAATATAGCGGTCGCAGTCGCAGCCTACGGTGCAGCCCGGCTTGCCGCAGCCGTACTTCTCTCCTCTGTCATAGTAGATCTCCGAGCAGGGACCGCAGGGGCCTGCCCCGTGCTCCCAGAAATTATCCTCCTTGCCGAAGCGGAAGATCCGCTCTTTCGGGATGCCCATCTCCTCATTCCAGATGGCAAACGCCTCGTCATCCTCCTCATAAACCGACGGATACAGCCTGTCCGGCGCAAGCCCCACAACTTCGGTCAGAAACTCCCAGGACCAGTGGATGGCCTCGGTCTTAAAATAATCCCCAAAAGAAAAATTGCCCAGCATCTCAAAAAAGGTGCCGTGGCGGGCAGTCTTTCCGATATTCTCGATATCGCCTGTGCGGATGCACTTCTGACAGGTGGTGACCCGCTTCCTTGGTGGGATCTCCTGCCCCGTAAAATAGGGCTTTAAGGGCGCCATGCCGGAATTGATCAGCAGCAGGCTGTTGTCGTTGTGAGGAACCAGGGAAAAGCTTTTCATGGCCAGATGGCCTTTGCTCTCGAAGAATTCCAAAAACATTTTTCTTAATTCGTTCACACCATACTTCTTCACGTCTGTTCCTCCGCGTCTATTTCGTATCCTTGCTGCCCTGGGCCTTCTTAGCGGCCATATTCTTCCCTACCATGATGCCTGCCCACGCGATGACTACAAACACCGCTACCTCAATGCCGTTTTGAATGATACTTCCAATGATCGCTCCCATAATCGTTCCTCCTGCTTCTATAAATATGCCGCGGACCGTCAGAGCCCCGGCGCCTGGCTGATCCATTGCATCAAGCCACGAATCTAATCTTGTTTATCGTATCACAAGGTATGGGATTTAGCAAGCTATAATCTTGCTCTCCCCTCTGTCCTGGATGGTCCCTCAAAGCCGCGGGGGATCAAATTCATCAAATTGCTCCTTCCATCCGGTTGACAAATCCATCTATCCGTGAGATAATAGAACCACTTTATTAAACTATTTTATAAAACTATACATAAAAGGAGGAACTATATCCATGTTACAGCAGGTTATGACAGCCCCGGGCCAGATCATTTTCCAGGAGGTCCCCGTTCCGGAACCGGCAAAGGGCCAGGTACTGATCAAGATCATGAAGATCGGAGTCTGCGGCTCCGATATCCATGTATACCACGGGGAGCACCCCTTTACCTCCTATCCCGTGACCCAGGGACACGAGGTTTCCGGTGAGATCGCGAAACTTGGCGAGGGCGTAACGGGTTTTGAGCCGGGCCAGAAAGTCACCATCCAGCCGCAGGTGGTGTGCGGCCAGTGCCACCCCTGCCGCCACGGCAAGTACAATCTCTGCGAGGAATTAAAGGTCATGGGATTCCAGACCACCGGCACCGCCTCCCACTACTTTGCCGTTGACGCGGCAAAAGTAACGCCCCTTCCCCAGGACATGAGCTTTGATGAGGGGGCCATGATCGAGCCCCTTGCCGTAGCCGTCCATGCCGTAAAAAGAGCCGGGGACGTAACGGGACAGAAGATCGCCGTTTTAGGCGCAGGCCCCATCGGCATCCTGGTGGCCCAGACCGCCAAAGGCATGGGAGCCCACAGCGTTATGATCACCGATGTCAGCGACATCCGCCTGGCCAAAGCGAAAGAATGCGGCGTGGATTTTACCGTCAACACCAAGGCCGCTGATTTCGGCGACGCCATGACCCGGCATTTCGGCCCCGACAAGGCGGACGTGATCTACGACTGCGCCGGCAACAACATCACCATGGGTCAGGCCATCCGGTACGCCAGAAAAGGCAGCGCTATCATCCTGGTGGCCGTTTTCGCCGGGGAAGCCAGGGTGGATCTGGCTGTATTAAACGATCATGAGCTGGATCTGAACACCTCCATGATGTACCGCAACGAAGACTATCTGGAAGCCATCCGCCTTGTAAATGAGAAAAAAGTGGCCCTGGCTCCCTTAGTATCCAAGCACTTCCCGTTTCGCGATTACTTAAAAGCATACCAGTACATTGACGAAAACCGGGAAAGCACTATGAAGGTCATCATCAACGTTCAGGAATAGCAGGTTTTTTCGGTGTCCTGAACCACCAAGCCATGGGGTTTTGCCGGCCGCCGCGCCGCCCAAAGCCCCATGGCTTTCGTTTGTTCCCCGATTTCTTTTGGTCATGTCCCACTGCCGGGCAACCCCTCCCTTTGCTCCGAATCCATCCCCTCATTGACACCGCGCCTGTTTGTGTGGTAAACTTTTTCCAATACTTAAACCTGACTTTATCTTAAAATACTTTCCTCAAGGGAGGCGATCATTGATGTACACCATAGGACAAATATCAAAACAATTCCATCTCCCCGTGTCCACCCTGCGCTACTATGACAAGGAAGGGCTTTTTCCCGGCATGGAGCGGCGCTCCGGCATCCGCGTCTTCGGCGAAAAGGAGGTGGAAGCCCTGCGCATGATCGAATGCCTGAAAAAAACCGGCATGGAGATACGGGATATCAAAGAATTTATGCACTGGTGCCAGCAAGGGCCTGCCACCTACGAAAAGCGCAGGGACATGCTTCTTGAGCAAAAACAGGCCGTGGAGGCCGAGATGGCCCGCATGAGCCAGGTTCTGGACATGATCCGCTACAAATGCTGGTACTATGAGCAGGCCGCGGCAGACGGAAACGAGGACCGGCTCCGCTCTATGACCCTTATGGATATGCCCGAAGAGATCCGCAGGGCATTTGAAAACGGCCATAAATGACCTCCTCCGCTTTGTATGGTAAAAAAGCAGAAAAATTACTGGCAATAGTTGAATTTTCCGGCAATATTGTGTAAAATACAGATAAGAACATGTCACATATCATGGAGGAGTATGAAAATGAAAAAAGCGATGAATCAATCAAAACTAATGCTGCTTCTAAACGGCAGCTCTATCGTGGCGCTCTTGCTTGTAGTCCTGCTTTTATTCATCAACAGCGGCGCCAGCAACCGTCTGCAGAAGGCCAACGCGGACAAGACCAACCTGACCTACAACGCCAATCTTTTTGTCAACGGCTCGTCCAGCCTTGTCCAGGATGTGCGCGCCTACGCGGCCACAGGAGACAAACAGTACTATGACAGTTACATGGACGAAGTGAACACCGTAAAAAACCGGGAACAGGGCCTGGCCGCCCTTCAGGAAATCGGCATCACCTCCCAGGAGCAGGCCATGATCGACCAGATGTCCTCTTTGTCCAATAACCTGGTGCCCTTGGAGCAGGAAGCCATGAACCAGGTGCAAAACGGCCAGATCGACGCCGCCCTGGGCTATGTATACGGAAGCGAGTACAGTTCGGCCATCAGCCAGATCAATTCCCTTAAAGAGAATTTCCTCTCCGCTTTAGAGGAACGGACCCAATCCCACGTCAACGCTCTTACCACCACCCAGAATATGATAAGCGCCATCATCACCATCGCCGTGTTTTTGGTGGGCATTATGCAGGTCTGCGTCCTGTTGGTGACCCAGAAAAAGATCATCCGGCCGGTCATCGCGGTCCGTGACCAGATGGGCGAGATCGCTCAGGGCAATCTTTCGGCTCATTTCCCGCTGGAACCGGACACCTCGGAGATCGGGATGCTGGTCCATTCCATCCACCAGACGAGACAGCAGCTTAAAAAATACATATCTGACATTAATTCCAGCCTGGCCCAGATGGCGGAAGGCAAGATGGACATCACCATCAGCACGGATTACAAGGGAGAATTTATCCCTATCCAGAAAGCCATGAACCAGATTTTGGATTCCCTCAACAACGCCCTGTTCCAGATCAACCTTACCACCAGCCACGTCTCGGACCAGTCCCAGCGCATGGCATCTGACGCCCAGCTTTTATCCAGCGGCGTGGTGCAGCAGGCTTCCGCCGTGGAGGAGCTGTCCTCCAGCATCCAGGCTCTGTCCGAGCAGGTCAACTCCACTTCCAGGGACGCGGATAATGCCCGCGCCTTCTCCACCGACGCTGCCATGCAGCTTCAGGCATGCAACCAGAAGATGGCGGATCTGACCACGGCTATGGGAGATATCGCCCAGTCCTCCCGGCAGATCAGCGGCATCATCAAGACCATTGACGACATCTCCTTCCAGACCAACATCCTGGCCCTTAACGCGGCGGTGGAGGCTGCCCGGGCAGGGGAAGCGGGAAAAGGCTTTGCCGTGGTTGCCGACGAGGTCCAGAGCCTTGCCAACAAAAGCTCCATGGCTGCCAAGGATATCTCCACTCTGATCCAAAATTCCATGAAGATGGTGGATCACGGCAATTCCCTTTCCGCGGACACTACCGCCGCCCTGTCCACAGGCGTAGCCGGCGCCCATAAGTCCACGGAGCTGGTGGACCGCATCGCCCAGTCTGCCAGACATCAGGCGGAGGAATTGGCTCAGCTGACCCTTGGTATGAACCAGATCTCCAACGTTGTCCAGACCAATGCCTCCACATCCGAGAAATCCGCCATGTCCGCCCAGGAACTCCAAAGCGAGGCCGAGGAGCTGTCCGTGTCCGTCCGCAGATTCCGGCTGAGAAACCGGCGATAAGACCAGTACAAATAGCAAGCCGCAAAAACTCCCTGACGGGAAGTTTTTGCGGCTTATGCATATACCCCATGGGCTTCTTTGGAACGCCGTTCTCAAAAATCCCCCTCTCTGTACAAAAATTCGTGAACACCATTTCAGAATCCTCCATGCGCCTTGCCAAAACTTCCAAAATTTGGTTTAATAGAGCCATACAAGTCATTTGGAATTGGAGGTAAGTGAGATGAAAGAGACAAAACATAAATCTTTACAGTGCGAGATCTATGACCAGCTGGCTTCCATGAGCTGCGCCCGCATCAGGAAAAAGTGCGGGATCATCAGCTTTACCAATGAAGTCTACGAGGCATTTGTGGTTTTTCACGAAAACAGCCTTATGGAGCTGTCCATCAAGGAAAAAAAGACCGGGGACACTCCCTTTTACCTTCACTTTGAGGCCAGGGAGCCCAGATCTGCCAGAGACAATTTCCAGGCATTTTTTGACTTTTTCAAAGATAAGACGCCTGCAAAAGAGCGCCTGGATGTGGACGCGGCCAAAAACGGTCCTTCCATGAAGCTTTTGGTAAGCTGCACCTCCGGCCTTACCTCCTCCTATTTTGCCTACACCATGAAAAACGCGCTGGAAAAGGCAGGGATCGACATAACCATAGACGCTGTCAGCTACACGGAGATCGATAAAATGCAGAGCCTATATCCTTTTGGCTCCCCAGATCGCCTACAAGCTGCCGGAGTACCGCCAAAAGTATGGCGACCGGGTCATGACCGTGGACAGCAGGGACTTCGCAAGCTACGACGTAAATCGGGTGTTAAACCGGCTGGTGCGCCTGGGCGGGCCGGGGGCCGCCTAGAGCGTGGTTCATGCCCCCTCATTTGGGCCAAATACAAAAGACCTGTTAACTTCTGCAAAACGCAGGAAATAACAGGTCTTTTATTTTACCTCTCCGCCAAAAACACGTCTACAAAAGCGTCCACTCCGCCTTCAACGGTCCCTCTGCCGTCACCTGGCCGTCTGCCGTCACACGGACTTTCGTGATCCCGGCTTCCACATCGATCTTCTTGGCATACCCGTCGTCATCATACAACTCATAAACCGCCTCATCCCTGACAAAATGCATCAGCCGCAGCTTTGACATATCCACATCCGCCACACAGCGCCCGCCAAAAGACAGAGGGATCACATGATCCGGCCGGATAAACACCAGGACCTCATTCAGCTCGGCCCTGACGAAATGATGGCCCGCCTTAAGGACCTCCGTATCCGCGTCTGCACAGCTTCGGAACCGATACAGCTTCATATCCTCCGGCAGATACACATACCGCCCTCTGGCATTCTGCCGGTAAACCGGGGCAATCATCATGCCGGAGCCCACCATAAGCTGGTCCTCTGAAAGAACCGCCTCCTCATCACAAGGATACACAAAAGCCAGAGGCAGAAACATCATATCATCCCCCGCCGCCGCCTTCATAAACTCACTGTACAGATACGGCAGCAGCGCATACCTAAGTCCGATTATATTGCGGAAATCCTCCACATGGCCGAAGCGGTAAAACTCCTGCTCTCTGGTCCCCATGGCGGAATGGTTCCTCATCAGAGGCGTAAAGATACCCAGCTGCAGCCACCGCAGCAAAAGATCCTCCGTAGTATCGCAGCCAAACCCGCCCAGATCCGCTCCCGTGTACAGAAATCCGCACATATTCAGCCCCGGAAGCATCTGCAGATTCATCAGGATGTGGGACCACCAGGAGCTGTTATCCCCCGTCCACACACCGCCGTACCGGTGCATGCCCACATAGGAAGCCCGCGAAAACATCAGCACCCTCTTGTCCGGCTCCAGCTCATCAAACGCCTCCCCCGCCGACCTGGTCATGTAGTAGCCGTACAGATTGTGGACCTTGTCGTGACGCACCCGCTGCCCTTTGTACTCATGGTAAAAGCTTTCGTAATCCTCCTTCCGGTTGCTTAGCCCCAAAACCAGGTTTTTCATGCCGAAAAACGCGTGGAGATCCAACTCTTTCTTCCTGTACTCCTCCAGCTTGTCAAACACCTCCTGGAGGTAGTCCTCTCCGTAAAACAGCGCCGGCTCATTCATGTCGTTCCAGAAACCGTCGATGCCCTGATCCAGGAGAAACTTGTACTTACGGCCAAACCACCGTCTGGCGTCATCATTGAGCATATCGGGAAAATGAACCCGCCCCGGCCACACGCCGCCTACAAACTCCTTACCGTCCTCCTTCTTGCAGAAATATCCACGCTCCACGCCCTCGTCATAGACCGGATATCCCTCCTCAATCTTTACCCCGGCGTCGATAATGGGAACCAGATGGATGTTCTGGGCCTTCATCTCCTCCACAAACCGGGGGAAATTGGGGAACTTGCCCTCGTCCACCGTAAAATCCTTAAACCGCTCCATGTAGTCAATATCCATGTACACACTGTCAAGAGGCACCCCGGCGTCCCGGTGTTTTTGCACCACCTGGCGGATATCTTCTTCGTTTTTATAGCCCCACCGGCTCTGGCCATATCCAAATCCCCACTTGGGAGGGATATAGCTTCTGCCGATAACCTGTCTGAACTCCCTTACCATCTGCCGCAGGTTGTCCCCCTCCAGGATATACAGGTCAAATCCTCCCTCGTCCACGGTGACAGTGATCCGGTCTCTGTCCGTGTAACCTAGATCAAAGGCAACCTTCTGAGGCGCGTCCACAAACACCCCAAACCGCTCCCTGCCGTCTATGAGGAAAAAATTGTGGGACGCGTACAGGTTATGCCTGGCCTCCGTGTGGATCGGATCGTCAACACAGTCTGACACATAGAGCCATCCCCGCTTGTTTATGCCCCTAATATTCTCCCCAAGACCGTAAATCCGGTCATGCTCCCCCATATCATAGGTGAGAACGCTGGCCTTACCGTCGCCTGGGCAGACCTTAGAAAAGAAGGGGACCTGCAAAAGCCCCTCCATCAAAACCACAGCCTCTCTCCTGATAACCGCCTCTGTCTCAATGGGCTTTCCCCATGGAAACCGTTTTATCATCGCTTTGTCCTCCGCTCCTTTGGCGAGCATTTCCACCCCTTTGGCCCTGGGCGCCGGGTTAGGATCTGTGGAATGCTCTTGATTTATCGTCGTGATATGCTTCTTATTCTACCACAACTTCCACGAATATGATACGAAAATCAAAAAAATATTGTGACACTTATCCAACAAAAAAGGAGCCCGGATCTCCGCTTGCAGATCCGGGCCGCCTTTTTTCGCCTTATCAATAATCCAGATAAGCTCCCTTCATGGGGCTGGCCGCATGTTCGCTAAACAGCCGCAAAACTCCCTTGCTGTACTTTCTCTCTTTCGGCTTCCAGTTTTTACGTCTCAGGGCCAAAATCTCATCGATCTCCTGAGGCGTCTTTTTCTCCCCCTTGATGCCGATGATGTTTAACTTCCGCTCCATCACGTCGATCTCGATCAAGTCGCCTTCTTCCACCAGGGCAATGGGGCCTCCGTCCGCGGCTTCCGGGCTGCAGTGGCCGATCACAGGCCCTGTGGACGCGCCGGAAAACCGTCCGTCCGTGATCAGGGCAATGCTGCGCCCCAGTTCTTTATCGCTGCTGATGGCCTCGGATGTGTAGAACATCTCCGGCATGCCGCTGCCCTTTGGACCCTCGTAGCGGATAAACACCGCGTCTCCTTTTTGTACCTTATGTTTCAGGACCGCGTCCAGACACGCTTCCTCACTGTCAAATGGTCTGGCGTTTAAAACCGCCTTAAACATCTCTTTCGGACAGGCCGTGTGCTTGATAACCGCCCCTTCGGGAGCTAAGTTCCCCCGCAGAATGGCGATGCTGCCGTCGGTTCCGATGGCCTTGTCATAGGGACGGATGATATCCTCCTTGGTCACATGGACGCCGTATCTGCCGTTAAAATCATCCAGCCATTTCCCGCACCGCTGATAGAAACCATTTTCCCTAAGTTCCTTTAAGTTCTCTCCCAAAGTCTTTCCGGTAATTGTCATCACATCCAGGTGGAGATGGTCTTTGATCTCCTCCATAATGGCCGGAACTCCGCCTGCATAGTAGAATACCTCCGCAGGCCACCGTCCCGCAGGCCGCACATCCAGCAGATACCTGGCATTTCTGTGGAGCCTGTCAAAGGTATCCCCTGTGATGTCAATGCCGAACTCATGGGCAATGGCCGGAATATGCAGCAGACAATTGGTGCTTCCTGAAATAGCCGCGTGGACCAGGATCGCGTTCTCAAAACTTTCCACAGTCACAATGTCCGACGGCCGCATATGTTCCATGGCAGCCAGCTTCACCGCCTGCCGCCCCGCCTGCCTGGCAAAGGCCAAAAGGTCCGGGCTGGTGGCGGGCATCAGAGCGCTTCCCGGCAGGGCCAGGCCCAAAGCTTCCGCCATGATCTGCATGGTGGAGGCGGTGCCGATAAAGGAGCAGGCTCCGCAGCTGGGACAGGCATTGCACTTGGCCCAGTTTAATTTTTCCTCATCGATCTCGCCCCTCTGATACTTGGCGCTGTACATGCCAAGCTGCTCCAGAGTCAGCATATCCGGTCCCGCGTTCATGGTCCCCCCCGGCACCACCACCGCAGGGGTGTCAACCCTTGCAAGGCCCATAAGATTCCCCGGCATCCCCTTATCACAGCTGGCCAGATACACGGCCCCGTCAAAAGGAGTCGCATTGCCGTGGATCTCGATCATCCCCGCAATGATCTCCCGGCTTACCAGGCTGAAATTAATGCCGTCTGTTCCCTGGCTTTCCCCGTCGCAGATATCCGTGCAGTAATACCGGGCTCCGTAGCCCCCTGCCTCCTCAACGCCCTTTCGCACCTCTTCCACCAGCACGTCCAAATGGCCGCTGCCCGGATGGCTGTCTCCAAAAGTACTCTCGATCATGATCTGAGGTTTGTCAAGATCCTCCGGCTTCCACCCTGTCCCGATCCTAAGAGGGTCCAGCTCCGGCGCCAGCTTTCTCATTTTCTGACTTGTCAGTTCCATAAACTTACTCTCCCTTCCCGTTTTCTCTTATTAATCAATGCCGATCCGCGTCATCCTACGCGAAAAATGATATGATCAGCGCCACCACGAACCCGGTCCCGCCTACCAGCGTCTCCATAATGGTCCAGGTCTTAAGGGTAGTCTTCTCATCCAGCCCCACCAATGATTTCACCAGCCAGAATCCGGAATCATTAAAGTGGGAGCAGACTGTTGCGCCGCCTGCCACCGCCGCCGTGGTGCAGGCCAGATAGATGGGGGAAAGTTCCGCGATCCCCGGCATAGCCGCGATGATGCCTGCCGCCATGGTCATAGCCACCGTAGCGGAACCTACGCAGATCCTTACAAGAGCCGCCACAATAAAGGCCACCACCACAATAGGCAGATTGGCGGAAGCCACCGCGTTTCCGATCACATCCCCAAGGCCCGAATACTGGAGCATATACCGCAGAACGCCGCCGCAGGCAGTTACCAGAAGGATGAGCCCCGTAGGCTCCAGGGATTTGGTCATGATCTTCTCCAGCTCCTCGGTGGTATATCCGTGCTTGATGCCCAGGACAAACATAGCCGCCACCGTAGCGATGAGAAGGGCTACAAAAGGCTCGCCCAGAAAAGCCAGAACCGGTTCCACAGACGCCAGTCCGGGTACAACCCCTGCCACAGACTTAAAGATGATCAGCACCAGAGGGATCAGGATGATGCCCACAATGGTCCCGAACGCGGGAAGCTTGGACTCGTCGATCTCCTCCTGGTTGGCCACATGGTCCGGAACCGGGACAAAATACTTCTTGCCGCAGATAGAGCCCCACACAGGCCCGGACACGATCATGGCCGCCACACCGCAGGCAATTCCCACCAGAATCACCCAGCCAAGGTCCACATTAAGCATGGTAGCCACCAAAACCGGCCCCGGCGTAGGCGGGATAAACGCGTGGCCTACTGCCAGACCTGCCAGAAGGGGAATGGCGTAAAACAGGGAGGACCGGTTGGTCCGTTTTGCCAGAGAAAAAGCCAGGGGAATCAGGATAATAAGCCCTGCGTCAAAAAATACCGGCATGGCGATGACCAGACCTGTGATGCCCAGAGCCCAGGCGGCCTTCTCGTCCCCGAACCGTTTCACCATGGTCACGGCCAGGGTCTGAGCCCCTCCCGACACTTCCAGAATGGCGCCGAACATGGAGCCCAGCCCTACCAGCAGAGCGATCCCCTTTAATGTGTTGCCAATACCGTCATTTACCGCCGTCACAATATCCGAAAACGGCATCCCGGCCACCAGGCCGATGACCAGCGCTCCGATCAGAATGGAAATCATGGCGTGAATCTTAAACTTGATGATCAGCACAAGCAGCAGCGCCAGACCAATCAGGGCTGCAATGATAAGCCTTGTGGGATCAAGCATTGTGTCTGTTCCCATAATAGTTACCCTCCGTTATGTGTTTGTTGTTCATGAGTTTCTGTAACCTTGTGTTTCCGTTTTGCCTTCGTTTCAAACATCTGACGTCATATGTTTTATGTTATGATTATAGTATTAAAGCATTTTATTGTCAATATGTCTGATGTATTTCTCTTTCATTCTCCTTTATGCACAAAAAAACAGCAGTTTTACCCTTTGTAAAGCCACTGTTTTGTACGTTTTATACAAATATTCCCTGTTCTGGTACAGGCAAGGCAGCCTTCCCCCGGAAGGCGCTCATTCGAGACGGGTCTGCTGCTGGCCTTCCTCTTTCTGGTTCTCCTCCGCCTGATGCTCCTCCATCATCTTCACCAGCATCTGCCTGTTATACGTCAGATGCATGATCATGGCGCACTTGGCCCCCACCGAATCGCCGCGGACAATGGCGTCGGTTACGGCCCTGTGGGTCTCAATGGTCTCTTTTTTCAGCTTCCGGTGTGTCAGGCTGCCAAAGGTAATGACTGCGGAATTGATCAGAGGCACCAGCATCTCCACCACCCGGTTCTGGCTGCACCTGGCAATGTGGGTGTGAAACTCCACATCCTTTTCCAGATGATCCTCCTCATCGGTATACAGCCGCTCCACCAGATCGCACAGTTCCTCCAGCCGCTTTTTCTCCTCATGCCCCGCCTTCTGGGCAGCCAGGGACGCGATCTCCGGCTCGATCATCAGCCGCAGCTCAAAAAGCTCCAGCGCCAGCTTGTATTTATCCTCCAGCCTGGCAAGGCCAAGGGGGTCCTCCTCCAGGGAATGGTGGCTCACCACGAAGGTTCCGGCCCCCCTGCGCACCTCCAGGATCCCCTTGGTCACCAGCCCTTTCACCGCCTCCCGCACCGTGCTGCGGCCTACCCCGAACCGTTGGGCCAGCTCAAATTCATTGGGGATCTTCTGCCCTACCTCCACCGGGGCTTTTAAGATATAATTTAACAACTCATCTTCCAGCCGTATGCCTAACTGCTGCTTTCCCATTTTCTCAATCTGATACATGATACAGAAATCTCTCCTTGCCTTCCTTCGGCATCGCTTATCACTCAATTCTGCTACAATTCTAACATGGGTCAAATAAAATAGCAATATCTGTCCTGCTGCCATTCCATTTCCACAACATTTATGGTATCATATGCCCATTATCCGATCAGATAAAAATTTACACAAAAATAGAACTGGGAATGCCTTAACCACAGGCTCAGTTCTATTTAGATGCGCTTAAATCTTTGCACGCAGACCATCAATTTCCTCAATTGGTCTATTGCGTGTGAGCAATTTTCTGGCAAATCCAAGTTTCTCTTCATACCTTGCGTTGTGTAATGCCTGTGCCTCGTCATGCCTTGCCTTCGCGCGGAGCCTTTCCTTTTCTCGGAATGGCAAAATAATGGAATTGCTGTATTGTTGAGTGAGCAAAGGCGGGGATAGTCGCGGAGCCAGGGAGGGAAGGCAGGCTGTGTGCCGTCCGGGTGAATCTATGCCATGGAGATGAGACCCAATGTCATTAAGTTAAGCTGATTGAAAAAATCTCATCCTACGGTCTAACTCAAATTTATCAATAATTTTAAGAAAAGGGGTTGACACAGAGACCAAAATGTGCGGCCGCTCTCGCTGCTGATTGTATTTTAAGAAGCAGCGAGAGCGGCCCTTGATATTGAACTCAGAACTATCATTTCAATTTCAAGGTGATAGCCGTCGTGTAAAGAAAAAGGAAATAAGGAAACAAAAAACGGCCAAGGGTGATTTTATGTTCTAATTTTGAAGAAGTAATGGAACGGGGCAGAGAAAGCCAGACAACCATCCTTTGGAAAATATAAATGGAAATTTGAGCGTCAGTGCTGCCTGTTCCCTGAACCATTTGAAAATCCTCCTTCGATTTGGTATAATCCAACCATACAATGTAGAGTAAACTCTATGTCAAGAGGATTGAGGTGATTTTTTTGGAATACTCCATCGGAGATTTTGCAAAACTGACGGGGCTGGGCATCCATACCCTGCGCTATTATGAACACGAAGGGCTGATTGCCCCGGAACGTAATTCCAGCAACCGCCGCTGTTTTTCTGATAAAGACTTCACATGGATTGAATTTATCAAACGCCTGAAAGATACCGGAATGCCTATTAAGGAAATCAGGCACTATGCCAGACTCCGGGCTGATGGTGATTCCACCCTTTCTGAAAGGATGGAAATGCTGGTACAGCATCGACAGGTGCTTGATGAGCAGATAGCGCGGCTGCAGGAACATAAGATAAAATTGGATGAGAAAATAGAATTTTACAAGGAAGAAATAGAACGTGTCAACACCAGAGGGACAGGATAACCCGCCCCTCTGTATAGTCCAATCAGTTTAATTTCCTTATTTCCCGGTTGAAACAGGATACCAGGCTCACTGTAAAGCCGCATATCCCTGTACACAGGAACATTGCCGCCATGCCGCTTCCTGCGCTATTCCCTACGATTATTCCCAGTATCCCTGCCAGCCGGTTCCCGGAAGACATAAAAGGCTCAAAGACATAATCTGCCAGCCAGCCTCCGAGGATAATGCCAGCCGGGATTGTGCTGTACTGGACAGCATTCCTGACGGCAAACACTCTCCCCTGCATAACAATAGGAATCTTACGGTACAGTATCGTATTCTGGGATGCCTGTATAAAGGGAATCGGCAGGCTGGCAGCGACCGCAGCCGCCGACCACCAGAATACATTTTTCCCAACTGCCATCATCAGGTCACCAAACAGAAATGACAATGCCGCCGGAACATAAATTGCCACAGCCTTATGGCGGCTTTCTTTCTTTACGGAAACAATGATACCCCCGGCAATCCCGCCTATCCCCATGCAGGCATTTACAGTTCCAAGCACAATGCTGTTCCCGGAGCTTCTTGCCAGGATCATTGGTGATAAAATATTCTCATAGGTCAGCCTTGAACAGAAATTGATCAGTGCCATTGTAACCATGATATAAAATATGCCTTTTTCCTTTTTCAGAAAACCAAATCCTTCTGCTATTCCGGCAAATGGAGAGCTGTACTTCTTTTCCTGCTCCTGTTCCGGGATAGTGATAAAGAACAGCAATACGCAAAATGCAAAGACAAAGCTCGCCATATCTACCAGCAGAATCAGAGGGAGCCCTCCTGCCGCAAACAGGAATGCCGCAAGCATGGGGCTGAATACCACAATAAGGTTATTGGAAAAAGAATTCATCCCGCTGACATTTGAAATTTTCTCCTTTGGCACAAGCCTTCCCGTTGCCACTGCGGATGCAGGCTGCTGGAAAGCATTCGTTATACCGACCACTACATTTATGGCACAGATATTCCAGACTTCCAGACATCCTGCAAACAGAAATGCCAATACTGCCAGTGAGCCAGCAGCCGCAATGCTGTCCGAAACCAGCATGATTGTTTTCTTCTTATGCCTGTCTATAAAGCCGCCGACAAACAGGCTTAAAAATACATATGGCACATAATTGCAAAAGGACATCAGCGAAACGGACATTGCCGAATGGCTCTGTCCATACGCCCACAGGACAAGCGCAAACCCGGTCATGGAACTTCCAAGCCCTGATATGCTCTGGCTTAACCACAAAATAATATATTTCTCAAATGATTTTTCTTCCATTGAATTTTCTCCATTCTATTCTTTATTTTTTCAGAATAAAAAGTACAAAATCCAATGTGGACGATGGTTTTTACCTCTGTACAAATTTCGTCCAGTCATCAGACTTTGTACAGAGTCCTTTGTTTAAGTCAATCACTAAATGGCAGAGCATATTTCCACCTCCCTCAGTTATCTTTTCGCAGGACCGTATAGCATGGAAGGTTTCTTTAGCAATCTGCCTGCAATATTACATTTTTTCATATATCCCTTTCAGGGTAAACTGCCCTAAGATGTGACCGTCCATTTCACGGTAAAGCTCATTCAGCAGAAAGCCCCTCTCCAAATCCAGCATCTTATCCAAGGCATATACATGAAGTTCATATATGTGTGGCTTATCGGGCGGCGTCATCCCGCCGTAATAACAGGAAAGCTCCGTGGACTGCTCTCCGCCCTGTATGCTCGTCCAGCTATTCCTTCCCTGCACCAAGTCATCCGCCGTCTGGCTCTCATTCTCTTTGATCTCAAAACGGGTTATGTTTGCCGCCAGCCAGTGTATCCATGCGAATCCCCCTGTCACCGGATATGCGTCCTTGTCCTCCAAAACAATGGCAATCGACACCGTTTCCTGTGGCGCATCTTCCACCTTAAAGGGTAAAGAATAAGTAGGGATGCCGTTTTCATTGAATTGCGTCCCATGCCCGCCATATTGGGGCTGGATTACCCCGTTTATAATACCGCTGCTCGTAACATTCATCTTCGATAACCTCCAATCCGATTTTATGATGATATTATAAGCGGCGGTTCCCTGACAGTAAATTACCCACTTTTTCGTGGGTACTAATCCGGGACTACGCCCTTCTCCTCCAAAATATGTTCCATGCCGTTTGCTTTCAGATAGTCAATCCCGATATGCTGCATGATCCTTAACGCTTCCAGTATTTTCATTCCCATATCATCCGTTAAAGAATATTCCACCCGGAGCGGGTATCCCTCATAGGATTTCTTTTCCACAAATCCATAGTCCATCAGCTCCTTTAACTGCTCCAGCAGCATTTTTTGTGTTATGCCGTCTATGTCACGTTCCAGTTTCGCCAGGGATGTCGCCCCTAAACGCAGCCGCCATAAGATGATCGGTTTCCATTTCCCTTTAATCATGTCATGCACTAATTCCAAAGGGCAGGTGTATTCCGTTCTCATTTTCATAGGCTGATGCCCCTTTCCGTTCTTTCCTATTACTTCGGCAGAAAGCCGTTCCTGCTAAAGCAAAAGCATCCACTGAATTATACCATAAAAAATTTCTGTTTTTCACCCGATGGCACGAAATGACTATTTTTCGGGAGTGGAAAGAAAAAAAGCCATCGAAAAAGCCCTTTTCTCTCGTTATCTTTTTTCAATTTTTCTGTATACTATCACGCAAAACCCCAAACTATCACGGAAACCCCGGACTTTTGCGTGAAAGTATACTTTTGCCTGATAGTACGATTTTTGCCCCTATCGCCATCCTATCAGCGGCATCCAAAAACACGAAAAAGCGGGGTCCACCACCCACCGTGATGAACCCCACCAAGCCTAAAAAACCTTGATTTTAAGCCATTCTTCCATACTTTCGCCTGCGAGTACCCAAAATCCTATGGCATAATTTGGAAATTGCCGCCTGTGCCGCTGTTATACTTTGATGACTTTTACCCTGCTTTACCCCATTTACCCCACCCAATTCGACATTCGACAAACGGGATTCGACAAATTGCTCCTTTACCGGCAAAATCCATGCTTTCCAGTGCGACGCAATCGCATTAGAGTAGCCTTAAAAGCTGTACCAGCTCATGCGCCTCGTCCGCATCTGATGAGGTCTGCCTGGTATCGAACTGCGAAAAGCGGTTGTCACGGTAAAATGATAACAGCTTTTCCTCATTCTCAGCTTCTAAGAAGGTCACTACGCCTCCGCCCAAATACTGTATCTCTTTAATTTTGTCCCACGCAAGTTTAAGCAGTTCTGCCCCGGTGATTTCTGTTCCGCCACTCTCCGAGAAGTTTTTTCCAAGTTGTGCAATCAGATATGCCGACATGGTATAGGTATCCGATTTTTCATCCAACTCACTGATTCGTAACAGCTTTCTTTTCATGGTATTGCTCACTGTTTCACCCCTTACCGTCAATGGTTTTAATGCAAGGGTAAAATATCCAAGTAATCTGACATCCTCTGCTGAAACTACAAGATATGTAACAGACTGGTTCTTTTTCGTGAATTCTATGGCACTTTTTTTCAAAAAACGTTCCACGTCCTTATTCTTCGGACTGGAAAAGCCGGAAAGCAACTCAACCAGTGCTGGCTCTCCGGCTTCTTCATCATTCCCCAATGCCAAATACTCACGGATATTGACTGAAAAGAATTTATCATTTTCCAGCATTTTCCTTCTCCTTTATTTTCATCTTCCGCAGCCGCATCATTTCCCTTAATTCAGGTTCTCCCTTTATCTCTCTTGCCGCTACGGGTATATGAACAGGACGGTTCTTGGCAGATTCTTCAATCGCATTGACAAACATCTCCACCTGTTCCTTGCCGGAAATGACAAAATTCTTTGTGATACTTGAAGTTGCCATAATAAACACCTCCTTTGTTAGTATGGTTCTTCCGCTACAATTCATACTTTTCTATCTCTATTTTATTATCTTATATCGGTTAATGCAACAAAACATTTTATGAAATTTTTATAACTTATTTTCTACTTGCAATCCCGCCAAAACAGAGGTAAGCTACGACACCACAGAGAGGAGGGATTGGATTGGAAAAAGATTCTGCATTATACCAGCTCATGGACACACGCATGAACGGCGTCATGAACGACATTGTGAGCGGTGACGGGGAATACCAGGCGATTCTCCGCAAGTCGGACATATACTCCGGCGAACTGGACAGGATGGATTTATCAAAAGAAATCCGGCTGCTGATTGACCGCTACGTCAGCGAGCAGAACGCTCTCGGCTCCCGGTTTGGGATGCTCGCCTACCTGCTTGGCTTTTCCGACTGCAAGGCCATGTTCTTGGGGAAATGCCTGCCGACAGAAGCAAAAGAAATGACCGCAGAACTGTAACCGCAAATTGACTGACAGGGCGGAAAGGCTGCGCCACAGCCCTTCTGCCCTGTCCCTCTTTCGTTTTAAATGAATATCCACGCCTCCAGCTCCGCGTACCTGTTGGACTTTGACCACTGCGGGTGCTTCCTGAACCACGCCCGCTCGTCATCCGGCGTGACCGTTATCTTCTTGAAATAAACGGGGGAACCGGCATCATCCAGTCCCCCTCCCGCATCGGGGCTTAGGTTTAGGAGCCACTCGAAGCGGTCTTCGTAAACCCTCACCCCTGACACATATTTATCCATTTCCTCTTCCGAAAACTCGCCATCCTCCGGCATGGAGAACTGCCCCATGAGCTTTTGCAGGTTTTCCAGCTTGCCGCTCACGTCCGCCTCCGTGGCGGGCTCCACGTCTCCGTACTGCGCCATCCGCTGCTCCAACTCCGCTATCTTCTCCCCCACCTCCTGCTGCTTGCGGCTGAATACTTCCTTCGGTATCTCGTTGTTCATCCTCATATCGAGGAGCGTCTCATACCTGCCCTGCTCTTTTTTAAGCTGTTCCTCTATGATTTCCTTGTCACGCAGGACTTCCGACTGCTCCACCCCCGCGATGCCGCACCCCAGCACCGCCGCCGCGTCCAGGAGCGTCCCCTCCGGGTCATCGAACACGGCGTGGAGGACTTTCTGCGCCATCGTGTACATCTTCCAGTCCTGCACCAGCGGCGAGCGGCAGACGTTCTCAATGCTCAGGCCGTTTTTCAGCCTTGCCGCTATGGTCCCCGTCCGGGTCTGGTCGTAGCACTTGTAGGTGTAGGTGATGAAGTCCGTCTTGGTATGCCACTTGGTCTTTGCGAAGGCGTGGCCGCACTGGCACCTCATCTTCCTGCGCCAGAGGTCGTCCGAATGGACGCCCTTGTTCTTCCGGCGCTGCCCCATCTGCGCGTCCTTTTCCGCCATCATCTTCTGCACCCTCTCGAATTCCTCCTTGGTGACGATGGACTGGTGCTTCCCCTCCACGATGACGCGCTCCAGCTCCCCCTTGTTCTTCGCCCTTTTCTGTTCCAGGTAGTCCGGCACATATTCCTTCCGGTATTCCATCTCCCCGCAGTAGAGGCGGTTTTTCAGGATATGGCCGACGGTGGCGTAATGCCACATCGTCTTCCCCATCGCCGTGCGGCGGCCTTCCTTTTCAAGCTGTTTCATTATTTTATGGTAGCCGTTGCCCGCAAGGTACAGGTCGAATATCCTCCTGACCGTTTCCGCCTGTTCCTCATTGATGACGTACTCCGGCCCCACTTTGTCGTAGCCAAGCACGTTCCCGGTGCCGTAGACCACCCCGTTCTGGAAGGATACCATCTGCCCCGCCTTCACCCGCATGGAGGTCTTTTTCGATTCGTTCTGCGCGAGGGTGGCCATGATGGTCAGCCGAAGCTCCCCGTCCTCATCGTTCATGGTCCATATGCCGTCCTCGGTGAAGTACACCTCAATCCCCATCCGCTTCAAGAGCCTCGTCTGCTGGAGGGTGTCCACCGTGTTCCTTGCGAACCTTGATACCTCCCTCGTCACGATTAAATCGAAATGGCCGTTTTTTGCGTCCTCCATCATCCGCACGAAGTTTTTCCGCTTGGATATGGAGGTGCCGGTTATCCCTTCATCGATATACCGGCGGTAAAGCACCCAGTCCGGGTGCCTGTCTATCAGGTCATCATAATACTGCACCTGGTTCTCCAATGCTGAAAGCTGTGCCTCATGCTCTGTTGAAACCCTTGCATATATCGCAACTTTCCGTATCCGCATCTGCATCCGCTCCTTTCCTTCCCTGCCCCGCAGGGCTCCCGCATTTTTCTTTAAAACAAGGCCCCGCATCCTTTGGGTTTCCCACCCTGCAGTAGATTGACGCCCTCAGTTTTTTTCCCTCATTCTCTGTCATATCCGTTGCGCTCCTTTCGTTTTGGGTAGTCTATTAATCACTCTGAAAGGCCGTAAAGTCAAGCGGTCTGGCCGCTTTCTTCCTATATAAATGCCGCCTTACATTCGGGTGGTGAACGCAAGCGAAATCCACCCGTCCCGTTTTTCCTGATAGGCTTTCAGCAGCCCCCAGCCGTCCTTTTCCTCCACGATATTGAATACACCCACACCCGTGAATTTGCCCGTCTTGGGAAAATCCGTTCCGGGGCCACGGCGGATATTCAAATCGGGAATGGATACGCGCACCATGTAGGGTGCGGAAAAGGTAAGGCTCTCCATGAACTGCACTTTCCCTTCTTCCATAATGGCTTTCAGGATGAAGAATATCTTCTCCCCATACTTCTCCCCTGCCGCCCAGCCTTTCCCCTGCGGGTTTTCCTTCTGGCCGAGCCATTCCACGTAGGGCGCACAGCCCCTTTTCACATAGCGGAAACGCGGGTCTATAAGTGCGTTCCGCAGTTTATCCGTAGAGGCATAGGCTTTGAGGTGCTGAATCTGCGCCCGGATGCCAAGCTGCGGCGTATCAAAGGACAGCCCCGTTTTGCCCCTCTGCGTCACCCCAAGGCCGCAGAAATTGTTCTGTGAAAGGGTGACCGCCGAGCCGGAAAAGGTAAAGTTCCCGGTCTCAAGGCAGGACTGCGCAAAGGCGATATCGCCCCTCACGCCCTCCGCCTCCCCTTCCGAAAGGTACAGCGGGAGCATATCCAATACAGACTGCGGCACGGAGGGATTTTTCTTTTTCAGATAGGATTTCATCTGCTCCGTCGTGGCCTGCGCTTTCCCCATAATGGCGGTAAGGGAATCCTCCGCCGAGCCGCCCTTCATCGCCGCTTTGATGTCTTTTCTAAACTGCTCCATCGACAATCCAAACTTAGACCATAAATGCTCCACGTCCCCGTGGTTGCTGGCAATGCCTCTTTTACATCCCTCGGAATGGGAAATCACCACGCCATCCGCAAGTGGGTCCAAACGGAACTGCTGACAGAGATGTGCAAACAATTCCACTGCATATCTGTAGGTGGCAAGCACATGGGCTTTCGTATTCTCCCCGTCCCCGGTTTCCGCCCAGCTTGCGCCGCCTACATATTTAATGGTGGCAGGCTCCGTCATCTCCACACCGATATGGGTATTGTTTGCACCGCCTCCGCAGTGCCACCCACGGAAATCCCACGGGAGCAGTTGGTACACGTCCCCGTCCGGCTCTACGATGGCATGGACGCAGGCATTGGCGTCAGCCCTGTTCCAGTTCTTCATGAACGCATCCGCCTTTGGCTGCGGGCATCCCACCGAATGGATCATAAGACCTTTCACGGTGATGTGCCTCCCCGCCTTATAACAGCCAGACTCTGTAAGGTAATTCTTTATCAGATTCATTCCATTTCCCTCTCTTTCCGCGCACGAAAAAAGCACCGCCGCAGCGATGCCCTTCCAAAAATTATCCTGTTATCTTTCCATCCGTCTCAGCATGGCGCGGCACACCTGCCTTGCCCTCTTTTTCAGCGGGCGTTTCCATCTGCGGATGGATGCCGCTTTGGTGTGGTTCCTCGACCAGCCGCCGTAATCCTCCAGCGTGTACTTCCCATGCTGTTCCATCTCTCCGTATGCCCTCATCCTTAAGCCCTCCGTCCCTGTATTCCGGTTCCCCCGGTCACAGACATGTTCGCTCTGGACGGGCATAATAGCAAGCGGGAATGGAACCATAAACTGCACAAACATCATCTGAAAATTTGTGCAGCATATCATTCCTCTTTTTCCTCCCGTAACTGCTCCAACACGGCCTTTAGCTTCCCCGGAATGGGCAGCCCCGTCCGGGCGGCATTCTCCAGGATGGAAATGCCTTCATTGGAAAGGTAAAAGAAGATGACCGCCGTCCGCAGGACGCTCCCCTCCCGGATGACGTGGGCGTCTATGATATGCCCCACCGCCACAAGGCTGAAAATAATGACCTTCTTGAAGATGCCCTTGAATCCCACTTCGCTGGAGAGCTTCTTCTCCACCGCTGCCGCCATCAATCCCGTGGCATAATCCACGATGACAAACACCACCAAAGCATAAAGGAAGCCGTCAAAGCCTCCCATGACCGCGCCCAGCGCACCGCCGAGCGCCGCGAACGCATACTGCGCCGCCTCGATAAAATTCTTCATTCCAGTTCCTCCTTCAAATCTGACATCAAAAAAAGCACCTCATAGGGTGCAGTTACTGTTACGCGCATTCCACATACCGGATGAATGCCCTGCCGTTCCCCTCGTTCACCCCTGCCTCGGTCTCTGCGGGGTAATATTTCCCGTTGTGGGTGAATGGCGCGACACCGTCCACATAGCCGGAACCGCCTGCGCCGGACTGCCCGTACATTCCATAGTTCCCGCCGAACCATCCGCCACCGCCGCCGGAAGAAGCGGCACTGCTTGATGAATAATAATCCCCCATGCCAAAGTTTTCAGACGGGCTGCTCCCCGTGGAAATCTGCCGGCCTCCCAATGCGCCGCCGGAGCCGTTCCCGCCACGCTCCCCGCCGCCGTCTCCTCCCTTGTGGGCTGTGCCGTTGTCTATCCCGCCGCCACCGCCGCCTCCCGCCACGATCAGGATGCTGGAGCGGTTGGCATAGGACGGCCCGCTGGAACTGTTCGTGCCAAGTCCATAAGGTTTTGTGGCCACATGGGTGGAACCGCCGCCTCCTGCCCCGTACTGCTTGCTGCTGGCATAATTGTAACCGTTCCCGCCTCCGTTCGCCCCATAAGATGTGCCTTTCGGTGATCCGCCGTTATAGACATAGATCACTTCATCCTTCTTCATCTTCTTATAACCTTTGGAATGGCCGCCAAGCCCTCCCTCCGCCACAAGGGAATCCACCTTCGCCGCAGCGCCGGATGCGCCCCACACTTCAAACTCATAGATGCCGTCCTGGGGGATAACAAACTGCACATAATTCCCTGTGTAGGGGAAGTCATACTCCGTGGTCACCCACATGGCATAGAGCGTGGCCCCGGCAGGGAACACGCCTTTCTCTCCCGGCTTATAGGACGGTGTGGAAAGGGAGTCTATGCTCCATCCGCAGAAGGACATATTCTTTCTCGTGTAGGGGCTTGCCGGGACCGTGGTAGGTTCGCTCTGGGAATTCCCGTTGTTGTAATAACAAAAAGCGGTAAAGGACTCCGCCGAACCGCTCCCGGCCAGAGTGCCGCCGTTCGGCATCAGCCCTATGATCATCTGCTTTTTGAACACCGCATAGAGCGTGACGGGTTCTTCACTGCTGATGATAAACTCGGAAAGCACTTTCTTTTCCGCCTGCTCATCCTGCCGCCACCCTACAAAAGAATATCCCTCCAGAGAGGCGGGCGGTGCGGCGGCAATGGCGTCCTCCCTGTCCGGCACAGTCCTTTCTAATGCATACCCCGTGTCGATCTGATACGTCACCTTAACGCCAGCCGCATACACCTTGTCCTCGCCTACGAAAATCCGCGTCACCCTTTTTGTGGCTTCATCCTCATAACAGAGGTAAATGGTGGTGGCGCTGTAGCTTTCCATTGCCCGGTACTCGTCAAGGCTCACCAGTTTCATCACAAGCCCGGTGCTGCTCATCATCTCCGCCACTTTTTCGTCCAGAGTCTGCACAGATTCCCCAAGGGATGCATTGGAAGAAATAACACCGTCCAGCTCCCCGATGATGTTCCTTGCAGTAAATACCGCGGTTCCGTCTAAAACCCTGTCCCCCACTTTGGTGATCCTCGAATACCCGGAAGGCTCCGATGCCGCCGTGGTGCCTGCCTGTGTGCATACAAAAGTCGCCCAGCCCGGAGCGCCTACTGCGGTCACCGCATCACCAACAGCATAAGAGGTTGCGCGGGTGAGCGTCTCCCCGCCGCCCCCGCCGCCCCCGCTCCCGGCTTTCAGCGTGGGAAACACCTTTGTCAGCCCGTCCAATCCTGCGGAAGATACGGTGAAGATGGCAAGTTCCAGATCGTAGGAAGAATTGTTGTAATTGATGTTCACATCCGCGTCCAGCGGCGGAAGCTCCACTGCCGCCTGCGCCAGTATCTTGATGGGTTCATCCGCATTGGATAAATCGAGATGGATATACACCCGCCCCTGCAATGTCTCCCCCACATCCGCAAGGCGCACGTCTATCTCCGTTTCATACACTTCAAAGAACCGCCCCCGTATCATGCCAAAGCCCTGCGAGATGTGCAGCACATTCCCTCTGGCATACGTCACTTCGCAGCCTTTGAAGATGCCACTGCCGGGGATCGCCGTCTCGTAGATGATGGCGTCATCCTGCGGTGTGACATTGCCGCCCTTATAGGTTTTCAGTGTGATATTATCAGCCATTCTCCTGCCTCCTAAATCTTAGTCAAATCCAGCCGCACCGTGCCGAACACCAGCTTTGTATTTTTGCCACGCTCCCTGCCCGTGAGGATGCTGCGGTAACTCTCCCCATCCGATATGATGTCCGCCACCTGCCCGAATTCCAGTTCTTCCGGCTTCACCAAAGCGTCACCGTTCATCATGGTAAGTTCGATTAAATTTGAATAGGATAAATTTGCGAACTTGTTATGGGCGGCGCTGATCGCAGCGCTCTCAAAGCTGCTCCCCTCCTCATGGGAAACCGCCTGCATCTCACACACCACCGGGGTAATGCGGTCACGGTCTTTCGTGTCATAGCCAAGATCGGGATGAAGGTAATAAATCCGGGTATTGGAATAATCCTCTGCATCATAAATGATGATTTTATTCACATCCGCGCTGACCTGCTTGATGGTGACGCTCTTTTTGATGATGTTCGGCAGGTCGCTCTCTATGGTGATGATGCCAGCCGCCGCCCTGCCCACAATGATCTGCACTTCCCGGTTCTGGATATCCAGCTTTGTCTTTACAAGGATGCTGTACTTTTCCATTGCCGGAATGATCACGGAATCAATGAGGTTTACAATGTTGTAATGTCCACCCTTATCGGAGGGCGTGATGTGCAGGCTCCAGTCCTTTGTGGCCGTTGCCGCCATAACCGAAAGCCCTTTGATATTCTGCATCCCATCCTCATTGGTGATGAACATTTCACGGATGCGGTCACAGATAAACTGCTCCATGCTCCCCTGCCCCTGCAGGTCTACATCGAAAAGCACATCCGTATTGAGCAGCTCCATCAATGGCTTGTAGGAAATGGTCTGTAACTTCTTTGACTTGTCCGTTCCATACCCTATTTCCGTCACGATTCCGGCATACTCTTCATTTCCTCTGCTGATGCGGATGTAATCCTGCTTTTTCACACCGGGCAGGGCAAGCACCGTGACCGTGTTCCCATCGGAAGATAGATAGTCCTCTTTGTAGGTGATCTCATTTACATTTGTATTTCCCACCATCTCAAAATCCTGCGTGAATATCTCCACGTTATACGGTCTCATAGCTGATCCTCCCCTCAACCATAACATTCAGAACATTCAGCCCCTCATGCACCACGGAAATGCGGTTGCTGCCGTACTGCAGGTGGAAGAACCGCTCCGTGGTGAAATCGCACATCTGGTATCTGTCCGCCACCACCTCGTCACTGACGCCCCGCTCCGTGATGCTGTAGGGAATCTGCGTGGTGTCAATGACCAGCTTATGCCCGTCCGGGATATTCCCTTCGTACCGCCCGGTCTCATATAGGACATTATTTACATAGTGCTTCCATACCGGGTTCGTGCAGGGGCCGTATACAGTCACTTTACATGGGCTGTCCCCGTGGCTGTCGCTGTCGATCATCAGCGTGTTCTGCGTCACATCCGCATAGGCATAGGTGTATTCGTATGGATAGATTTTCCCGCCAATGGAGAGCGTCCCGCTGTAGCCGGAAACATTCTTATAAAACAGCCCGGTTGCCGTAAATGCAACTTCACAATCCAACCCCGCCCTGCCAGTGATTAACTCACTCTTTGCGATTTCCGTCATCCGCACCGGAACACGGAACGCCTCCTCCATCTCGTAGACGAGAGTGAGCGGCACCGCCCGGACGAACCGGGAAAAGGCTCTGTAGTTTTTGTATGCGTTTATCCCGCCAAAGAAAATGCGCCCGGTCATCACGCCCTGTGAGAATAATTCCTCCAGGGGGATGAAGTCCGTGCCAATCTGTTCATACTGTGTCCCGTCCTGATAGCCGAAGCCGCCGATGGAATGGAAAAAGGATGTCCGGGCGTTTAAGTCCCACGACATCTCTTCCCCGTTTATAAGCCTGAATTTCCTGATCATGAATACGCCTTTCCCAGCTCCCGGTTCAGCCCGTCTGACAGTTCCCCGACCAGCACCCCGGAATCCAATACCACCTGGCTGTTTGCCAATCGCGGCAGATACTTTGTTACCACTTCATACATGGCATCCAGCCTTGCCGCCAGTGAAGCATTCCCGTTCCCGCCATTCCCGGATGATGTGATGCTTTCCATTGCCCCCGCCTCTGGAATAAGCATCCCCGCCAGTTCCTTCATGGGGCCGGTCAGCTTCCCTAAATTCCCACGGATGCCTTTTCCGAGTAAATCAATCATATCCGGCATGAACGTGTGGAAGTTGGAAAGCGGCCCCTCGTCAGGCTCGGAGAAATGTAGGAAGGACGCAATCGTCCCCGCGATATCCTTCACACTGTCCACAAGACCGCTAATCTTGGACTTGATGCCGTCTATCAGCCCGCCAATGATATCCTTGCCCCACTGCAATGCCTGTGAGGGCAGGCTCTTGATAAAATTAATAGCCGCATCGAATCCACTCTTCACCGCCCCGGCGATTCCACTCATGGCATTTTTGATTCCTGAAAGCAGGCTGTTAAACACATTTACAACCGCATCTTTCAGGCCGCCCACGATACTGGTGACCGTGGACTTGATGGCGTTCCAGACGGAAGTTATGACCTCTTTTATCGCACCCACCACGGAGCTTACTGCGGATTTGATGGCTTCCCATGCCGCCACAGCCACATTTTTTATCGCTTCAATCGCAGAGGACACCGCGCTCTTTATTGCTTCCCATGCGGCAATGACCGCAGAACGTATCGCCTCCATTGCTGTGGAAATGGCATTCTTGATTGCCTCCCACGCAGAGACCACCACATCCTTGATGGCAGAAAGCACCGCCGTCACTGCGGTTTTGATTGCCTCCCATACTGTGGTAATGACGTTTCTGATCGCCTCCATTACCGTGGTGACAGTATTCCGTATTGCCTCCCACGCAGAGGAAATGAAGGAGCCGATGGCATTTGTCACGGTCTCGATCACGGTTTTTATCGCATTCCATACCGTGGAAACCACCGTCTGTATCACATTCAGCACGGTTGTAATGATCAGCTTATAGAACTCGAACCGCGCCACAATCAGCGTCTTTATCACATCCAGCACAGTCTGGAAGATATTTTTTATCCCTTCCCACAGGCCGCTAAAGAAATCTTTCAGCCCATTCCAGATGGACTGCGCCGCCCCGGTGATGGCGTTCCAGATGTTGGAAAAGAAGTCTTTCAGCCCATTCCATACCGCAACAGCCGCTTCTTTTATCACATTCCATAAATTTATCCAGAACTCACGGAATTCCTCGCAGTTATTCCATAAAGCCACGAAGATAGCTATTAATGCAGCTATGGCAGCGATCACTAAAGTGACCGGGTTTGCGGCGAGTATTCCCCACAGCGCACTTAAGCCTCCGCCGATACTGGAAATGCCGCCGATCAGTGTGGGGATGAAGGTCATAATGCTGCCCACAGCCGACACAACTTTTCCTATGACGATAAGCACGGGGCCGATTGCCGCCGCAAGCAGGCCGATTGTGACGATGGTGTTCTTGGTGCCTTCATCCATGCCGTTGAGCTTGTCAACAAAGCCCTGCACCCATGTGACGATCTGGCGGATGGCAGGCATTAATATCTCACCAAAGGAAATGGCAAGCTCCTCCAACTGGCTTTTCAGAATGGTAAGCTGCCCGGCAAGGTTATCCTGCATGGTTGCCGCCATCTCCGCAGACTTCCCGTCGCAGTTTGCTATGGCGCTGCTCACCTTCTCGATATCCGCAGGGGCGGCGTTCATCAGTGCGAGGAATCCTGACATGGCGTTTTTACCTACCAAAGCCTCTGCCGCCGCTGCCTTCTCCGATTCCGACAATCCCCCGAATGCTGTCCGGCAGTCAGCCAGGATAGCACTCAAATCCCTCATGCTCCCGTCCGCATTGGTGGTGGCGATTGTGACCTCACCGATGCTCGAACCACAGATTTTTACTTCCCCGGAAAGGTTGCTCATAATGGTGCGGAGCGCGGTACCGGCCTGCGTGGACTTGATGCCTGCATTTCCCATCAGCCCGATTGCCTCTGCGGTATCTTCCGCAGAAAAACCAAGCGCCCCGGCAATGGGCGCACAGTATTTGAAGGTCTCGCCCATCATGGAGACGTTGGTATTGGCGTTACTGGATGCCGCCGCAAGGATATCCGCGAAATGCCCGGAATCTGCTGCGGTAAGGCCGAAAGCGGTAAGCGCATCCGTCACGATATCGGAGGTAGTTGCCAAATCTTCCCCGGATGCCGCGGCCAAATTCATGATGCCCTCGATGCCGGAGAGCATATCCGAAGTTTTCCAGCCGGCCATCGCCATGTAGTTCATTGCCTCGGCTGCCTCCGATGCGGAGAACTTGGTCTTGCTCCCCATCTCGCGGGCTTTATCCCGCAGGGCTTCCAGCTCGCTCCCGGTTGCCCCGGAAACCGCCCCGACCTGGCTCATGGCAGTATCGAAATCAGCAGCAGTCTTTACCGCCATTGTGCCAAGCCCCACAATGGGCGCGGTCACGGTCTTGGTGAGGGTAGTGCCGACACCGGAAATCTTATCCCCAAGGTTCTTCAAGTCCTCCCCCACGGCGGCGATCTTCTGCACCGCCACCGCTGACTGGCTGGCCTGTTCTTCGAGGCTTTTCAGCCTTTCCTCGGTCTCGATAATCTCCCGCTGCAGCCCGTCATACTGCTCCTGTGTGATCTCGCCCTTTGCCAATGCCTCGTTTGCCTGTTCCGCAGCGGCTTTCAGGGTTTCCAGCTTTTCCTTCGTCTCCCGCACCGCATCCGCAAGGAGCCGGTGCTTCTGTGCCAGCAGTTCCGTGTTGCCGGGGTCCAGCTTTAAGAGCCGCTCCACGTCCCGTAACTGTGACTGCGTGGTGCGTATCTCCCCGTTTACCCCTTTCAGCGCGGCTGTCAGCTTTGTGGTGTCGCCGCCGATCTCCACCGTGATTCCCTGTATCCTTGACGCTCCCACCCCCAAAGCACCTCCCCACGAAAAAAGGAAGCCAAAAGGCTCCCTGAAAAAATGCGCAAAAAAAGACACCTGCTGTTATGGCAAGTGCCTATGTAAGAAATCTATTAAATTTTCCCAAACTTATCTTCTGCCGCAGATTATCCGCGCATATTTATTTTCTGAATCTTCAATAACCTGTATCTGACCCTGTTGAATATAATATTCAATTCTTCTGGCATACCACCAGTCCCCCACGCCAAGCTGTGAATGGCCGATAATATCACCAATCAGCCTAGCCTCTTTTATCGGAGCATCTTTCAGCCATTTCCATATCAGAAAATCGTAGAAATCCTCCGGGACACTGAGGACTCTGCTATTGACCACCGCACGGAGAGGGCTGTTTTCCTCTGCCAGAATGCCCCACAGCATGGCATACATATGAATTTCTTCTTTTGAAAGCGTCTTCTCATAGGGTAAAAAAACTGCAAACTCTTCTGCCGAAACCTCACCCCAGCTATGATAAGAGACAATATTTTTATCGCGGACTACATACTCCGGAATCTTAACTGCCGATATCTGGTTGTCATACCCCTTTAATATCTGGCACAGGCTGTATAGACCGCATCGGGAATAAGGGGCATCGCTGTACCATATTCTGACAGATTCCCCTTCGTCCAGAAAATCCCGTAACCGCCGCAATTCTTTTACATAAAAATCACCGGCACTTTTTAACTCATTTCCTATCTCTTCATCCTGCGCCCATTGTTCTTGTGCATACATGGAATAGATCAGTTCCCTGCGGTATGGGCTTTCCATTGGTTCCCTGATGTTTCCTATATCCATTATAAATCCAAGACAAATAACTTCTTCCGATGTTCCTTCTATCCAGCCGCTGAAAGGCTTTTGGGGTGGTGCTTTTTTCCCGGCCATCCAGACGGACGTAGGGCCATTGACTGTTCCCACAATTATTTTATTCTTTGCCGCTTTCATGGAAGCGGCTTCACTCTCGCCAAACAATACCTCTATCACAGCAATCAAATCTCCTTTAACGATTTCACAGCCTTTTCCCACTACCAATCATAGCAGAAAAAGGCTGTTTTTTCAATCAAAATGCGTCATACGCAGCCTGATCAGCCAGTACAGCGTAGGAAAAGGAATCATTGCGGCTCTCGCAGTACATATCATTGATAAGCCCGATGGAGAGCAGGTCAAGGTCCGACATCGAAAGCCCTAGCTGCACACACCGCAGAAGAAACAGCGGCGTGGTCATTTCCCGCTCAGTTGGGCGAAGTTTTTTTTAGCCTCCACATCCGTCTTTACATTCAATCCCCACAGTTCTATCAATTGTGGCAGGACCTGATAAATGGAAAAGGTGTTGAAACCGTCCAACCATTCATCCACTTCATTCGGTATCTGTGGGTCGGCGTGCTTCGCCATCGTGTAGGCGATATTCTCGAACATCTCCAATGAGAACAGGTCGAGGTTGGAATTTTCCTCATCACCCTCGCCTATGCTCTTTTCCAGAATCCGCAAATCCTTAACTGTTCCAGAAAGGAGTGGCAGGAATGAAAAAAAGTACATCGGCTGTTGAACGCTGCAAAACAGTTTCTACCATACAAAAAATTTTAGGCGGTAAATGGAAAATTGAAATCATTTATTACATCGCTTTTCGGGATATACACCGCTTCGGAGAGCTTCGCAGGCATATCGGCGATATTACGGAATCGAGCCTGACAAAGCAACTTCGGGAATTGGAAGCAGACGGATTCATTACTCGCCATGATTACAAAGAAGTTCCTCCCCATGTGGAATATAATCTTACTGACTTGGGGAAAAGCTTCATTCCCGTCTTTGAGCATATGAAACAATGGGGAGATGAAAACCTCAGCGAGTAAATAACGCACATTATCTGGCAGGCACATAAATAGTTAGGAAGTAATACTTATGGCAACAAATAGCATACGCTACATATATAATTCTAATATGGGCATGGAATTGATTTTCTGTGAACATTCAACAATATCCTATCCCACTCATAACCATGTTTCCGTGCTTACAATCGGCATTGTGTTAGATGGCTCTATTGTGCTTACTGCGAATAGTAATGTAAAGGTTTATGAAAAAAATCAGACCTTTATCATCTGCCCATATATGCCGCATAGCATTTCAACACATAGCAGCTATACTTTGCTAAGTTTATGTATTGATAAAAATATTGCCGCACACTATTCCGCCGATAAAATAAGGCATAACATAATGGTTCTGTTAATGAATGCTTTAAATACAGAAAGAATCAAACAGTACCAGATATTACAATTATTGGACTGCTTAAACTCGTTTGCCGCCTATACAGATTGGCACTCTGAAAGCCAAAATCCATTTATCAATAACCTAAAAAAGCAGTTGGAATTATACCCCGAAGCCAAAGTTAGTATTGAAGAAATGGCTCAAAACGCATTTATCAGTAAATACCATTTCATCCGAAGTTTTAAGGCCGAAGTGGGACTTACACCGCATCAGTTTCAACTTCAAAACCGCATTCGCAAGGCACAACGATTGATGCACAATGCTGAAACAATAACAGAAGTGGCTTTGACCACAGGTTTTTGCGACCAAAGCCACTTCATAAAACAATTTGAAAAGCAGGTAGGCTTACCTCCGCTAACTTATAAATTATCTTCCCAAACAATCTTAAAGGATACCTCTATACCATTTGGCAATATTGAGGAAATTAAAACTGGGAAATGAGTTAGCACAATGCAGGCATAAATTTTGCAAACAGATAAAGACCATCTTCTCCTGCAATGACTTCATGCCATAATAAATTTATTTAGACTATGCAAAATGATTTTTCTTGGATTCGATATAAAAACCATAAATTTTACAAATCAATTATACAACAAACGCATTAAGATTTCTACTCTCATAAGATTAAAGGCGGCATCAGCTTCACGCCGATGCCGTCCCTAATTAGCTATAAATCATTTCTTTTAAAACGATTTCTTCCGCCTGTTGCCTAACGCAATTCATAATTTTTGTCCATTTTATAGGATTATTCTCTTTTAATTGTTCGGTAATACCTTGGGCTTGTTTCATCTGTTCTACAATCCGAAAGACACGCCTTTGTGCTTGACTGTCAATTTCAATAAGGTACTCATTAAGATAAGTTATTCTAAGGTAATGTTGTAGAAAATATAAATGTCGCTGTCCATAAATACCAATTTCAAAATTTCCTGTGTCTGGTGTTTCAAGATTAGGAACTGCATAATCGCTTTCTTTTCGGTATGTACCGCCGAATTGCTCAAATAATGATTTCATTGTAGTTTCCTCCAATTATATTTAGTTATTCCTACAAATTCATCGTATCCAACCGTCATTATAAATTTTCTAAAACGCCACAAGAGACACTTCCTTATGTGAAGTATCCCTTTGGGGGCTCATTGATTTCGGCATCCTGGGCGCCGGCGATCCCTCCTGCGACTATGCCATGGCCTGGACCTATTTTGACCGCCCGTCCAGAACCACGTTTCTAAAGGGACTGTCTGACGATATGATCAGCCGCGCCATGGGATGGGCCTTATGGAAGGCATTGATCACTTATGATGATGAGAATCCGGACGTTAAAAATAATGCGCGTTATACGGTTGAGACGATCCTTAAGGAAGCCTGAAGGCATATGCCGTTACGCTCCCAGGGCTCCGGGGATCATAACAAAATTTACACGTTTGCCACTTGCGCTCATTCCCTAAATATGGTACGATAGTCATATATTTATCTACGCTGAAATCATTTTTCAGCCTGTTCCCGCGGCACATCCTTTTTCAATGACCGTCGGGAACAGATGGACATTATCCAACCATGATAAATAAGGGGGCGATTTTATCAACTATTCAATATCTTTTAACAATTTATCATTTCAATCCCCTGCCCGTTATCCGTCCAGGTCCATGACACCGGCTTCATCGCCGAACCAGGTTCCTGTCAACGGCGTCTACGGCCAGGAGAACCAGGAAGCCTTTGGAAAGCAGGTAGGAAAAGCCGGCAGGCAGCCGGACACCGATACCTACGAATGTCAGACCTGCAAAAACCGCACATACCAGGACGGTTCCAACGACCCTTCCGTATCCTTTAAGACTCCCACCAAGCTCAGTCCCGAACGGGCCGCCTCTGCAGTCCGCTCCCATGAGATGGAGCATGTGGCCCACGCCAAGCAGAAGGCTATGCGGGAGGACGAGGAGATTGTATCCCAGTCTGTTACCTACCGCACAGGCGTCTGTCCCGAATGTGGAAAGACATATATTGCCGGAGGCAACACCAGGACGGTTTTCCGCTCCTCTCCCGACACCTATGAAGCTGACCCCATTACAAAGGGAGCCAACGTAGACCTTTTCGCTTAAGGCTTAACCGTCTTAAACCATAGCAGAACTAAATAGGATCCATAAAGAGACGGCATGCCGTCTCTTTTTTCTCGTCTCCTATCTCCAGATCCTTTTCGTTACCCTTTCTTCTTGTGGACATTGCGGATGGTCTTTTTCGGTCTGGTCTGCTGGATGTCTCTCCCTTTTTCCGTCAGACGGTTTCCCTGCCCCCTGCCGTCCCGTCTTTGCTGTCCCCGCTTCTCTCTCACCTCGCTGCCGCCAGCCAGACGTTTGCGGCCTGGCTGGCTGGCCCTGCCCGTTAGCCCCTTTTTCTCGCCTTCCCGGCTATCCCCGCCGCTTTGCCGGGGACGTATGAGGCATCGTTTGTCATATCCGATCAGATCCGTTCTCCCCGCAAGCCTTAAAGCCTCCTCCACCAGCCCGTAATTCTTTGGATTCCGGTACTGGATCAGCGCCCTCTGCATGGCTTTCTCATGGGGATTGGTGGGAACATACACCTTTTCCATAGTCCTGCAGTCATACCCCGTATAGTACATGCAGGTGGAAATGGTGGACGGCGTGGGGTAAAAGTCCTGGACCTGCTCCGGCATATACCCAAGATCCCGCAGATACTCTGCCAGCTCCACAGCTTCCTTCATGGTAGAACCGGGGTGAGAGGACATCAGATACGGCACCAGGTACTGTTTCTTCCCGATCCGCCGGTTCATCTCCTCATATTCCCGGACAAACTGCCGGTACACCTTATTCTCCGGCTTGCCCATACGTTTCAGTACCTGGTCCGCCACGTGCTCCGGCGCCACTTTCAGCTGCCCGCTGACATGGTGTTCGCACAGTTCCCGCAAAAACTTACCGCCTGTGTCCGCCAAAACATAATCAAACCGGATCCCGGAGCGGATAAACACCTTCTTCACCTTTGGCAGTGACCTTAATTTCCGCAGAAGCTCTATATAATCGCTGTGGTCCGCCCGCAGATTCCCGCAGGGCTTTGGAAAGAGGCACTGCCTGTCCCTGCAGGCCCCGGCAGTCAGCTGTTTTGCGCAGGCCGGAAACCGAAAATCCGCCGTAGGTCCCCCCACGTCATGGATATACCCCTTAAAATCCGCCTCCTCTGTCAAAAGCCTGGCCTCCTTCACCAGAGACTCATGGCTTCTGGCCTGGATGATCCGCCCCTGATGAAAGGTCAGGGCGCAGAAACTGCAGGCTCCAAAACACCCCCGGCTGCTGATCAGGCTGAACTTGATCTCCCGGATAGCCGGCACGCCCCCCAATTCCTCGTAAGAAGGATGGTAGCTGCGCATGTAGGGCAGGTCGTAGACCCTGTCCATCTCCTCCTGGCTCAAAGGCTTTGACGGCGGGTTCTGGATCACAAACAGCTTCCCGTCATAAGGCTCCGCCAGACGCCTGCCTGTAAAAGGGTCCGTATTGGAATACTGGACGAAAAAACTTCTGGCATATGCTTTCTTATCCTCTAAAAGCTCCCGGTGATCCGGAAGGAGCTCATAGTCATACACATGCTCCAAACTTCCCGTCTTATACACCGTTCCGTCCACAAAGGTAATATCTTTCACGTCAATGCCGCTGTTTAGGGCATCGGCGATCTCCACCATCGACCGCTCCCCCATACCATAGGAGATAAGATCCGCCTGGGAGTCCAAAAGGATGGACCGTTTCAGTCTGTCGGACCAGTAGTCATAGTGGGCCAGACGCCGCAGGCTGGCCTCGATCCCGCCGATGATGATGGGACTGTCCTTGTATACGGACCGGACAAGGTTGCAGTACACAACCGTAGCGTGATCCGGCCGCTTGCCCATGACGCCTCCCGGCGTATAGGAATCTTCCTTCCGCCTTTTCTTGGAAACGGAATAGTGGTTCACCATGGAATCCATATTGCCCGCCGACACTAAGAATCCAAGTCTGGGCTTTCCCAGGACGGCAATGCTTTTTTCGTCTTTCCAATCCGGCTGGGCAATGATCCCTACCTTATAGCCGTGGGCTTCCAGCACCCGGGATATGACGGCATGGCCAAAGGAGGGGTGATCCACATAGGCATCCCCGCAAATATACACAAAATCACACTGATTCCATCCCCGGATGCTCATGTCCGCCCGGCTTACGGGCAAAAAATCCGGCTTCATAGTCTGCCCCCGTCCATGATCTCAAAATAATCGCTGATAAAATAATCCGCCAATCCCCGCTTCTCCTCCTCCATATGTCTGGAAAACGCATCCTCCACCGCGCACACGGTCATACCGGCCCGCTTCCCGGCCAAAATCCCCGCAGGCACATCCTCAAACACCAGACACTGTCCGGGGGATACGTGAAGATCTTCGGCCACTTTCAGATAGATATCCGGGCTGGGCTTGCCGGCCTTCACCTGGCATGCCGTGGTCACAACCTGAAAAAACGGCCTCATGCCCAGGGAATCCAAAACCGCGTCCACCATCTCCCAGCTGTTGCTGGTGGCAATACCGCACAGCATCCCTCTGTCTCTGGCATAGGACAAAAACTCCTTAGCCCCCCTTTTAGCTGGAACCTCACGGCGGTACTTGTCTATGGACATCTCTATCCAGGCTCTCTTGATCTGCTCCACCGTCAAGGGCAGACAAAACTTCTCCTTAAAATACATGGCCGTCTCCGTAAAGCTCATGCCCTCGATGGCCTTCTGAAGCTCCGGCGGACACGAATGGCCGTATCTGGCCAAAAACTCCATGTCAATACGCTTCCACATCCACATGGAATCCACCAAGGTCCCGTCCAGATCAAAAATGATCGCTTTCTTTTCCTTTAAAATATCTGTCATATCCTCTCCCGCTCTAATTACACCTTATGTTTCTAATCTATAAATTGATTTTTCCGTATCAAAACCCTCTGGATATCTTTTTTTTAATTTTTCAATGTTTTTAGCAAGCACCTCGTCTAAATTTATTTCCAAAGCGCTTGCTGTTTCCGCAAGATACCATGCGATATCCCCAAGTTCTTTGATTAACCCCTCTCTATCCAATTCGTGTCCCTGTGCCAAATGTTTTTTAACAATATTTATTGCCTCGCCTGACTCACCACAAAGTCCCATCACTCCATTTATTAAAATGTTCTTTTTATCCAATTCTGTATTCAACGTTGCCATTGCCAAACTTTGATATTCATTTACAGTCATAGTCATATCTCCCATACAAATTCTGTAATATTTCTTAATTCATATAATCTCTAACTCACATTTTTGTATGCCTAGCAAACCATAGGAATAGTAATGGCATTTGTTGCATCCAGAGCATTTGTTAATCTCTGACTCGCGATGTTGTCTAATTTTCAATATCGTTTTCGGATCAGACAACAATTGACGTCCTAATGAAAACGTCAGATTCGGCGGAAATGCTTTTCTGCTCTGTAATACAAATTCCATATTACCCGCAACATTCCAAAACATATCCTGATATGTTCCAGCTAACGTTTCGGCTTCTTTTAGAATCGCTGTACGATCTTGTTTAACAGGATAGATCATGTTTTTGTCAATATTATAAAACCCATTTGATAAGCTTATGAGATTAAACCCACATTCCTGAAAAAATTCAAATAGTCTTGTTTTATACGCCCATTCATCGGATCCATCATTGATGCCCTCATAGAGAGAAATTCTTATATCCAGGATTCCCTCTCTTTTTAACAGCTTATCAACAATCTGCCGAATCAGTCTGGCTCCCTTTGTTTCCCTTGGATTCTCACATCTGCTAACCTCTCTGCTAAGTAATAATGATAACCCGTATCCATGAGCAGCGTGAAGCTGGATTACCTGGAATCCGTCTTGAAAAGCTTGAGAAATACTTTCCGAAAACAGAGTACTTACCTGATCAAATTGATCAAAACTATCATAAAATTGTCTAAAATATACTAATTGCCCTAATACATCTCCAGTAACAAATTCTTTCTGCATCTTTATTGCTTCAGGCTTCCATGCCAGCTGAATACCTGCATAAGAACCATTTTTCTTTATTTCAGATGCCAACGCGCTCCAACACACAGATTTATTTTGAGAAAATACTGCTGTATTTATATTACTTGACCAATTAGTCAAAAGCGAAACATTTCCAATATAGCAGATACCAATATCCAATCCTGACCGCTCAATAAAAAAATCCTTAAATTCTTTTGATAAAATACCATTAACGCAATACCCTGGGTTAATAGGAGAAAAAAAAACATTCGTTGGTATATCTAACGAATTAATCTTTATTGAATGAATATTTTCCATTAATTTTCCTCTTATAATTCGATACAAAAAAAACACCTATGGCGTAAATTATATTTGTTACTATACCGATAAAAACACTGGTCACAGGACTCAGCCAATCCGCTCCGGCACCAACACCCATAATTATTAAGGTAATTATAATGTATAGGATAGTTGCTATCAAAAAACGACGCTCTGTAATCAAGACTCTCTCTATAATATTAGCGACAGGTATCCCCAAAGTATCCCTTATTTGATCTATTTCATTATAATTTCCCAAATATTTCTTTAACTCGCCCTTATTTTTGACTATTTGATCATGGCGAATCGGCCAAATTCCGGTTTCATACCCATGTTGTCCATGGTATATATTTTTTACCGGACTCTGCAATCTGTCAAACTCAATTTTCGCAATGGGATCACCACTGGTTATCTTTAAATAATTGTTTGATAAATTCTGCATAACAATCCCCATTCTGCCGACAAAACCTGGATCCGCATAAGTATTTACAGGAACAATGCCGAGAGAAAACAATGACCCTTTTGACAAAACTCTTGCCAGTACATCCTGTGGAATTTGTAACTTTTCTTTGGTTAAAATGACAATTCTCTGGTGCGGCTTAATCAAAATAATCTCTCCATCCGCAACAGAATGCCTTTCTTCACCTGAATTTAAATCATAATAGCAATTGCCTGCCCTTAATTCATAACAAGCTTGCTTTATATTCTTTTTATCAAAATCCTCACTGATCAGCTTCCCCTCTTTTACAAACTGCTCTATCTCTAAATCATTTAATGTACCATACATAACCTTTTCTCCCTAGTAAATATCAAAATACTCTATCTGCCATAAATATTTATGTTATCTAATGTGAATAAATTATACAAAAATCGACAAAAACATTCTCCAATCTTTTCAATCGGTTCATTATTCCAGAAAATATAATCATACTCAAATGATTCCACCTCATCATCCGAGACATTTCCGAGATGAGTCTTGTCCAATCCATCGCGGTCAGACATGATCAATAAAGAATAATTCTTTATTTGGATGCAGCTTCTAAATGCTTCAATTTGGTCCTTTTCCCTAATCTGTACAAACAAAATATCTATATCTTCATTTAAAAAAGTTTTATACTCTTTTACAAGATATGTTGTTGGTAAATCATTATAGTCTATTAACAAGCGTTTTAGATCAGATAAAAACTTTCGAGACTTTTTATCCTTTTCACCATTCCAGCCACACCTTTGGGCGATCTCCTTAACAGGGGTGATTGCTGATATCATTCTCGTTGAATAATAATCATGCGCCGCGTTACATAATGTATCTTTTCCCACCCCGCCTTTACCATTAATAATAATTACAATCTTTTCTGAAAGCTCATATTTATTTCCTGTCATTCACATCACCTCAAAATAAGCTTTCTAAAATTAAAATACATACTTAATACCTCTTTAGTATATACACCATATTCTTCGTGCATATATTCGGAAACTTTTATAAATCGTTCCGCAGAATAATAGTCCATATCTTCATGTAAATATAAAAATAGCATCGCATTTAAAAGCTTCTCGTCAGAATAATTATCTTTTTCAAAAAAATCTTTTAAACATTCCCTGCTTCTGTCAAACGTATCTTTATATTTCTTATAGCAATCTTGCAAATTATTATAATTCCCCATTTTAAGATACTCAAGCATTTCTATCGTTGCAGTCATTGTGAACCCTCTCTTCTATTGTTTACCGCAATTATTGTAACACACTATATTTAATTTTACAACTCATCACTCACTCATAGATCTTTTCAAAAATCTCCGTGTTCACCATCACATCCCCCGGAAATTCCACCCCTGCCGCTGCCTCCCGGTCCACAGAGACCGCTTCCAGTTTCCTGCACGCCAAAAGAGGCGACAAATCCCGAATGTCATTGTCCATAAGACTGCAGGCCCTTAGATCACCCAACTCCTCCACAAAGGAGATATCCGTCAGCCCGCACGCATCCAGATACAGCCTTTTCAGCCCCCCAAACCTGGATACAAAGCCGAAATCCCCGTCCTCCTCTGTCTCAAGATCCTTTATCACGCAATTTATAATCCCCAGTTCCTCCAGTCCGGCATTTCCCTCCAAAGCCTCCGTATCTATCAGGATCTGGGAATCACTGCCTGTCCCCTGGTCTAAGCGGAACGCTTTCAGGCTGGGAAGGCTTAAAAGCGTTTCCACCCCCACAAACTGGCCGCCCCAGAAATTATCCATGGAAAGCCGCTGCAGCTGCCCAAGACCAGCCAGCGGCGACACATCCACAGGAGTCTCATACTCCTTGATCGCCATGTGCAGATCCAGGCTTTTCAGCCCCTCAAATCCCCCCAGGATCTCCAGGCACTGGGGCTCCTTTACCGCGACCCGCAAATTCTCAACCCCCTTAAGCCTTGAAAGTTCCTGGGGCATGATATAACACTGATCCAGAAAATCCACCTTTTTCAGATTGGGCAGGGCATCCAGCGCAGACAGATCCGCGTCCTCACCGGTGTAGATGGAAAGCTCTTCCAGCTGGCCAAGCCCCTCCAAAAATCCCCACTGCTCTGCCGTCATCTTGTCAATATACAGACTTTTTAACTGCTTTAACTCTTTTAAGCTTTCCAGCCCCTTATAGCTCTCCCCGCATCGAAGCTTTAAGCTTTTCAGTTTGCCGCACTGGCTGATGCCGGTAATATCCGTCTCTCTGGAAGACAGATTGGTGTCCACATCCAGTTCCTCCAGATTTATAAACTGACCGATATCCTGCAGGTTATTTCCCATGATGCCGATGCGCAGAATCTTCACATACTTAGGATCCACCACGCCGGCAACCGTGTCCAGCCTGTCGTCCGTATTAACGCAGGAGATCCGGCTGTCCGGGTGAAACGTCACCAGGGAAAGCCACACCGCGTCCGTGTTGTCAATCCTGGTAAGCCCTTTAAACATGGTGTAATCCGATGGCCAGCTGACCATTTTCGTCCGGTAGGTCCACTTCTTCACCGTGTCCTGAAACGCTTCCTCACTTTCACAGTCCTCATAATCCGTAAAACTGTAGGAGATCACATTAAAAGTCTCTCCTCCCTCCCGCTCATAGGCGCACCGGATGTATTTGATCGAGTCAAATTCTTCCTGCGTAATGTCCTCATACTCTTTTCCGAAAATATCCTTGCAGAAGATCCGAAGGAGCATCCCGTTTTCGTCCACCGGAGCGTCCGCGTCCGACTTGGAAAACACGGACTTTCTGGCCGCGATGTTAAATGCCAGGATAATGGCCGCGATCACCGACGCAATGACCAAAAATATAATAAGCGTCCTTTTGGTGCTGTTGACCGCTTCCATCATCTCCTCGCCGCCGCTGTAATCCACCTGGACATTGATAATGGTCCCCTTGGCCTCGTCAATCAGATATTTCTGACCGCAGTAAGGGCATACTGCGTGGGTTTTATCCGTCAGCTCCAGAAATCCGCCGCAGTTTTTACACTGCAGCTCCAAAAGCTCCGCCTTCTCGTTGTCATTGGATGTGCGGATCACGTACCCTTCCTTTCTAAGATCCCTCATCGTTCCTGTCCCCCTTTGTCCCAATTTCTCTTTTGGCTTTCTTCCTCCCGGCCATCCGTTATGCTAATCTCGGCTTAAAACAATCTTCCCGTCATAAAGCTCCCGCCACTTCTCCCACTGTTCCTCCGTAATATACCATGCCGTTTTCCCTTCTATATGAAAATACTCCAAAGAGGGCAGAGAAAGGATCCCTTCCACGATAACCGCCGCGTCCTCCTCGTCCATTTCCACCTGATACAGGATCAGACGCTCCAGGTCGTCAAACCCCTCAAACATCTCCCCGTTTTTCAAAACAGCCTTGTGGAGCAAACATGTATGGACACCTTTTAAATCTTCCATAAACGAAAAATCCTTAAGCTCCCCTGCCTCCATGATGGCCACCTCCTCCAAAGTGTCCGGATTCACCCGTGTAAAGAACTGGGGGGTACCGTATTTGGACAGTCCGTCCAGGCAATAAATGCTTCTTAACTGATTTTCCTCCGGAAGAACGTAATTTTCCCACACATCCGTGTACAATTCCAGTTTCGTAAGACCTGTGAAATACTGGATATTGGTGGGAGAAAAATCATCTCTGGGCGCGTCTACGGAAATGGTCCGAAGAGTCTGCCCAAACGCGTCTTCATCCCTGTAGTCGTAGTAGTCCTCAAAGCTGTAGGTAAACATGTACTCCTTGTCTTTTTCGATTTTCAGATATTTTATTTTCCTCAAATCCTCTTCCTGTATCTCCGCAACCGGCTTTTCATAAACCTCCATGAGAAAGTCCCGAAATGCCACGCAAAACCGGCTGGCCGACTGCACCAGGCGCCCTGTGTAGTACTGATACCCGGCAACCGCCGCCCCTGTCACCGCAATGGCCGCCAGGGAACAGATCAGGATCATCTTTCCTGCCGACAGTCGGACCGATATCTTGTGGGCGCGGTCCGCCGAAATATAGTAACTCCGCCCGCAGGAAGTACACACGCAGGTGTAGGCGTCTTTTTCTGCCAGCTGCCCCCCGCAGGAAGCGCAAATGGTCTGCCTCCCCTTTATTTTCTTCTGTTTCATCAAACGATCTCCCCTTTTTCAAACATGCTCTAACATGGCCAGCTCCTCTTTTGTAAGCTCCCGGTACTCCCCCGGCTTTAACCGCTCATCCAGTTTAAGGCTTCCCATGGAAAGCCGCTTTAAAAATACCACCCTGCACCCTACCGCCTCAAACATCCGCTTCACCTGATGAAATTTCCCTTCCCCTATGGTCAGGAGTACCTCCTGGATCCCCCGCGGCTCCTCCTTTTCCAAAGGGGTCACGATCTCCAGCTTTGCAGGCATGAGCCCCGCGCCGTCGGACAACGTGATCCCGTTCCAAAACCGCTCCTTTACGTCTTCTGGCAAACGCCCTTCCACTTTCGCAAAATACGTCTTGTCCACATGGCGTTTCGGTGACAGCAGCCTGTGAGCCAGATCCCCGTCATTGGTAATAAGCAGCAGCCCCTGGGTGTCAATATCCAGCCGCCCTACCGGAAACAGATCTTTTCTCCTGGGTCCCCGGGCCCGCTGCCCCTCTTCTATCCCATCGCCCTCAAATGTCCTGGGCGGATTCTTCCTGATCACGTCCAGCACCGTCTCATGAAGGTTATCCTCCGTGGCCGACACCACTCCCTGAGGCTTGTTCAGCATGTAATACTCATTCTTCGCGTAATCGATCCTTTGCCCATCGCAAAACACAACATCCCTGCCGGGTTCAATCCTAGTGTCGGCCTTCTTCACCGTCGCGCCGTTTACCTGTATCCGACCCTGTCTGGCCATCTCCTTCACCTGGCTTCTTGTCCCCACTGCCATGTCCGCCAAAAACCGGTCCAGGCGCATGCTCTTATCCATCACTGCCACCGCCATCCGGCATAATATTTGTTTTTAATGGTCATCCCGTTCCCCTTTCCAAATCCAAGCGCAAATCCGTCCACACACACCAGACACCACCCCTGTACCGGACCTTCCCCCTCTTCCAGGCTGATGGTCTCACCCTTCAGATACCGCACCACCCTAATGTCCTCCCTGCCAAAGGAGACACAGTTGGGATATCCTTTGTTGTCAAGCGTCATGGCAATGGCCTGGCTGGGTTCAAACCTTCCATTTTTTATGGTACCCATCCACAGCCCTGTCCGCAGAAATCGAAGCCCCGTTCCCTCCACAAACCCCTCCGGCAGATAGTAGACCATGTCATGTTTTCTGATGATGCGGGAACCATCCCACACCATCTTTGTCTCTTTCAAAAAATCCTCCAGCTCTCCCCCAAGATCCATGCCGGGATCGTTTGCCGAACGATGGTTCTCCCTGTGCTTGCCTCTCCTGCGGCTGTATTCCAGGGTTTTCTTTGACTCTTTCAACGCCTCCGTCCGCTGTCCCATTTTTTCCCGGCCGCTGCCCTTCTTTCTTTGTTTCAAGTTTTCCCCGCAGCCGCTTTCCGGAAAGGGACCCTGGGATTTCTGGAATTTCATGTCCCCGCTCTTTGCCGTCTGTTCCACTTCCTCTTTTGCCTCCCGCTTTCGCAGCAGTGCCGCAAAATGCCCTTCTCCCCGAATTTTATGGGGAAACAATCGGATGCAGCCGGTCAGCCCGATGCCCCCGGATGCCCCCTCAAAAAGCGGGACGGACATCAGTTCCATGTCAGGAAATCCATCCAATACCCACTGAACGATCTCCTCGTCTTCCTCCCGGGAAAACGTGCAGGTTGAATACAAAAGATACCCTCCCGCTTTCAGCATCTTTACCGCCTCCTCCATAATATCCCGCTGGAGCGCGCTGTAATATTCAGGTCCCTTTTCCTCCCATTCTTTCACCATTCCTCTGTCCTTGCGAAACATTCCCTCCCCGGAGCAAGGGGCATCCACTAAAATCTTGTCAAAAAAGCCGGGAAACGCGCCGCTTAGCCGCTGGGGCGTCTCGCTGAGCACACACATGTTGGATATGCCGAATCGTTCCAAGTTTTTCAAAAGCGCTTTTGCCCTGGAATTGCTGATGTCATTGGCCACCAGCATCCCTCTCCCTTTAAGCTTTGCCCCCAGCTCGGTGCTCTTCCCCCCGGGAGCCGCGCACAGATCCAATACCATGTCCCCCGGCTCCACAGGCAGCAGCGATGCCGGAGTCATGGCGCTTGGCTCCTGGAGATAATACAGCCCCGCAAAATAGTAAGGATCCTTGGAAAGCCGGTCTTCCCCCTCATAAAAAAGCCCGTTGGCGATCCATGGAACGGCTTTTGTCCTCCATGGCATCTTCTCCATGCACTCCTGTCGGTCCCATTTCAGCGTGTTCACCCGCAGTCCCCGGCTTACAGGTCTTTCAAAACTCTCCAGATACTGACCGTACTCTTCGCCCAGAATCTCCTGCATCTCCTTCTTAAACCCTTCCGGAAGCCAATCTGCCACTTTTCCCTCCTCATGAAACCTTTTTATGTGCTTATGTTTCGGCGCTTTTTCGCCAATGGCGCCGCGATCATCTGCCGTCCATTCTATCATAATAAAAATGTCCTGTAAACACTGTGACATGCCCCCAATCAGATACAACACAGCACAAAACAGCTGGATATTCAATAATTGAACTGCTTTCATCTCTCAAAACCGTTATTGTCTTATACCCTATCATCAGAAATCGTACAGTTTTTACTCATGTAGGTTACCCGTTTCTTTTTCATTTCCGTATAATCCCGCAAAAACCGGTAATTTATGTAAATCTAACCCCATATGTAATACATACGTTTGCTTTCAGCATACAATAGTGCTATAATAATCACAACTCGAATACGAAAGGAGAGATACCTATGGCACTGGCAACTTTAACCGCAAGGGTAGACGAAAAAGATAAGGCCAGCTTTGACACCTTCTGCTCCAATGTTGGCCTGAATACTTCTACCGCAATCAACCTTTTTGTGAAAGCAGTTTTACGCGAAAACCGCATCCCGTTTGAGATCACCCAGACTACCGACCCATTTTTCTCCGAGGCGAACATGGCCTATGTGAAGAAATCCGTCCAGGAGCTGAGGGCCGGGAAAGGCACCGCCCATGAACTGATCGAGGTGGACGATGAGTGAAAAAATATGGTCGGATGATGCCTGGGAGGACTACCTCTACTGGCAGACGCAGGATAAAAAAACACTAAAGCGAATCAACCAGCTCATTCAGGATATCGAGCGGAACGGCTGTATGCACCATTCCGGCTGAAGCTTCACCGCGCCGGAACCTGTGGGAACACCGTCCTTCACGCTCTCCATGTATTCCCTTATGGTCTCAATATTATCCCTTTCCTTATCATTAAACACTCCTTCATCAAATTGATCCGGCTCCACAATCCCATAATACCAGGATTTCCCATCAAAATAATCCTGTAGAATCTTATCTTTAAACTTCCGTCCATGACGGGCATAGATCTCATTTAACGCCAGCCGCGCCTCCTGATAAGTCATTCGATCGAAACAATATCTTCCTTAACATTGTTGATCGCTCTTGTCATCTTTATTGAACCGGTATATTCCCCCACACTACAATAATATCATCGTTAAGGATACGCAAATCTTTATTTACCCGGTCATCTTCGATATAGTATTCCTCATCCGTATACCATCCATCACCGTTGGAATCACTATAACATCTCAATCCATTCTCCATGACCTGGGCAACTTCAAGATAAACAAATACGTTAGTCCCTTTATACTTTTCTTCATATCGAAAAAACTCCCGATAATCCATATACTGGCACTGGGTTTTATAAGCTTCCCTTAAATTTCTTCTTTAAGATTATCACAATGGATTCCCAATAGCAAGTCACTGTTGATCCATACTTTTTCTTATAAAGCCGCTCTGGTTATTGCGCAAAAAACCCCCAGATCAAAATCAACAATCTGGGGATTTTGTTGTACAATATTACCTTTTCCTGTCTAACCAAAATAAGCGCCTGCCATAAACACAACCTCTATTTACACCAGACGCCGGCTCATGCCTGAGCGTGCGAAAAGCTCCCTCTAACAGCGGCAAAACAGATGATATCCCACTGTCATAAGCCCGATGATAAAGATCAGCAATGCCAATGTGGTGGGGATCAGCACTTTGATGGCCATCCCCACCCCAACGCAAAAAAGAATCAGGCCGCATAGTCGTCTCATAAAAATCCCTGCCTTTAAAATACTCGGTACCGCAGACCTGTGCTTCCGGTTAAAACCGATCCGTCCGCGCATCCGCCAAACGTTCCTACACTTTATCCTATGCGCCTGGGCCTGTCCCTATGCCAAGTCTCCCGCCTTTCCTCACAGCCTGCATCTTTCACTCCTGAAGCATGCGAAAATTCATTTCCATCATCTGCACGCCCCGATCTGGTGCTCTTTCAGGCCCGATCTTCCGCAGACTATGACGCATGTCTGACAGAAAGCAATTTCCAGACACGTTCTAATCCGCTCTCCCGGCCATCTCCTCCGCAGCCTTCACCGCGTCGGCCGAAAACGGCTCTCCCACATGCACCTTCCCTCCCGTAAACCGGTTCACAAGGTCCGGCACCATGTCAAGCATCTTATTGACCGTATTCTGATTCTTTATATTCACCAGCCTGGTACTGCCGTTTTGGATCACCAGGACCGCGCTGGGGCTTAACTTGGCGCTCATGCCTCCGGCCCCTTTATTCTTAGCGTTTTCCGCAAATGTGCCGGCAGCCATACCGCAGGTCACATCCATCAGCGGAAGGATTATGGCGTCGTCCACGCGGACCGCGTCCCCCACCACCGTCTTTGTGGCCACCAGATGGTCCATTCCCTGAAACAGCGCCTCCACTGCCGCCGAAAACCCGCTCTGGCCTCCTGTCTTAATCTCTGCCATCCTTATTTTCCTCCATTCTTAAGAAAGCCCCACAACAGCCTTCTGAAATTTTTATTTAATAAGACCCGAACGCACCGGGCTCCCAGAACACCTGCCTGCACCCGGCCTTTCAGGCTCCCTTCCGCTTCCAGGATCTTTTGATCAAACATAGGCACGATCTCAACCTTGTCCCCGTAACAGGCATAGACCACGCTTAAGCCGGATAACACCTTCCCCGTAACAGCCGGATCCTCAAATCCGAAAACCACCTTTCCCCGGACCTTTCTCGGAAGAACGTGGCGGATCATGGCCTTTACCTGGCGAAGGATCACCCGGATGGTCTTTTGATTGCTCTCGTCATTCCAAAATGCCCAAGCCTTCTCTTTGTACTCTTTTATCCTGGACCAGGCATTTTTCGCGGAAGCTGCCGCCCTCTTTGCCTTCTCTCCCAGCCCTTTTGAACGATCGTCTCCATCCTCCTGCCCGTCAAACATATCCTCATCCCGGCGGCAGCGTTTCTTTCCCCTTTTTCTGCCCTTCCTGGTTCCTCTCCCCGCTCCATCTTCTGTTGTAGGTTCCTCTTCCTCAGACTGCGGCCAAAACTCCTCCTCTTCCTCCAGCGCTTCGTCCTGCCAGATCTTAGGGTCCCTGCCTTCCGCTTTTACACCAGCAGGCTGTGAAACAGTTTCTCCCCGTTCTTCCTTTTCGCCGGTTTCTGCTGCCGTCTCCCATGCCGGCATGTCCTGGGACCCGGCATTACTATCCCGCCATCCTTCCTCATCCGTCTCCACAAAGTCCACTCCCAGCTCTTTCCCGGCCAGATCAAGGGCCTGACAGGCTCCATCCTCCAGGCTGTCTTCCACCTGCTGCCTAAGGCGGGATTTGTCCTCTTTCTTCTGAAACACCCGCTTTCCCAGCACCCGCACCGTCATATCCAGCCCGTCCTCATATGTAGCCTTCACCCGCAGGGCGCTTAGAAGCCAGGTAAGCTTCACCGTACCCTGTATCCTGCCGTAATAAGAGCCGGACACGCTGTACCGGACAGGCGCCAGGAGCACCAGAAGAAGGACCGCAAACACCAGCCCCAGCACCGCCAGTATCACAATCCCTATGATCTTCAATATCATCAATAGAATCGGAAGCATCTGATCACACCCTATTGCCCCTTTCCGCCAGAAATTCGTCAAGACAGAAACCGCCTGTCAGCCTGTACATATCGCCTGCAATGGTCCCTGCCAGCCTTAAAGCCTCCTGATACCCCAGGGCAATGCCCAGGATGGAAAACTCTTTCTCCCGAAACTGCCCCAAAAGAAGCATATACCCGGGATAAATGTCAAGGATATTATTCCCGTTTGACGGGGGAGTAATCACGTAGATCCCCGGGCGGTACGTCTTTTCCCGAATACTCTGGATAATGGACGCCCGGTGTTTCTTCGCCTTCTCTCCCACGTAAAGATGTCTATACCAGAACATGCTCTATCAACCTCTGCTCCCTTAAGGACTGCTCTAAAAGCTCCATAGACGCCTCCCGCTCCGCAAAATCCACGCAGCTTTCCAGTCCATTTACCAAATACTCCCGCACCTGACTGCTGTTGGTAAACACCATAGGAAGGCTGGAGATCACCTTGGCCATCACCGCCCGGACCACGTGCTTGGGGTGCTGGGCAAACATGCCGTCCAACTGCTGACACAGCTTCCTGGCCTCTTCGTCGATCCACTGCCTGTCCGCCGCATCCTCACACACCGGCTCAGGATCAACCGGCATAAAAAAGCTTCCCGACACCAGACGCTCCACCTTGTCCAGAACGTCGTCCTGATACTGGCCTCCTGCCATGACCAGATCCATGGTTGACTCCTGGATGCCCTCCATGTTAGTCAGGATCTCCTCCCTAAGGAGAGATCTGTCCCCTTGCTTTAACGCGTCCAGGATCATTTCCGCGCTTTCGCGAAATGCCGCGTCCTCCGCGGCGTCCATTATCCGCTCTCTGGCTGTCAAAAACAGCGCATAAAGGTTATTGACCATCTGCTCCACAGCCAGAGAGCGATCCGTCTTCTCTGTCAAAATCCTGCTGCCTCGTCCCAAAGCGTCGACGCATCTGTCAAACCCTCCCTTGTCAAGGTTCTTATAGTCCGCCCTACGGAGACATTCCAGCAGCCCGTACAGCTCCTCCTCCTGCTCCATGTCCTCTGGAAGCAAAAGCATCACCGAGCTTTTCAGCCTGTCCAGATACCCTTCCACACTGCCTCGGTCAAGCCCTACATAGGAAGTAAGCCGCTCCATGACCATGGCATAAAACTTTTTTCTGGTAAAGCGCACCGGAAGCTGGGCCACAAGTTCCCGCAGCCAGGCGTTTTGCTGGGCCGGCTCCTTCATGGAAGCCATGGTCTCCACCAGGGCCTGGGCCAGTTCCTGCGGAGTGTACTCCAAAGCCTCCAGAGTCACAAACCGCCGCTCCATCCGGTTTAACACATACTCATAGATCTGGAAGCAGTCGGAAAACGCCGTCAGCCGCTCCATCTTTTTGATCAGCCCCTCCCGCAGGGCCTTCAGCTGCCCAAAGGCATCCTCTGTGTCGGACCCATCCCTGTTTTCAAGAAACATCCGAAAGATCCTGGCCAAAGCCTGCCCCGCGGCATCCTCATAACCGGAAAGATCCGCCTCTTTCTCCAGCCGCTCCTCACAGTAGAGCCACAGCTGCAGCACCAAACCGGAAAAACAGTACCGGTATGCCGCTGATATCCGTTTCTTTCTTGTCCTGGTATCCAAATCCCTACCCCCTTGTCAAATAAATGCATGCCTTTTCGCGTCTCCCACAGCAAACGCCGCCGGTCCACGCTGCCCATCCGCCAAACCCTACTGGCAGTTTTCCAGAATCGTCCGCCTTACCAGATCCAGCGCGCGCACGGCGGCATGCTCCCGCACCTTATGGCGGTTTCCCTTAAACTGATACTTCTCCACCGCCACCTGATCCTTAAAACAGCAGGCCATGTACACCAGCCCCACCGGCTTTTCCTCCGTGCCGCCGTCAGGCCCCGCGATCCCCGTAATGGATACGCAGATATCCGAGTCCGTGGCAAACGCGCCGCCGATGGCCATCTCCCTGGCCGTCTCCCTGCTGACCGCCCCGTACTTTTTCAGGGTGCTCTTGCTCACATCCAAATGCTTTCTCTTTGCCTTGTTGGAATAAGTGACAAATCCTTCCTTGAACACGTCCGACGCGCCGGCCACATTAACGATGCGGGCCGCCAAAAGCCCTCCCGTACACGACTCCGCCGTGGCTACGGTCAGCTCATGCTTTTTCAAAAGCCGCACCAAGGCTGTCTCCAGGTCCTCCTCCTCCCTGACGGAATACACGGCCCTGCCTAACCGCTTTTTGATCTCCTTTACCACCGGCTTTATAAGCTTTTCCGCCGCTTCCTCATCCAAAGCCGACGCTGTCACCCGCACATGGACCTCCCCGGTCTTGGCGTAGGTGGCAATGGTGGGATTGGTCTGGCTGTCGATCAGATCAAGAAGCGCATCCTCCACCTGGCTCTCCCCCATGCCGCAGATCTTCACCATCCTGGATAGGAGAAATCCCGGTTTCAGCTTTCGAAGGTAAGGCTCCACCTGGCCGTTAAAAAGAGGGATCATCTCCCCCGGAGGCCCCGGCAGCAGAATCAGGCGCTTTTCGTCCTTCTCCATAATCAATCCCGGCGCCGTGCCGTTGTCATTGTCAAGGACCAAAGCCCCCTGAGGCACCATGGCCTGCTTCCAGTTATTCTTTGGAATGTCTTTATAAATACTGTTCCTGAAAAATTCCTCAATCCGCTTTCTGGTATGCCCATCCTCCACCAGAGCGCATCCAAATACCTCCGCGCAGGTCTCCTTGGTCAAATCATCCTCGGTAGGCCCAAGCCCTCCTGTAAGAATCACCATATCCGACCTGGATAACGCCGTTTCCACCGCGCTCTTTAACCGCTGCCCATTGTCCCCAACTACGGTCTGGCTGTACATGGACAGTCCCAGGCACGCGCACTTTTCAGCCAGAAACCGGGCGTTGGTATTGACAATGCTGCCGAGAAGAAGTTCCGTTCCCACGCTTAACAGTTCCACAACCATGTCACATACTCCCTTCCGTCAAAACCTTGTGATTTTTCTTGATGTAATCCATCAGGGACACCACGGTCAGGACCACGGCGGCCCACAAAAAGATATCCGTCACTACAGACAGCGCATCAATCTTCACGATCAGCAAGACCACGGCGATCATCTGGAAAACGGTCTTAAACTTCCCCCAGTAGCTGGCCGCGATGACCACGCCGTTGTCCGACGCCACCAGCCGAAAACCGCTGATGATAAACTCCCGGCTGATGATGACAATGACCATCCAGGCCGGTATGTCATCCAATTCAATAAGGCAGATCAGGGCGGCGCACACTAAAAGCTTGTCCGCCAGAGGATCCATAAATTTTCCGAAATTAGTCACCAGGTTATACTTCCTGGCGATCTTGCCGTCCAGAAGGTCCGTTAAGCTGGCCGCGATAAAGATCCCCGCGGCCACATACCGCAGCGTCATATTCTCCCCTTTGTCCCACAAAAGGGCGGCCACAAAAAACGGGATCAAAAGCACTCTAAGAACGGTCAGTTTATTTGGCAGATTCATCATATATCTCTCCTATCAAATCATATTCCAGAGCCCCGGTCACCTGGACCTTTACAAAGTCTCCGGACATCAGCGTTTCATCCGTATTCACAAACACCAGCCCGTCCACAGATGGGGCGTCCATGTAGGTACGGCCCACATACACATTCTCATCGGCAACCTTGCCCTCAATAAGAACCTCCAGGACGCGGCCTTCCATGGCCTTTGACCCTTCTAGGGAAATGTCCTGCTGCAGCTCCATCAGCTCCTGCCTGCGGCTTTCCTTCACCTCATCCTCCACCTGGTCCTCAAACCCGGCAGCCGGCGTGTCCTCCTCCTGGGAGTAGGCAAACACCCCAAGGCGTTCAAACTCCATCTCATTTACAAAATCCATCAGTATCTCATGGTCCTCTTTTGTCTCCCCGGGAAAGCCGGAGATCAGGGTGGTGCGAAGGACAATGTCCGGGATCTCCCTGCGCAGAAGACCGATGATCTCTTTTAACTGCCTCTGGTTCGTTCTCCTCCCCATCCGCTTTAAGATCCTGTCGCTGGCATGCTGGATGGGGATATCCAGATAGTGGCACACCTTTGGCTCGGTCTTCACTGCCTGGATCAGCTCCATGGTGATCTCCTCGGGATAGCAGTACAAGATCCGTATCCACTGGATGCCGCCAACGCCGCAAAGCTCATGGAGCAGCTTTGGAAGCATCTTCTCCCCGTACAGATCCACTCCGTAAACCGTGGTCTCCTGGGCCACCAGGATCAGCTCCCGCACTCCGGCTTTAGCCAATTCCCCGGCCTCCTCCACCAGTTCTTCCATGGGAACGCTCCGATATCGCCCCCGGACCTTTGGGATCACGCAGTACGCGCAGTGTTTGTCGCACCCTTCGGCGATCTTTAAAAACGCGTAGTGGCCTCCTGTGGTGACGATCCTGGAAGCCTTTGTCCCGCAAAGGCGGTCCACATCCGCAAAACACATCTCCTTTTTCCCTTCAAGGGTCTCCCTTATGACCCGGGCGATCTCGTCATACGCCGTGGTGCCCACACAGGCATCCACCTCCGGCATCTCCTCCATGATCTCGGTCCGGTATCTCTGGGCCAGGCACCCGGCCACGATCAGCGCCCGGCAGTTTCCGGACTCCTTTAACTGCCCCAACTCCAAAATGGTGTTGATGCTCTCCTCCTTGGCGTCGCCGATAAAACAGCAGGTGTTCACCAGAATGATATCCGCCTCCGTCTCGTCATCCGTAAACGTGTATCCTTCCGCCCTTAAGATCCCCAGCATCTTCTCCGTATCCACCAGATTCTTATCGCAGCCAAGCGAAACACAAAGTATCTTCATCTAATCTTATAATCTCCTTACATGTGGAACCGTTGCTATTGAACGCGTTCATAGTATCTGCCGCCTGCTTACCCTTTCCTCTCTCCTCTGCAAGAAAAGCCATCTCCTATCTGTTGAGACGGCTTCCTTCCCAGAATGTGTAAAACGAATGCATCGCTGCACAAAGATCAAACACGATTTACTTCAGAATTCATGCAGCGACGCGCCAAGGCCTCATCCGCCGCGCTGCGGACAAACATCCAAAACAGTGAACCATCAGGCTTTTACCGTCTCGTCCTCATCCTGGGATTCCTGGGCCATGGCCTCCTCGCCGAAAACCTCTGCCTCCACATCCCCAGGCGCCTGTCCGCCGTCCTCTCCAGATCCCTCCTGGATGGAAAGAGACTCCCCTTCCCCGGCGTCCTCCTCGCTTAAGATCTTCACCTTGGACTCGTACAGCTCCTCCACGGCCACGGACAGCGGTTTCTTGTTATAAGCGTGAGGCACCATAGGCTCCTCCCCCGCGATCAGCTGCCTGGCCCTCTTGGCTGTGGCGATGACGATGGAATAGCGGCTCTGCACCACCGGTTCCTCCCCCGGCTCCACGCCGCTGTTTACTGCATTGATCAAATCTGTGTATGACGGATGTAACATATATGGTCTCCTCGCTTTCTAAATTTCTCAGCAGCCGCCGGCCTTGCCGGCCCCAAATCCCCGGATCTCACCTATCCGTAAGCTCCGACTTCATCTGCTGGATAAACTCCAGGTTCTGGCTGACTCTTTTGTGCTGGGCCTGGATTAACTGGTGCATCTCCTCCACGCACTGATCCAAGGCGTCATTGATCAGGATATAATCATAGGATGTGATGCCTGCCGCCTCCTGCCCTGCCCGCCGCATCCGCTTGTCAATGACTTCCATGGTCTCGGTCCCCCGGCCCACCAGCCTTCGTTTCAGCTCGTCGGCGCTGGGAGGCATCACGAAGATCAGCAGCGCCTCGGGAAACCGTTCCTTGATCTTTAAGGCCCCCTGGATCTCGATCTCCAGGATCACGTCCCGCCCGTCGGCCATCTGCTGGAACACATACTGCCTGGGAGTGCCGTAATAATTGTTGACGTACTGAGCGTGTTCGATCAGCTGTCCCTTCTGGATCATCTCCTCAAAAGCTTCCTTCGTCACGAAAAAATACTCCCGCCCGTCTGTCTCCCCCTCCCGGGGTTCTCTGGTGGTGGCGGAAATGGACAGCGCGTAGTTGTGGTGCTTTTCCAGCAAAGCCTTCATAAGCGTTCCCTTTCCCGCCCCGGAAAAACCGGACACCACTGCTAAAATCCCCTGGTCACTCATGCTTATCAGCTCCTACTCAATATTTTGTATCTGTTCCCTGATCTTCTCGATCTCTGTCTTGAGGGCAATGGCCTTATCGGAAAGCTCCAGGTCATTGGCCTTGGACAAAATGGTGTTGGCCTCCCGGTTCATCTCCTGGGCCAGAAAATCCAGCTTTCTGCCCACTCCGCCGCCGGACTTAAGCTCGTTTTCCATGTGGCTGATATGGCTCTTTAACCGGACGATCTCCTCGTCCACGCATACCTTGTCGGCAAAAATAGTCACCTCGGTCACAATGCGGCTCTCGTCAATGCCGCTGCCGCCCAGCAGCTCCTTAACCTTTGCCTCCAGCTTTCCCTGGTACTCCGCCACAATGGCCGGAGACCGCTGTTCCACAAAAGCCACCAGCTCCGCCATGGTCTTTAGCTTGCCTAAAAGGTCCTCCTTTAGGCTCTCCCCTTCCTGGGAACGGCTCTCCACAAACTTTTTGGCCGCCTCCTCCACAGCCTGGGACAAAATCTTCCACATGGCCTCCTCGTCCTCCGCCTCCTGCTCCATGGTCAGGACTTCCGGCATCCTGGCAAGGACCCCTGCGGTCATGTCGTTGTCTATGGAAAACTTCTCGCTCATCTGCTTAAAATACTGTACATACTCCCCTGCCAGGCTCTCGTTGTATTTCAGGCACAGCTTCTGTCCGGTGTAATCCTCATAGCTGATAAAAAGATCCACCTTCCCCCGCTGAATATAGGTTTTTAACAGGCCCCGGATCCCTGATTCGAAATAATTAAACCTTTTCGGCATCTTGATGCCAAGGTCCAGATACCGATGGTTCACTGCCTTCATCTCCACCGAGATCTTGTACTGCTCCGTGACATTTTCGCATCTGCCGAACCCTGTCATGCTCCTTATCATCCGCAAATCAGCCTCTCTTTCGTCATAGATACTTTTCATTATAAGTCAAATAGAAAAACAAGTCAAAACTTTTCTGGAAAAAGTTTTGACTTGTCGTCCTTCCTGTTTGTTGTTTGCTGTCCCGCCAAAGCCTTAAGCGCTTACATCCACGTATTCACCCGTCTTTGTCCCAAGTTCCACATTCTCCCCGGACTGGTCGTAGATCACGCCCTCACAGGCGTCGGCAGCCTCATAGCCGCCAGTCTCCGGCTGGATCTTTCCTTCCTGGCTTATCTCCACAGAGTCGAAGCTGCCGCTTTCTCCTTGTTCCTCTCCCCGCAGCCGTTTTTCCTGCTCCTGCCGTTCCTGTCTTATAGCTTCCGCAAGCTGTTCCTGACGCAGTTCCTCCTGCTTCTTTGCCTCCTTGGCATCTTCCTCCATGCCCTTGTCGGCTTTCTTGGTGTACTCTTCGGCCTGATCCTTAAGCTCGCCGGCATATCCCAGAGCTCGCTGCATCTTGTCCGTATCCCCTTTTCGCTCCGCCTCCTTGGCAATATTCATGGGAGTCGCGATCAGGCTGGCGCTAACGCTTGCCCCTGCCAGCCCCTCTATGGTCATCACGTTCATCCTTTGGCCTCCTTTCTTTCTCACATCAAACGGTTGACAAGGATAACTTCGACCCCTTTCCGGCAGGTTTTAGAATCATGGCGTAAACGGTTTCTTTCATGTTATGTGCGGCATATCTGTCAAACACGCTCTAATTTTCCCGGTACAGCGGCACAAGGACCGATATGGTAAAGACCCCTTCCTTTGCCTCCGCATGCACCGCGCCGTTATAGGCCGCCGCCGCGGCCCTGACATTGCCAAGCCCCAATCCGTGTCCCAGTCCATCCTCCTTTGTGCTGACGCCTATCGGCGGCGCGGCGGATATGCCCGCGGAGTTTTGCGCTTCCAGCAAAAGACATTGCTTCACCTGCCCCATATAGATCCGGATAAACGGATCCTCCTTCCCCGCAAGCCTTGCGCAGGCTTCCAGCGCATTGTCCAGGATATTTCCCACTATGACGCACAGATCCATCTCCTTCACCGGACAATCGGAAGGCGCCCGCACATCGCACTGCCAGAGGATCCCCTGCTCCATGGCCTGCCGCTTTTTATGGTAAAGAAGGGCATCCAGCACCAGGCTTCCCGTAACCTCATCCCCGGCCTCCACGCTGCCGGTCTCTGTCATCTCCCTTAAATATCCGCAGGCTTCCTCCCACCGGCGGTTGCGCACCAGGTTTTCCAACGCCAGCATATGATTCTTCATATCATGCCTTAACCGCTCCATCCGGCTGTACTGGTCCTCCATCATCTCATAGTAAGCCACCTTTGCCCGGTACTGTTCCCCGTCCCGCTCCTGCCTGTCGATCCGGTCCATCCCAAAGACAAATAACCCTGTCACCGCCATGGACAGACCGAAAAAAAGGCATAGAGCCATGTTGCTGAAAAGCTGATTCTCATACACCCCAAAACTCCCCCAATCATGGACCATGATGCCGTTGCTGGCGGCCCAGTTGACCAGATCCGTTATAAAGACCACGGCTCCCAGCACAAAGCTCCCGCAGAGATACCAGCTTTTTCTCTTGCCCTCAAAGATTGGCGTAAGCGGCTTTGACAGCCCGTTTACGGCCATGATTCCGGCCCCGTAAGTCAAGACCATAAGGATCAGGCCGTCTATTTCCTCTTTTTTTCCTGTGAACCGAAAAAATAGCAGTCCGCCGCAGACCAGAACCGCCTCGCTGAAATTCCATATTAATTCCGTCATCGCCGCCACAACGGCAGCCGCAAACACCCGTTTCTCCCTTTCCCCTCCAAACACCGCCGTCACCAGGATCACAAGCAGAACGTGGCTTAAGGCCGCAGCCAGAATATAGGGGACCCCGATATCCTCCAGCCACAGCCTTCTGACCATGCGCGCGCAAAAAAGAAGCCCGCCAAAGATCCATGCCTGTGCCGGCTTCCCCCTAAGGCGCTTTTTGAGAAAACAGGAAACACGCATCCCATACAGCAGATAACAAGCCGCGGACAGCCCCATTTCCCAGCTGCCCCACGACCCGCTCATAAGATCCCTCCGTTTTTTCTCATGTATGCCAGCATCTCCTGGCCAAACGCCTCGTACCTGCGCCTGGCGATCAGAATCCGTTCCCCGTTGTCAAGGACTGCCTCCTGCCGGTTATAAACCTCCACATACCTTAGATTCAGCAGATAACTTTTGTGGCACCGGAAAAATCCCTTTCCCTTAAGCTGCTTTTCCAGCGTTCCGATCTGCTCATACCAGGTAAAGACTTCCCCCTTCTCATGGACCTGTATCTGCCTTCCCCGAATCTCAAAATACCGGACATTATCCAAAAAAAGCTTTCTGCTCTGCCTGTCTTTGCTGATCACCATATAGTCCCGGGCAACCTGCCGCTGCCGCTCCACGGCCCGCTTAAGCACAAAGCGAAGCTTTCCCTCATCCACAGGCTTTACCAGATAGTGGAAAGCCTCCACATCATAGGCGTCAAACACGTACTTCCGGCTGGAAGAAAGGAAGACCAGCGCCTTGTCATAGGCAAGCTCCCGGCATCTTTTGGCAGTCTCCATACCGTTCATGCCGTCCATAAGGATGTCCAGGAAAATAAGATCAAACCGCCCCAAAGCTTTTAACAGCTCTCCTCCGCTGCCAAACTGGTGGATGGAGCAGGCGATGCCCATGTCCTCCATGATGGTCCTGATCTTTGCCGATATGGTCAGGCAGTCCAAAAGCTCGTCATCGCAAACCGCAATCGATACCATATCCCAACTCCTCCTGACATCCTTTATGTACTCTCGGAGTCTCTTTGTGCCTGATTTTGTGAGATGATTTTTTGTCAGATGCGCATAAATTTATGAGGCGTACGTGGAACGTACGTTGATTAAATTTATGTGCATCTGACGGAAAATCATCCACAAAGGCAGGTGCAGGAGAGATTCCGAGAGTACATCTTTTTTGTACGCTGTCATTATACCACCAGATCTTCCTTTGCTCAACCGATATGGTGTAAAATAACCGTTTCTTGTGGCAGACGAAAGTTACGGTTCACCCCCCAGTACCAACACCTCATACTCCCGAAGCTTTAGTCTCCCGCCTTCTACCATCCTTCCCTCATAATTCCCCAAAATCTTCTCCTGCTCCTCCCACTCCTTTTTTGCCCAAACTTCACGCGCGCGCGCCGTCAGATTGCAGATCACCGTCAGCCTTTTCCCCTCATAATCCCTTGTATAGGCCAGCACGTCCGGATTCTCCCGCTCAAAGAAGGCGATGCTCCCCTTAGCGATCACATCCCTTTCCTTCCGCAGCCGTATCAGCTCCTTATAGAACCCGTACACCGAATCCGGATCCCCCACCTGGTCCTCTGCATTGATCTCTCTTACGTTATCCGCCGTCTCAATCCATGGCTCCCCGTGGGTAAACCCCCCGTTTTTCTCGCCGCGCCACTGCATCGGCGTCCTGCTGTTGTCCCTGGACCGGGCTGCCAGGATCTCAAGAGCCTCCCTTTTTGTCTTCCCTTTCTCCAAAAGGATCCGGTAATAATTCAGGCTCTCCACGTCCCGGTACTGGTCAATGCGGTCAAAATGCGGGTTGGTCATGCCGATCTCCTCCCCCTGATAGATATAAGGGGTGCCGCGCATCAGGTGGATCGCCGCCAGCATCTTGGCCGACGCCTTCCAGTGCTTTCCCTCATGGCCCATGCGGCTGACGATCCGGGGCTGGTCATGGTTGCACCAGAACAGGGCGTTCCACCCGTTTCCCCGTTCCATGCCCACCTGCCACTCTTCAAACAGTTTTTTCAAAGCCATCCGGTCCGGCTCCATCAGCGCCCACTTATCCCCGTCTTTGTAATCCACCTTCAGGTGATGGAAATGAAAACACATGGAAAGTTCCCGCTGCCCCGCCCCCTGATAGGAGTATTGGATGCAGTCCTCCAGATGGGTGGAGGACATCTCCCCCACGGTCACCATGTCCGCCATGGTCCCAAACCTGGGGTCTATGGCGCAGTAATCCGCCACGTCATACCCGTTGTCCTTTTGAGGCGAGGGGAACACCGGCGTAAGCCACAGAAAGGAAACCCCCGGCTCCTTAAGATAATCCAGCTTTTTTATGATGCCCCGCAGATCCCCTACGCTGTCCCCGTCAGAATCCATAAATGACCTTGGATAGATCTGACAGATCACCTTATCTCTAAACGCTTCCATATCCTCGCTCCTTTTCCTTACTGGATCCTCATGATCACCGTCTCTTTTTCCTTAACATCCATTTCCAGGACAACGCGGTGCGGCGGGGATAACATAGACAGCAAAAAACCAAAGGCGCAGGCCCCTCATAGATCCTATGAAGTCCTGCGCCTTTTCCTTAACGGCATCCTAATTATTTAATTCTCTTTGATCTTAACCACGATCTTCTTTACATGGCAGGGTTTGCCGTCCGCCGCCTTGGGCTTGTGGCCGTCCCAGGGATTAAAGACCACAAACTCCCCGGCATGGACCGGCACCCGCAGTCCGGCCACGGAGTTGTCATAAAACGCCACATCCTTCTCCTCATTATAGGGGACCGCAACCTTCAGCTGATCCACCGGAGCATAGGTCATGACCTCGCATCCCTCCACGATATACTGGATATCCGTGTAATCCCTGTGGGACTCATACTTAGCCTCCTCCCAGGGCACGGTCTCCAGTTCCATCACATTGGCGTACACGTTCATGCCGTCAATCTCATGCCTGCCGTTTTCCAGAGTCTTTAAATCGTGGCTCTTCAAAAAATCCACCGCCTTGGCGTAGCGTCCCTCAATGCCCAGATTTCGGTAAAAGTCCAGGTTTGCCGCAAAATCAAAAATCATTGGTCTGCCTCCTTTGTGACATATTTCCACGAGTTGTTTCCCATTCAGTATACACCACAGACCCTGGTTTCCACAATCCCCTATTTATAAAATTCGTGTCCCTGATACCCAAACAGGTAGGTCAGTTTCCCGTCAAACCACCGGACCGCCCTGCTGCGGGACGCGGACCGGTTCATAAAGTACAAAGCGCCCTGGGAATAATCCTCCCCCTTTAAAGCCCGGTCCACGCTGTCTTTGGTCTCATTGCTGACTTTGCAGGTGTTGATGCTGCCGTTGGACACCGGGGAAAACTGGGAAGGCTGATACACCACGCCGGTGACGGAATCGGGAAATTCGTCGCTCTTTACCCGGTTTAAGATCACATTGGCCACCAGGATCTTCCCCTTCCTGTCACAGACCCCAGCCTCGGCCTCCACGATCTTTAAAAGGACCTGGTAGTCCTCCCGGCTTATGGATACGGCTCCATTTCCACCGGCCGCCTCCACGGCCTGACCGTCATCTCCCTGCCCTGCCCCCTGGTCCCCCTCCTCCTCTTTATGGGGTCCGCCGTCCTGGCCTGCCGCCTTTTGGATCTGGTCCTCGTAAGCCTCCCTGCGGACCTCTTGGCGCCGTCTGGCATCCCGTGTCAGAAGATAGCCCACCACCTGCTGCCCGTACTCCACGCTGATATCCTCATCGCCTTCGGCATCCTCCAAAACCGCGGCAGGGGTCTCTGCCATAACCGTCATGGCATCCCTTCCGTCTCCCCCCACTCCCTTTGTGGTCAGAACCACGATGGCAATAAGTAAAACAGCGGCAATAAAGACCTCTTTCTCCAGTGTTTTTATAAAATGGAACACATTATCCCTTCTTTCTCCCTTTTTCTTCAAAAATGCGGTTAAAATGGAAATTTTCTCCCACTTTACGCACAAAATACCGGGTAATCCTGGTTATTATATGGGAACAGGACTCAAAAAGTCAATGGAAAAGGACCCGATTCGTCACTTTTTCGGCCGGTAAATTTTACATTTTATCAATATATATTAAATATATACGAAGAAATACAAGGAAATATGTTTCATTTTTATATAAAATATCACATTTTTATTAACACAATTATTACAAATATGTTAATTTCAGGACAAAAAAAGAGCCCTCTACACTGGCTCTTCTTTTTTGCCCCCTGTCACAGAGGGCAGACAATGGCTCCCGCCGCCGCGCAGGCAGCCGCCACAGCCGGGGAAGCAAGATAGATCTCCACCTTGGAGGTCCCCATGCGCCCCAGAAAATTCCGGTTATTGGTGGCCACCACCCGCTCTCCGTCCCAAAGGATCCCCCCGGTCCGCCCGCAGCAAAGGCCGCAGCCCGGGTGGGTCACCATGGCCCCGGCTTTTACAAGAGTCCCGATGGCCCCGCAGGCTGACGCCTCTTCATAGACCTTCCTGCTGGCCGGAGTGACGATAAGCTTCACAAAAGGCGCCACCTGCTTTCCCTCAAGGACTTTGGCGGCTGCCTGCAGATCCTCCAGACGGCCGTTGGTGCAGGAACCGATAAACACCTGGTCAATGGGCAGTCCCGCCAGATCCTTTACCTCCCTGATCTTATCCACCTGGGAAGGGCAGGCCATCACAGGCACAAAATCCTCTGCCCGGTAAGTCAATGTCTTTAAGTACGCCGCGTCTCTGTCACCGGCAAGCCCCGGCTGGAATCCGTCCAAACTCACGCCGCAGTACTGTGCCGTCTTCTCATCCGGCGCAAACAGCGCGCATTTTGCCCCCGCCTCTATGGCCATATTGGCCATGGTCATGCGGCTGCTGACGCTCATGCGCTCCACCGTGTCCCCGGTAAATTCCAGCGCCCGGTAGGTGGCCCCGTCGGCTCCCAGGTCCCCGATGATCCTTAAGATCATATCTTTTGACATCACGTTGGCCGGCAGCGTTCCGCTTATATGGATCCGGATGGTCTCCGGCACCTTGACCCACAGCGTCCCGGTGCCTAAAATAGCCGCCATCTCCGTGTACCCGATCCCTGTGGAGAACGCGCCCACGCAGCCGTAGGTGGTGGTGTGGCTGTCCGTGCCGAACACCACGTCCCCCGGCTTCACATACCCGGCCTCGGTCATCAGCTGATGGCAGATGCCGTCGCTTCGATGAACATGTTCAATCCCATACTTGGCCGCAAACTCGTCTCCCACCTTGTAGTGCCTGATATCGTCCAGCTGGCTGGAAGGCACCAGATGGTCATAGATCAACACCACCCGGTCCGGATCCCAAACCCGGCAAAATCCCATCTCATGAAATTTATCCACAATAAAAGGGATCATGATGTCATCCAGCATCACCCGGTCAACCTTTACCGTAACGATCTGCCCGGGCTCCACCTTCTCTGCCCCGATGTTGCGGGAAATGATCTTTTCTACTATGGTCTGTCCCATTTTTTCCTCCTGCTTCTTTCATGTACTCTCGGAATCTCTCCTGCGCCTGCCTTTGTGGATGATTTTCCGTCATATGCGCATAAATTTTTGCACATCTGACAAAAAATCATCTCACAAAATCAAGCACAAAGAGACTCCGAGAGTACATTTTACTCACACCGCCAGCCCGTTTCTGGCCTGCATGGCCTTCACTAAGCCTCCCGCCTCTATGATCTCCACCAGATTATCCGGCAGAGACGTTAAGGGATACTGCTTTCCATTGGAAGAAACATGGCTGTTTACCACAACTTCAATGGTCTCTCCCTCCCTGACATGGTCCCAAAGCTCCGGCTGCTCCATCAACAGAAGCCCGTTGTTGATGGAATTGCGGAAAAAGATGCGGGCAAAGGATCTTGCTATGATACAGCGGATGCCCAGGGCCTTTAACACCTCCGGCGCCTGTTCTCTGGAAGAACCGCACCCGAAATTCTTTCCCGCCACAAGGATATCCCCCTTCTCGATCTTTCCCGCCAGTTCCGGCCTCAAAGGGCTGAAACCGTACTGCTTCATATCTTCAATGCTCTTTAACGCCAAATATTGTGTGGGGATGATAATATCCGTGTCAATGTCATCCCCCAAAACCCAGACTTTTCCGGTAAACTGTTCCATGATCGCCCTCTTTACCTATTCTATTTAAAGCATATCCGCCGTGCAGATCTCGCCCTTTACCGCGGATGCTGCCACCGTAGCCGCAGACCCCAGATACACCTTGGAAGAGGGATGGCCTGCCCGTCCCTTAAAGTTCCTGGTGCCTGTGCTGATAAGCACCTCATTTTCCCCGATGACGCCCTGGCAGCTGCCCCAGCACACGCTGCAGTTGGGATTCATCACAATGGCGCCGCTTTCCATAAAGGTGTCGATCAGCCCCTCCTCAAGGGCCTGAAGGTACACCTGCCGGCTGGCCGGCACCACCAGAAACCGCACGTGGTCCGATATGCGCCTTCCTTTAACAACGGCGGCGCCCACCCGCAGATCATCGATCCGCCCGTTGTTGCAGGAACCCAAAAACGCCTCGTCAATCCTCACGCCGCACACCTGGACAGCAGGCACCACGTCATCCACAAAATCCGGCCTGGCCGCCACCGGCACGATCTTATCCAGATCAAAGGTGTATTCTTTCACATACCGGGCGTCCTCATCGCTCTTAAACACGGCCTTTGGCCTGCGCCCCCGATCCGTAAGCCACTTAAGGGCGATCTCATCCGGCTCAAAGATGGCCGTCTTGGCTCCCGCCTCCACCGCCAGATTGCACAGGACCATCCGGTCCTCCACGCTTAAAGTCTTAGCCCCGTCCCCGCAAAATTCCATTACCTGGTAGCTTGCCCCTCCGGCGCCGATCTGTCCGATGATGGTCAGCATCAGATCCCTGGGGTAGACTCCCTGGGGCAGACTGCCTGTAAGGTTAAACTTTATGGTCTCCGGCACCAGGACCCAGGAAGAGCCTGTCACCATGCCATAGAGAAGGTCCGTGCATCCCACCCCGGTTCCGAAAGCCCCCAGGGCTCCGTAGGTGCAGGTATGGCTGTCCGCCCCGAAGATCAGCTCCCCGGGACACACATACCGTTCCATCATCACCTGATGGCACACGCCCTCCCCCTCCCAGAAATCAATGCCGTGCTCCTTGGCAAAATCCCTCATCTTCTTCTGGGCAGCCGCCGTCTTGGGGCTGTCCGAAGGCACGTTATGATCCACAATGAAGACCACCTTCTTCGGGTCCGCGACGCGGGGGGTATTCAATTTGCTGTGATACATATCAACGGTCAGATGGGTGGTCCCGTCATTGCTCATCATCCGGTCTAAGTTTACGGTGTGGATATCCCCCGCCTTCACCTGGTCCGCCCCTGCCGCCAGGGCAATGATCTTCTCCGCAATGGTCATTCCCATAGTCATACCTCCTCCCTGTTTAACGACGCGATCAGTCCGCCCTGACTTAGGATCTTTTTCATGTAGGGCGGAAGCTTGGTGCAGGAAAAAGTCTCTCCCCCGGCCGTGGCGGTGCCGTCAGTAAGAGACAGATCCATCTCATCCCCTGTCTCCACCGCGTCCGGCAGCTGTCTGCATACGATCACCGGAAGTCCGATATTGATGGCGTTGCGGTAAAAAATGCGGGCAAATGACTTTGCCACCACCGCCTGGACGCCTAAGGCTTTCAACACCCCGGGAGCCTGCTCCCTGGACGAGCCGCAGCCAAAGTTCTCCCCTCCCACAACAAAATCCCCTGGCTTTACCTTAACCGGAAATTCCGGGTCCAGGGATTCAAAGGCGTGTACTTTCATCTCGTCAATGGTGGGCAGCAGCAGATACTGAGACGCAATAATCTGGTCCGTGTCCAGGTCATTGTGAAATTTAAAAATTTTGCCGACAGACATGTTGCTCCTCCGAATTTTCATAGTGATAGTTTATCAGCCTATTATAGCATGGCCGCCGCCATAATGACAATATAGAATACTCATAACTGTTATAACGGCCGGTTATGCGTTACGGTTCACACCATGGCTAATCACTCTGGCTGATTAGCCATGGACCAGCACCGTTACGGGGACAAAGCATATGCCCCATCGCCGCAGGCGATTTTAAATGAGAATGTGTAATATTGAAACAAGTAATGATTGTATTACTTCGCAGGTATTGGTATAATGACAATATATAATACTCATAACTATTATAACGACCGGTTATAAAAAGACACCAAAAGGAGGACCCCATGGAACAGAATCTGTCCCAGTATAAAATATTCTACGAAGTTGCCAAAACCGGCAACATCTCAAAGGCGGCAAAAGAGCTGTACATCAGCCAGCCAGCCATCAGCAAGGCCATCGGAAAACTGGAGGACAGCCTGGATACCACACTCTTTTCCAGAAATTCCAGAGGCGTCCAGCTGACGGAGGAAGGGCGCATCCTGTTTGACCACGCCTGCCGGGCCTTTGAGGAACTCCAAAACGGCGAGGCCCAACTAAGGCGGGCCAAACAGTTTCACATGGGCCATATCCGCATGGGCGTCAGCAATACGCTGTGCCGGTATATTATGATCTCTTATTTAAAAGGCTTTATTGAGCAGTATCCCCACGTAAAGATCACCATTGACACCCAGTCCACCACCCACACCATGGCCATGCTGGAACAGCAGAAGATCGATCTGGGCCTGGTAGCGGACCCGGGCCCTCAGAAAAATCTGGTGTTCCTTCCCATTATGGAGATCCAGGACATCTTTGTAGCCTCCCCCGCCTATCTGGATAACTTAAGGCTTCGTGAGGGAGGGCAGGCGGATGTGTTCCAGGTAGGCAATATCATGCTCCTGGACCGGGCCAACATCACCAGAAGGTATCTTGACGACTACCTGTCCCTTCACCACATCACGCCCAACAATCTTTTGGAAGTCACCACCATGGACCTGCTTATTGAATTTGCCCGCATCGGTCTCGGCATCGGCAGCGTTATCCGGGAATTTGTGAAAGAAGACTTGGACAGCGGCAGACTGACGCAGATATCTCTTAAATCGCCTATCCCCAAAAGGACCATCGGATTCGCCTACTTTTCCAACCGCCTTTCCAGCACGCTGGATCTGTTTCTCAAGTTTTGCCGTCAGTTTCCCGGCTGACGGCAGGCAATTTTTAACCCCTCTATCTGTCTCCTTTTTCGCCCGGCCTCTTTGATCACCGTACCGCTGTTGTCCGCCTGTGTATTCGCTGATCACATGCTTCCAGAAAAAATACGCCTGCCGGCTTCCCCAGGAGGGAGACACCTCCCAGTTCCCCGGATAATGTTCAAAACATTCGTATGCTGCCTTCTTTCCGATCTTATTTCTCCTGAATTTGGGCAGTACCATAAATTCCGCAATGCTGTGGCCCAACTCCCATTTCTGCACATAGGTGTTTACCATGACAAATCCCAGAAGCCGGTCTGTCTTCTGCTCTTTTATAAAGAAGGCGTCCCGCTCTTTTTCTGTAAAATAAGATGCAAACCATGGGTATTCAAATAGACCGTCTTCGTTCATCTCGTTTTGATCGGTTTGGCTCTCTTCGTATAAGGAATACTGCAGGAGCCGGAACGTTACATCCTGCTTTTGTGTCTCTGCTTTTTCCAATCGGATGTCCATGATGTTGGTTGTTTGCCTCCTTGGTTTGTTTGAAAAATGGTTTCTGTTCATGTTTTCTCCTATAGTCGTTCATCTTCATATTGCTGTATTGTTGAGTGAGCAATGGGCGGGGATTGTCGTGAGGCCAGTCAGAGGAGAGCTGTCCCGCCCGGGTTCTCCCGGATCCACCACAGCATCGCCTTCCTATAAATATTTCACTTTACTTTTTCCACTACTCTGAACTCGCGCCGCAAACTGACGACATACCCATCATACCAAAAAACGCACCCTTAACAGAGTGCGTCTTTTCTATACTCCCACCTAATTATTCCTCTTCCCAATAGCCCTAAGCAGATACAAAAACAGATTGATAAAATCCAAATACAGCTGTAGCGCCGCAAAAATGGAAGCTTTCTGCGCCATCTGCCCGTCATAGCAATACGCCTGATGGTAAGCCTTGATCTTCTGGGTATCATAAGCCGTAAACAGAAGGAACACAAAGATCCCCACGCCGCAGGCGATCATCTCAAACCTCTGCAGATTAATGAACATGGACAAAACCCAGAATACCAAAAGGAACACCAGCCCGCCCATCAAAAAATTCCGCAGGCTGCTAAGATCCACATGGGCAAAATACCCGATAGCCGCCATAATGCCGAAAAACAGGGACGTAGCCCCAAAGATAAACACCAAACTGGACATGGCATACATCAAAAAATACGCGGAAAACACCACGCCGTTAAGCACGGAATACACCATAAACAGCGCTCTGGCCGCCCCCACTGAAATCTTAGTGATCCGGGCTGACAAAAACAGTACCACGCCCAGTTCCACGATTCCCAGCACCAGGACCATCTGCGGGATAGCGAACACATATAAAACCGCTCCGGTCACATAACCGGTCACAGCCACCAAAAACGTGACCATAAGCCCCAGAAACATCCACCCAAAGGTCTTGGCCGTATACCGGTCCAGCGGCTCATACTCCCGGGCTGTCTCGTAAGCCCCTCCATAATATTGATTCATATTTTGATAATCCATAAACACTCCTTTCCGGGAATTTCCCCTGCTCTGACAACACGATTTCCTCTCGCCAATCCCTATTATCCTCTATCGATATCAAAACGGCATTGGCATCCCCCGTCAATCTTCACCTCCTGCATCCATAAAAACATTGATAAATTATCCAAATTATATCACAACACCACTGCAAAGTCTATTATTTTCTGTTAGCATCCATTCCGTTTGCCCCTTCCATTACCTCCCATCCCCCAAAATGTACTCTCAAAGCTTCTTTGTGCCTGATTTTGTGAGATGATTAATCCCTATACCAAAGATCACTCAGCCGCTTCTGCCGCTTTCCCATCCGTTTTGGCATCTGCGCCCTTCTCATCCTCAGCCGTCAAATCCCCGGTCTTATCATCCTTCCACTGCCACCCCAGACGCCCGTACCGCCTGGCCGTCTCATAGATCTCATCCTGCAGCTCTTTCGTCAATTCCTCCCCGGTGATCCGCCACTTCCAGTTCGTACCCACCGTAGACGGCTTGTTCATCCGGCTTGCGTTGTCATACCCCAAATAATCCTGCATCGGGATCACGCACAGCTTTGACCGGCTCCTCATGATCAGGCTGATCAGCGCCTTATGCAGATGCTTCTTGGGAGTGTACTGGTCGCAGAGATACTCCCTGGCCATGTTCATCTCCTCCTTGCTGATGCTGCCAAACCATCCAACCAAAGTCTCATTGTCATGAGTCCCTGTGTAGGCCACGGAATTTTCCACATAATTGTGAGGCAGATAATCACTGGCGCTGCCCGTATCCCTGGAATCAAAGGCAAACTCCAGCACCTTCATGCCCGGAAAACCGCTGTCTTCCACCAGCTTGCGCACGGAATCGGTCACATACCCCAGATCCTCCGCGATCACCTCTCTATCTCCCAGCACTTCCTTCATGCGGTTAAACAAACCGATCCCCGGCCCTTTCTCCCATTTCCCCACAATAGCCGTCTCGGCCCCGTAGGGAATGGAATAATACTCGTCAAACCCGCGGAAATGGTCGATCCGCACCACGTCGTACAGCCGAAAGCTGTGATCCAGCCGCTCCATCCACCACTGATATCCCGTATCCCGGTGGTGATCCCAGCGGTAGAGAGGGTTGCCCCACAGCTGGCCCGTAGCGGAAAATCCGTCCGGCGGACACCCGGCAACGGCCACAGGCACATTATCCTTATCCAGCTGGAACAATTCCGGATGCGCCCAGGCGTCCGCGCTGTCCATGGCCACGTAAATGGGAATATCCCCGATGATCTTCACGCCTTTTTCATTGGCATAAGCCTTAAGCTTCAGCCACTGCTTGTAGAACTGAAACTGGAGATACTGGTGAAACTCAATCTCAAAATACTGCTCTTTCCTGTAATAATCCAGGGCGTTGCCCCACCGAAGCCGGATATCCTCCGCCCACTGGGTCCACGGCTTGCCCCCAAACCGCTCCTTCACCGCCATAAACAGAGCATAATCCTTCAGCCACCAGCTGTTTTTCTCCACAAACCCAAGGTACTCCTGATTTTCGCTGACATTGCTGCGCTCATACGCTTTCCGAAGCAAAGGATACCGGCTCTTGTACATCTTTTCATAATCAATATCCTTGGGATCCTTGCCAAAATCCGCCTTCTTGCACTCCTTCTCCGTCAACACCCCCTCTTCCACCAGCGCCTCCAGGCTGATAAAATAAGGGTTGCCCGCATAGGTGGAAAACGACTGATAAGGCGAATCCCCGAAGCTGGTGGGGACCAGGGGAAGAATCTGCCAATAACACTGGCCCGCCTCCTTTAACCAGTCCACAAAATCATAGGCGCTCTGCGAAAAACAGCCGATGCCGTACTTTGACGGCAGACTGGTGATCGGCAATAAAATTCCTGCTGCTCTGTTCATGAAACATTACCTCTCCTTCTGTGTAATCATTACCCCATAGTGGTCAGAAACCACTTCATAATTAATACCATTACATATTACTTCCGATTTGTCAATATCCATTTCCCGATTGCACCAGATATAATCAATCCTCATGCCCAGTCTGCCGGGGCAGATCACGCCGGTTTTCTCAGCCCCCGGCAGCCGCTGTCTCCATCCGTCAATAACCCTGCCCACAGTAATGCCGCCGTCCCTCACTCCGGCCAGATCATAGGTATCCCACCACCCGGAAGCCCTGACATAATCCCAGCCCTCCCCCGGTATCCCGGCAGGACTGTTAAAATCTCCCATGACCCACACCGTTTCTTTGGGTGTCATATGAGCGCGCATCTCTTCCACGGCCCTGTCCCAATGCCTGGCAAATGGTTCTTCCTCATCATCCCACCAGCCCATGTGGACCGAATAAAACCACATATTGGCAGCCTTTATCCCCACCATTTTCCGGGTCTTCCAGTTGTAATGATCATGGCTTTGACTGATAAAAAACTGGCGGTTACGCTCCACAGGCCAGCGGGAAAATACCGCCAATCCCTCCTCATAGATCTCATACCCCACCTTGGCCGGCGCCCAGGTCCACCAATACCTGCATCCGCTTTCCCGCAACAGCCTGGCAAGCCCAAGGGCGTAATTATCCTCTTTTAAAGGTATGCGCGCCCCCTCACAGGGCAGATAGCCCAGTTCCCGCCCAACCGTTGCAACCGACCGGGTAATGGTCTGGTTTACCTCCTGGAGAGCGATCACGTCCGGCTGCTCCTTTATGATGACCTGGGCAAGCAGTTCCAGTTTTCTCTCATACTCCGGCTCCTCCAGGCTGTGCGTGTTCAGTGTGATCAATTTCATGATTCGATCCCCATCCCAATGCCATTCTTATTGCATCTTAAAGGTTATGCAAGCTTGTGCAAACTTGTGCAATTCTCTTGCATACACTATATAATAATTGCATTGGTTTTGCAACCATTTTCCTTCCGCTTGCGTATTTTCTCTATAATACACAATACGCCTCCTATATTTTGGTTATTTTCACGCCTTCTTTTCTGTATATCCATTACCTTTCCCTGTTTTTCAAAAATCCTCCAACCGGTTCAACGTTTTTTATGCACACGTGTTGCACAAATTGCATTACCATTACATTGCCCACTGCAGAGCCACTATGGAGATAAATCATTCATAACCATTTCCGCATACGCGTCTACGTACCCATCATTTTGCCTCTCCACATACCTATCATTCCCCACCCCAATCCCAAGTCTTATTTTTTATTAAAGTTTGTCCCTTTAGACAGACACGCCATTGACATTTCCCCCATTTTCTCCTAAGATTAAAACAATCATAACCCAGGAGGTATCCGTTTTTATGGCAGTTACCTTAAAAGATGTGGCGGCTCTTGCAGGCGTCTCCCCATCCACCGTATCCAGGACCTGCAAAGACAATCCCTCCATCAGCCAGGAGACAAAAGAGCGGGTCCGCCGGGCCATGGCCAAACTTGGATATGACCCGGGGATCTCCGCCCAGCCGATTCCTGCCCAATTCCAGGCAAGCAGGGCCATCGGCGTCATTTTGCCGCCGTCCCAGAAAGAGACCTACGAAAATTCCTTTTACCTGGAGGCCATCCGCGGTATCAGCCAGTTCTGCAGCCACCGCCAGTATGTCAACACCGTCATTACCGGCCAAAGCGGGGAGGAGCTTATGGACGTCATCCGGGCCCTAAACCGCAGCGGGCAGGTGGAGAACTTTATCATCCTCTACTCCCGGCAGCAGGACCCGGTCATTGACTACCTGTACAATGAGGGGCTTCTTTACGCGCTTTTAGGGAAAGCCTACCAGTATGCCAACCAGACCATTTACATTGACAACGACAACCTTTTGGCCGGCCAGGAGGCCACGGAATATCTCATCGGCCTGGGCCACAGAAAGATCGCCTACTTTGGCAGCGACAGCAGCCTGATGTTCTCCGCTGACCGCAAAGCCGGCTACCAGCTGGCCATGGCTCTCCACAAACTGCCCCAGAAGCCAGAATACTGTCTCGAAGCCCCCTCTGTCATGGGCTGTGACCTTGAGGCTCTCCATGCGCTTTTAAAAAGCCCGTCCCGCCCTACGGCCATGGTGGTCAGCGACGACATCCTGGCTGTGGCCCTGCAGCGGGTCTGCCTGGAAATGGGCCTGTCCATCCCAAAAGATCTGTCCATCATCTCCTTTAACAACTCCCTGCTGGCCAGGCTCGCCTCCCCACAGCTGACCTCCATCGACGTCAATTCCTGCCAGCTGGGCATCGAGGCCGCCTCTCAGATCATCAACCATATGGAAGATCCCAACCTGATGGCCACCAAGATCATTGTCCCCCACCAGCTTATTGAGCGGGACAGCTGCAGGCCCCTTCCACCCTTTGAGCCGGAGACAAAGTGACGATCCCGTATTTTTTTAATGCTTTTTCCTTCGATCTGTGGTACACTAGTCTAGTACTGCTTTGCGGAAATAACGGTGAATAAAGTGCCAGATGTCTGCGGAATCTGTGCGTCTGCAAAGCGACGGCGTAGTGGTGCCTACGTCTAGCTTTGCAGACGTGCAGAGGGCGTAGACAGCGGGTGCTTTATTCACTGGAATTTCCGCAAGGCAGTACTAGGTTTGAAAAATACTTTCTGGCGCGATCACATCGATCCAACAAAATCATGGAAGGAATCTCATTATGAAAATAGGATTTGACAATCAGCAGTATCACATCACCCAGTCAGAACACATCAAGGAACGGATCAGCCAGTTCGGGGACAAGCTGTATCTGGAATTTGGAGGAAAACTGTTTGACGACTACCACGCCTCCAGGGTCCTTCCCGGCTTCGCCCCTGACAGCAAGCTCCAGATGCTGATGCAGCTTGCGGACCAGTCGGAGATCGTGGTGGCCATCCGGGCCTCGGACATTGAAAAAAACAAGGTCCGCTACGATCTGGGGATTACCTATGACCTGGACGTGCTGCGCCTGATCCAGTCCTTTGGGGACAGGGGGCTGTATGTAGGCAGTGTTGTCATCACCCAGTACACCGGCCAGTCGGCGGCGGACACATTCAAAGAAAAGCTGGAACGCATGGGCATCCGGGTCTACCGCCACTATCCCATCGACGGCTATCCCAACAACATCCCCACCATCATCAGCGACAGCGGCTTCGGCAAAAACGATTACATAGAGACTTCCCGGCCCCTTGTCATTGTCACGGCTCCGGGGCCGGGCAGCGGCAAGATGGCCACCTGCCTGTCCCAGCTCTACCATGAAAACCGCCGGGGCATCAAGGCAGGCTACGCCAAATTTGAGACATTTCCTATCTGGAACCTGCCCTTAAAGCATCCGGTCAACCTGGCCTACGAGGCAGCCACTGCCGACTTAAACGACGTGAATATGATCGACCCCTTCCACCTGGAAGCTTACGGGCAGACCACCGTAAACTACAACCGGGACGTGGAGATCTTCCCGGTGCTCAACGCCATCTTTGAGGGGATCTACGGGGAAAGCCCCTACAAGTCCCCCACCGACATGGGCGTCAACATGGTAGGCAACTGCATCATTGACGACGACGCCTGCCGGGAAGCCTCCCTCCAGGAGATCCTGCGCCGGTATTACCACGCCTTAAACCGCCGGGCCACAGGCAACGGTTCCGAGGAAGAGGTCTACAAGATCGAGCTTTTGATGAAGCAGGCCCGGATCACGGCAAAGGACAGAAAAGTAGCTGTGGCCGCCAACGAAAAGGCCCAGGTAAATGAATCACCGGCTGCAGCCCTGGAACTGCCCGACGGACAGATCGTCACCGGAAAGACCAGCGATCTTCTCGGCTCCTCCGCAGCCCTGCTCTTAAACGCGGTAAAGACACTGGGACACATCCCCGATGAGATCCATCTCATCGCCCCGTCCGCCATTGAGCCTATCCAAAAGCTGAAAGTCAATTATTTCGGCAACAAAAATCCCAGGCTCCACACCGACGAGGTGCTTATCGCTCTGTCCATGTGTGCCGCCACGGACCAGAATGCCCAGAAAGCCTTGGATCAGCTGTCCAAGTTAAAAGGCTGCCAGGCCCACACCTCCGTGATGCTGTCCAATGTGGACATCCGCACCTTCCAGCGTCTGGGCGTGGAACTGACCAGCGAGCCGGTTTTCGAACATCAGAAGATCTACCGATAAGAATGCTTAAAACAGGGGGCGTATGGAAGATCCCATACGCCCCCTGTCCGTCTGTCATCTGCTTTTCCGCTTTTCCGTAATTCTTCTATTCTGCTATTCCGCCACTGCCTTATCCTTCAATGGCGATATACCGCTCTTCCTCCTTCTTTGGCAGCGCCTCCTTCTTGGGAACTGTCAGCTTTAAGATGCCGTTGTCAAACTTTGCCCGAATATCCTCCTGGGTCACTTCCCTTCCTACGAAGAACCGTCTCTGGCAGGAGCCGGAGTACCGCTCCCTGCGGATATATCTCCCTTTGTCGTCCTTCTCGTCCCTGTCGCTGGTTGTCTGGGCTTCAACGGTCAGGTATCCGTCCTTTAACTCTGCCCGAATATCCTCCTTTTTAAATCCCGGCATCTCAATATCCAGCTCATAGCCCTGATCCGTATCCCGGATATCGGTCTTCATAAAGCCTCCCGACACAAGGTCGCCTCTCCAGTTCCCAAACGGGAAACCGCTCATAAGATCATCAAATAAATTTTCCCCGAAAATACTTGGCATCAACATAATCATCTCTCCTTATCTATAAATGCTATTTGTTTTATTTGTTATATATGTACTATATCACTTATTATTAGCACTGTCAAGGGGCGAGTGCTAATTTATTTGTGAAAAATCTGTGAACATTCCCCACATGTATGAAGATCCATTCCTGCCATATGAAACGGATAAAAGAAGCTCCGGCCAGTCTTTCACTGCCCGGAGCTCCTCTTTGATTCTTATTTCATCTTTACTTCCCAGCCATCTGTCTCTCCTGGGCCTCAATCATCTTTTTCACCATATACCCGCCTACGGAACCGTTCTGGGCAGATGTCAGGTTGCCGTTGTAGCCGTTAGTAAGCGGCACTCCGATCTCGCCTGCAACTTCCATTTTGAATTTGTCCATCGCCTCTCTTGCCTCTGGTACATTAGTAGTGTTCGTAGATTTGTTAGACATAATAAACGCCTCCTTGATTTAAAGTGTGTTGGTTAATTGCTACACTCCTATTATGTGTCTTAGCAAAAATAATACACTAGAAGGTTCTGCGTAATCTGTCATTTTTTAACAAATTCCTAATCTGGATAAAGCGGAGCTTTGGTTTTATCTTGCTGTTTAGTTAAAAGTGCGCAGAGTCGGCGGTTGTCGTGGAGCCAGGGCGGGAAGGGTGGGATGGTACCGTCCGGGTTCAGATATGCCAAACATTCCGATGAGCCCTTAAGGCAGAAAACACTCGGGGTGAGGCCCTCCTGTTTTCCTGGTCTCATCTTCATGGCATATATTCACCCTGCCGGTACCATCCCACCCTTCCCGCCCTGGCAAAAGCAGATATTCGCTGGCCGGGATTTGCTCGCTTAAGGTGTTTCCGATAGGGGCGCTGTTTCAACGTTGCGGCGGAAAGATATCTGTTTTATCGACAGTAAAGTTTGCGCATGGTATTTATCGGAACAGATCCTGCCTGTTATACTTTGGGTGTTAGCCAAAAGGATGTTGTTTGAGTTCGCAAATGCCATAAACATAATCCTTTCATATGGTTGAAATATGGCGGCTAATATAGATACTGACCAACACCATATTTTAATAACACGAGGAAAAACACCGGAAAACACGGCCTTTTTATAATTTTCCATATTTTATAAAGCAGGACGTGGAGTATCCATGCGTGTATAGGAACATAAAAACTCGAATACCCGAATCCGCGGAAGAACGGAATCTTGCTATTGCTTTCAATTGCAAGGCGGCAGATCCTTTCAGGTTCACAGCAACCCCGCCTTAACCTTACTCAACAATATACTTGAGGCCATAAAAAGAAGCTGTTTTTTCGCTGCAAAGTCGAAACAGCGTCCCCTACCGAAACCACCTTAAGTGAGCAAACCTTAGCCAGCGAATTCTGGTTTTGCCAGGCAGAGGAGAGCTGTCCCGGCAGGGTGAATCTATGCCATGGAGATGAGACCAGGAAAACAGGAGGGCCTCACCCCGAGTGTTTTCCGCTTTGGGCTCATCGGAATGTTCGGCATATCTGAACCCGGACGGGACAGCTCTCCTCTGACTGGCCTCACGACAATCCCCGCCCATTGTTCACTCAACAATACAGCAATTTATCCCTTTCACCATTTCACACAAAAAAGCTTTCCTTCACAAATTCACCTTATCATAACTACTTTCCAGATACTTTCCAAGCCGCCTCCCAAGCTCCTGATGTTCCGGACAGACCAGATCCCGGTCCGCCTCAAGAAGCCGGTCCACCTCCTGGGACACGGTTTTTAAAAGATTGGCGTCCGTAAAAATATCCGCCAGCTTAAACTCCATATCCCCGCTTTGGCGGATGCCGAAGATATCCCCCGGCCCCCGCAGCTTTAAATCCTCCGAGGCGATGTAAAACCCGTCGTTGGACCGGTTTAGGATATCCAACCGCTCCGACGTCCCCTCCTGGTCCCCGCAGTTGACCAAGATGCAGTACGATTGATGCTTTCCCCGGCCTACCCGCCCCCGCAGCTGGTGCAGCTGGGCCAGACCGAACCGTTCCGCGTTTTCGATCATCATCACCGTGGCGTTTGGCACATTGACCCCCACCTCGATCACCGTGGTGGACACTAACACCTGAATCTCATTGGCCGCAAACCGCTCCATGATCTCGTTCTTTTCTTTGCCCTTCATCTTCCCGTGGAGGAAGTCAACCGCGATCCCCGGCAGCGCTTCCCGCAAAGTCTTGGTGTAATCCAGCACATTCTCCGCCTCCATCATCTCGCTGTACTCCACCATGGGACAGATTACATAAGCCTGCCGCCCCTGCTCCACCTGTTTCCTTATAAACGAGTAAGCATTGGGCCGATAACTGGTTCCTACAACGCAGTTTTTCACCGGCAGCCGGTCCGACGGCATCTGATCGATAACGGAAATGTCCAGATCCCCGTATAAGATAATGGCCAACGTTCTGGGTATCGGCGTGGCGCTCATGACCAGAACATGAGGTTCCTGGCCCTTGTCCCCAAACATCTGCCGCTGCCCCACGCCGAACCGGTGCTGCTCGTCGGTGATCACCAGGGCCAGCCTGTCATAGACCACCTTGTCCTGGATCAGGGCGTGGGTCCCCACAACGATATCCGCCTCATGGCTTTTGATCTTCTCGTAAGCCATCCGCTTCTCCTTTGCCGTCATGGAGCCGGTAAGCAGAACCGGGACCTTGTCAATGCCGTAGTCGGCAAACATGCGGAGCATGCCCTCATAATGCTGCCTGGCCAAAACCTCAGTGGGAGCCATCATCGCCCCCTGGCAGCCGTTATAAGCTGCCGTCAAAAGGGCCATGATGGCGATAACGGTCTTACCCGAACCCACATCCCCCTGGACAAGGCGGTTCATCACCAGCCCGCCGGCCATGTCCTCCATGATTTCATCAAGCACCTTCCTCTGGGCCTTTGTCAGATCATAGGGAAGGTCCTCCATAAGCTTTGCCACCTGCGGCGCCGCTTTCATGACCCAGGCGCTCTTTCTGTCCTGCCGCTTCTCCTTTAACCGCCGCACTGCCAGGATAAACAAGAAAAACTCGTCAAACACCAGCCGCTTCCTGGCAAAAAGAAGCTGCTGCCGATTCTCCGGAAAATGGATGTGCTCCAGGGCAAAATTGTACTCCGCCAGCTCATATTTTTTCCGGATGTAGGCCGGAAGATACTCCCGCTCCATCTGCCTGCGCAAAAGGGCCTGGGCCACCGCTTTTGTAATGGCTTTATTTCCCAGCCCTTTGGTCTGGCCGTACACCGGCTGCATGGACTCCATCATGGCCTGGTAGCCTTCCCTGGCAAAGATCTCCGGCTGCTCCATGGTCAGGCGGTTATTCTTTTTCACGACTTTTCCGTAAAAAACGTGATACGTCCCTGCCTGAAGCGTATTTTTCAAAAAAGGCATATTAAACCAGGTCAGCTGCAGCGTCCCCGTCTCATCCCTTAACGAGGCGGTGATCACCTTCTTATTCTGAAAAGCGCGGACAGACGCCGACTTTTGAAGAACCCCTGCCGCCGCTCCTGTCATATCCACTTTCAGCTCCCCTATGGGGGACGGCTCCTCATAGACGTGGTATTCCCTGGGATAGTACCCCAAAAGATCCTGAATCGTAAAGATCCCCAATTTTTCAAACAGCTTTCCCGTCTTGTCCCCGATCCCCTTTAGGGCGCGGACCGAATCCTGATCGCTCTCCATAACCTTCCATCCCGTCTTTCAAAACTGACCCAAGGGGCCCTTATGCATCCCTGCATCCTGGCCCCTTGTCTTTTCCCCGTCTTCGGTTTCTTTTCTATACTTATTCCACGGACATCAGATAATAGTAAATAGGCTGGCCGCCGCTGTGAAGCTCCACCTCGCAGTCCGGCCAGGCTTCCTCTACCCGCTCCAAAAGCTTCTCCGCCGTCTCCTGCCCGATATCCACGCCGTAGTAAATGGTAATCAGCTCCGAATCCCCGTCCACCATGGATTTCAGCGTATCCAGCGTGGTGTCCATCACAGACTTGCCCACGCACAGGATGCCGGCGTCGCCGATGCCCATAATATCCCCTGAATGGATCTCCTTGTCGTCGATCACCGTATCCCGGACCGCGTAGGTGATCTGTCCCGTCTTCACCCGGCCCATCTCCGCCATCATGGCCTCCTTGTTCTCCTGGGGCGAAAGATCCGGCGCGAAATTGATGATGGCCGTGATGCCCTGGGGAACGGTCTTGGAAGGCACTACCACAATATCCTTATCCTCTGCCAGAGAAGCCGCCTGCTCCGCCGCCAGAATGATGTTGCTGTTGTTGGGAAGGATGTAAATGGTGTCCGCGTTGACCTTGTCAATGGCATTGAGCATATCCTCGGTGCTGGGGTTCATGGTCTGGCCTCCCTCGATCAGGTAGTCGGCGCCGATCCCCTGAAAGATCTCTCCAAAGCCTCTGCCGATGGACACCGCGATAAACCCGTACTCTTTCCTGGGCTGATCCTGGCCGCCCTCTGCCTGCTGGCCCAAAGCCATCTGGCCCGCGCCGCCTAAGGCGGCCTGCCCCTTCTCCTGACCGGCCTTCTTCTCCGCATCCATGATCAGACGCTCCTGATGCTCTTCCCGCATGTTGTCGATCTTCATCCTGGACAGAGAGCCGAAAGTCAGGGCCTTCTGGATGGCAAGGCCCGGGTCGTTGGTGTGGACATGCACTTTGACCACATCATCATCCGATACCACCACAATGGAATCGCCGATGGACTCCAGGTAGGTCTTAAACTCCCGCTCCTGCCTGTCCCCGTACTCCTTCTCCACATTAATGATAAATTCCGTGCAGTAGCCGAACTTGATGTCCGCCTCTTCAAGGGCCGGACCCTGTGCTGCCTGGGAGACAGGCTGCGGCGTCCCGCCGGCTCCCGTTTGAAGATTAAGATCCGTCTCCTTGCCCAAAAGGCCGTCCAGACACCCTTTCATCACCTGCATCAGCCCTTGTCCGCCGGAATCCACCACGCCTGCCTGCTTAAGGATCGGCAGCATCTCCGGCGTCTGGCTAAGGACATAGTCCCCGTGGGCAATGACCTTTTGGGCAAACTCGATGACATCCTCCGTCTCCGTCACCAGCTCCACCGCCTTGTCCGCCATCCCCTTTGCCACCGTCAGAATCGTACCCTCCTTAGGCTTCATGACGGCCTTGTAGGCAGTCTCCGCAGCCCTGACAAAGGCGTTGGCCAATGTGGTGGTGGTAATGGTCTCAAGGGGCTTGATCTCCTTGGTAAACCCCCGAAACAGCTGGGACAAGATCACGCCGGAGTTGCCCCTTGCGCCCCGAAGGGAGCCGGAGGAGATGGCCTTTGCCAGATTCTCCATGGTAGGCTCTTCAATGGCCGCCACTTCCCTGGCAGCCGACATAATGGTCATGGTCATATTCGTGCCCGTATCTCCGTCCGGCACCGGGAACACGTTCAGTTCGTTAATCCATTCCTTTTTTGCTTCCAGCCCCTTGGCGCCTGCCAGAAAGGCCCTTTGAAGAGTTTTTGCGTCAATCGTATTCATACCCACCAGATGCTCCTCCTTAATCAATCACTCTGACGCCCTCGACAAAGATATTGATCTTGTCAACGGTCATCCCGGTGAATTCTTCCACTTTGTATTTTACGTTCTCGATTAAATTGTCCGCAACCGCTGAGATGCTGATCCCGTAGGCCACGATCACATGGAAATCCAGCGAAATGCGGTTATCCGCAATCTCTACGTTGATCCCGTGGGTCAGACTCTCCTTTTTCAAAAGCTTCACTAGGCCGTCCTTCATACTGATGGCCGCCATCCCCACGATGCCGAAACACTCCACTGCCGTTGTTCCCGCGTAAATGGCGATTACTTCCGGATTGATCAGGATCTCGCCCAGTTTGTTGCTGATCCGCCCTTTCATGAAAAAACCTCCCGTCTTCCTTATACTTTGTCCGCCGCCTGCGGCCATAAGCCCAGACGCATCCTGCGGAACCTCTGCTGTGTCCCACATCTCTTATTCCTATTCTGCCCAGGCTAAGCTTTGCTATACTCTTCCAAACGGCCCGGGCAGATGTATAGATAAAGTATACCACACCGGGCATATTGTGTCTATTACAAAGATTTTTTAAATTTAGCTTGCAAATTGTGGCATAATCTGTTATTATACATATTGTTGTGGGTTCCGTGTATTGGAAGCCAAGTAGCTGTTAAGGAGGTGCGATCATGGCTAAATGTTCAATTTGCGGTAAGGGCGTTCACTTTGGTAATGCAGTGAGCCATTCCCATAGAAGATCCAACAAGATGTGGAAACCTAACGTGAAATCTGTTAAAGTAAAAGTGAACGGCGGCGCGAAAAAGATGTATGTATGTACTTCTTGCCTGCGTTCCGGCTTAGTAGAGAGAGCTTAACAAAAAAGACGTTTAAACTCCAGAGCAAACCGCTCTGGAGTTTTTTATGCTCAAACACAAACTGCCAAAAAACGCAAAAAAAGCCCCGGCGCAGGCACGCTTTCCCTCTCCTTGCGCGCACTTTGCCGGGACTCTTTTATGGCTTTTTATTTTGCGTTCTCAACTGCCTTTACAGCAGCTGTCTTATATCCGCCGATGGATACGGTAACGCCTGCCAGCAGATCGGCATCCGTTGGCTTGGTGGACTCGTCCACCGCGATCCCGTCCACTTCGCTGCTGGTCTTGCCTACAAAGTACTCTTCCAGAACAGCGGCCTGCTCAAACCACTCTTTGCCGATGCCGGAAGCCGGTTTCATGTTGTAGTCGTTGCCCAGCTGTCTCTTGGTCTTCACGCCGCCGGTCAAATCGGAAGTAATCTTGCCCTCTGCGTCAAACTTCACGGTACCCTGGGTGGAGTCGATGATACAGGTGGTGATCTTACCGTCTGCGTCCGTGGTCACTGCCACATATGTAGAGTATGCCTGGCACTGTCCCTCGGCATCCGCCTCGGCATCTTTGGACTTATCCATGTTGGTAATAATGCCCAGACCTAACTTGTCGCCTTCGCCTGCGCCCTCTGCCTTAGCATTCTCGGCTGCCTCGGCGATGGCTTCCTTGTAGCTGCCGATCTTAACGGTAACGCCCGCCACCAGATCCGCGTCCGTTGGCTTGGTGGACTCGTCCACCGCAATGCCCTTAACTTCCTCAGCAGTCTTTCCGATCACATATGCTTCCAAAGCTTCCGCCTGCTCATACCACTCTTTGCCGATGCCGGAAGCCGGTTTCATGTTGTAGTCTTCTTTCAGTTCCTTCTTGGTCTTAAACTCTTCCTTCATGACCACCTTGCCCTCAGCGGTGAAGCCCATCTTGTTCTGAGCCGTATCCAGCTGACAGCTTACGATCTTTCCGTCTGCGTCCACAACAACTGCCGCTGCCACGGAATCCACCTGAGCCAGGCCCTCGCCGTCTGCCGCGTCCTTGGAGCTGCCCATAGAGGACACGATAGCCAGACCTGTCTTGTAGCCGCCCGCGGAAGCTTTCTCTGCCTCTGTCTCGGCTTCGGTCTCCGCTGCCGTGGTAGTCTCCTCGGCTGTGGTAGTCTCAGCCTCCGTAACTGCTGCCGTAGTAGTCTCAGCCTCCGTAGCTGCTGAAGTCTGAGCCGCCTCCTGCTGCCCACATCCTGCCGTCAATGACATAACCATCATAGATGCCAGTAAAATGCTTGCCTGTTTTTTCATAAAAAGAAATCCTCCATTATTTTTCTGTTCTTCTATATTACCGACAAATTGTATCAAAATTGTATTTTTATCAGTTCGATTTTGTGATAAAATACAAAGAAAAAGACACAAAAATGACATCTTTTTAAGCTATAGTATAGATTTAGAAAGGAGTCGTCTATGGAGAAAATCCTCATTGCAGATGATAACATTCAAATAACAAGGATTTTAAGCGAATTTGCCAAGAAAGAAGGCTACGAACCTGTGGTCGCCTTTGACGGGGAGGAAGCCCTGGAGTTGTTTGAACAGAATACCTTCGCCGTAGTGCTTCTGGATGTGATGATGCCAAAGCAGGATGGTTTTGAGGTGTGCCGCAAGATCCGCAGGACCTCCAACATCCCCATTGTCATGGTGACCGCCAGGGGGGAGGACTTTGAGCGCATCATGGGTCTGGACATCGGAGCGGACGACTATATCGTAAAACCGTTTTCCGGCGGGGAGGTTATGGCCAGGATCCGGGCTATCCTGCGCCGCATCGACAGTTCCCCCAAAAACGGAACGCCTCAGTCCCTTTCCTATGACAATCTCCAGGTATCCCTGGACCAGGCGGCCGTGACCATTGACGGGCAGAACATCCCCCTGACCAAGAAGGAACTTGAGATCTTGTGGACATTGCTTGCCAATCCCGGGAAGATCTTTTCCAGGGACAATCTGCTAAGCACCCTATGGGGATACGATTACCTGGGGGATAACCGCACCGTTGACAACCATATCAAGCGGCTCAGAGCCAAACTGGACAAGTTCCCCCATCCCGGCTGGCAGATCAAGACCATCTGGGGCATGGGCTATAAGTTTGAGGGCAGCCCCTCATGAAATACAAGATCACCCACCGGCTCATCGGCTACTTTTCCGCCGTGCTCTTAATGTTTTCCCTGATCGTGGGCATCCTTTTCGGCATCCAGTTTACCTGGCACACCGCCCGCATCCATGAAGGGGAGCTGAAAGATCAGGCCGTGTCCATGGCCCGCACCATCTCCCTGTACCAGCAAAAACAGGCCCAGGGCGGCGGCAGAGGCTACAGTGCCTATCTGCGGCTCATCAAAGACACCGCCATCGGGGAAGTGTGGCTGGTGGATAAGGACGCTCAGACCATTGAGCTGGACACAGGACACTACTCTTTGTCCTACTCCCATCTGCCCAAGGGCACCAAAGACCTGATCGGCCAGGTCTTTCAGGGACAGGTGAGCTCCAATAAAGCCTTCTCCCATATACTGGATCAGTCCTCCATCACCGTGGGAGCCCCCGTAAGGGACAGGGATGGCAATATCACTGCTGCCCTGCTGCTTCACAGCCCGGTCAACGGCATCCTTGACGCCCAGCGCCAGGGCATCGCCATCCTGGTGGTCTGCATCCTGGCAGCCCTGATCTTGTCCTTTGCCCTGTCGGCGCTTTTGGCCCGCCATTTTATCACCCCCCTAAAGGAGATCGGCCAGGCCGTAAAGCAGGTTATACAAGGGAATTATTCCGCCCGGGTCCAGGTGGACCAGGATGACGAGATCGGAGCCCTGGCTTCCAATATCAATAATCTCTTTGCCCAGCTGGCCGTCACCGAAACGGAACGGAAAAAACTGGACAAGATCCAGAAAGACTTTATGTCAAATGTCTCCCACGAGCTTCGAACCCCCATCACGGTCATTAAAGGCTCCCTGGAGGTGCTGGAGCAGGGCCTGGTTACAGACCCGGCCCAGATGCAGGACTATTTCCGCCAAATGCTTTTGGACACCGCGCATTTGGAACGTCTGGTTAACGATCTTTTGGAACTTTCCAGGCTCCAAAACAGCAATTTTCAGATCGACAAGACCACCTTGAACCTGACGGACATCCTGACGGATTCAGTCCGCTCCATGCAGATGGTGGCGGACCGAAAGCGAATAGCCATCCAATTTGACAACGAAGCGGGGCTGGTGCTCTTTCGAGGAGATTACGGGCGGCTGCGGCAGATGTTTATGATCATCCTGGACAACGCCGTAAAGTTCTCGCCTCCGGAGACTGCGGTGACCGTGACCATGGCCTTCCTGGACGGCCAGTGCCTGGTGACGGTGACAGACCGGGGCAGCGGGATCCTGCCCGAGGACATTCCTTATATTTTTGACCGTTTTTATAAAGATCATTCCAAACAAAACCGGACAGGCAGCGGCCTTGGCCTTCCCATCGCCAAACAGATCGCGGACCGCCACAGCATCGCCATCACATGCTCCAGCAACTGCCGGGACACAACCTCATTTTCCTTCCGTTTGACGCCTGCAGCCTCCGGATCCGCTCCCTAATATAATAGAAAAAGCGGGACCAGAGGCTGGTATTTTGCTGTTTAGTTGAGTGAGCAAAGTAGGGGCGGGGATTGTCGTGAGGCCAGTCAGAGGAGAGCTGTCCCGTCCGGGTTCAGATATGCCGAACATTCCGATGAGCCCAAAGCGGAAAACACTCGGGGTGAGGCCCTCCTGTTTTCCTGGTCTCATC